>JBBQRT010000016.1:0-55492 GCA_038214505.1 Phycisphaerales bacterium | reverse complement strand
GGCATTGAACAGCGTGCTCTTGCCGACGTTGGGCAGACCGACGATTCCGGCTTCCATGGGCGTGGACTTCCTGCAAGCCGCGGGCCCCGGGGGCGGGCACGCGGCGATAAACGGCGTGTGGGGGACAATGATAGGGCCGTGCGCGGCCGGGCCCGTCCCGCCCGGGACGGTTGCAGCCCAGCGCGGGCGACCGGGATAACGCGGCCCATTGGATTCAAGCCGATGACTCGCAGCCCCGGGAACCCGCCGAGCGCTGGCCGTACGCGATGACCGCCACGGCACTTGCGAATCCCGCCCGCTGGTCTTCGGGTATTGCTCGGCCGGTTCGGTCCGGGAACGGCCCGGCTTGGCGGCGGCGTTGTTGAGGACGGGGAAGCCGTGGGCGATGCCGCGGACAGCACGAGGCCGTGCCGACGGGCACGCGCTTCGCGTGGCAGCGGCCCTCAGGCGGAGTTGCCGCCTTCGCGAAGATAGGACGCGGAGGCCGTGGGGCTCAAGACACATTCGCCTCCAGCGGCGTCGATGAGCAGTTGAGCGATCGTGGCGGTGGGGTCGTCCTTGATGATGTACCCCGCCGCACCCTCTTGAAACGCCCGGTCTATGAGGGCGAACTGCGTGTGTCCGCTGAACATGACGACGCGCGAGTCCGGGCACTGATCCGTCAGCATTCGCAGCGCGGCGAAGCAATCGGCACCGGGGATCTCAACGTCCAGCAGGACCACGTCCGGTCGAATCTGAATGATTGTTTGTACCGCCGCGGCGGGGTCGGGGCACCACCCAAGCCAGCGCAGCAGACCCGTGCGAGAGAAGTACTGCTCCATCGCCGCCGCGGCGAGGGTGTTGTCGTCCACCATGAAAATGCTGGGTGTGGGGGCTGTCGCGGTCACGGATTATGTTCCCAGAGCGGTCGGGGCGCTCGCACGAATGGCCTGAGTGATGGCGTTTCGGAGCTCGCCGGGGCTTGGCGACGGGCTCAGCACGGTCATTCGTGCGTTCAGATCGTTCAGGCCCTGCCCGTCCCACGGCTTCTGCCCGCCCGTGTCCGACGCGGCGGAATCGAATCCGCGATCCAGGACGACCACCCGGCGTTCCCGATCATGGCCGAGGTATGCCCGCAGCAGCGCCGGGTCGGGTCTCTCGACCACCCACAGCGAGACCTCCGGAACCGATGGCTCGAGATGACGGGACGTTCTTACCTTGAGTTGACCGAGGAACATCATCGCCAAGGCCGCCTCACGCTGGCTCTTGACCGTCACGGCGGCCATCAGTGCCGCGTTTGCGTGGGCCGCCTGGCCAGAGACGACGGCGGGGAGCGTAAGGGTCAAGGTCGTGCCCTCGCCCGGTGCCGACCGGACGGCCACGGTGCCGCCCGCGGAATCCACGATGCCCCTGACCATTCCCAGTCCCATGCCGGTGCAGATCGCTCGTCCCTTGGTCGAGAAGTAGGGCTCGAAGCAGCGGGCCACCACCTCGGCGGACATCCCCGGGCCGTCGTCGCTGACCTGCACCTTGACCACCGGCGCGCCGGCGTCGCTGGTCGCGGCCTCGGCGGTGACGCGAACGGTGCCGGCGGGCCGGGCGGCCATCGCCTCCCCGGCGTTCTGCACGAGGTTGAAGACGGCCTGCGCAAGCCGATGCCGCGGGATGTTCACGCCCAGTCCGCTCGGAACGTCACACTTGAGCTGGATCTGGCGTGGGAGCGCCGCGCGAAAGATCTGCGAGGTCTCGACGCACCACGATTCGAGGTCGGCGGCGGGGGGCGACGCCTCGCCGCGCTCGGGGTCGATCGCCATGAGCCGCATCCCGGCAGAGAGGTTGCTCAGGTGGTCAAGCGCTTTGCGGATGGCTGCCAGATCCTCGCGGGCTTCGTCGGTCGTGCACGCGGCATTGAGCAGCTCGAGTCGCGTGCGGATGGGCATCGTCAGGTTGGCGATATCGTGGCCCAGGCCCGCGGCCAGCGTGCCCAAGGCGGCCAGACGCTCGGAGGTGTGCAAGGCGACAGTCGACGCCGCTAGCTCCGCGGTCCGCGTCTCGACTTCCCGCTGAAGGTTTTCGCGGTGGCGGGCGAGTTCCCGCTCGGCAGCCTTGCGCTCGGTAATGTCTACCGCCGCCAGTATGCCCGCGACCGGGCCGCGGACGCCGCCGACATCACCGAAGACGACCTGCTTCTTGACCGACTGCCAGCGGATCGAGCCGTCGCCATGGACGACCCGGTGCTCCATGACGAAGCAACCGTCCCCAGCGGGGTCAAGAGAGTGGTTCATCAGCCGAGAGATCTCCGCAGCGTCGTCGGGGTGGAATGTGTCGTGGATGGCCGAGCGGGGCAGCGGCACCCCGGCCTCCAGCCCGAACAGTTCGGCGGCGATGGAGTCGAGAACAACCGTGTTCGTGCAGTAGTCGATCCGGGTCACGCCCAGACCCGCGAGCTCGACGGCGAGCTGCAGCTGGTGCTGACCGGCCTTCAAGGCCGCCGCACGAGCCTGAAGCTCGCGGGTCAGGGCCCACCGCTCGGCGGCGTTCTCGATCGCGCGGGTCAGGCTCTCGGCCGTCATCCAGTCCTTGCCGATGAAGTCCTGAGCCCCGGCCCGCAGAACCGCAGGGCCGAGCCGCATGTCGGCGATGCCGGTCACGACCACGAACGGGCAGATCGTCAGCCCATCCGGGCCGATGACGGCGGGCAACACTTCGAGGGCGTCTGTGTCGGGCAAGGTGTAATCGAGCAGCACGCAGTCGGGCGGGCCGTCCGGATCCTCAAGGACGGCCCGCACACCGGCGGCCCCGGTCTGGGCCTCGACGAACTGATAGCGACGGTCCGACCCCTTGAGCAGCAGACGCCGCAGCTCATCCCGGTCTTCCGGGCTGTCTTCGATGATGACGACGCGCCACATCGGGACGGGCGCGACCGACGCATCGAACTTCATGAGCGAGGCCCTCCGGCGGTGGACAGGGTAACTCGGAGAAACCAGTATTCGACCAGGTCGATGACAAGCTGCAGGTGCTCGGGGTACTGGACCGGCTTGACGTGATATGCGTTGGCACCGGCGGCATAACAGAACCCGACGTCCTTTGGGTTGGCCGAGGTGCTGAAAACGACCACAGGGATCAACTTCAACCCTGGATCCGCCTTCAAGGCGGCGAGGGCTTCGCGGCCGTCGGTCCCGGGCGTGTTCAGGTCCAAGAAGACGATCACTGGGCGGTCGGCGGCGATCTCGCCAAGCACTGCCAGACCGGCCTCGCCCGTCGTCGCCCGCCGAACATCGGCCGCCACCCCGGACCGCTTGACCGCCTCTATCACGGTTTCAAAGTCGTCGTCCGAGTCTTCGATCACGACGAGTGTAACAGGGAATTGCTTGCTCGATGGCATGTCAGATTTCTTTCCGGGCAGACAAGGTAAAGTAGAACGTTGTCTCGGTTCCCGGGGTTGAATGAAGCCAGACGCGACCGTGGTGCCTCTCGACCAGTTTCTGCACGATGGTGAGCCCGGCGCCGGTGCCGCCGCCGTACTCATCGCGGCCGTGAAGCCGCTTGAACATTTTGAACACCTGCTCAAAGTACCTCGCCGGGATGCCGATGCCGTTGTCTTTCACGTAAAAAATCGTGAGGTCGGCCAAGCCGCTCGGACACCCGGGCCGGGGGTGGTCCTCGCGCGGGCCGATGAAGCCGACCTCGACGTGCTTCTGCGGCTTGTCGTTGTACTTCAGGGCGTTGGACAAAAGGTTGACGAAGATCTCCCTGCATCGCACCCGGTCGCACCGGGCGGATGGGAGGGGGCGGGGAAGCGTGATTTCCGTCGGCCCGTCGGTCCGGCGGGCGTCCACCATTTCGATGGCCTCGTTCACTACTTCGTTGAGGTCCGCGTTCTCGGTCTGCAGCGCCGCGCGTCCGACCCGGGAGAAGTGCAGGAGCGAGTCGAGAAGACTGTCCATGCGGACCGTCAGCCGCATGAGTCTGTCGAGCTTTTGGCGGTGTTCTAGGTCCTCTGTCGTTGCGTTCTCGAGCAGCTGGTGAGCGTATTTGTGGATGCCCCGCAGCGGCTCCTTCAGATCGTGCGACGCGACATAGGCGAAGGCGTCGAGCTCCTCGTTGGACTGTGTCAGGTCGGCGTTCAAGTCCGCCAGCCGCTGGGACCGGCCGACGACAAGTTCCATCACCAGCATCCGCAACCGGGCGGCGGCGTCGAGCTCCACCTCGACCCACGGCAAAGAGCGCCCTCGGACCGATTCCTGGAAGAGCTCGAAGCTCGCCCTCGGAGTGAGCCGAGGGCCGTGCGGACCGGGGACGGTCGGCTTCTCGTGCGGGTTGCCGCCCCAGTTGACCGTCTGGATCATCTCCGGTCGGAACCAGAGCATCCAGTTCCGGTTGGCGCGTGAAAGCGGCACGGCGAGCAGCCCGCTGGCGACATCCGCATACGCGGCGGCCAGCGAATAGTCCTGGACAAGCGAGTCGATCGAATACAAGGGTCGAGTCGGTGAAGCAAACTCAGGCCGGTCGTGCAGCCAGTCGCCCAGGGCTTCGAGCTCCGCCTCCGACGGCGTATTGCCGACACGCCACCAGCGGTCGCGGTGGTATAGCGCCGCCCCGCCCGCATTGATGCCGTCGATCAGACTCGGGGTGCCTTCAGTCAGAGCCGACAAGCCGTCTTCCCGCGCTGCCTGGGCGACGAGTTGCTGGTGCGTCCCGTCGAGTTTCAGCCGATAGATCAAGTGCTCCCGGTCTTCGGCCGCCTGATATTGCAGGGAGGCCACCTGGGCTAGAAACTCGCACGCAGCCCGCACCTGATACGGCACGTGCTTGGGCCCGGAGTAGTGCTGGCAGGCGATGAGCCCCCAGAGCTCGCCGCCGCGGCGGATGGGCATGGTGAGGCCGGCCGTCACTTTCATGTTCTTCAGGTATTCCGTATACATCACCGACGCCCCACGGAGGGCGCAGAAGGTCATGGTGAGCGGACGCCCAGTGTCCGGGTTCGTCAGCGGGACGAGTTCGGCCAGCTCGCCCAGAACATCCGGCAGCGGGCGGACCCAGATCTGCTTGAAGACGTCGCGGGCCGGCTGGGGGATGTCCTGGGCGGGGTAGTGCAGCCCGAGCCACGGGTCGAGGTCGGCCCGCTTGCTCTCGGCGAACACCTCGCCATGACCATCGGGGTGGAATCGATAGATCATTACCCGGTCGAGGCCGGAGAGGGATCGGAACTCGTCGGCCGTCAGGTCGCAGAACTCTTTCAGGGTCATTGCGGATTGCAACCGGGCAACAGTCTTCTTGACGAGCGCGTAATAGTCCGGCTCGTCGGCCCGGGTGCGTCCGGTGGCCTCGAACTCGACCACCACCACGCCATCGATGGTGTGCGCCGTGACATCCAGCGGCGGCACGCCGCTCCGCGTCGGAAGCGTGAACACGTAGAGCGGGTTACGCTCGGTCGGCTCGGTCGCCAGAAACGCCTTCAGGCTCGCTTCCCCGTCTGGTCCTATGGCGGCGCTGACGGCCTTGTTCCAGAGCGTGTTCGCGGGGTGGCCGAGAAGCTTGTCGGTGTTCTCGCTCGCCTGGAGGATCGTGAGGTCCCCCGGCCGCAGAACAAGCATGGCCCCGTGTGCCTGAACGCACCCGGGCGTCTGTACCGGCTCGCTATCGCAATTGGTGATCGTGGTGCCGTGCCGCTTGATGCTGTAGGGCTGAGTGGCCCAGGGCAGCGGGGCGTCGGTCGTCGGGGTCATCGGGCGGCGCCTCCGGCCGACAACCACCGGTGCAGTTTCTCGAAGGTGTGCTTTGCGGCGCCCACAACCTCGTCCTCAACGGCGATGGTGACCGCGAACTCGGAGAGCGCCGTGCGGAATGCTTGCCACATCGGGCCGGTGCGGTCGCCGTAGCCGTGGAAGAACCGGCCGCCGGTGTCCGGCGTAACGCCCAAGGTCTTTTCGATCGATCGGCTGATGATTTGCCCGCCAAGGCTCGCGCCTTCCATCACGTATAGACAACCGAATGCGGCGGCGGGCGTGGCGTGCGGAGGCAGGTCCGCGCACACCGGAAGATCCGCCGGGACGGCCACCCCGAGCGCACGCAGGTCGGCCTCCAGATGGGGGGCCTTCTGCCGCTCCGTCAGGTCCAGACCGCGCCGGGTCCACCCACCAGCCTCGCTCAGTCCGGCTTCGAGCGGCCGGTAGAAGCCGTAGAACCGCTCCAGCGTTCGGCGATACTCGTCGCGCGTGAGTGTGCTGCTCGTGAGCTCGAGCGCGGCTTCAATAGCTTCGTGCTCGGGTCGCGTCTCGCTCCTCAGACGCGCGAGGATAGAGGGTGGTTTCTGATCGACTTCGGGGTTCATCGAATGGACTCCGCGACGCTCCCGATGTTTCCGCGAGAGCGAAGATACATGTTACTGCCGTGGTTCTGCTTCAGGAACCCTTCTTCCGGAGATTGACGCGTCCCCCACCGACGAACGGGTCGAACGCCTTGATCAACAGAGCGTGTCCGAGCCGGGCTTTCGGGCAAGCCGACGACTTGGTCCGATTGGCGAGGCGGTCCCCGAGCCGGGCACGTTCAGTACGGGAATCACTGGTTTTTCGCGGGCAGCACACTGATCGGCCGGCAAGCTTCGTGGGCTCGGTTGTTCATGGCCGGCTCAAAGGCCGACGCACGCGGCTTGCTCACAGTCGGCCCTTCCGCACTCGTACAGGTCCTCAATCACGGAAGTTTGCTTAGGGGCCACGACTCGCGGGTCGGTTTGTCGCGTCGGAGCATGACCGGCTCAGGGCCGAGGCGTCGCTGGCGGTGATTGAAGCCGAACTCCTGCTTCATGAGCTCAGAGAAATCGGTGCGCGGGTGCATGTCCTACACCTGAGCATGCCGACCCGGGCTCTACCCGTGTGCCGCCTGCCGAACTCCGACACGATGGTGGACGGGAGCAGGCGCACCTCCGGCTCGTTGCTCTCGGCGGCGGGCGTGTATCCCAGGGTGATTCGGCAATTGCTCCAGCAATCGTTCAGCGGCGACGGCCAAGCTCCCTGACCATTTCGCATCCATGCGGGACCCGACCCGTCTGTCTTGGCGGATTGCTGAACGCTTTCGGGAGGCCGGAGGGATCAGGGATGAACGCACATGGATGCACATGGACGCGGTTGGGCCCACGTCGGCGCACGCGAACGCTCGGGCGTGAAACTGTATTTGGAAGAGAACCGGACTATCCCGGCCAGAAACGCTGGTTTTTTTGGAAATTCGGCGGGGCAGGAAGCAACGCGACCGATTGGATTCGAACCAATGACCTGCGGTTTAGGAAACCGCCGCTCTATCCAGCTGAGCTACGGCCGCATGGGCGGATGCTATGCGTGGTCGATCCTGCGCCGTCTTGCGGCGGCTGAACGTGCCGGGGGACGCCCGTGACCCGGCGGGGCACGGCGTGGGACCAACGAGAACCGGCCTCGTCCCAGGTGGGACGAGGCCGGTAGAAAGAGGCGAGTAGGTTGTCCTGGGCCGGCCAGGGTGCGGCCGGCGACGCGGGCTTAGGTGCAGCCGACGAACCAAGCGGAGAGGAACTGGAAGATATCGCTCACGTCACGGGTGCCGGTGCCGTCGCCGCCGACGTCGGCGAAGGGGCTGTTGGCGAACCAGGCGGAGAGGAAGGCGAAGATGTCGGCGACGTCCTTGACGCCCGACTTGTTGAAGTCTGCATAGCAGCAGCCGGCGTTGATGGCCGACTGGCCGGCGCAGGAGCTGCCCGTGACAGGGCGGATGCCGACGCCCGCGGGGGCGGTGCAGTCAACGGCCGCGATCACGGCGCAGGTCACGCCGCGGCAGCAGACGACGTTGCTGACGACCGGGGTGCCGGTGGCGCTGAGGGTGAAGTCGCCGCTGCCGAAACCCCAAGAGGACAGCCGGACGAAGTAGGTCTGGCTCTGGCTCAGGGCGATGGGGGCGATGATGGAAGCAAGGCCGCTGCCAGCGGGCGTGATGCCGTCGCAGGTGTCGTCGTCGCAGCCGAGCTCGGAGCCGATGGCGGCGCAGGTGCCGTCAAAGACCGAGAGGACGGTGTCGAAGGCGCTGCCGCAGGCCGTGAAGCCGTAGACGTCGTTGGCCGGGGCGGTGAAGGTGAACCAGACGGCCTTGTTGAAGTTGTTGGGAGAAGTCGTGTAGCAGGCGCCGCCGGGGCCCTCGAATCCGTCGCCGGTGGCCTGGGTGTTGGAGCCGGAGACGGCAACGTTGAGCTGCAGGGCGATCGCGCCGGTGCACTCGTCGTTGGCCGGGGGCGGGGGCTGGGGACAGGGGTTGGGAACGCAAACGCCGCCGATGGTCCAGGTGCTGGGAGAGGTGCACAGGGGCTCGACGGTGATGGTGCAGCCGCCGGTGGCGGGGTTGCAGCACGAGCCCGAGGCGGGGCAGGGGCTGGGAGCGCAGAGGGAGTTGTCGCCCTGATAGGTGCCGACGGTGCCGCAGCCGGTGGCGCCGGTCGTGGAGATGGTGCAGACACCGGTGGTGTTGTTGCAGCAGGCGCCGCTGGTGGTGGCGTTGATGGTCAGGCTGAACGCGCCGATGTTGCCGACAAACCCGGCGGCGCGGAGGTAGAGAGTCTGGCCGGCGATGCCCGAGAGCGTGACGGTGCTGGTGGTGCCGTTACCGGGCTGGGCCGCGCAGGCGGTGCCACCCTGGTTGGTGTCGGCGAAGGGGGGGCAGGTATCGAACGCAGCCAGAGCGATTCCGGCATCGGACGGCGAGTCCGGGACGGCGGTGAGGATGAAGGCCCCGCTGGTCGCCGGGGTGAAGGTGTACCAGATGTCGATGTTGGAGCCCGAGCAGGTCGTGATGTCCGCGCCGGTGGCGCCGGTGACAAGGCCGGCCGCGGGCGTGCCGAGGGTCAACACGACGGCGGCGCTGCACTCGTCGTTTGCCGGGGCCGGGGGCTGAGGGCAGGGGTTGGGGAAGCAGACGTTACCGCTGGTCCAGACGTTGGGCGAGGCGCACAGAATCTCGATGAGCAGGGTGCAGCCGCCGGTGTCGGGATTGCAGCACGAGCCCGAAGCGGGGCAGGGGCTGGGTGAGCAGGACGTGTTGTCGCCCTGGTAGGTGGTCCCCGTCGCGCATCCGGAAGCGCCCGAGATGGAGGTGGTGCAGACGCCGGTGGTGTCGTTGCAGCACGCGCCGGCCGTGGTGGCCGAAACAGTGAGCGTGTAGGGCCCGGCGGTCGTGAAGCTGGAAAACGCGGAGAGAAGGATGCGGACGCTGTTGCCCGCGTTGATGTTCACGGTGATGCGCGACTGCAGGCCGGTGGTGTCGTCGTTGCAGGCCAGCTCAGCGCCGCCGCAGGAATCGAAGGCCGAAACCACGGTATCAAACGTGCTGCCGAAGGAGTCGATGTTGTAGGCGGAAGTGACCGCCGCCGTGAACGCGAACCAGACGCCCCGGGTGGTCGTGGTGATGCAGGAGTGGATGTCATCGAAGTCGGTGGTGGCGAACTGGTTGTTGCCGCTGACCGGCGAGTTCAGGGTCACGATCTCCGCGGTGGCGCAGGTGTCGTTGGCGGGCGGGGGCGGCGGGGGGCAGGGATTCGGCACGCACAGGGTGCCGTTGCCCTGGTAGTTGTTGCCCGACGCACAGTTCGCGGCGCCGGCAACTAGTGTGCAGACAGCGGTGGTCGGGCTGCAGCAGGCACCCGAGCTGCTCAGGTTGAGCACATCCAGCGTGTACGTGTAGGCCAAGGCACCTGACCAGCGGGCGATGCGGATGACGTACGGCGTGGCCGGGTTCGGGGTGATGCTGGCGATAGTGAAGCGGGAGAGCACGCCGCAGGTATCGTCGGCGCAAGAGCTGGCCGCCGACCCGGTCACAAAGTTGCCCGTCGAGGTGGGGCAGCCGGTGTGGATCGACAGGACCGAGTCAAAGCTGGCGGCGGTGGCGCAGGTCTGCAGCTCCCACGGGCCTGCGCTCGACGGGGTCCAGTAGTAGTAAACATCCACGCCCGACGAGCCGGCGCACGCCGCACCGTCACGGGTCGCGCCGGTGACCGCCTGGGTCACCGAGCCGCCGTTGGCGGGGATCGTGAATCCGGCCTGATTCTGGCCGCAGATATCGTTGGCCGGCTGGGCAACTGCCAAGCCAGCGGTGAGGAGGACGGCGGTACACGCCGACAACGCCGCAAAACGGGACTTCATAGAGAACCACCTTTCCGCTTCCGAGAAAAAAACTGAACAGCTTGGGCAGAGCGCCCTGACCCAGCCGGTGCCCGAACGGGCTCGCCGGCGGGATCAACGACAAGTATGCGCCAAGTTCCCGCCTGCCGCCCAGAACTTACGAGCACTTTGGTTGCGAAATCGCACTGGAACGGTACCTGGTTGCGCAATTTCGGTGTACGCACTGGATCGCGATAACCGATTTCACCACGGCGTTATCGGGCTGCCCACCTGTTTCTGCGGCCTCCCCTCAATCCGGGCTTCCGTTGGACCGACGATGTGTGGGTGTAGGTGGTTGCTTGACCGGTTTGGGCGTTTCTCTCACGGGATCCAGCATGCACAGGCCACGGCGTCAACACGCGCTTGGAAATCGCCGGTTTCGGGGCGATGCTCCGGTTGACTTGCAGCCCTTGGAGCCCCGTCAGCTTCTGGCCGCGCTCGACCCGGTGACGCCCAACAACCCGGTCTGGTTTGCCACCTACGGGACCCCGAGGGTCGACGGGGCGATCAACGCCGGCGAGTGGGGCGGGACGGTGCCGATCGTCCGGGCCCAGCCCAACCGGTCCGAGAGCTCGATCACCATCCGAATGAAGTACAACGAGGCCGCCCTGTTCATCGCGGCGGACGTGCGGGACCAGTTCCTCTGGTCCGATGGCAACGGCCGCGGCACGGGCGGATTCTGGGAGGCGACCAACGACGACTCGCTGGCGTTCTATTTCGACCCCAACAACTCCTTCCGCCAGACCCTCGGGACCGCCGGTCGCATGCTCGAGATGAACCTCGGCGCGTTCAAGGGGCCCACGTCGGGCGACGGACGCGTGTTCCGCCAGCGCTATCTGATGGGCGACGGCAAGGGCTTCGGGACCAGCGTCAACCTCGGCGGGGGGCTCAGCGCCGGGATGAACTGGCGGCTGCGGCTCAACGGCACGGTCAACAACAACAACGACCGCGACGTGGGCTACACCATGGAGATCCGCCTGCCCTGGTCGGCGCTCAACCTGCCGGGCATGCCCGCCAACGGGCAGGTCATCGGGATGAACTTTCTGGCCTATTTCGACGACAACGGCGGGATCCGCGATTACACCAACTACGAGCACTCGACGGACCCGAACCTGCGCTTCGGGCCGCGGACGCTCGACGACAAGGTCGCGGGCGTTGATTCGTCGTTCTCGACCTCGGACCCCGGATTCCGCGGCCCGATCAACTACGCGGGGCTGACGTTCGTCGATCCGCGCGCCGCCGACCGGGCCGGGCCAGTCACCGGGCTCTCCGTCTCGTCGGTCACGGGATACGCGGCCCAGCTCAACTTCGCTTCTCCGCGGCCGGCCGAGGGGCGTGCCCAAGTCACGGGTCGTGGCGGGGCGGCCCGCTACGAGGTCCGGGTCAGCCAAACGCCCATCGGGAACGAGGAGGATTGGAACTCGGCGACCGTGGTGCGCAACAGCTTCGTGCCCAAGGCCGCCGGACTGACCGAATCGCTGCGGATCGGCGAGCTTTCGCCCGGCACGGGCTACTACGTCGCCGTGCGCGGGGTCGACGCGGCGGGGCGGCTCGGGGCCATGGCGTCGGCGAACTTCACCACCCAGACCACGGAACAGGACCCCAGCGGGGGCGACCGGATCATTCCGGCGCCCGGCGGCGGCGGGCTCTCGACCGAGAGCGGCGAAGCGTTCCACATCGTGGGCAACCACGCCGTGATGAGCTCGCGATATGTCCGGAACCTGTACCCGGGCGATCAGTGGGACAGCACGAACAACCGGTACGTAAACTACACGCTCACGCCAGGCCGCGAGGGGCCCGCGTCGGGGTGGTTTGATTCGCTGGTGGCCAATGGCGTGAACACGCTGCGGATGCCGCTCGAGTGGCTGGTCCTGCCGCAGAACGGGCGCGGGCAGCTGCCCCGGGGCATGGCGTGGCTCGAGTATCCGGCGGGGAAATACAACCCCGAGGCCCGGCAGTACCTCGAGAACATGATCACCGAGGCCTCGCGGGTGGGGATCAAGCTGGTGATCCACCCGTTCGGGACGTTCAACTACAAGTCGTCGTTCGAGCTCTCGCCCTGGGCGGCGCAGAACGGCGGGCCGCTGACGGACATCAACAACTTCTTCCAGACCCCGCAGGTGCTGGCGATGGCGCAGAACCGCGTGCGGACCATCATCGACTGGGTGAACCAGAGCTCGTCGCCCGAGACGGTCATGGGCATCGAGCTGGTCAACGAGTTCGACGCGTGGGCCTGGACGCTCAACCCCAAGGGCAACGGCGACGCGACGCGGACTGTAGAGATGCGCGACCGCGCGATCTTCATGACGCGGCTGGCCAAGACGGCCCACGACTACGACCAGCGGATGAACGTGTTCAGCTCCTCGATCGGCCTGATCCCGCGCGGGCCCAACGCCCGCGCGATCTTCCTCTCCGACGCGTTCGACGTCCTGGCCCCCCACTACTACACCGCGAGCACCTCCGAGCCCATCTACAGCCCCGACGTCGACCGCTCGATACGCCCGGTAACGGACATCGGCGGCCTTGCCCAGTACTGGATGACCCAGCGCCGCGATAACCGCCTGATCTACAACGGCGAGTGGGGCATGATCAATCGCCTGTGGCCCAATGCCCGCGAATATTACACGGGCATTACGCCCGCGAACCTCACCGACCGGTCCAGGCCTTGGACGCTGGCCAGCGACGTGGCGCTGTACCGAACGACCACCTGGGCCTCGGTCGCCACGGGCCTGGGCACGGGCCTGCGGCTGGACTCGATCGAGTTCAACGACCTGGTGCCCTCGAGCATCGGGCCCGCGACAACCGGCTATCTGCCCCTGCCGCTGCCGCAGGGCATGCGCGAGGTACAGAAATCGGCCCGGGCCTTCTATGCCGACACGCGGACGGACATGGACTGGAACAGCTTCGATCCTGTCACGCTCGCCGGGCGCATCCGCTTCGCCGGGAGCAAGAGCCTGGTCGGCCTTGGTGTGGGCGACTCGAACATCGCCGCCACTCGGGGGCTGTTGTACGTTGTGCAGGACCTCAACCGGACCAGCGGCCCGGTGTCGGGCAGCACGGTGACCCTCGACGGCGTCGCCGCGGGACGCGAGTTCTCGTTCGAGGCCTGGAGCACGGGCCAGAACGCGGGTGTGATCGCGACGGTGACGGGCGTGAGCGACGCGCTGGGTCGGGTGACGATCACGCTGCCGGGCTTCACAACGGACCTGATGTTCAAGTTCAGGGCGGCATAAGCGGGCCTTCGCGGGGCGTGCTCGCCCCGCGCGGGCGGGGCGAGCGGTACCCTCAGGCACCAAGGGGAGCCGCACATGTCCGCCGCCAGAAAGCCCGCGCCCGCCGCAAACATCGCCGAGCACCCGGCCGTCGCGCCGCCGAGGTTCGCGCCCCCGAGCTATCGCCTCGACGCTGGCGCCGGGCCCGAGCGGCTTCTGGCCACCGAGTGGTTGCTCACGAACGGGCTCGGCGGCTTCGCGATGGGCACGGCCGCCGGCGTGCCCTCGCGCCGCTATCACGGGCTTCTTGCCGCCGCCATGTCGCCGCCGGTCGGGCGGGTGATGACCGTCAACGCGATGACCGAGGCGCTGCTGGTCACCGGTCCCGACGGCGCGACGACGCGGACCGAGCTGTCGGCGTTCCGCTTCGGGCAGGCGGGCCAGACGCTCCACCCCGGCGGCCTGCCGCGGCTGGAGAGCTTCGAGAAGGGGCAGATTTGCCGGTGGACGTACCGGATCGATGCCGGGGCCGGGGCCGTGGCCGGAGCCGGAGCCGTGGCCGGCAAGGACGCGGCGGGGTTTCGGGTCGTCAAGGAGCTGCGCGTCTTCCACGGGCAGAACGCCTCGGCCCTCAGCTACCGCATCGAACGCATCGGCGCGACCAAGACTTCGGCCCGCCTCGTAGTCCGGCCGCTCATCAGCCTCCGCGACATGCACGGCCTGATCCGGCGCTCCGGGGCCGACGCGTTCGCCGCCTCGGGGAGCGTGCGCGAGCTCCGCGTCGAGCGCGGCGGGCTGGAGGTGCATCTGCGTTCGGACGCGATGACCTTCACCCACGACACGCAGTGGTGGTACGACTTCCACTACGCGCTCGACGCCGCGCGGGGCGAAGACAGCACCGAGGACCTGTATTCCCCGGGTGCCTTCGAGCTGGCGCTGGGAATGGACGCCGGTGCCGAGGGCACGGTGCAGATCTCGACTGCCCCGCTCTCGATGATCGACCGGGCGGCGGACGGGCAGCGGACGCTCGAGCGATGGACGAAGATGCACGCCGCGGCGCTCGCGTTGCGCCCGGACCCGCTGGCGAAGGTCGCCGAGGCGGACAACGCAGCACTGAGCGCGCTCATCGCGGCGGCGGACGATTTCGTGGTTGCGCGGGCCAATCCGGTGTCGCATGCGCTGGACCAGACCAGCGTGATCGCCGGCTATCCGTGGTTCGCCGACTGGGGACGCGACACCAGCATCGCCCTGCCGGGGCTCATGCTCGCGACCGGTCGCTTCGACGATGCACGCCGGTCGCTCCTGGCCTTCGCGGGGCATCGGCGCAACGGCATCGTGCCCAACGTCTTCGACGACCGCACGGGCAGGCCCGAGTACAACACCGTCGACGCCAGCCTGTGGTTCGTACACGCCTGCTGCGAGTATGCGCGGCGCTCGGGCGACCGCGCGTCGTTCGACGGCGTGCTGGGGCCCGCGTGCCTGGACGTCATCTCCTGCTACCGGCGCGGGACCGACTTCAACATCGCCATGGACCCGTTCGACAAGCTCATCACCGCCGGCAGCGAGAGCACGCAGCTGACCTGGATGGACGCCAAGCGGGCGGGCGTGGCCTTCACACCCAGGCACGGCAAGGCCGTCGAAATCAACGCCCTTTGGTACTCGGCCCTGTGCGAGCTGGCCGCGACCGTCGGCCCCGCCGACGCGACGACGGCGGCGAACCTCACCGACCTGGCCGGCGCCGTCGGCAAGAGCTTCCGGGCCGCGTTCTGGGACAAGGACCGCTCGTGCCTCTATGACCGGCTGGCCCCGTCGGGCTTGGGCGACCGCCCGGGCTGGACGCCCGTGAGCGAGATGCGGCCCAACCAGATCTTCGCCGCCAGCCTGCCGCACACAGCGCTCTCGCGCGAGCAGGCCTTCGACGTGATCGCCGCCGTCCGGCACCACCTCCTCACACCCATGGGCGTGCGGACGCTCGGGCCCGACGAGCCGGGGTATGCCCGGCGCTACCAAGGAAACATGTTCGAGCGCGACCGGGCGTACCACAACGGGACGGCGTGGCCCTGGCTGCTTGGCCCATACGCCCAGGCCGTGCTGCGGGCGGGCGGGTTCTCGCCAGAGGCCAGGCGCGCGGCCCGCGAGGCGATCCAGCCGGCGCTCGAAGAGCTCCGTGCCCCCCGCGCCGCGTTGAAGGAGCCGATCCTGGGCAAATGCCTGGGGCAGCTTGCGGAGGTCTACGACGCCGAGGCACCCCAGCGGCCACAAGGGTGCACGGCGCAGGCCTGGTCGGTGGCGGAGCTGCTCCGCGCGATGCTCATGCTCTGACGGCCGGGCTCTAGCCGCCCATTCCGAGGGTCTCGATGCGGAACGACACGTTCTTGGGCACGCAGCCCCGGGCCGCGGGGACGTAGCAGGCCCCGGCCGAGTCGCACATCCGCTCGCCGCCCAGGATGCAGTCGGCAAGCTGGCGGGCGCTCAAATCGCTCTCGGGCAGGCTGTGCCGCGGGCCGGCGAGGGCGACGAGCATGACCTGGCGGGGCTTTGGTCCGCAGGAATCCAGCCCGGCGGTGCGGAGGCAGAGTCCGCGGAGTTCCTTCTCGCTCACATCGCCCAGGCAGCGGTTGCCGTCGAAGTCGTAATCACGCCAGCTCACGCAGCGCGTGCCGGCGAACTCGTCGTGGAACACGGCCAGAAGCACCGTGTTCTCATCGGAACCCAGCGGGGCCAAAGCGCCCGCGGCGAACGTCGCCGAAGCCGTCCCGTTGCCGGGTACCGGATTGCCTCCCTGCGTCCACTGGCTGATCACCCCGGCGGCCAGCGCGACCATCGCCGCCGTCGCGAGCACGCCGCCGGCGATACGGCCCAGCAGCAGTCGGCGCCCGGTCCGGGGCGCTGCACGCCCGGGCCCGTGGATCGTCCGCACCGCAGACGACCCGAGCGCCGCGTCGTGGTCCGACGCTTCGAGCCCCTGGGCCTCGACGGCCATTCTGGCCAAAACCTCGAGCTGACGATCGCTGAAGCCGCTGGAGCGGCCGGGATTCCTGCCCGCGCCGTGTCCGACATGCCCGCTGCTCATGGCTGCCCCCTGCCGGCGGTTCCGGCGTCGTCGGTGTCGGGCACGAAGCCCGGGTCCATCCCTCGGGATTCCAGATACCCACGGATCTTCGCGTATGCCGCGTGCTTGCGGACGTTGACCGTCGAGCTGCTCAGGCCCAGGCGGCGGGCCAGCCCGCGGTCGGTCTCGCCCGAGGCGATGGCGTGGACCACCAGCCGCTCCTGCTCGCTCAGGCCCGCGGGCGACCGCTCGCCCAGGCAGTCCCGCACGGCCTGAACCAGCTCGGCCTGGGCGGCCGCATACTCGGGGCGGTCCTCGGGAAGCGGCTCGGGCTCGGGCATGACGGCGGTCGTGACAAACCCCGGCCCCGCGCCGGTATATCCCCGCTCGCGGGAGAAGGAACGCAGATGGCTCAGCCAGGCGTTATTGGCGACGGCGTAGACGAACGTGGTGATCGCCGAACGCGACGGGTCGTATCGCCCATCCCGCATGGCGAGGAAAACCGACTGCCAGGTTTTCTGCGCCAGGTCGTCCACAAGGTCCTCCCGGCCGCCGCTGCGCTGCAGCAGCATGCGGCGAACGCCCGCCCCGACGCGCCGGTGCAGGGCCTCGAAGGCCCGCTCGTCACCGGCCGAAACGGCGACACAAAGCTCCACGAGCGTCGGGCCGCGGTCGGGCTGTGGGCGCTTGACGGGCTCGGGCACGGGAGAGAAGGCTCCGGGCGTGTTCGAGCGGCCGGCCTCGGCCCACGCCGGGGGCTCGGCTCGATTGGTTGTTCGCTCGCGACGGCTCATCGTTCGCTCATCGGTGTCACCGAAGCGGGTTATCGGCGGCAGTGCCGACGCCCGCGGCCCGCGGGGCCAAAAACAACTGCCCCGGACCAGATGGCCCGGGGCTAGTCACGGGAAGTGGAGGCGACGAGACTCGAACTCGTGACCTCATCCATGCCATGGATGCGCTCTACCAAAACTGAGCTACGCCCCCGTGGCGTACAAGTTGTCGCCCGGCAGACCCGGGCAGAGGGAGGAATCCTAGATCGGCTGGGCGATCAGTCAACTGTTGCCCGGCAACGAACCAACCGGGCGCAGTTCCTGCGCCCAGCGGCCCCCGCCGATACCGGAGTGCACGCCCCGCGTGACGCACCGGAGCCCCGCCGACCGATGCTCCCCGCTCCGCCCCGCCCCGCTCGGGCGATGCCCCCTCGTCCGACCGGAGCCCCCCCATGAGCATCCCGTTTGTCTGCCCCGTCACCGGCGAGCATCTCTCCCAGGATGGCGAGCGACTGGTCCGCGCCTCCGACGGAATCGCGGTGGCCCGTCGCGAGCGCGGGCGTTGGCGGTTTGTCGAGGCTTCGGGGGACTACGCCGCCAGCTTCGGCTGGCAGTGGCGTCGATGGGCCAAGACGCTCTCCGACGCCGCCAATAACGATCGGTTCCGGCTCGACACCGTCCTCTCCCGCACCGGGTTCTCCCGCTATGACCTCGCCGGCAAGTCGCTCCTCGAATGCGGCTGCGGCAGCGGCAATGACACCGAGGTGCTTCAGAAACTCCCGCTGGGGTCGATCTGCTCCTTCGACCTCTCGGGCGCGATCGACTCGACCTCGGCCGACACAGCCGACCCGCGGCTGACGCTCTTCCAGGCCGATCTGAACGCGATCCCATACCCCGACCAGAGCTTCGATGTGGTGTACTGCCACCGCGTTCTACAGCACACCCCCGACCCGGTCGCGAGCCTGCGGGCCGTGTGCCGGAAAGTCCGGCCCGGGGGCATCGTCTTTGCCCACTGCTACAACTCGACGCCGCTGCAGGACCGGCAGTATCACCACAAGTATCGCTGGCTGGCCAAGCGACTGCCGCGGTCGGTGGTCGCGTCGCTGCTGAGCGTGACGGCCCCGCTTTCCCAGCAACTCTGGCGCGAGCTGGGCGTGAAGCGGCGCGCCGGCACACCAGGGTGGAAGTTCTGCTTTGAGTGGGTGCCGCTGCACTATACGTCCGCCCAGTACGACCACCTGGGCCCGCGCCGAAGGCTCCAGATCGACAAGCTCATCACCTTCGACCGCCTGACCGCTTGGCACGAGAACCACATGACGGGCGCGACGATGCGCCGCGTCCTCGAAGAAGAGGGCTTCCGAGTTGAGTCGCTCATGTGCGACCAAGACCAGCCCGTCTGGGCGACGGCGGTCCGCATCCGATCGGCCCTGCCGGGCGCGCAGACCAGAACACCCATAGCCGTGCCCGCCGTGGCGGCGTGAAGGGTGCCTGCGGCCGTGTGCGGTTCATGTGAATGGACGAAGCGCGGATCGGTCTGCAGGGCACGTTGAGCAGTGTGTGGGTGTCCCGAGGCTGGCGGCCGACGGCGGTGAAGCAGACTCGCTACGAGTGGGTCTATCGGTACGCGGCGGTGGAATCGGCGACGGGCTTCAGTGCGGCGCTCCTGGCCCCGCACGTGAACACGGGGACGATGAACGCGTTCTTAAAGGTGCAAGCCCGTGTAGTAAGCGGCACCCGAAGCCCGCGGCGTCAACCCCGGGAAGTCGGAGCTTGCTCCGCTGGCCTCAGCAATGGAGTCGCGGCGGTGCCTCGCGCGAACGTTCACATTGCGAGCGATCCCAGATCTTCGAGCCCGATCGGCTCTTTCATCATGAACGGCTCGGCGTACTGGGTGCCGATGAGCGAGCCCATATACGCCGCGTAGCCCAGAATGCGCGAGGGCAGGTCGGGGGTAACCAGCCGACCCTTCATGGCGAGCTCGGCGTGCTTGGGATCGCCGGGGGCGTCGTCGAAGGGGCCGAACTGCGAGCGGTAGGCCTGGATGCTGGCGAGCTTCTTGTGCTCAAAGCCGGTGATGTCGATCAGGAAGCCGGGGCTGATGGTCGCCCGCAGATGCGAGACGTGGTAGTAGATCAGCCACTTGGGATAGATCGGCGGGCCGATGGTCGCGAAGCCCGGGGGCACCGGCATGTCGATCTTGGTGAGCTTGGCATCGAAGCGGGCGTCTTCGACGGTTCGCGTGACGGCCCGGTGGTCGGGGTGCGCGTCCTCGGGCCAAGGGGTGAAGACAATCTGTGCTTGGTGGGCCCGGATCAGGCCGGCGAAGCGGTGCCGGTTCTCGAGTGTGTGCTCGACCATGCGGTTCTTCAGGTCAAGCAGTCTGCGGATGATGCGGGGCTTGCCGGAAGAGGGCTGGAGGGCTTCGAGGGCGGCTTGGGCCTCGGGGAGGCGGGAAGCGCGGTCGCCGCGGGGCGTGGGAGAGCCGTCGGTGACGTCGGCGATGAGGACGTTGTGGCCCTGCTCGGCGAGCTTGGCGATGCTGCCGCCCATCCCGATTTCCTGGTCGTCGGGGTGGGGGCCGAAGATGAGGATGTTGCAGGGGGCGGCCATGGGGGCAACGATAGTCGAGGTTGCGGGATTCATCGGAGCCTCCCGCGTAAGCGGGAGGTGCTGAAACACCTCGGCGACGCGGCGGGGAAGGTCTGGATCGGAGTAAATCAGCGGGCCGTCTCCCGCTTACGCGGGAGGCTCTGATCATTCCGCCTCGCGCCCCACGGCGACGAGCCCCAGCATCGTGTCGGCGGTTTCGAGCTGGACGAGCTCGACGCGGTCGGGCTTGCGGGTGGCGAAGAAGCCGCCGGCGCGGAAGGCCTCGCCGTAGATGTCGCGGAAGCTTGAGAGGTCCAGCTCGAGGCTCTGGCCGACGTCGAGCTTCTCGATCTCGCGGCTGTACCAGCGATTGACCCAGAGCCGCGAGCGACCGAAGGAGCGGGCGGTGGTGTTGGTGAGCGTCAGGTCCGTCTCGCCGCGGACGACCTGGATGTCGAGCGTCTGGCCCTGGGCCTTGGCGACGGGATACTCGGAGCCGGCAAGGCTCGGATCGCGGGCGGTGCTGCAGGCCGGGAGTGACGCGAGCGAAGCGCCGAGCAGCGAAACGCAGAGGAGCACCGAGGTGCCCACAGGAGACCGGGTGGGGCGGGGTTTTCGGAAGGGGCGATGAGGAGACTGGCGGTCGATCACTGGGTCACCTGTATGCTGGAGCGTCCGTGCGTGCGGGCTTTCCTACGATCGGCCCGTGTCGTGCACGAGCAACAACGCCACCCCGCCGGGCCCTGCGATCGCGCCGGGGGTCGAGTCTATCGACCCCGCGGCGGTGGCGCGCCGTGTCGGTCGCGAGGGCGTCGACCCGCGGCTGCGGGCCATCCTGCCCGCGTTCGACGCGCCTTTCTTCCAGGCCGGGCTGGCCGGGTATTCCGACGCCGCCATGCGCATCATCGCCCGTCGCCACGGCTGCCCGTTCTGCGTCACCGAGGCGCTGCTTGACCGCACGCTCCTGGCGGGCGGGCGGGGGTTTGCCAAGGCCGATCTGGGCGAGCTGCACGACAACGTGCCCGGCGGGGTCGAGGACCACCCGCTGGCTTGCCAGATCATGGGCAGCGACCCGCGCGAGATGGCCGCCAGCGCATTGAAGGTGGCCGAGCAGGGCAAGCGCCCGCCCAAGCACTATCGCCTGATCGCCTACGAGAACGCGAGCCCCGAGCTGCTCGAAGAAGTCCGCTCGCAGCACCTGCGCACCGCCGGCGGCCAGCAGATCGGGCGGTTTGATCCGACCGAGGGCCTGGGCGACAGCGAGAACACTCTGGGGGATGATTCGTGCGACCCGCTGGATCATGAAACAGGCGGCGAGGGCGAATACGAGTCATCCCTCGGCACCGCGGCACCCCGACACCTCGACACCTCGTTCGAAGTCATCGACATCAATCTCGCCTGTCCGGTGAAGAAGATCAAGGCCAAGGCCCGCGGCGGGCACTGGCTGACGGAGCCGGCGGGGGCGATCAAGATCCTCGAGGCCGTGCGCGAGGCCGTGCCGGCCAAGACGCCCTGCACGCTCAAGCTGCGGCGGAGCTACGACGACACCCCGGAGATGGTCGAGAACTTCGAGACAATCTTCGACGCGGCGTACGCCATGGGCTATTCGTGGGCGACGGTGCACGCCCGGACCGTTGAGCAGAAGTACATCGGGCCGTCGCGATGGACGTTCCTCCAGGACCTGGTCCGGCGGCATCCCGACAAGGTGATTTTCGGCTCCGGCGACGTGTGGGACGTGAACGACATCTTCCGAATGATCGGCTACACCGGCGTCTCGGGGGTGAGCGTGGCCCGCGGGTGCATCGGCAACCCGTGGATCTTCCGCCAGGCCCGGCAGATGATGGCCGGCGAGGCCCCCGCCGCACCGACAATCGCGGAGCAGCGGGCCGTGCTGGAAGAACACTTCCGCCTGAGCGTGACGGTCAATGGCGAGGGGCTAGCCAGCCGCCTGATGCGGAAGTTTGCGATCCGCTTCGCAGCCCATCATCCCGACGGCGAGACGGTGCGGCGAGAGTTCATCAGGGTCGACAGCATCGTGGACTGGCGCGGCGTGCTGGAGCGGCACTACGGCTGAGATTTCCGGGCCGGCTCGCAGGGCTGGTACGCCGCGGGGGCCAGGGTCAGTCGGGCTTCTTGTACGCGGCCCCGAGCATGAGCTCGCCCAGCAGGTCGACGATCGAGTGGTTGCCCTCGTCGGTGCCGTGGCGCGGCACGCCCATGGCGCTGAGCACGCCGTAGCCAAGGCCGATGTAGATCAGGGCCCAGCCGGTGAGCTCCGGGCTGAAGCGTTTGGAGACCTTGCCGGAGTCCTGGGCGCTGGCGACTTGGCGGACGAGGAACTCGTGGAGCATTTTGACGTGGTGGTTGAGGGCCTCGAGGATTTTGGGGTCCTCGACCTCGGTCATGGCCTGGACGATCACGCGATAGATGCCGCGGCCCTTGTTGGCGACCATGGGGTTGGCATTGATGAGCGCGAGCAGGCGCTGGCTGGCGTCGCTGGAGGAGGCCAGCTCGTGCTCCCAGAGCTTGATGGTGCTGGCCCCGGTCCGCTCGATGAGCGCGATGAACAGCTCTCGCTTGGACTCAAAGTGCCTGTAGATGATGGGCTCGGTCACGCCCGCGGCCTTGGCGATCTGGGAGGTGGTCGCGCCGGCAAAGCCATGGACGGCGAAGAGTTTCGCCGCGGTGTCCAGGAGCTGTTCGCGTCGCTGCGCGGCTGGGAGGCGTCCCACGGGCATAAGTCCTTGCTAGATAGATACTTGGATCAATCTGCCCCGGGCAAGGGCGACCGGAGTTGGGGCGAGTCTACGCGGACGACGGACAAGAAGTTAGTGCCGCGGGTTCGTGAGCACCAACTTGTCGGCAAATCTGGGATCGTCCCTGAGTCGGACAAGCGGATTCCCGCATTCGTGGTGCTGGGAAACGCCTCCGCCCACGCCAACACTCCGCCCATGGTGAATGTCTTCCTGCGGCGGTTGGGGCTCCCACTCGTCCTTCTTGCGGCCTTGGGCGGGTGCACATCCAAAGCCCAGCTCGAAGCTCAGCGCGGAGAAGCCCAGCGGCGGGAGCGGGTCGCCATGCTGGGCGAATACCTCACCGGCTCTTTTAGTTCCGAGGCCCAGTCCAAGGCCGACGCCGAGTACTTTAATATCCGGCTGCAGATTGTCCCGATCTGGCCCGCCCGGTCCGACGGTCCGTGGCTGTATGTCGAGCAGGCCCGGGCCGATGTGCTCGAGCAGCCGTATCGCCAGCGGGTCTATCGCCTCAGCGCCAGGGCCGACGGCACGCTTGCGAGCGATGTGTACGAGATGCCCGAGCCGCTGCGATTTGCCGGGGCGTTCAAGGATGTGTCCCGGCTCGACGGGCTGAGCCCGGAGCAGTTGCAGCTCAAGGAGGGGTGTGCCGTGGTCCTGCGGCCGGATCCAGCGACGCTCGCATTTGCCGGCGGAACCGTCGGCAATGGCTGCGGCAGCACGCTGCGCGGGGCCGCCTATGCGACCAGCGAGGTGACGCTGAGCCGGGAGACGCTCTTGAGCTGGGACCGCGGGTTCAATGCGGCTGGGGAACAGGTATGGGGGGCCAAAAAGGGCGGGTACGTGTTCGTCAAGCAGCCCGTCGCCACCACGGGAGCACGCTAGGGCGGTACGCTGTTGGCACCTCCATGAGCACTCTCCCCCGCCTGTCGTGCGTGTTGTCAAGCGTGTTGGTCGCCCTTCTGGCCTCGGCCTTGGGCGCGTGCACGGCATACTCCTCGCCCAAGCTGGATGTCGAGAGCGCGCGGGCGACGGAGCGGACGCCCGATGGGGCGGCCGTGGTGTTCGTGCTCAGCGCGGAGAATGAGAACGACGTGGCCCTGCCGCTGCGGACAGTCGAGTACGCACTAGCGCTCGACGGGCGGAGCGTGTTTACCGGCACGCGGTCGGCCGAGGCGACGCTGCGGCGGAAGGGTGTGCAGCAGATCGTGCTGCCGGCGACGGTTCAGACCGGTGGGGAAGGCGGCGGCGAGGTGTCCGGCGTGGTGCGGTATCGGCTCAGCGGGCGGGTGTTCTACGTGACGCCCGGGCAGCTGGCCGAGGTGCTGTTTGACGCGGGCGTGCGGACGCCCAGCGCCGAGTTCACGTTCGAGGGGGACATCGACATGGGTGCGCCGGGCGCCGGCGCAAGCCCGCGGACGGACGCGGCGCCGTGAGGGCGGCACTGGGCCAAGCCGCGGCCCGGCTCAATCGGTCATGTAGACCCACGCCGTGTACTCGGCCTGGCTGATGGCCGGCAGCGAGCAGGTGAGGGTGGCAATCTCGGAGGAGTAGTTGATCCACATCAGGGTGAGGACGACCAGCACGCCGGTGCAGAGCCAGCAGGCGGCCTCGGTCGACACACGGGTGCGGAAACGGGCGAAGATCAGGCAGGCCAGGAAGACGCTCGAGAGCTTCCAGCCGGCCAGCAGGGCGGGGGAGTTGAATCCGATCACGTAGCGTGCGATGGGGTTGGCCTCGCCCATGCCGATGGTCGAGAGATGCACCAGCGTCATGTAGAGGTCGCCCAGGCTCATGAACACGATGGCCGTCACCAGCGTCAGGACGCGGAGCGATCGGCGGCGGGCCGGCGAGGCCCGGGCGCGAATGATCGGCGCAGGGGCCGAACGGGCCGGGGAGTTCGACGGTAAGACAGATGCGATCGCGGCCATGCGGGAGCCTCCCGAGCACAGGTGATCGGCCGGATGAAGGCGGTGTTGAAGGACAATCACGAAGTCGGTGTGCCGATAGGATCGGTTGGTCGAGTTTGGTGACGGGGGGGCGGTCTGGGCGGGTTCGGGATGTCGGGCGCTGGAGCTGATAACTTTCGCCGCGGACGGGCGGGCCCGGTTACGACGGCCATGGAGCTTGAGCACGTGCGACTCGCGACACGGACGGCGGGACGGACCCTGGCCTCGGCCCTGGCGCTCCTCGTGGGCGGCGCGTCGCTGGCCCAGGCACCCTCGCAGGCCAACCCCGTGTATGTCGATGACAGCCCGCAGGCCAGCGATACGTTCGTTCGCCTGCGCGACCACCTGGCGTCGGGCAACCTCGAGCAGGGGGCGGCGGTCGTCCAGGCGCTGCTGCTGAATCAGGCCGACCGGGTGGTGGCCAGCGAGGCCGATCCGGAGGTGTTCGTCTCGGTGCGGTCGCGAGCCCACGCGGCCCTCCTGGACTCGCCGGGGCTGCTTGCGCGATATCGCCAGTCGTACCAGGCCCGGGCCGAGCGGCTGGCCGAGGAGGGCGGGTTTGACGAGCTGGAGCGCGGCTACTTGTTGACGGGCCCGGGGCTGGACGCGGCGCTGCGGCTGGCGCAGCGCCGGCTGGAGGCCGCGGCGTTCGAGGCGGCCCGGCTGACGCTCGAACAGCTCGAGAAGCACCCGGACCGGACGGGCGAGCGGGGCACTCAGGCGGCGGCGATCGCGCGGCAGATCTCGCGGTATCTCCCCCGAGAAGACGTGGCGGATTGGGCGGCGCGATGGACGCGCGAGGCCGGGGCGGCGGGTGGAGATGGCAAGGCCGAGGCGTGGCCCGCGGGGGCGCTCGCTGGTGGGCGCACACCGCTGGACCCAGGCCCGGCGCCGACGCCCGAGGGGCTGGTGACCAAGCCTTTGTGGACGGTGACGGTGAACCCCTCGGCGGCGGAGACGCCCCTGCCGCCCTCGGGCCGCGGGGTGCAGAACGTGCCGACGCAGGGGCGCGACCTTCTCGTGCTGCCCGCGGCGAGCGGGGACACGCTGGTGCTCAATGATGGGGCGAGCGTGACGGCGTGGGACCGCTTCACGCTCTCGCCGCGCTGGAGCGTGGTCGCGGCGGCTCAGGAGCAGGCCCGCGACGAGCCGGGCGTCCGCGCCGGGGCGGGCAACCGGATGATCCTCAACCGGATGTACGGCGGGCAGGCCCGCGGCGGCGACGACCTGGGCGTTGTCGCGATCGGCGGCGGGGTCGTCGTCGCGCCGGTGGGCAAACCGGTGGCGATGGCCGTCAACGCGGGATACTCGCGGGAGATGCTCGACCGCGTGCTCGGGCTTGATCTTGCGACCGGGCGGACGCGCTGGGCGGCGGTGCTGGGAGAGCTTGATCCGGCCCTGACCGACTGCGCCGTCAAGGGCGCGCCGGTGATCGTCGAGGGCACGGTCGTGCTGGCGGCCCGCAAGTACCAGCCCGATCGGCGGCTGGTGAGCGTGTCGATGGTCGGCCTGGACCTCTACTCCGGGGCCAAGCGCTGGGTGCGCCCGGTGGGCAGCGCAGGGTCGATGCCCTGGGGGAATCAGCCCAGCGGCTCGGACCTCTTGGCGGCCGACCGGGGCATCGTGTACCGGTCGGATCGGCTTGGAGTCATCGGGGCCATCGAGGCGCACAGCGGGCGGACGGTCTGGATCCGGCGCTCGCAGGTGGAGGCCGGGCTGCCGGCCGAGGTGCCCCCGGCGTGGCAGGCGGGCCGGCCGATCGTGGATGGGCCAAGCGTTCTGACGCTCTCGGGCGACGGGCGGCGGCTGTTGTGGCTGGACGCGAGGACTGGCCGCAAGACCGGCGAGCGCGCGGTGGCGGACTTTGCACCACCCGCGGCCCGGTACTTCCTGCGGGCGGGCGATCGGCTGGTGGGTGTGGGCGATGATCGCGTCGGGAGCGTGCCGATCCGGGACGCGCAGACGGCCAAGGTCGAGATCAGCGCGAGCATCGCCGCGCCGGGGATTCGCGGGCGCGTGGCCGTGGTGGGCGAAGGACCGCTGGCCCGGCTGATGGTCCCGACGGTCGAGGGCGTGCGGCTCTACGACCCGGCGAAGCCGACCAAGCCCGAGCGGACGTTCAACCTTGAAGAAACCGGTCAGGTGCTCGCGCTCGAGAGCCAGCTGGTCGTCGCCGACGACGCGCGGTTGCACTCGTATCTCCTCTGGGACGTCGCCGAGCGGCTGCTCCTGCAGCGCGTGAAAGATTCGCCCGACGACGCCACACCCGCGGTGACCTTCGCCGAGCTCGCTCACCGGGCCGGCAAGCCCGAGCGGATCGGCGAGGCGGTGGACCTGGCGATGGCCGCCCTCCGCCGCGCACCTGCGAACGACGCGACAGCGGGGGTGAAGACGCGTCTGCTCGATGTGCTGCGGGCGATCCTCGCGGCCGGGCTCGAGCCGCCGGCGCCAAAGGACCCGGCGGGCGAGACCAAGCCCGCCGTGGCGGCGCTGGACACGGCGCTGCTCGCCAAGCTCGTGGCCGGTTTCGGCGAGCTCGCGGGCGCGGGGGACGAACGGGCGGGCTTCCTGCTCGCCTCGGGACGCCTGAAGGAACTTCTGGGCCAGCCCGGCGAGGCGGCGGCGGCGTATCAGCAGGTGCTTGACGATCCGACGCTCGCCTCGGCGACGTGGCGCGGGGCCCAGCTCACGGTCCGGGCCGAGCTGGAGGCGACCCGGCGGCTCGAATCGCTCATCCGCACCAGCGGGCCAGCGGCCTATGCGGCGCAGGAGGCCAAGGCCCAGAGCGAGCTGGCCGCGATCGATGCGGCGGCGGGGCCCGAGCGGCTGGAAGCACTGACGCAGCGATACCCGCTGGCGCAGAGCGCTTTGCCCGCGTATGCGCGGCTGGCGGATGCGTACGTCGCTGCAGACAGGCCGCAGGCGGCGATCGGGGCGCTCGAGGCCGGCTTGCGTGCGGCCCGGCGGCTGCCCGAGGCCCCGATGGCGTCGGTGGGCGAGCTGGGCGGTCGGCTGATCCAGCTTTTGCGCTCGCGCGGACAGACCTCGGCGGCGGCGACCACGCTGCGGACGCTCCGGCAGCGATACCCGGAGCTCGCGCTCACCAGCGCGGGCCAGCCGGTGGACGCCGGCACGCTGGCGGCGGAGCTTGACGGCGTGCTGGCCGCCAGCGCGAGGTGGCCCAGGGTCGGCCCGGTGAATCTGCCGCTCGGCGACAACGTGGGCGGGGGGGGCGGGGGTGTGCAGGTCATCGTCGGGTCGAAGCTCATGGAGCCGGTGCTCACCGATCCGGCCCCGGGGCTAAGCGGGCTTCTGGTCATGCGGAGCGAGTCGGGCGTGGGCGTCTGGGCCCCGACGACGGCGGGAACAGCGGGGGTCGCGGGCTCGGGTCAGGCGTATGCCAAGGCGTGGAGCCGCGACCTGCAGGAAGGGACCGAACCGACGCTGGTGCGGCTGACGCGCGACGGGGCGGTGCTGCTGTACCTCTCGGCAGAGCCATGGCTGGAGCGGCTCGGGCCGGGAACGGGCGGGCCGGGTTTGGAAGCCGGGCAGGCCGTGGTCACAAAGTGGCGGAGCGAGAGCCTGGCGCGGCTGTTCACGCGGGAAGACAGCCGGGGGATGCGGCGCGTGCCGGGCGTGATGGCCGAGGACGGCTTCGGCGTGCCGGGCGAGGGCATGCAGGACGCCCGCGGCGTGCTGGTGAGCATGGACGAGCGGACGGTCGTGCTCGTGCTGCGATCGGGCAAGGCGGCGGGCATCGATGTCGAGACGGGCGAGATCCTCTGGAGCGGCAAGACCGGCGCGGCCCGGGTGTACGACGCGCAGGTGCTCGGCGGGACGCTGGTGATCGCGGGGACCAGCGAGGTGCTGGGCGCGGGCAATCAGGTCGTCGACTTGCGTCCGGTGGTCCAGATCATCGACGCTCGCACCGGGCGCGCCGTGCAGAAGCTCGAAGGGGCCGCGCCCGGGCAGCCCGCCGCGGGGCTGCCGGGCGGGCAGCCCAGGTGGGTCCGCCTGACGGACACGGGGGCCGCGATCATCGGGCTCGACTCGGCGATCGCGAGCATCGACCTGGCGACCGCGCAGACCAACTGGACCATCACCGAGCCCAAGGTCGTGCCCGCGCTCGCGGCGTGGCTCGTGGGCGACCGGCTCGTGCTGCTCTCGCCCGATCGGCTGGCGTTTGTCGCCAGCGCCTCGACGGGGCGGCTGCGCGACGCCCCGCTCGAGTTGCCCCGCACGCACGTGGACTCGACCCGCGTGCTGGACGTGGTCGCGCTCGGGGCCACGCCCTCGAGCAACTTCGCGATCGTCGGCCAGCAGGGGGCCGCGGTGTTCTCGCCCGAGGGGGCGCTGCTGGGCCTTGATGCCTTCGGCGGCGGAACGTCGATGCTGCCGCCCAAGCCCGCCGAGGGACGCCTGGTCGCGATCGAGACCGTCAGCGAGGGGCGGACGACCGACGGGCTGATGATGTTCAGTATCCACGGGCTGGACCCGGCGCAGGTGTCGCTGATCGACACCCGCGCGGTGGTCATGGGGGCACGGCCCACCACGCTCCGGCTGGTCGACGGGCACGTGGCCCTGACGGCGGGCAACATCACGCTCCTGCTCGATGCGCCGGCGAAGAAACCCTGAACAGCAGCGCAACGGCCGGGGCCGGAGAGAGCCGGGCGGGACCGGACGTACCCTGCCCGATGCGCATCCTGCTGACCAACGACGACGGACTGACGGCCCCGGGCATCGTGGCACTCCACGGCGCGATCGCCGACCTCGGCTCGGACCTCTTGACCGTCGCCCCGCTAACGGTGCAATCCGCGACCGGCCACGGACTGACGGTGAACACGCCGCTGATGCTCACGCGGATGGAGATCCCGCCGCGGCTGGGCTCGCGGGGGTTCGAGGGCGTCGCGCTCGATGGCCGACCGGCGGACTGTGTGAAGGTCGCCGTGAGCAACATCTGGCCCGAAGCGTTCGGGGCCGGGTCGCGGCCGGACGTCGTGATCTCGGGCATGAACGCGGGGGCCAACGCGGGGATCAACACGGTGTACTCGGGGACCGTGGCCGCGGCGCTGGAGGCGGCGTTCATGGGCATCCCGTCGGTCGCCGTGAGCCTGCACCTTGGGCGGGGCAAGCCCGACTTTGCGCTCGCGGCCCGGCACGCGCGGCGTGCGATCGACGCGGTGCTGAAGATCGGCTTTCCTTCGCCGCACGCGTGCGTGAGCATCAACATCCCGGTGACCGAGCTGGGCATGCCCGAGGGGCAGACCAGCAGCTATCCGCTGCGGGTGTGCCCGGTGAACGCCCACGGCTTGAACGACCGCTTCGAGAAGCGCACGAGCCCGGGGGGCGAGGAGTACTACTGGGCCGCGGGGAGCGGGCTGGATTTTAAAACGACCGACGAGGGCTCGGACGTGCAGTGGCTGTTCAAGCGGTGCATCACGATCACGCCGCTGAGATACGACCTGACGAAGAAGAGCGTGCTTGGGTATTGGAAGGACGGGGTTGGGGAAGGGGTTTCGGAGATTTGAGAGAGTTCCGCCGAAGTTTATCAGTTCTAGAGCAGCCTCAGCCCGAATCTAGCGCATGTACGGCGCACGGTCGGGTTGCGCCCTGCCCGATCGTGGTGTAGCTTGTGTCTGAGCACGCGGAGCGTGCGGCACAGGAGGCACACCGATGGCATCACCGTACTCGCAGGATCTGAGGGATCGGGTGCTGGCCGCGTACGACCGGGGCGAGCGGACCAGAGCCATCGCGAAGATGTTCGCGGTGAGCCCGGCCTGGGCGCGTCGTCTCAAGCAGACACGGCGTGAGACCGGCCGCACCGCTCCGCTGCCCATGGGCGGAGCGACGGTGGTGAAGATCGACCTGGCGCGTCTGGCCGAGCTCGTGTCCGAGCAGCCCGACGCCACGCTCAGGGAGCTGCGCGAGCGGCTGGGCAACGTCTGCTCGGAGTCGGCGGTGTGCATGGCGCTGGGACGCCTGGACCTGTCGTACAAAGAAAGACGATCCACGCCGCGGAGCAGGATCGCCCGGACGTGGCGGCGCGGCGTGAGGAGTGGCGTGCGGCCCAGCCCGAGATAGACGCCCGGCGGCTGATCTTCATCGACGAGTCATGCGCCAAGACCAACATGACGCGCCTGCGCGGCCGCGCTCGGATCGGCGAGCGGCTCATCGACAAGACCCCGCACGGGCACTGGAAGACCACCTCGCTCATCGCGGCCCTGGGCATCGCGGGGATGCGTTGCTCGACGGTGGTGGACGGCGCGGTCAACGGGGACGTGTTCGAGGCGTTCGTCGAGCAGGTGCTGGTCCCCGAGCTTCGGCCCGGCGACGTGGTGATCCTGGACAACCTCTCGAGCCGCAAGAGCGGGCGGACCAGAAGGCTCGTCGAGTCGCGTGGGGCACGGCTGGAGTTCCTCCCGCCCTACAGCCCGGACCTCAACCCCATCGAGATGGTGTTCGCCAAGGTCAAGCAACTCCTGCGTTCGATGGCCTGCCGTACCCGCGACGCTCTCTGGACCGCCATGCAGTCGGTCCTCGACGCCGTCACACCCTCCGACGCGGCCAACTGCTTCCGCCACTGCGGCTACACGCTACGCCAGGACTGAGAACGCTCTAGAGTTGCCCGAGAACATCACGACGCTGCTCCTGCCGCCGTACTCGCCGGAGCTCAACCCCGTCGAGCGGCTGTGGGCGTACCTTCGGAGCCATTACCTGGCCAACCGCGTGTTCGACGACTATCAACACCTGCTGGACGCCGGTGCCGAAGCGTGGCAAAGACTCACGCCCGAACTCCTCCGCTCAGTCTGTGCCTGCCCTTACCTCTCGCACGAGAATGATGCGTGATCCGTATGACTCTGTTTCCAGCCGTCGGGCTGCCGATCAGGTTTGACGATCTAGCCAACGCGGAGGGCATGATCGGGCACACGGGCCCGCTTCTCCCGAACGAGGACAGCAGCGGCAACTCGATGCGGATGTATGACGTTGCCGGAAGGTCAACGCCACCACAACGCTCTCGCGGTTCCCCCGATGAGGCCGGAACGGCCGCGAGCGGTGCCAAAAACGCGACTCCCCGCGACCACGTGCAACGCGGTGCGGGGAGCGGCAATGACCCCGATGGGATTCGAACCCATGTCGCCTCCGTGAAAGGGAGGTGTCCTGGACCGGGCTAGACGACGGGGCCAGCGGCGATCCTGCGGTCCGGCGGTTGCACGCCGGTCCCGGCCAGTTGCCGAGTATAGGCCCCGACAACCTTGCCTTGTTCCCCCAGGCCTCGCCCGACGCCGCGGCCACTTGCACCCGTCGCGGCCGAGAACGGCCCGGGCTGCTCCTGGCACGCTCCCCGGCCGCCGCGACGCGCGGTCGTGCTGGAGTTGGGCCGATCTCGCGTCGATACTCGCGGCATGACACGCACGCCGACCGCTCCCAGTCATCAGCGGCACGCCGGACGAAACCTGGCCTTCGCGCTCGGGGCTTTCGTGCTGTTCTTCGGCGTCGCGAGCCTGGTCAAGCCGCCGCCGCGGTCGGCCTCGGCGTCGGGCGGTGGGCTCCCGCGGCCGTCGGGCTCGGCGCTTGCGCAGCTCTCGGACCACGCCGAGCCCGGAAGCTTGCTGGGGACGCTGGAGGGGCGGGAGTATGCCGTGCGGTGCTATGCCTCGCCGCTGGGCCCGCGGTACAGCGTGCTGACGCTCGACGGGCGCCTGCTCGGGTCGGACCTGCCGGCCGACGAGGTCTACCGCGTCTTCCCGGGTGTTGATCTCGAGAGCATGCGACTGGAACCGGGCGCCGGGCCGCTCATGCTCATGGATCGGGATTGACGACTGAAAGTCGTGCCCGCAGACGTCCGATAGGTAAGGGATGTTCGCTTGACGATCGTCCCGCCCGGGCCCGGGCCGGTCGGATCGCCTAGCATCGCTCTTAATCCCGTGGACGAACGGCCATTGGATTCCTGCCAGACCCTCGGGCAGCGGCGAGATCGCTCACGCCGCATCGACAGCGCCCAGGGCCGAGTCCGACGATCACGCACCGCGTGAACGTCCCCTCGTCGAGAAGCTCTCGATGGCCGAGCGGCCCTCCCGCCCGCAGCGTGCGGCGGATGGCCGACGACCGTTGCCACGGGTGTTGCTGAACAGTTCAGCGCCCCACAGCCGCCCCTCCCCCGGCGACCCCCGCGCATGATGCGCGATCCGTCGCCACCGCGCCCCTTCGGGCGTGGGCCGCTCCATCGGCCCGCGCACGAGCCGGACGCGGGCACTGTCATTGTTTCGACAGAAAGATCCCTTTGGACACCCCGACCAAGTTGCATTCCCATCCCGCCCACTCTTCATACGCCCAGCCCGCCCGGGCCGAGCACGACGCTCCGGCGACCATCACGGCCAAGGCCGAGACGCCGAAGATCGCCTTCGCCGACCTCGACCTGCACCCGCAGCTGCTCAAGAACGTGACCAGCGAGGGCTACACCCACCCCACGCCCATCCAGGCCCAGGCCATCCCCCACGTCCTGGCCGGGCGAGACGTGCTCGGCTGCGCCCAGACCGGCACCGGCAAGACCGCCGCCTTCAGCCTGCCGATCCTGCACCGCCTCAGCCAGAACCACATCCCGCATCCCAACCAGCACCACCACCGCCCGATCCGCGCGCTGGTCCTCAGCCCGACCCGCGAGCTCTCGCTGCAGATCGAAGAGTCGCTCCGCACCTACGGCAAGGGCACCGGCCTCCGCGGCGTGTGCATCTTCGGCGGCGTGGGCCAGGGCCAGCAGACCCGCGCCCTCGAGGCCGGCGTCGACGTCGTTGTCGCAACCCCCGGCCGCCTGATCGACCTCATGCAGCAGGGCTACGTCGACCTGTCCAAGGTTCAGGTCTTCGTGCTCGACGAGGCCGACCGCATGCTCGACATGGGCTTCATCGCTCCCATCCGCCAGATCGCGGCGGCGATCCCCAAGAAGCGGCAGACGCTCCTATTCAGCGCCACGATGCCCAAGGAGATCCGTCACCTGGCCGACTCGCTCTTGAGCGACCCGGTGAGCGTGCAGGTCGCCGCCGTTGCATCGACGCCCGACAAGATCGCGCAGAGCGTCTACCTGGTCTCCAAGCCGCAGAAGCCCAACCTGCTGGTGCACGTGCTCCAGAACACGCCCTTCGAGCGTGTGCTGGTCTTCACCCGCACCAAGCACGGGGCCGACCGCGTCACCCGCCACCTCAACTTCGCCGGCATCAGCGCCGACGCCATCCACGGCGATAAGCGCCAGAACCAGCGCGTCAAGGCCCTGGCCAACTTCCGCTCCGGCAAGTGCCCCGTGATGGTTGCCACCGACATCGCCGCCCGCGGCATCGACGTCGACGGCATCAGCCACGTCATCAACTACGACATCCCCAACGAGCCCGAGAGCTACGTCCACCGCATCGGCCGCACCGCCCGCGCGGGCGCCAGCGGCAAGGCCATCGGCTTCTGCGACCCCTCGGGCGACGAGCGGCAGTTCCTCCGCGATGTCGAGAAGCTCGTCAGGAAGCAGATCCCCATCGAGCCCCTGCCCCAGCTCCCCCCGCCCCCCCCTCGCTCCGAGCGTCCCAACATCGACCGCAACACCGAGCCCTCGCGCTCGGGCTACGGCCACCGCTCCGCCCGCCCCGCGGGCCCCAGCGAGGTTCGCCTCCCCAAGCCCCACCCCTTCGAGAAGCACGGCTTCGGCGATTCGGGTCGCCCCGACCGCCCCAAGAAGGCCCATGCCCACCAGCCCGGCCCGGACTCCGGGTCCCGGCCCGCCGGCACCGCACAGCGCTCGAGCGCCGACGGGCCCCGCCCGTTCAAGGCCGACGTTCGCTTCCCCAAGAAGACCAGCGGCCCGACCGGCCCCGGGGCCAAGCGCTTCGGCGGCCCCAAGCGCAGCGATCGGGCCTGATCGCCGCCCGTTCACTCTGACTGACCCGAAACGACACCGCCCCTGCGCGGTGTCGTTCTCTATACCGCCCTGGCAGCGGGGACGCCGTGCGGGCCAGCCCCCCGAACGCGGGCCACGCCGCACGCGTCATCGCACGTCCCCCCGATTCCCGCGTATCGTGGAATCAACAACCCGGCGCATTCTCGGGCGTTGCGCTCAAGTGCCGGCGTTATGGGCCGATCTCATAACCACGGAACCCCCGTCATGCCCCTGACCACCCCCCAGCCCAACTCCGCAGACGTCGGCCTTATCGGCCTCGCCGTGATGGGCGCGAACTTCGCCCTCAACATGGCCGACCACGGCTTCAAGGTCGCCGTCTACAACCGCACCACCAGCGTCACCGAGGCGTTCGTCTCCGAGAATCCTGCGAGCATCATCGGGCCCGGCGGTGCGCTGGTCCCCGCCAAGGAACTCAAGGACTTCGTCGCGTCGATCAGGCGCCCCCGCCGCATCATGATCCTCGTCAAGGCTGGCAAGGGCACCGATGCCGTGATCGACGCGCTCACCCCGCTGCTCGAATCCGGCGATTGCATCATCGACGGCGGCAACGCCGAGTGGAACGACACCGTCCGTCGGGAGGCCGCCGCCAAGGCCAAGGGTCTGCTCTTCGTCGGCTCGGGTGTCTCCGGCGGCGAGGAGGGTGCCCGCTTCGGGCCCAGCCTGATGCCCGGGGGCGACAAGGCCGCGTGGGAGCTCATCAAGCCCATCTGGACCGCCGTCGCCGCGAAGGTCAACCCCAAGACCGGCAAGCCGCTGGTCGGTGCCAAACGCGGCCAGCCCATCAAGGACGCATCGGCCGTCCCCTGCACCGCGCTCATCGGCCCCGGTGGCGCGGGCCACTACGTCAAGATGGTGCACAACGGCATCGAGTACGGCGACATGCAGCTCATCTGCGAGGCCTACCACTTCATGCGCGACGTGCTCGAGATGAGCAACGCCGACATGGCCAGGGTCTTTGCCGACTGGAACACCGGCGAGCTCGACAGCTTCCTGATCGAGATCACCGCCGACATCCTCAAGCAGAACGACCCCGTGACGGGCAAGCCCTTCGTCGACATCGTGCTCGACGCCGCCGGACAGAAGGGCACCGGCAAGTGGACCAGCGTCAGCGCGCTCGACCTGGGCGTGCCCGCATCGACCATCGCCGAGGCCGTCTTCGCCCGCCTGATCTCCGCGATCAAGGACGAGCGGGTAGCGGCCAGCAAGGTCCTCGCCAAGCCCGAGATGCCCAGCATCCACTGGGGCCACGAGCACGGCAGCCAGCACGTGGGCTCCGGCGCCGACCAATGGATCGACGCGGTCCGAGACGCGCTCTACTGCTCCAAGATCTGCTCGTACGCCCAGGGCTTCGCGCTCATGACCGCCGCCGGCCGCCAGAACAACTGGCCCCTGAACTTCGGCGAGATCGCCCAGATCTGGCGCGGCGGGTGCATCATCCGGGCCCGCTTCCTCCAGAAGATCACCGAGGCCTACCAGACCAATCCCGCCCTGGACAACCTGCTGCTCGACCCCTTCTTCTCGCAGGTCATCGCCAAGGCCCAGAACAACTGGCGCAAGGTCGTTGCCCGTGCCGCCATCGCTGGCGTGCCCGTGCCGGCGTTCGCCAGCGCCCTCTCGTACTACGACTCGTACCGGACTCAGAACCTCCCGGCGAACCTTCTCCAGGCCCAGCGCGACTATTTCGGCAGCCACACCTACGAGCGCATCGACCAGCCCCGCGGCAAGTTCTTCCACCTCGACTGGCTCGACCCCAAGCGCCCGCAGCTCGACGCCGCGGGACCGGGGCACTGACCCCATCTCTCCCGAACTCTCGTTCCCCCCGCTTCGCAAGGACGCGACCATGACCACCCGTACCCAAGCCCACGCCCACACGACCCACGATCTGGCGGGGGTCATCCCCGCCAGGCGTCTGGCCGCCACCCGCGTCGGGGCCGCCGCCCTGCTGGGGCACTTGCGCTCGGGCGTGGTTAGGGTGGAGCCCGACGCGGACGGGCCGTTCGGCGTTCTCCGCACTCCTCGCCTCACGCTCCGGCCCCTGCGCGAGAGCGACTGGTCCGAGTTCGCCCGCGTCATGGAGGTGAGCCGCGACCACCTGGCCCGGTTCTGCCCGCTCAGCAAGTTCGCTCCCGGCGTCGAGGCCGACCGCGACCTGTTCAACCGCCAAATGGACCTCTCCGCCGCCGCACTCCGTACCCGCCGGGCCTGGCGGATGACGGCCTTCGACCAGCGCGGGCGGCTCGTCGGCGCGTTCAATCTCAACGACATCACGCGCGGACTCGAGCACACCGCCGAGATCGTCGTCTGGATCGCCGCCGACAAGGCCGGCAATGGCTTTGCCACCGAGGGCGGCCGCCACGTGCTCGCCCACGCCTTCTCCGATCTCCCCCGCGGGCTGGGCCTCCACCGCGTCGTCGGGCTCGTCAGCACCGACAACACCCCCAGCTTCCGACTCCTGCCGCGCATCGGCTTCACGCTGGCCCGCTCGAACGTCACCGTCCCGCTGCACATCGGCGGCGTCGTCAAGCCTCACCAGCTCTTCGAGACCTTCGCCAGCGTCCAGACTCTCGCCGAGGAGATCGAGGGCAAGCCCATGCCCGGCGGCGCCTGCCACCGCACCGAGCCCGGCATCGCGCGCATCCTCGCCACCGAGGCCGCCCGCCACCTCGCGCCCTCGATGACCGGCCTGCCCATCGTCAGCTGAACGCCCGTCCCCGCCGCTCAGCGCGTCTGCCCCGTCCCCTCGACGATGTACCGCTGCGTGGTCAGCTCCTCGAGCCCCATCGGCCCATACGCGTGCACGCGGCTGGTTGATATTCCGATCTCGGCGCCGAGCCCAAGCTGGAACCCGTCGTTGAACCGCGTCGACGCGTTCACCAGCACGCACGAGCTCTGCACCCGCGACGTGAACGCCTCGGCCGCCGCCCGGTCGCCGGTGACGATCGCCTCCGTGTGGCACGAGCCGTAGCGGGCGATGTGATCCACCGCCTCGTCCAGCGAGCCGACCACCCGCATCGCCACCACCAGATCCAGAAACTCGCGCCCGAAGTCGTCGCTCTCGGCGGGCACCACGCCCGTCGAGTCGTCGCGCCCCGCCGCCCCCTCGGGCGCGAGCGCCAGCACCAGCGGCGAGGCCTTGACCACCACCCCGTCCCGCAAGAACCGCTCGATCATCCGCGGCACGAACGCGTCCGCGACGTTCTTGTGCACCAGCACGCACTCCGCCGCGTTGCACGTCGCCGGCGCCGACGCCTTGGCCGTCGCGCAGATCTCCACCGCCATTTCAAGGTCGGCCTCCTGATCCACGTACACGTGGCACACGCCCTGGTAGTGCTGCACCGTCGGGATGCGGCTGGTCCGCGCGACCATCTCGATCAGCTCCCGCCCGCCGCGCGGGATCACCAGATCGATGTCCTTGTCGAGCGTGAGCAGGTGCTCGAGCACCTGGCGCGACGAGCCCGAGAGATTGCCCAGTGCCCCCGCCGGGCCGCCGCCCGATGCGAGCGCCTCGTGGGCCAGGCCCGCCAGCGCCGCGTTGGACCGCTCGGCCTCGCGCCCGCCCCGCAGGAGACAAGCGTTGCCCGACTTGAAGCACAGCGCAAACGCGTCGACCGTCACCCCCGGACGCGCTTCATACACCATCGCGATGACGCCCAGGGGTGCCCGCACCTTCCTGATCTTCAGCCCCGAAGCCGCCTTGCTCTCCCGCGTCACCTCCCCGACCGGGTCCGGCAACGCGGCCACCTGCCGCACGCCCTTGGCGATCTGCCCGAGCGACGCCTCGGTAAGTTCCAGCCGCTGCAGCTTGGCCGCCCCCAGCCCCGCCGCCTTGGCCGCCCGCATGTCGGCGCGATTCGCCTTGAGCACGTCCTCGGCCCGCTCGCCCAACAGCCTTGATAGCCGCGTGAGCACCCCGTTCTTCGTCCGCGTGTCGAGCGTCGCGACCACCCGCGACGCGACCCGCGCCGCGTGGGCCATCGCCGCCGCGTCCTCCGACGTCATCTCCGGCCCGGTCTTCCCGCCGCCCGCGGCCGGAGCATCGCCCTTGAGCATCGAGTTTCCCACCGCTCACACCCTCCCTTCGATGATCGCCAAGTCGTCCCTGTGCACCGCCTCGTCGGCGTAGTGATACCCGAGCGCCGCCGCGATCTGCGCCGTCTTCTTCCCCGAGATCGCCCGCAGTTCCGCGTCCGAGTACCCCGCAAGCCCCCGCGCAAAGACCACCCGCTCGGGCCCGGCGATCTCCACCAGCGCCCCGCGCTCGAACTTCCCGACGACCTCAACCAGCCCGCCCGGCAACAGCGACGCCCCACGCGCCGTCATCGCCTTCTGCGCCCCCGCATCAACCACCAGCGTCCCCCGCGGCCGGGCCGAGAATCCGATCCACCGCTTCCGGCTCGCCGTCGCCCGCCCACCGGCGTCCGCCCCGCCGTGACTCCGCGCCGGAAACCGCGTCCCTACGGCCTCGCCCGCGACCGCACGCCCGATCACTCCCTCGAGCGTCCCGTCGGCGATCACCACATGAACGCCCAGCCCCGCCGCCGCGCACGCGGCACGGATCTTCGTCGCCATCCCGCCCGTCCCCACCCCGCTCGTGCCATCTCGCACATGCGCCAGCCCCTCGGCCAGCGAGCGGATCTCCGGCACGATTACCGGTGGCCCCTTGCGCGAACGTCCCGCGTCCCAAACCCCCGCCACGCCCGACAGAATCACCAAGAGATCCGCGCTCACAAGCGTCGCCACCAGCGACGACAGATGATCGTTGTCCCCCAGCCGGATCTCCTGGAAGCTCACCGAGTCATTCTCGTTGACGATCGGCACCACACCCGCGTCCAGCAGCGCCTCGAGCGTCCGCCGGGCGTTGAGAAACCGGACCCGGTGGTCGATGTCCTCGGCCGTCAGCAGCACCTGCGCCGCCGCCCGTTCGCCCGCCGCTTCCAGCGCATCGCTCCAGGCGCTCATCAACCGCGGCTGTCCGATCGCCGCCGCCGCCTGCTTGCCCACGATCTCCTTCGGCGGCTTGCTCAGCCCAAGAGCCCTGAACCCCGAAGCCACCGCGCCGCTGGAAACAATTACCACTCGCGCCCGCCCCAAGTCCAGCACGCCGCACACATCCCGCGCCAGCTGCGCCACGATCTTCGGCTCCAGCCGCCCGTCCGGCGCAAGCACCGCGCTGCCGATCTTCACGATCACCCGCTTGGCATGTCCGTCGTCCCTGGCCATGAGAGCGCAGAGTAGCGGTGCGCTCGCGGTTAGCGGCAACAAACCCGCCGGACCCGATCCCCGACCCTCGGTCCTCCACAAGCGTGCCGCCCCGCCTGTGCCCCCTAGCCTCACGTCCATGCCGGACGTTCCACCCGTCCCCCTTTCTCCAGATACTTCGCACACGCCCTCGATGCCGCACGTTTTCGTCGCCGGCGCGGGCACCTCAGGCCACCCCGACCCGGCCATGGCGATCCAGCACGCCGTCGACCGTTGCCTCGCGGGCCTCAACGGCGCCCGGGCCGATGTCGTCATGATCTTCTTCTCCATGCACCACGTCGGCGCGGCCGGCGCACTGGCCCATGTCGCGCAGCGCCGCCTCTCGCCAAGCGCCCTGCTGGGCTGCTCCGCCGAGGCCGTGCTCGGCGGCGAGACCGAGCTCGAGAACGCGCCGGGCGTCTCCGTGCTCGCCCTTGGTCTTCCGGGCGTGAAGCTCTACCCGTTCATCACCGACGACCTCTCGATCCCGCGCGAGTCGGGGCCTTTGAGCCCGGGTGCCCCCGCCTCCCGCGGGAGCGTCGCGGCCGCCGGCATCGACGCCGCACATCGCGGCACCATTCTGCTCTGCGATCCCTTCAGCGTCCCGCTCCCTCCGCTGCTCGCCGCGCTCGCCCGCGAGCGTCCCCGTCCCGTGGGCGACCGCCGCCCCACGCCCATCATCGGCGGGCTCGCGTCCGCCGGGGCACGCCCGGGCTCCAACGCGCTGCTTATCAACGACCGCGTCCTCAAGTCCGGCGGCGTGGGTATCAGCTTCTCCGGCCCGGTCCAGATCGATACGGTCGTCAGCCAGGGCTGCCGCCCGCTCGGCCCGCCCATGCTCGTCACCGGCGTCAAGGGCCAGATGATCACCCAGCTCGGCGGCAAGCCCGCGTTCGGCGTCCTGCACGAGCTCATCGACGCCATGCCCGACATCGCCCGTCAGGATCTCGGCAAAGGCCTCTTCCTCGGCCGCGCCGTCAGCGAATACAAAGACCGCTTCGGCCGCGACGACTTCATCCTCCGCAGCGTCATCGGCGTCGACCGCGAGCACGGGGCCCTGGCCGTCGCCGATATCCTCCGCGTGGGCCAGACCGTCCGCTTCCACATCCGCGACGCCGCCACCGCTCACGAAGACCTCGCGCTGCTCCTCGACGCCCAGCGCCTCTACGACCGCCCCGCCGCCGGCCTGCTCTTCTCCTGCACGGGGCGCGGCACTCGCCTCTTCGCCGAGCCCCACCACGACGCCCGCGCCGTCAGCACCGCCTTCGCCGAGCCCCCAAGCGCCGAGCACAAGGCCAAGGGCGGCAGGCCCCTCTCCGCACCCGACCCCACGCTCCTGCCCCTGGCCGGTTTCTTCGCCGCCGGCGAGATCGGGCCCATCGGCTCCGAGGTCATTCTCCACGGCCAGACCGCCGCCCTCGCGCTCTTCCGCCGCCCGCAGCCCGACTGATCCCATCCCGCCCTCGGCACCATGGCCGACCTCCGGATCGGATGACCCGAGTATGTTCAGGCCTGCGCGTCATCCAGTCCGCTTGCCGGGATTATCGCTCACCGCCCCAGCCGCTTGAGCACCCCGTCCAGCAGCGCCCGCGCGCTCGCCTCGTCGCCAAGCCACCCCGGATCCACCTCGATCTGTGTCGCCCGGGGAACAAGCCGCACCGTCACCTGTGTCGATCCCGACCGCGGCTCGCCGGAGCCGCGGGCCCGGATCGTCGCGCGGTCCTGGCTGCCGGTCGAATCCGTGATGACGTACCCACGCCCGCGCAGCTCCGCCTCCGCCGCCGCTCGCACCGCGAGAACAGACACCTTCGCCGGCAGCTTCGCCGAAAGCCCCTCGACGGTGTACCCGGCCATCACCTCGCCGCGCTGACCCTGCGTTTCGACCGCCGGCCGCGTGCACCCGCCGAGCGAGACCGCGCCGAGAACGCCCGCCGCCAGCACCGCGCCGCCCTGCCTGTGCCGCTGCCGCATCGCCAAACTCCTCCGCCTCAACCGGTCACGCCAGCCGCCGACTCACCGCCCGGCCCCGCCATCAAGCCACTTGCCCATGTTGAGATCGTCCGGATCCACCCGCTCCCCCCACTCTTGCCGGATCTGCTCGGCCAGCCGCTGCTCCGGCGTGGGCGTCGCAGGGCCTGAAGATGCGGCGGACGCGGGCCCGGCCGGGCCCGGCGGCGTCCTCGGCTTGGACGTTCCGGGCGCAAAGCCGAAGGTCCGAAGCCAGTACGCCGCGCTGTCGGCATCCAGCCCTTGGTTCACGCCCGCCGGCTTGTGCCCCGTGCGGTCGGCCTCGTGCTTCTGGGCCCGCAGCGCGTCGTCGACAAGCTGCTTCACCAACTCGTGGCTGGACATCCATCGCGCCCGCACGCCCGCCGCCGCGGCCTTGAGCCGCTTGTCGCTGGAGACCACCGTGCACCGGTGGGCCGTCCGCTTCCGCTCCTCTTCGTCGAGCAGATCCTCGATCGCCGTGTCCGCATCCCGCCCCGGCCCCGCGAACCGTGCCAGCACGTTCCCCAGCAAAACGCCCGAGGAATCCACCTCCCGGGCCTTGCCGCCCCCCGTCCCGTCGCACACCAGCACGCACTCGAGCGAGCCATACCGGCCCGCCGCCAGCATCCGCGCCAGCCCATCGAGCGTCAGGCCACCCAGCCGCGGGTCGGCCTCCGGCGCGGCGTGCAGCACGTTGAATGTGTCGATAATGAGCACACCGCAGGGTATCCAACCCCGCCACCTCTCCCTCGTCGCCTTCACCGCCCCCGTACACTCGCGCATGGACCAGCCCACCGTGCGCCGGCTCGCGCTCGAAGCCGCCATCGCCCAGGCCCGAAAGTCCCTATCCGAGGGCGGCATCCCCATCGGCGCGGCCCTGGTCGACAACGAGGGCGTCGTCCTCGCCCTGGGCCACAACCAGCGCGTCCAGACCGGCGACCCCACGGCCCACGCCGAAACGGTCTGCATGCGCAACGCCGGCCGCCGCCGCGACTGGCACACCCTCACCCTCGCCACCACGCTCTCCCCCTGCGCCATGTGCTCGGGCACCGCCGTCCTCCACCGTATCCGACACGTCGTTATCGGCGAGAACCGCACCTTCATGGGCCGCGAAGACTGGCTTACCGCCGAGGGCGTCCAGGTCACCGTCCTGGACGACCCCCGCTGCCGAACCCTGATGGACCAGTTCGTCGGCGATCACCCGGAGCTCTGGAACGAGGACATCGGCGTGCCGCCGGTGTCGTAATGAAGGTACCGAGGTGTCAAGTTGGCGAGGTGGCGGGGGCGAACGGCCATTCACAGTGATGACACCTCGACACCTCGACACCTTGCCACCTTCGGCACCTCCCCCCTGACACCTGTCCCATTCCTACGCCCCCGATCCCCCGGGAGTCGATAATGGCCCGCTTGAACACCACCACCAAGAGGCTTGTGCGGCTCATGAAGCGACCCGAATCCCTACTTGCGGCCTCGGTCTTCGGGCTCGCCTGCGCCGTCGGAACACTCGTCGCCGTCTCCATGGCCTCCTGCCAGTCGGGGCTCGACCTCGGCTCCATTGGCGGCGAGGGTCAGTCGACCCAGCCCCAGCGACGGCCGGCAATCAAGAAAGACGCCCAGTCCGGCAAGCCCGCCGACCCCGCGCCCGGCGCGCCGATCACGCGGGACGTTCCCCGCACCGTCGGCGAGCCCGATCTCCGCGTCCGGATCCTCACCGCCGTCGACACCGTCCGCGTTCAGGCCCCCGGCGGCGTCCGAATCGCCATGGGCGACCCCCGCGGCCTCACCAGCGAGCCGCTGCCCGGCCTTTCCGGGACGGCCAACGGTTGGTCCGCCGCCGAAGTCGTCGTCCAGCCCGTGACCGTCTCGCTCCGCGCCGGCGTCTGGACGCTCTCGACCGTCGCCGGCAACCGACCCTCCTTCTCCCCGGCTCTATCAACATCGTCCGGCGGCGCCGCCCTCCTCATCGCCCCCGCCGTCGAGGGCCAGATTCTGAGCGTCAACGGCGGCTCCTTCCCGGGCGTGCTCCGCCTCAGCGGCCGCAGCGATGTCCGCCCCGCCGCCTTCGACGTCATCGAGTTCGTGGGCCTTGAAGACTACCTCCCCGGCGTGGTCGCCAAGGAGATGCTCGCGGGCTGGCCCGCGGAGGCCTATCGGGCCCAGGCCGTCGCTGCCCGCACCTACGCCATGCACGAACGCGAACGCTCGATCGCCGCCGGCCAGTCCTTCGACCTTGAAAGCTCCGACAAGGACCAGGTCTACAGCGGCACAACCAGCAACCGCGCCGCCCTTCAGGCCGTCCAGGCTACCCGCGGCCAAGCGTTGTTCGATGGCGACAAGGTCCTCCGCACCTACTTCTCCTCCACCTGCGGCGGCCGCACCGCCGCCGCCAAAGACACCTGGCCCACCGGCCGGGGCTTCGAGTACAACCTCGCCGCCCCCATCCAGGCGTTCACGCGGCCCCACGCCTGCGAAAAGTCGCCCCTGTACCGCTGGACCGTCTCCCGCACCCGCAAGGAGCTCGCCGCCCGCCTCCGAACCTTCGGCGAGAAGAACGGCCTGATGGTCCGTCAGCTCAAGGACCTCAAGGCCATCGAGCCCATGAGCCTCAACGCCGACGGCCGGGCCAGCCGCTTCAAGATCGTCCAAGGCGACGGCAAGTGGTTCCAGCTCTCGGGCGAAGAGCTGCGCCTCGCCTGCAACACCAGCGTCGCCGGGCCCGGAGCCATCCCCGTCCCCGGCGGAGCACCCGCCACCGACGCCATCCCCGCCCCTTCCCCGTCCGCCTCTCCCGTCGAGTTCCCCGACATCACCCGCGCCACCCGCGTGAACTCCTCGGACCTTGACGTGAAGCTGGTGGGCGACAAGTTCGTCATCACCGGCCGCGGCTTCGGCCACGGCGTGGGCCTGTGCCAGTACTGCGCCAACGGCTTCGCCCAGCGCGGCGAGGACTACCGCATGATGCTCACCCGCTTCTACCCCGGCGCATCGCTCAAGCAAGCCTACTGACCCGCGCCCGCCTCTCCCCTCGCCCCCGGGCCCGCCCGGCCCGACCCCACCATCGATAGACTCTCCCCCATGTCCACCCTCTCCCCCCTCTCCCGAGACCAGCTCGCCCTCCGCGCCGCCCGCGAGCTCAATGACGGCGACATCGTCAACCTCGGCATCGGCATCCCCACGCTGGTCGCCAACTTCCTCCCCAAGGGCATCAACGTCTGGCTGCAATCCGAGAACGGCCTCCTGGGCATCGGGCCGTTCCCCAAAGACGCGGACGTCGACGCCGACCTCATCAACGCCGGCAAGCAGACCATCACCGCCCGCACAGGGGCCAGCTTCTTCAGCTCCGCCGACTCCTTCGCCATGATCCGCGGCGGCCACATCGACACCTGCATCCTCGGCGCCATGCAGGTCTCCGAGCGCGGCGACATCGCCAACTGGATGATCCCGGGCAAGATGGTCAAGGGCATGGGCGGCGCGATGGACCTGGTCGCGGGCGTCAAGAAAGTCGTCGTCGTCATGGAACACAACGCCAAGGACGGCGGCATGAAGTTCGTCAAGTCCTGCACCCTCCCGCTCACCGGCGCCGCCTGCGTGAACGTGCTCATCACCGACCTGGCCGTCTTCGAGTTCGACGCCAACACCCGCGTGTTCGTCCTCCGCGAGACCGCCCCGGGCGTGAGCGTGGAGCACGTTAAGGCCAAGACCGAGGCGGCGTTTGTCGTAGCTGACAAGGTCACAGCGATCAACGTCTGACCCCTTGAACCTCTCTGAATCGAGCGGACCGCTCGAGGCGCAGACTCAAGTAGATGAGCGTGCGTGCGGGCCCTCCCGCCCACGCGCCCCGAGAACGTCTCGTTCACCATCGAGCCCATCGGCGCGCAGGCGTTTTCAGGGAGCGCCGCCGCGGCTTGACGAGCTTCACCGACGACATCCTGCCCAGGGGCGCCGCGGGCATCCAGTACCTGGTCGTCCCGCAGCGGGGCACGCTCACGGGGCCTACCAGCCAGGTCTATTCGGTCATGCTCGGCGTCGGGCCCGACGGCACCATGAGCCTCGCCGCCGCCAGCGCCGCCGATGCCGACCCGGCGAGCCTGCGGATGGTCGCCTGAGACGGCCGGGCCGCCCGAACCCCCACGCCCGCCCCTTCAACGAAAACGGCCCGCGCTCGAGCAGCGCGGGCCGTTGCGTGTGCATCTGTCAGGAGTTGTCAGTGCTTGGAAGCCGGTGCCTTGTCGCCGCCGATCATCATGCCGTAGAAGGACCGGTACACGAAGAACAGCGACGCCAGGAAGAAGCCCACCGTCAGCGCGATGGTGATCGGCGTGTGCTTGAAGCCCGGCTCCTTGACGTGGATCGCCAGCTCGACGGCCAGAAGCCCGAAGAGCGTCGTGAACTTGATCACCGGGTTCATGGCCACGCTCGACGTGTCCTTGAACGGGTCGCCCACCGTGTCGCCCACCACGCACGCCGCGTGCAGCTCGCTGCCCTTGCCGCGGCCGCTGTTCTTGTACACCGGGTCGGTCTCGACGATCTTCTTGGCGTTGTCCCACGCGCCGCCGGCGTTGGCCAGGAACATGGCCTGGTAGAGCCCGAAGAGCGCGATGGCGATCAGGTAGCCGATGAAGAAGAACGGCTCGGCGAACGCGAACGCCAGCGTCGCGAAGAAGATGCCCAGGAAGATGTTGAACATGCCCTTCTGCGCATACTGCGTGCAGATGGTCACGACCTTCTGGCTGTCCTCGAGGCTGGCCTTGGTCGAGCCCTCGAGCTTGATATTGGCCTTGATGAACTCCACCGCGCGATAGGCCCCCGTCGAGACGGCCTGCGTCGCCGCGCCCGTGAACCAGTAGATCACCGCGCCGCCGGTGATCAGGCCAAGCAGGAAGGGCGCGTGCAGCAGGCTGAGCTTCTCGATGTTGGTCTGCAGGCCCCCGGTGAGGACCACGATGATCGAGAAGATCAGCGTCGTCGCGCCCACCACGGCGGTGCCGATGAGCACGGGCTTGGCCGTTGCCTTGAACGTGTTGCCCGCGCCGTCGTTCTCCTCGAGAAACTGCTTGGACTTCTCGAAGTCGGGCGTGAAGCCGAAGTTCTTCTCGATCTCCTGCCGAATGTTCGGCTGGGTCTCGATGGTCGAGAGCTCGTAGATGCTCTGGGCGTTGTCGGTCACCGGGCCGGAGGAGTCGACGGCGATGGTCACCGGGCCCATCGACAGGAACCCGAAGGCCACGAGCCCGAACGCGAAGACCGCCGGGGCGATCATGATGGTGTGCTCGGTGCCGGGCATGAGCGGGAAGAGCAGCGAGATCGCGTAGGCCCCGCCCATGAGCAGCACCATGCAGAGCCCGAGCCAATACGCCGCGAAGTTGCCCGCGACGAAGCCCGACAGGATGTTCAGCGAAGCGCCGCCCTGCTCCGAGGAGGTGACCACCTCCCGCACGTGGCGGGAGTGGACGCTCGTGAAGGCCTTGACCAGCTCGGGGATGAGCGCACCGGCGATCGTGCCGCAGGAGATGATCGAGGACAGGATCCACCAGAGGTCGTCGCTGAACGCCCCGCCCCCCAGGCTGAACCGGGGGATCATCACGTACGACGCCGCGTAGGTCAGCGCTATGCAGACGAAGCTCGTGATGAACACCAGCCGCGTCAGCGGCTTCTCGAAGTCCATCTTGCTCGCCTGCCCGTACCTGGCCTTGGCCCACGCCTCGTTGACGAAGTACGAGAACGCCGACGCCAGCAGCATCACGATGCGGATCATGAACAGCCACACCAGCAGCTTGACCTGCACCACCTGCGCACCCTCGACCGCCGCGGCGACGGCCGGCGTCGCGGTCGCGACCAGCGCGGTGTTGGACGCGTCGGCACGCAGCTGCTCGAGCTTGACCTTCTCCTCGCCCGAGGCCCGGGTGATCCGAACCTCCAACGCAGTCCGGTAGTCGGCGGTGCTCGCGACGTCGACGATCGATTGGGTCTGGGCGTACGAGAGCATCCGCCCGTCGCCCGCGGCGATCGGACCGCCCGTGAAGAACAGGCTCGGGGTGACGGCGATCATGATGAACACGATCAGCGCCACGCCCGTAACGCCGTAGGTCTCGAAGCCGTCGGCCGAGGGGCCGACCGAGTCGCCCGCGTTGTCGCCCACGCAGTCGGCGATCACGCCCGGGTTCCGCGCGTCGTCCTCCTTGATCTTGAAGACGATCTTCATCAGGTCCGAGCCGATGTCCGCGATCTTCGTGAAGATGCCGCCCGCGATCCGCAGGGCCGCGGCCCCGAGCGACTCGCCGATGGCGAAGCCGATCAGGCACGCCCCCGCCAGATCATGCGGCAGGAGCAGCAGGATGCCCAGCATGATCATGAGCTCGACGGAGATGAGCATCATGCCGATCGACATGCCCGCCTTGAGCGGGATCGCATAGGTCGGGAACGGCTTGCCCCGCAGCGACGCGAACGCGGCCCTCGAGTTGGCGAACGTGTTGACCCGGATCCCGAACCACGCCACGCCGTACGACCCCGCCATCCCGACCAGGGCGAACATCATGATCAACGCCACACGCCCGAGCCCGAAGCCGCTCTTGAACTCGCCCGTCGCCGTGTTGATCGCCGCGGTGGGCACGAACACCGAGAAGTACACCACCAGGATCGCGCCGATGAACCCGAACAACATCAGCAGGAACTTGCCCTGCTGGACCATGTACGAGCAGCAGGTCTTGTAGATCAGCTCGGAGACCTCGAGCATCGACGTGTGCACCGGCAGGTTCTTGAGCTGCACATAAATCCACAGCCCGAAGATCATGCCCAGCAGGCTCACCACAAAGCCCGAGTACAGCAGCGTCGCGCCCCCGATGCCCTTGAACTCGACCTTGTTCAGGTCCGGCAGAACCAGGTTCGCCTCGCCGCCGGGCTTCTGAAACACCGGGACGTCGGCGCCGCCCGCTCCGCCCGCGGCCATCGCCAACGAGGGTGCCAGCACGATCGCGGCCAGCAGAAGGGCGGGGGCCAGCCAACGCAGGCAGGCGGACCAGCGGCATGTTTGGCCGGGCGTGTGTGTGGGAGTGAACAAGTCTGGGTCCTCCGAAATGCGGGCCGATCAATCAGTCGTCGATCAACCCTTGGGGATGCGTTCATACTGGCCCGGGTGGGGGCTTGTCAAGGTTCCACGCACCACACGGGCCGATCCGGGCTCAACAGCTCAAGACCACAGGTTTTCCCGGGCCAGTTGGCCCGGGGCTCAGCAGGCTCTGTCCTGCTCACCCTTCGTCGGCTTGCCGAGGCAAAAACGAACAACCGCCCGGCGAAAGTCGCGGGCGGCTGTGTGTGTGCAAGCTGGTGCAAGCGTGGACCGGGAGTAGAAAGACCGGGAGTAGAAGTTGCCGGCCCACACGCGATCAGTCGCGAGCAGGCTTCTCGTTGCCCGCCCCGACCGTCGGGCCGCGCTTGGCGGCCTTGGGGTTGAACACGCCCGCCTCGCGCAGGCGACGAGCAACCGCCTTGCGGGCATCGCGACGGCGACGCTCCGAAGGCTTCTCGTAAAACTCCTTGCGCTTGATGTCCTTGGTGAGGCCCTCTTTTTCGCAGAGCTTCTTGAACCGACGGAGCATCTGCTCGCTGGACTCGCCGCTGCGGGCCTTGATCCGGATCGCCATAAGGGGTCAACCTGCCTTTGTGTGTGAACCGAGTGGGGCCGCAAGTAAAGGGGGCCTGCGCGTCGGAATCAAGTCGGCGTTGGGATCATCCACCAAGCCATCCCCCCACCACTCCCACCACCTTCCCGCCAAACCCCGCTTGCATCCCGCAGCCGATTCAGTACACTCCAAACAGATGCCGTCCATACCCCAGGACACCCTCGACCTCCTCCGCCTCACCCTCACGCCCGGCCTGGGCCCCGTGCTCATCAGCCGCGCTATCGATCTGTTCGGCTCGCCTAGGGCCGTGCTCGCCGCGAGCGAAACCACGCTTCGCCGCGTTAAAGGCATCGGCGACGACCGGGCCCGCGCGATCGCCAAGGGTATCGAGTCGTCGCAGAGAGCCACCGACGACGAGCTCGCCCTCGCCGACACCCTGGGCGTCGACATCCTCGCCCGCACCGATCCGGCCTATCCGCCGCTGCTGGCCCAGATCAACGACGCGCCCCCCATCCTCTACATCAAGGGCCGGATCGACCACGCCCAGCTCGACCGCTACACCGTCGGCATCGTCGGCTCCCGCTCCTGCACCCAATATGGCACCGAGCAGGCCGAACGCTTCGCCGCCGCGCTCGCCCAATCCGGCCTCACCATCGTCTCCGGCGGAGCCCGCGGCATCGACACCGCCGCACACCGCGCCGCCCTCCGCATCAAGGGCCGCACCATCGCCGTCCTGGGCTGCGGCCTCAACGACTGCTATCCCCCCGACAACCGCGAGCTCTTCGACCGCATCGCCGCCGGCTCCGGCGCCATCATTTCCGAGCTCCCCCTCCGCACGCCGCCAAACGCCGAGAACTTCCCGGCCCGAAACCGCATCATCTCGGGCCTCTCCTTGGGCACCCTGGTCATCGAAGCCGCCAAACGCTCCGGCGCGCTCATCACCGCCCGCCTCGCCGCCGAGGACCACGGCCGAGAGGTCTTTGCCCTTCCCGCCCGCGTCGACTCGGCCTCCGCCGCCGGCTCGCTGGAGCTCATTAAGTCCGGCGGGGCCCAGATGGTCACCCACCCCGACGACCTTCTGGCCGCCCTGGAATCCCCGGCCCGCCACCTGCACCATGGCACCCACGAAGCCCGCTACGCCGCCGCGCCCGATCTCTTCGACCACGACGACGCCACATCCGCCACGCCAGCCCCCACGGCGTCGATGCGCGACGCAGGGCTGAGCGTCACGCAGCTCGCCGTACTCACCGCCCTCGACAAGCCCCGCGGCATGGACGAGCTCGCCGCCGTCCTCAACACGCCGGCCCACACACTCCGCGCCGACATCACCATGCTGGAAATCAAGCGCCGCGTCCGCCGCCGGGGCACACTGCTGGAACGCGTCGACGCCTGAGCACGGGGGCAGGGGCATGTCCGTGCAAACGCTTACATATCCCCGCGACCTCGTCAATTTCCCGGCACGCGATGCCCGCAACTCATGCTTGGACAACAGCCCAACTGATCGGGATCTGGTTCCCGGACGATTCCCGATCACCTAGGTCCTTGTAGATGCGTGGTTTACGCTGAGTGTTTGGCTCCTGAACGGAAATTGTGCGATCAACGACTACGATTTTCCTTGCTGACCGGCCGATGATCGGCTACCTTCTACCGAACAAGTGTCTGGGTCGAATGTGTGGCTGCCATGATCGACACGCCGATCCAAGTTGCAAGACGTCACGGGCTGCGTAGGCCCAACCTGTCGGGATCTGACAGGTTTGTAGCACAACGGGTGGAACCCATCGCTCCGGCTCGAGCTGTTCGAGCATCGGTCGAGACGACACACTCGCGGCGTGCGCTGCCCATGAGGCAGAGTCTCCCACAAGAACGTGCCGTCTGGGTCCATGTTCACACAGCTTTGAGCCTCCACGGATGGTCGCTCGTTCCCCGGCATCGCCGGTGGACCGGGCCACGGAGCTCATCGATGGCCCTGTCTGCTCTCGTCCAGGATTCCGTCCTTGTCCGTCTCGGCCCGGGCGGTGATTACATCACCGATCTGCGCCCAACTCCCGACGGCCGCCTCGAGCGGTCGTCGCCTTCCGACCACGACTCCCAGCGCGAGTCGGCCGGTGGCTGGGGCTTCAGCCTGCTGAAGCGTCGGCCGCAGGCCCGTCCCGAGTCGTCTCGCGAGGCCGACGGGTTCGCCCCGCCGCTCGCCGCGGCGATCCAGGTCGATCAGGTCCACGTCTCTGCCCTGGCCCTCAAGGCGGGCACGCTGATGGCCCTCGAACGGGCGATTCATCATCAGGCTCCCATGCTCGCCCAGGTCGCTCAGGCGTGCGCCGCCATGGCCGCCGCCCTTTCTTCTCAGCTCGCTTCTCAGCTCGCCTCGCAGCTCGCCAGCCCGCTCGGTCGGGCCCGCGTCGTGGCCCGCTCGGTCGTCGTCCGTCCCATCGTCGTCCCCACCGCCCGTTCGGCGGCGTTCACACAGTCTTCTCCCCGCTTCTCCAGCAATCCCCCAGGCCTTGCAGGCCAATCACGCCCCCAGGAGGTCGTTGACCATGAACCTCACGCCCAAGCAACTCAAGATCCTTCAGCTCATCCGCGACTGTCGAGTGCGGCACGGCTATTCGCCGACGATGCAGGAGCTCGCCGACCAGATCGGCGTCAGCAAGGTCACCGTGTTCGAGCACGTCGAGGCCCTCATCAAGAAGGGTGCGCTCACACGCGATCCGAACAAAGCTCGCTCTTTGTCGATCGCTGAAGGCGTCGCCGTCCCCGACGAGAGCCGCCCCACCCGCTTCCCCCTGGTGGGCAAGATCGCCGCCGGCTACCCGATCGAGAAGGTCGAGGATCGCGACGAGCTCGACCTTCTGGACATCGTCGGCCCGCGCCCGGGCCGCAACGGTGCCATGTTCGCCCTCCGCGTCCAGGGCGAGAGTATGAAGGACGAGGGCATCCTCGAGGGCGACTACATCCTCGTCGAGCGCTCCGATTCCGCCAGCAACGGCGACCGCGTCGTCGCCCTGCTCCCCAACGGCGAGACCACCCTGAAAACCTTCTACCGCGAGAGCGATCGCATCCGCCTTCAGCCAGCCAATCCGGACTTCCAGCCCATCTACGTCAAGGACTGCAAGATCCAGGGCATCGTTCGCTCCGTGCTCCGGAAGTACTGACCTGCGGCCGCATCAGCAGGCGAGATCTCGGGCCGGGGGGTGTGCGGGGCGTGCCGCGACGAATCCACGCGGACTTTGTTCCCTGCCATCGCCGCCCGTTGTCAGACGCCCGCGACCACGCTCCAACGGTCGCGGGCGTTTGCTTTTTTGCCTTTACTGCGGGTGTCCGTGCCCTCCGAGCCGCCCCACCCCCACCCCCACCCCCACCCCCACCCGTCTCAACCTCACCCAGCCCGCCGCCCGCATGGGCCACCGCTTGTACACTCACGCCGCCCGGTCGGGGGTTGCCCGTGGGAGTCGCCGCATGACCAGCCGTTTCACGCCCGCTGTCGTCCTGATGCTCGCCGCCGGCGTTGCCGGTTGCACGCCCGTTCGCCCCTCGGCCGAGCCGGGCGCGGCGTCGATCAGCAACCACAACGCCTGGGTCCAGCCGGCCCCCACCAAGGCGTACTCCGCGCCCGCCGCGGTCGCCGCCGCGCTCGAGCAGGCGGGGACGAATCGGGCCGAGCTGGAAACCGTGCTGAACCGCTACGCCGTCTCGGGCGACGCCCAGAAGCTCGAGGCCGCCGAGTACCTGATCGCGGCGATGCCCGGGCGAGGCTTCGACACGCTCTCGTTCAAGGACGCCGCGGGCGTCGACCTCGAGTTCGACTCGCTCGAGCACCCCAACTTCGCCGCCGCCCAAGCCGCCTTCGGCGAACTCGAGAAATCCCGCGGCGACGCCCAGATGTACCGCCGCTCCTCTTGGCCCGACCTGACCACGCTCTCCGCCGACCTTCTGACCGCCCACATCGACGCGGCCTTCGCGGCCTGGCGCAGCAAGCCCTGGGCCAGGACCGTCGAGTTCGACACGTTCAAGCGCTACATCCTCCCCTATCGCGGCTCCGAGGAGCCCGTCGAGGACTGGCGGACGCCACTGGCCGCGAGGTTCGCCGGCGTCGAGTCCGAGCTCACGGACCCGACCGACGGCCGGGCCGCCGCCGCGATCATCCGCAAGGGCGTCGACAGCATCATCGGCTTCAGCGAGCTGTACTACCTGCACCCCACCGATCAGTCCTACTCGCAGATGGCGGCCGCCAAGCTCGGCCGATGCGAGGACATCACCAACATGTGCCTCTACGCCTGGCGCGCCAGCGCGATCCCGTGCGCGATGGACTACACGCCGTTCTGGGCCAACCGCGACAACAACCACGCGTGGGAGGTCGTGCTCGTGGGCGAGCTCGACACCTCCGTCATCAAGGGCTCGGCCAAGGCCGCCAAGGTCTACCGCAAGGAGTTCGCGCTCCAGCCCGAGTCGCTCGGCGCTCGGCTCCGGGCCGACGAGCCCGCGCCCCGCGGCCTGCGCTCCCGCACCATCCGCGATGTCACCGACCAGTACATCCCCGTCAGCGACATCGCGCTCGACCTGAGCGGCAAGCCCGAGGCATCGCGGTTTGCGTACCTCTGCGTGTTCAACGGCGGGCAGTGGCAGCCCGTCGCCTTCGGCCCGGCCGACGCTTCGGGGCGGGCGACGTTCGGCAAGCTCGGGCGTGATGTGGTGTATCTGCCCGCGTGGTACTCGGGCGACAAGCTCGTTCCCGCGGGCCCGCCGCTGCTGCTCGAGAAGGACGGCACGCTCGCCGCGCTCGGCACGCTCGGCTCGCCCGGCACCGGCACGACCGACCTCGAACTCGCCGTGCTGCGGCCGCAAGTCTCGGACCCCGACACGCGGCGCGACAAGCCCAGCGTGCGGGCCGAGCCGGGCAAGACCTATGAACTGCTGGCGTGGGAAGCCGGCGACTGGAAACCGCTGGGCCAGGTTCGGGCCCTCGAAGGCACCCCCCTCTGGTTCCCCGCCGTGCCCGAGGGCCGCCTGCTGTGGATGCGGGCCCAAGGCGGCGACCGCCTGGAACGCGTCTTCACGATCGACGGGGGGAAGGTTCGGTGGTGGTAGGCCGTCGCGATCAGCGCCGGGACGCCCGGTCGCCTATGCCCGCACGCCCCACTCATGCGAATGAATGTTGAATCTCGGGCGGGTATCCGGTAGCTCGAAGCAGAGGAATCCCGCCGGGGACCGGCGGGGTACCCAAGACGCCCGAGTTTCATCGTCGAGTTGTGTCACGGCATAGCCGGAGAACTCCACGCCGCCGATGCAGAAAGGGACTCCGCAAAGCCTCCCCCCCCCTTCCCCCCCCCTCCACACCTCTCCCGGCACGGACCCAGAGCCGGGGAGGCCCGACGGGGGCGGAAGGATGCGCCGACCACCGAGGGCTCCCGCTCACGGCCTCCCCACCACCCTCGCCCCGACCCACCCACCCCCATAGACGCTGGCCGCACCTCTCGTCGCCACTCCGCAAAGATCGCTCCGCGCTGCGGCATTCCAGGGCTTTCCGCACGACGAAGGGCCCCGGATCACGGCGATCCGCGGCCCGGCGGGGCGTTATAGGGACCAAAACTGCTGCATCTGGTGGCCGAGAAACTCTTTCTCGTTGACGAGAAACTGGTTCTCGTTGACGAGAAACTGTTTCTTGTTGACGAGAAACTGTTTCTCCTTGACGAGAAACTGTTTCTCCTTGACGAGAAACTGTTTCTTGTTGACGAGAAACTGTTTCTTGTTGACGAGAAACTCTTTCCTGTTGACGAGAAACTGTTTCTCCTTGACGAGAAACTGTTTCTCGTTGACGAGAAACTGTTTCTCCTTGACGAGAAACTCTTTCTCGTTGACGAGAAACTCCATCTCGCTCACGAGAAACGCCGTCTCGTCAACACGATGGAGCATCCCGAGGCCCAGATGCTCCATCCCGACCCCGCGATGCGGAATCCTGGGGGCAAGGAGGGACGTTCTCTCGCCCGAGCTCATCGAATCGACGATGAAACTCGGGCGTCTTGGGTGCCCCGCCGGTCCCCGGCGGGCTTGGTCGGCTCCGCCGAGCTCTCGAATGCTTGCCCGAGGCTCACCGTTGCTTCGTATCACGCCCCGCTCTTGCGCCCCCGCTTCGGCTTCGTCGCCGCGGTCAACGGAGCAATGAGCTTCTGATAGAGATCGAACAGATACTCGACCCGCTGGCGTTCTCCGGCGAACGCGGCGGGGCGATAGCACTTGTC
>JBBQRT010000015.1:0-56169 GCA_038214505.1 Phycisphaerales bacterium | reverse complement strand
TGAGGGGACGTGTTGCAAACTTCGACGCAGATTCGAAACATGGCCCGGCGCATACCGCACCCCTCACACTTTCCCAACCCCGCTCCGCTCGTACCTCTCTGCTCCGCAGACGCCAGCGGCGGCCCTCCATACCCTCCCCGTCATGCTCCCGACCAGTCCAACCGAAGTCCTCCGCGCCGAGAACATCTCCAAGCGCTTCGGCATCACCCAGGCCCTGGACACCGTCTCCGTCTCGTTCCTCAAGGGCGAGGTTCACGCCCTTATGGGCGAGAACGGGGCCGGCAAGAGCACCCTGGGCAAGACCATCTCGGGCCTGCACAAGCAGGATTCGGGCCTGATTTATGTCGAAGGCCGCCCGCTCAAGCCCGGCTCCATCGACGACGCCTTCGCCGCCGGCGTCCGCATTGTGCACCAGGAGCTGGCCCAGTGCCCGAACCTCTCGGTCGCCGAGAACCTGTGCCTGAGCGACCTGCCGACCCGCGGTTTTGGGCTGATCGATCGCGCTGCCATGAACCGCCGCGCCGCCCGGCTGCTGGACCGTCTTGAGCCCGGTATCGACGTCACCGCCCCGCTGGGCACCCTCAGCCCCGGCCACCGGCAGATCGTCCAGATCGCGGCCTCCCTCGACGACGGCTCGGGGTCGGGCGGCGGCGGAACACCGCCCAAGGTCATCGTCTTCGATGAGCCCACCAGCTCGCTCTCCATCGCCGAGGTTGACCGCCTGCTGGCGATCATCCGCCAGCTCGCCGCCGAGGGCATCGCCTGCGTGTATGTCAGCCACCGCATGAGCGAGATCTTCGCCGTCTGCGACCGCGTCACCGTCCTCCGCGACGGCAAGTTTGTCGCGACCAACCAGATCCGCCGCTCCGAGCTCCACGGCGGCCTGGCCACCGGCCCGGGCATCGACGAGGCCACGCTCGTCGAGCAGATGATCGGCCGGAAGGTCCCGCCCCCCGTCCGCCGATTCCGCGACCCGGCCAAGGCTCTCCACCCGGCCCTTCACGTCGTGAATCTCTCCAGCCCAGGCCGCCTGCACGACATCTCGCTCTCGGTCGCCCCCGGCGAGGTCCTCGGAATCGGTGGGCTGGTCGGCGCGGGCCGCAGCGAGTTGCTGTCGGCGATCTTCGGCCTCGACCCCGGTGCCAGCGGCGAAGTCTCCTGCGCCGGAACCCGCATCGCCGCCCGGGGCAGCGCGCACCGCGGCCCGAAGGCCGCCATCGATGCCGGCATGGGCTTCGTCCCCGAAGACCGCAAGCTCCAGGGCCTTTTCTTCCAGCTCGGGGTCGGCGAGAATATCGTCGAGCCCGTCATGCCGCGCCTTGCCGCCGCGCTGGGCTTCCGAAACCTGCTCGCCGAAGGCCGCCATATCCGCGAGCGGCTGACAAACTTCGAGGTGAAGACCGCCGGCCCCGCGGCTCTTCCCGGCTCGCTCTCGGGCGGCAACCAGCAGAAGCTGCTCATCGCCCGCTGGATGGGCAAGGACACCAAGGTTCTTCTCCTCGACGAGCCCACCCGCGGAATCGATGTGGGCACCAAGGCCCAGATCTACGCCCTGGTTCGCAAGGCCGCCGACGAGGGCCTCGCCGTCCTGTTGGTCTCCAGCGAGATGCCCGAGCTGCTGGCGCTCTCCGACCGCCTGATCGTTCTCAGCGACGGCCGGATGACCGGCCAGCTCGAGGGCGACGACATGACTCAATCGAACATTCTCAAGCTCGCGACCATCGGCCACTAGCCCCCCTCGCCCGCGCCGCGGGAATCGACAGCTTGAAGCGCAGCTTCAAGCAGGTGAGGGGACGCGTGCAACTGACCACCCCGTGAGCCCACCAGATGAGCCCAGCCCATCACCCGCCCCGCGCACCCCCGCGTGGCATCATCACCACCACCCGGCTGAGCAACACCACCGCAAGCCCCGGCACCAACCACCACTCCACCCGCTCGATGAACCCTATCCAGTAACAAGGCGCGGCCAGCACGACCGCACCCGAAAGTACCAGCAACTTCCACCGCCCTCGCGGCCCCGCGATACCGGAGTGGCCATCGCGAGTGGGGATCATGCAGAGCCAGACATACGCCGGGAACACCAAGCCGTAGAAGGACATGAAGCAGCGGTACACGACCTCGCCGCCCGTGAGGCCCGCGTGCGACGGCAGGGCCCGCGCCGAGATGACCCACACCAGCGTGGCAAGCACAGCGATGCACGCCAGCAGCACGGCGGCCCGAGCCGAGCCGCCCGCGCCACCGGCCCGCGACGCCGCCGTGCCCTCGCGGGCCTGCACCCACGCCGTGAACGCCAGTTGAAGGATCATGTGGACAAGCACGATCCCCATCAGCGCCGGCGGCGGGCCGCCCGCGGGCGTGCCGGTTGCCACGGGCATCAGGGCCCAGGCGTACCCGAGCGTGAAGACGATCATCGCTAGGAAGAGCACGCCAAAGCCCAGCGAGAACGATGCGCGGTTGCCCGCTGGCGTCTGCGACGCCGCGGCACGCAGGAACGTCGGGTCCAGATACGGGCAAAGCAGAAAGCCGAACACGACCACCGGCGCCAGCATCGCCAGATCGGCCGGCCCCGACAACGGCCCGGCGATGCGCGACAAGCCCAGATCGAGCTGCCCGGTCGTCAGCAGATACGCCGCCGCCCCGGCCGACGCGATCCAGAGCAGCGACGCGAGCGTCCGAGGGCCGTTGGCCCGGGGCGCGAAGTACAGCACGATCAGCACGATCGCCCCGTTGACCGCCTGATTGATCCACCACGGCGTTGGCGTCGCCCATGGCCCCGGCCGGGTGAACGCATCGCCCACGGCCGTCAGGATCCACACAAGGAAAAACGCTTGGAACACCGCTGTCACCGCGGCGAACGCGGTCAATGCCCTGGCGTGGAGCTGGATGAGCCGCGCGGCCCGCTTCCGATCGCTGACCACCCACCCCATCGCCCCCGCGCCGATCACATTGGGCACCGCGAAAACGACAAACCCCCACACGCCATAGTCCCGCACCAGCAGCACCGGAAGAAACATCCCGATGCACCAGGTCCACGAGCACGCGAGATACGCGGCCCATCCGATTGTCGTTGGCCAGCTCTGGCGGGGGGTAGGCATTCAGCGGCGAGTGTAGTGGTCGCCGCCCGACCCCGGGAACCGGTTGGCCGGCCCTACGTCAGCCGAAGCTCCTCCGCGATCGCCGCCTCGAAATCGCCGACTTCCAGCCGCACTGCCGGCACGCTCTCGCCCCGGGTGCCGAGAACGCTCCGCCGCACCGCCAGCATCGCGGCCCGGTTGCAGATCCCGCCGATCTGCGCCCCGCTGGCCCCCGGACTCGCCGCGGCGAGTCCCTCGGGTGTGATCTGCCGGTCCATCGGCCGGCCCGCAAGGTGAACGCGATAGATCTCGATCCGCGACGCCTCGTCCGGCGGCGTGATCTCGACCACCTGATCGAATCGCCCCGGCCGCAGCATCGCGGGATCCAGGAGATCGATCCGGTTGGTTGCCCCAAGAACCAGCACGTCGCGAAGCTCCTCGACGCCGTCCATCTCGGCCAGGAACTGGGCCAGGATCCGGTTGGACACGCCCGTCGCGTCCCCACCCGATCGCGTCGGCACCAGCGCGTCGATCTCGTCGAAGAACACGATGCACGGCGAGGCCCGGCGCGCCTTGCGGAAGATCTCCCGCACGCCACGCTCGCTCTCGCCGACAAACTTGCTCACGAGCTCGGGACCCTTGACGGAGATGAAGTTCGCCTCCGACTGGCTCGCGACGGCCTTGGCCAGCATCGTCTTGCCCACGCCGGGCGGCCCCACCAGCAGGATGCCCTTGGGCGCACGCACCCGGGCCGCGGCGAACGCCGCCGCGTGCTTGAGCGGCCATTCGACGCTCTCGATCAGCCGCTGCTTTACGTCGCCCAGCCCGCCGATCTGCTCCCACTTCACGTCGGGCACCTCGACGAATACCTCGCGCACGGCCGAGGGCTCGATCTCTCGCATCGCGCTCTCGAAGTGGGGCATGCCCACCTCCAGCCGGGAAAGCGTCTCGAAGGGGATCGACGAGGACATGAAGTCGATCTCGTGCATGACCGTCCGCAGGCACGCCATCGCCGCCTCGCGGCAAAGCGCCTCGAGATCGGCGCCAACGTACCCGTGGCTCTTGTCCGCCAGCCGGTCAAGGTCGACGTCCGACGCCAGCGGCATCCCGCGGCTGTGGATGTCGAGGATGTGCCGCCGCGCGTTGCGGTCGGGGATCGGGATCGTGATCTCACGGTCGAACCGACCCGGCCGCCGCAGCGCCGGGTCGATGTTGTTGGGCAGGTTGGTCGCCGCGATCACCATCACATTGGCCCGCCGGTGCAGCCCGTCCATGAGGCTCAGGAGCTGCGCGACCACCCGCTTCTCGACCTCGCCCTGCGTGCTCTCGCGTTTGGGCGCGATCGAGTCGATCTCGTCCAGGAAGATGATCGACGGCCCGCGCTTGGTCGCCTCGTCCCAGATCCGCCGCAGCGCCGCCTCCGACTCGCCGTAGAACTTGTGGATGATCTCGGGGCCCGAGATGCTGAAGAACCGCGCGTCGGTCTCGTGCGCGATCGCCCGCGCGATGAGTGTCTTGCCGCACCCGGGCGGGCCGTGGAGCAGCACACCCTTGGGCGGATCGATTCCCAGTCGCTCGAATACTTCCGGGAACCGCAGCGGCAGCTCGATCATCTCCCGGATCCGCTGCACCTGCCCCTTCAGACCCCCGACATCCTCGTAGCTCACCCTGCCGCCCCGATCCGCCTCGGCCCCCGTCGCGCCGCGTGTCCCCGCGGTCGCGCCGGACGCTCCGGTTCCTGCGCCCACGATGAGTCGCGTCTCCGCGTTGATCAGGACCGGCCCCGACGGCGAGGCACGATCCACCGTGAAGTCGGCCGGCCTGGAGCCGAACAGCGACACGCGCACGCGGTCGCCCGGGACTACCGCCAGACCGTCCATCAGGCTGCCGACATACTTCAGGTCCCGCTCGCTGAGCTTGGTCCCCACCGGCGAGAGCGTCACTTGCTCCGCCGGCTTGACGCCCGCGGGCGAGACGCCCACGCGATCATCAAGGCCTACGCCCGCGTTCTGTCGCGTGAGTCCGTCCAGCTGCACCAGCGACTGCCCGCGCGACTCGCGGTGCGTCGGATGCACGCGGCACACCGTCGTCCGCTTGCCCGCGACCGCCACCGTGTCGCCGATCTTCAGGTCTAGCCGCGCCAGCTCGTCGGGGTCTATCCGTGCGATCCCGCGGCCGACGTCCTTCACCATCGCCTCCGCCACGCGCAGCGTTGCCCCGGGGGCAACCGTCGGCTTCTCGTCGATCCTGGGCATGCCTGCTCTCCCGTCGGGCGGCGTGCTGGCCCGCCCGCGTCCGAAACTACCGTTCACAGCGGATCTGCACCACGCCGCTATTGCACGAGACAATCATCTTCGCGGCGTCGTACGCGCCGCCCCCGGGCAGCAGGACCTCCTTGCGGTACCGCTTGCTCCCGCGCTCGGCGGAAACGCTCAGGATGTCGCCCGAGAGCTCCGCCCTTACGTCCTCCAGCTCGATGCCCGGCATCTCCAGCACGACCTGAACGAAGCCGTCTTCCTCGAGCACGTCGGCGATCGGCTCGCGCCACTCCTGCACGACAGTCTCCCCCGTCGCCTCGTCGCGAGAGATATTGCCGAACGGCTCCACGCGGACCTCCCGCCCGCCCTGTGAGTCGAGCGTGCGGATGTTCAGCCCATACTGGAAGCTGCCCTCCTTGCCGTCCTTTGAGGTGAAGCTTCCGGCCTGCTTGAGGTCCTGGCCCTTTTCCGCCAGGTCGCTCAGGGCCTTGAGCAGCCCCGAGAGCCCACCGAGCAATCCCTCGACGCCGCCGCCCTCTCCCTTGCTGTTGCCAAACTGAAAGCCCATGCCCGTGCCGTTAGAGCGTTTCTTGGAAGACGAAGGCGGTGGGGGGGGCGGAGGTGGCGGGGGTGTGCTGCTCATGCGTGCGCTCCTTGCCGCGTTCCGGGCCGACGGGGCAGCCCGAGCGGGTAATCAATCTTGATGTCGTCTGCCAGCCACGACGACGGGTCGTGCAGCGCGCCCAGCAGCAGCACGCCGCGCTTGTTGATCGGCAGTGTGTCGTTGATCCGGGCGGCGATGAATCTGTCCCGCATCTCCAATACTGTCCGCGCTCGTGCGCCGACCCGCGGGTCCGGCCGGGCGTGCGGCGTGACGGCGGATCGCGCCAGCTCGAGCTCCTGAACCAGCAGCGCCGGGCTCTCGGTTCCCATGACGGTCGCGCCGCGCTGCATAAGCGTCTGCAGGAGCCGGTGGTTGCGGCTGCCGCTCTCGGCCAGCTCCCGGACGATCTTCGGCTCGCTGACCGCCGAGCCGGCGTCGCACACCGGCAGGCCATCCTGATAGATCACCAGAGTGGCCGCGGCAAACTCGGCATCAAGGCTCGCCAGCCAGGTCTCGATCCGTTCCCACGCCGCGTCGACGGCCCGCGTGCGACGTTCCAGAGATGGCGCATCAACCCCGGATACGACGGCGCCCGCCAGCGAACCAAGGTCCGTTGGCGTGTGAATGATCGGCAAGTAGTGCAGGATGCGACTGGACATGTTCAACCTTGTCTGGCTGCTCGCCAGCACCTCGTGTCCGGCTTCCCCGTCCGCCCGGGCATGCATCGGCTCGTGGCCCATGCTCGCTCAGCCGCCCCAAAGCTCTCAGGGCGTAACCGTTCCTTGAGGGGTGGCCCATGAGGGCCGCGACTCGACCGTCTGCGCCAACGGCAGCGCCGCGACGTCGAGCGAGCGTGCCTGGGCAAGCTCGGTCTCGAGCGCCGACAGCCGCCGCGTGAGCGCGGCGATGGTCTCATCGGTCTGCGCCGCGGTCTTGGACGGCGCGATGATGGGCTGGTTGGCCCACCAGTCCATCCCCATCTCCTTGGCCTTGTCGACCGAGCAGATCACCAGCCGGATCTGGATGGTCAGGAGCTCGATGTCGACGAGCTTTACCTTGATATCGCCAGCGATGACGATGCCCTTGTCGAGCACACGCTCGAGGAGGTCGGCAAGGTTCGAGGTGTTGAGGGACTGTCCAGCCCCACGTGTGACGCTCATGGCTCTCCAGTTATCGGTGCGAAGCGCCGGGTGAATGAGCCCGAGCCTCACTCGGCGCAATGTCATCCATGCAGGGGATGCCGCCCGTGACCGGTGCGTTCAAAGCAGGCGTCCCAGCGGGCCAAGATCCATGTTCAGGTCCTTCTCGTCCACCCCGAGCTCGTCGCAGATCTTCTTGATCTCGACGTTCTGGAGCATGAGCGTGGTTCCCAGCCGCTCGACCTCCTCGTCGCTGAGCGTCCCGGCCTCCATCCGCCGCACCGCCTGCCGTTCCAGCACCTCGTGGAGCAGCTTCATCACCGTCATGACCAGCTGTCCGAGGCCCTTGCGGACATCGTGCGGATCGATGTTCAGCCGCTGCCCGCCGCGTCCCTCCCCGGTGGCGGCGATCCGATCGATGAGTTTGAGCGGCTCGATCGCGCTCGCGACCTGCTCCGCGACATCCTCGCACGCGCCCAGCCGTGACGATGTCAGGGTGCCTGCTTGCGCGATCATTGGCGTATCTCCTGCTCGGCGCTAGTTGTTCGATCGCCGCTGAGGAACTTGCGGGCAGTGTCGGTCGAGGCCAGCAGCACCTGTAAACCCAGGTACAGCAGCTCGACGTTCGCGACCGAGATCGCGACTTCGCCGCGCAGAACCACGCCCTTGTGCAGCAGGCGATCAAGCGCCTCGCAGAGCGAGAGATGGCGCTGGTCGTCCACGTCCGCGGCCCGTATGGCCGCACCCGACGCGGATGTCATGAGTGGTGCGTCTTGGATCACGCCGCCCTCCGAATCAGGGCCGCGGGGGCGCCGACGATGCTCGTGCCCAGTGCTGTGAGCGCGGCGGCACCGCGCGGGGCCGAGCCCCTCATCACCGTCGCGCGAGGGATCTCGCCAAGCCCGGCGTCGAAGTTCTCGATCACGGACCGCTCCCTGGCCACCACCGCCGCAGAAAGCTCCGAGCCCTCGTCCAGCGGCGTCACCAGATTCAGCACCAGCGACGGCACGCTCAGGCCGCTCTTCCGGCACGCGGCGACCAGGTCCTTGGTCTCCTCGAGCGCCAGGTTCGTCGGGATCGCCACCGGCAGCACGCACGCCGTCGTTCCGTCCTTGAGCATCGCCCCGAGCTTCTTGGTCCCGCGTGACAGCTCCACCAGCCGCTTCTGCAGCTTGGGCAGCTTGACCAGCCGCTGATACTTCAGCAGCACCCGGAAGATCGACGCCAGCCACTGCTCGATCAGCGCTGGCAGGGCCAGCAGCCGCAGCGTGTGCCCGCTCGGCGCTGTATCGAGCACGATCGTGTCGAAGCGCCTGGCATCGTCCTTGGTTTCCAGGAGCTCGACGACCCGCACCAGCGCCATCACCTCGTCGATCCCCGGCGGCGCAAGGTCCAGCAGCCGCTCGAGTACCTCACGATCGAACGCGAGGTCTGCCCCCTCCATAAGCTTGTCGAACAGCGCCTCGAGTTCATCGCGATATGCAGACGCGAGCGACTCGAACTCCGCCGCGGCATCCAGCTCCATCGCGAACACGTTCCCGCTCTCTCCGATCGGCATCGGCTCGCTGGTCAGACCGCACGCCAGCGCGTCGGCCAGCGAGTGCGCCGGATCGGTAGATGCGATGAGTACCCGCCGCGACGGCTCCCCGGCCCCGAGCGCCAGCGCCACCGACGCCGACGTTGTCGTCTTTCCTACACCGCCCTTGCCCGCCACGACGATCAACCGCCGAGCGGCCGATGGCAGCACGACACGCCCAGAGGCCGCCGGCGCAGCGCTCGCGCCGGCGACGCCTACCTGCTGCATGATCCAGCTACGCAGCGCTCCGGGCGGCATGAGCGCGTCGTAGAACGTTGCCAGCAGTTCCGTCCCGATCACCTCACGCCCGCACAGCGGCTGAGCCCACACCCGCAGGGCCGCGATCTGGAGCGGCAGTGCCGAGAGCACCGCCCGCTGCGCCTCGCGCACCATCACCAGTCCAGCGCCCTGCTCCGCCGAGGGAATCAGGCGGTTCACTACCACGTCGCCCACCGCGATGTCGAGTCCGCTCAGCTGCCCGAGCAGGTCCCCCGTCTCCAGCACGCTCAGAGTCTCGGCGAGCATGACCGGGACAAATCGGCACAGCGCGTGGTCCGTCATTAGCCCGCCCAGGCCAGCGATCGTCCCCTGCATCTGTTCGATGAACGCCTCGCACCGGTCCCCCTTCCTGGGCCCCGCGCCGAACAGCCCCGCCATGTAGCGGTGCTTGGCCATCAACGCATCCATCGCCTCGAGCCATCGCCCCAGGAACCCCGCCATCTGCAGCAGCCGTAGCGCGTGGCCCGTCGGTGCCGTGTCGACCACGATGCACGCGTGCTCGCCCGCCGCGGCGAACCGCGCGATTCCTAGAAACGCCGCCAGCTCATCGATCCCCGGCAGCGAGAGGCTCAGAAACTGGTCCACGTCCCCTTCGTCCAGGAATGTGCCCCGCACGGCGATCTCCCGCAGCACCTCGCCGTGCTCGGCCATGAACGCCGCGTGCTCGGCCGCCGCATCGATCTCTACGAGTGTCAGGTTGGGCGGCAGGCTTCCCGCACCGCGTCCGCCCAGGCAGTCGCCCGTCGAGTGCGCCGGGTCCGTTGAGATCAGCAGGAACTTCTCCCCCGGCCGGTCCATCGCCATCCGCACGGCTGCCGCCGAAGCGCAGGTCGTTTTGCCCACCCCTCCCTTGCCGCCAAACAGCACCAGACGCAGGGTCCGGCTGGTTAGAAACTCGGGCAGAGCGACATCCGTGCCGCTCGAGAAGTCCGCACCGGCAAGACGCGCACTCATTGCTGGACCTCCGTGTCGTCCCCGTCGTCCCCGTCGTCCCTGTCGTCCCCGTCTTCGTCCCCGTCGTTCCCCTCGTCCTCGTCCGCCACGTTGCTCTCGTCCTCGTCCGAGTCGTCCACCCCATCCACCATCTCGCCGCCGTCGTCCTCGTCCTCGTCACCCTCGCTCACAACGGCCTCCGCATCGCCCCCCGCGGCTTCGATTGCGTCCAGCCGGTCGAGAATGTCCCGCTCCTGAGCATCAAACTCGTCCTGCCCGATCTGCCCAGTCTCCAGCATCATGTACAGCGTGCTGAGCTTCGCCGTCAGGTCCTCGCTCTCGCCGGCGATCTGCTCCTCGGCGTTCTTGTGCAGCTCGCGCACGATCCACAGGAATCCCTTCACCGGCGAGAGCAACAGGTCGTCGATGATGAACATCACGTTGCCCCTTGAAGGCTGTCGCTGCCCTCGCTGCTCAGCCTCAGGCTCACGAACGAGTGCGCTGGCCACGGTCCCGAGAGTGCGAACGTGTGCGAATCGTCGAAAAGCTCCGCGGCCTTCATTACCGCCGCCTCGAACTCCTCAACCCGTCCCCGCTCGACCAGGCACGCGGCGTGAACAAGCTCCTTCTCGAGCCGCAGTGTCGCGGGCGCGATCTCCGCCGAGACCGGCTCGAGCAGGGTGTCCACCATGTACGTCGCCTCGTCGCGTCGCGCCCCGAGCAGGTCCTCGAACAGCCTTCCGGCCTGCATCTTGAGGTCGTGCCCGGCGCCCCCGGCGGCGATCCGGTCGCGGAGCCGCTCGAGATCGCCCGATCGCTCGACAAAGTGTTGGAACACGTTCTCCTCTGTGATCGAAACGCGCACGGTCATCTCAACCCTGCCCTGGATGTGTTCGGCTTGCTCGATGAACGCCTCGGCGTGCTCGCCGAGCAGCGCCGCGAGCCGGGCCACGCTCGGGAACAACATCCCGAACGCCACCGGCAGCACCGTTCCCTGTCGTGCGAGAGTTTGCACGACGTTCTGGTGTGCCGAGAGATGCCGACGCTCCGGACGAACCTTCGTCCCCGGGCTCGCGCTATAAACCGCGAGTAGCCCATCGCTCTCCGCAACCTGCACCGGGTGATCACCGAGCCCCTTGAGGCCCTCGGGGATCGTCTCCCCGGCGGGCATGACTCCGTAAAGCACCAGCGACGTGCTCGGGCTCCCTGCGGCGGGGCGGACATGAATGTCGGACATACTGTAAACCTCTTCTGGTCTTGAACTGTTGTGTCTTAGTCGGCCGCCCCGGGTGTTCCACGTGGAACAGGGTCCGCGGGCGGGCATCGGCTCCGCCCCAGCGCCTTACGCCGCCACGCGCAGCGGCGGAGTCTGGTCCTGCGCCCCTGCGCCCCACGAAGACTGTTCGGACGGGGTCTGCACCCGCGGCGCAGGCGTCTCGACAGGCGTGTTCAGCATGCCGATCCGCACGCCCCGCATCTGGCCGTCCTGCGTGCGGATGTCCAGCAGGCAGCGGCACGTGCCGCAGCGGACCAAACCCTCGTAATCGTCGTATGCGCGGCCGACGTCGAAACGGTGGCCGCAGGCGATGCAGTTGATGTGCATGGGACGTTTCCCTTTGTGGGGTCAGTAAAGGTGTGTGAACGGTGGCTGTACCGGGCCCGTGGCGCGCGGAACGCTCCGCCCGCTCGGGGTGACGACCACGCTCGGAGCCGCCGCCTCGGGACGCTGCATGACGTTCAGGAGGGCCCGGACCTCCTCGTCGAGCACCCGGCACCGGGCCTCGCACTTGTTGGCCCGCTCGAGCGCGACTCGGCGCTCCTGGTCGCGACGGTGCCGCTCCATCTCCAGCACGCACAGTCGCATGTGCAACTTGTGGGCTTCGACCTGGCCGTTCTTGCCGGAGAGATAGTTCGCGCTCGTGCGCATGTCCTGCAGCCCCTTGAGCGTTTTGGGCTTGGCAAACTCTTTTCGCGGGATCGTCATGAGTGGCTCCTAGGAGGGCTCGAAACGTCTGCGGCGGTCAGGCAGCGCGGACGGCTTGGATGCGTTTGGCGTTGCCGCGGGCTTGTGCGAAGGTCTCGTCGGCCAGGGCCGCCAGCCGCTCGGGCGTGAATCCCGAGTCCCCGGTCGCGCTCGAGCCGAACATGTCCCAGAGGATCGAGCGAAAGAACGGGTCGTCGGGGTGGGCCGAGGCGCCCTTGGCCCGCAGGATCCGTGCCGCGGCGATGCACACGCGGATCGTGGGACGAACGCCCCCGCCGGCGACCTCGCGGACCTTCCGGGCCAGGGCAACGATGTACTCGGCCTCGGGTGCCGAGAGCCCGGACTTGCTGATGGTCACATCGCGCTCGGTGCTGGCGTCGGCGTGCCCGACGTGGATGGTGATCATGCGGTCCAGCAGCGCGTCCTGCGTCTTGTGCGTGCCGGCGTACTCCTCGGGGTTCGAGGTGAAGATGGCTCGGAACGTCGGGTGGACCTTCATGTAGCCGTCGCCGCCGGTGCGCGGGAGGTTCAGGATGCCCTCCTCGAGGATCGAGAGCAGGGTGTTGTTCGCCTCGGGGCGCGAGCGGTTGAACTCGTCGTAGATCACCGTGTGTCCGTGCTCGCAGGCGGTGGTGAGACGGTTGTCGGTCCAGTGAACGTCGACCTTCTCTTCGGTCTTCAAGACCGAGCGGACGTAGTTGTCGACGAGCGTGCTTTTGCGATAGCCGGCGTCCTTGCCGACGAGGTCGGAGGAGCCGAACTCGTCGTTGCCGTGGATGAGCGTGACGGGCCGACCGAGCTGGGCGGCGATGTGGAACGCGAGCGTGGTTTTGCCCGTGCCCGCGGGTCCGGCCAAGTGGATGGCGTAGCCGCAGTTGAGGTACATCAGGGCTCGCTCGGTGATGGTGGCGACCTCCGACGTGACGACGAACGTCGCGCTTGGGCGAGCCGTCAGCACGGGCGTGAGCGCGGGCGGGAGCTCGACCATCACTGGGCGCTGCGGCGAGGCCTTGCTGGCTGTGTTCGTCATGTACGGCGTATCGACGCGGCAAACGCCGGGATTGAGCCGGGTCCGAGTTGTCGGCCCCACGGCGTGCAACATCCTCTCGCGGGGGGTGCGAGCGGCGTCGCTGCAAACGCAAGGCGGGCGGACACGCGTGTGTCCGCCCGCCGAGAGGTCGGTCGAGATGCTGCCGCGAAACCCCGCTCAGCTCCGCCGCGGCTTGCGCGTCGCCTTGCCAATGCCCGCCATCGGGGACCGCGTCGTCGCGATGCTGTTCGTCGCCGGCGGGGGTGGGGGGGGCGGGGGCAGCGGGACGAACGCCGAGGCGATGCTCGGGATGTACGGGACAGGGCGCTGGGCCGCGGACCGCGTCGCGGCGACCCGGGTGGCCTTGGCGGCCTTGGCGGTCGCGGCGCGTGGTGCGGCGGCCCGAGTGCGCTCGCTCGGCCCGTCGCGGAACGAGGCAAGGAGCTCGGCCGTCTCTGCACGACGCTGCTCGGCGTCGCGGGCCCGGTCGTGAGTATCGGTGGCGGCGGCGTGCTGGCGGTCGGTCCGCAGAGTCCGGGCAAGCTCTCTTGCTTCGTCCCGGAGCGCCGAGCAATGGTCGATCAGGTCGGCGACGAACTCGGCGCGGGCCTCGGCGGCCTGACGCGAGGTGTCCCGACGCTCGGCGGCCCGGTCCCCGGCGGCTTGTCCGGCCGCGGCGCGGAGCTTCTGAACCCATGCAGTGATCGATGCGGCGTGCTCGGCGAGTTCGTCGTGGAGGCGGCCGGCCGTTGCGCGACGCTGGTCGCCCAGGTCGTCCATCATGCGCTGCACGGAGGAGGTGATCTGGTCCACGCGGCCCGAGATGGCGTCGAGGTCGCGAGCCCGCGAGCGGGCGCCGTCGCGGGCGGTTGCGAGCCGCGAGGCGGCGAACTCGGCGAGCAGGCGTTCGACGGACTCGCGGACGTCGTCGACGGCCCGGCGGGCCCGCTCTTGGGCGGTCTGGACGTGCGGGCGGATCCGGCGGGCGCGGGGGTTGTCGATGGTCATGCGGCGCTCCGAGGTGTCAAAGGGATGAAGAATGCGCGGGCAGCCGTCGCCGGCGGCCCGCACGAACAGGGACTCGGGCGTGCTCAGGCGGGCTGAGCGGCCGAGGACGTCAGGCCGATGGCCTCGGCGTACTTGAGATACGTCTCGACCGACGCGATGACAACGCGCGCCTCGATCGAGAGCAACTCGATCCCGACCAGGCTGACCTTCGCGTAGGCATCGATCACGATGCCCTTGTCCAGGATGCGGTCGACGACCTCGGCAAGAGAGGACGAATCGGTGGACTTCTGAACCTTCGCCATGGCTGTGCCTCCAAGTTAGCACGTTTACGAGACCAGAGACGGCCAACCCCGGCCGACCTCCGCAGCGGCTTGGCGAGCCGCGTGGGCGAACCTATCGAGCCCCACGCCACTCGACTTCATGCACTCCTGACCCCATTGATGCAGGAGCCCCCGGCGCGGGGGTGACATAACCCACGGGGCGACCTCCCCGATCGCCGGGGGACACGCCGAGTTGCCGAAGCGGTACCGCATCTGCAGACAATGGCGAGCAAGACCTCAGGGAATGCGAGGCTCCCGGCATGGGGCCTCAAGCATCCGGCGATTGGGGAATTCGAGCGCAGTGCCTCAGGTTGATAGCCAGTCGCGACGATGACCGGCCGTCGCCATTATGGGTGGCACGGGAGTTTGTGGATGCCCAGGGCCCCAATGCCAAGCAACGAGCGTGACCGGATCGCAGCGCTGATCTCGTGCAAGGTCATCGACACGGCTCCGGAGCCCGCCTTCGACGACCTGACGCGGTTGGCGGCGGACCTCTGCGGGACGCCGATCGCGTTGATCTCGCTCTTGGACTCGGAGCGGCAATGGTTCAAGAGCCGGGTCGGGCTCGAGGCGAACCAAACCCCGCGAGAACTTGCGTTCTGCGGATATGCCATACTCGGTGAAGAGCCGCTCGTGATCCAGGACGCAACGCTGGACGCCCGCGTGAGCGACAATCCGCTGGTGACCGGTGCGCCGGGAATCCGTTTCTACGCCGGCGTTCCCCTACGGCTGAGCACGGGCGACGCCCTTGGTTCGTTGTGCGTGATCGACCTCAAACCGCGACTTCTGGACGAGGTGGCGATGGCTCGACTCCGTTCGCTCGCTCTTCAGGCGGCGGCGCAGCTGGAACTGCGGTACAAGCTGCACGAACTGGAGCTCGCAAGGGCTGGTGCCGAGCAGGCCAGCCGGGCCAAGAGCGAGTTTCTGGCAAACATGAGCCACGAGATACGCACGCCCATGACGGCCATCCTCGGATTCTCCTCGCTCGTCGGGGACGATGATCTGGTGCGGAAGGATCCCGAGCAGGCCGTCAGCGCCGTGGCGGCGATCAACCGCAACGCGAAGCACCTGCTCTCGGTGATCAACGACGTGCTCGACGTCTCCAAGATCGAGGCGGGCAAGATGCAGATCGAGTCGATGCGGGCGGAGCTGCCCGAGATAATTGCGGCCGTGATCGATGTTGTTCGCCCGCAGGCGTCGAGCAAGGGGCTCACGCTGAGCGTGGAGGCGGCCGCGGGACTTCCAAGGTGGGTGCGCACAGACCCGACGCGTATGCGGCAGGTGTTGATCAACCTCCTGGGAAATGCGGTGAAGTTCACCCAGCGAGGATCTGTCGTGCTCGGTGTGAAGTGGACCCCGGATCGCGAGAGCCTGGAGTTTCGCGTGGCGGACACGGGCGTTGGCATGGACGCCAGCACGCTGGAACGGATCTCCAGATTCGAGGCGTTCACCCAGGCCGACGGATCGACCGTGCGCCGCTTCGGAGGCTCCGGGCTCGGGCTGCGGATCGTGCAGAGTCTGACCGCGTTGATGGGCGGCGGGCTGAGGATCGAGTCGCAGGCCGGGGTGGGCACTGTGTCTACGGCCAAGATTCATATCGTCGAGCCGGAGGGAGTGTGGGACGGGGTGCTCGGCACCTGGCGCGAGCAGCGGTCCGAGCGGCCTCTGGCTCAACGGCAAGCCGATCAGCTCAAGGGCCTTCGCATCCTGCTGGTCGAGGACGGCATCGACAACCAGCGTCTGATCTCGCACCTGCTCCGACGATCCGGGGCCGAGGTAGTCATCGCGGGCGGGGGTGAGGAGGCCCTGGCGATGTGGGACGTCGGCGGTCCGAACTTCGATGTGATCCTCATGGACGTCCATATGGCCGGGATCGACGGGCACGAGACCACCCGACGGCTGCGTGCGATGGGTGTCTTGAGTCCCATAGTTGCGCTCACGGCCCACGCGATGCAGAGCGATCGGGAGAAGTGCATTCAAGCGGGATGCCAGGAGTATCTGACCAAGCCTGTCGATCCAGACGCGTTGATATCGACGTGCCGGAAGATGGGCGCGACGAGAGCGCGGGCCCGTTAGGTGTCGGGCGGTCGCGGAACGCCGGTTCAAATGAACAGAAATCGCCGCTTCCCGTGAAGACCTCGCGGTGATGGGCTTTGGCGGCTTGCTCGTGGCCTGAACCATCGGGCACCCTCGCACGCCAACTTCACGCACGTATCCCCGCTGAAGCACGGGAATGTTCGTCGCGGGGGGCGCATATCGTGGATCGCATAACGGCTCGCTTTCGCCAAGACTCATCGCGGGTCGGCGGATGATTATCGGTGGACTGCTCCCCGCCATCGGCGTCCGCCGGGCAAGCCCGCTTCGTTGAAACTGGTTGACTCCGCCCGAGGATCGTTCATGACCGCCGCCACCGTCGACAAGGCGTTCCCCAGGCTCGACCCTGCCGAGCTCGCCCTAGTGGCGAAGCTCGGACGCGAGCAGCAACTTGCCGACGGAGAGACCGCGTTTGTTGCCGGTGATGCCGACATCGATTTCTGCGTCGTGCTCGAGGGGGCGCTGGATGTTGTCAACCCCGCCGACCACGACAAACGTGTCGCCACCCACGGCCCGGGCGAGTTCGCTGGCGACATCGATCTGCTCACCCGCCGACCCGTGATTGTGACGGCCAGGGCCTGCGGGGCCACGAGGGTCGTTCGCGTGCCGGGCGGGCAGCTCCGGCGATTGCTCAACGTCGTGCCGCGGCTGGGCGAGAAGCTCATCGACGCGTTCACGATCCGGCGCGACCTGCTCGCGGGCGCGGGCGTCCTGGGTATCCGCGTCATGGGCGGCGCCTACTGCGCGGAGACCACCCGGCTCCGGGAGTTCCTGCACAAGAACTTCGTCCCCTTCACGTGGATCGACACCGATACCGACGCCGGGAACGACGAGTGCCGCGATGTGCCGGGCGCAACGGCGTTCCCCTCCGTCGAGTGCCAGGACAAGACGGTTCTCGTCCGCCCGAGCCTGCGCGAGCTGGCCGGCTGCGCGGGCGTTTGGCGCTCCTGCCCCGACCAGACCGTCGACCTGTGCGTTGTCGGGGCGGGCCCGGCGGGCATCGCGGCGGCGGTGTACGCGGCCAGCGAGGGCCTGCGCACCATCGTGCTCGACCGCCTCGGCCCGGGCGGTCAGGTCGCCGGCTCCAGCCGCATCGAGAACTTCATCGGCTTCCCCTCGGGCCTGACCGGGACCGAGCTGGCGACCCGGGGCGTGCTGCAGATGCTCAAGTTCGGCGCCGGTCTCTTTGCGCCCGTCGATGTCACGGGCCTCCGCCTCGCCGACGAGCCGGGAGGGCTGCACGAGCTCGAGCTCGACTGCGGCACGACCGTCCGCGCGGGCGTGGTGCTCATCGCGACGGGCGTCCGCTGGCGACGGCTCGAGGCCCAGGGAGCCCGGCGGTTCGAGCGGGCAGGCGTGTATTACAGCTGCACCACCGTCGAGGCCTATGCCCACGATGAGCAGGACGTGGTTGTCATCGGCCCGGGAAACTCGGCGGGGCAGGCGGCGATGTTCATGGCCGAGTGCTGCCGCTCGCGGACGGTGCACATGCTCCTCCGCGGGCCGGAGATCGGGCCGGGGATGTCGGAGTATCTTTGCAAGCGGATCCTGGGGACACCGAACATTAAGGTCCGCACGGGCGTCGAGGTCGACGCCGTGCTGGGGGCCGACCGCGTCGAGGGCGTGCGGCTGCGGCCCGCTCGCCGCGATGAAGAGGGGCCGAAGGAAGCCTCGGATCCCAATTCCGGGGCCGAGCGCATCGACGCGACGGCGGTCTACGTGTTCATCGGGGCCGAGCCGCACTCGGAGTGGCTTCCGGCGGCGATCGAGCGCGACCGGAAGGGCTACGTGCTGACGGGCGACGCGGCGGCGCGGACGGGCAAGTGGCCCATGGACGAGCCGCCCAGCCCGCTGGAGACGACTGTGCCGGGGATCCTGGCGGCGGGAGACCTCCGGGCGGGATCGACCAAGCGCGTGGGGTTCGCGGTGGGCGACGGCTCGCTCGCGGTCACCTGCGTGCACGCGCTGCGGGCAAGGGCCGTCACGGGCAGCCGGCGAACCACATTGTGAGGAACCCGAAGATGTCCGACACGTCGGCGCGACCGTTGCCGTCGACATCGCTCGGGCACGCGGCGAAACCGCCGACGCCGCCGGGCGGCACCGACGCGACCGGGCGGATGGCGACGGTCAGGCCCAGGTCGAAGGTCGAGCTGTCGGCGAAGCGGACGGGTCGCCAGCTCTGATCGGTGATGCCGACCAGCGCCCCGCTGATCGCCGCGGGATTGAACTGGCGGAACGACGGCGTGCACTGCGGGATGTCGCAGCGCTTGGCCCCCAGCGCGTAGCCGCGCTCGGAGACCGAGCCGGAGCCGACGGCGTAGATCGAGAGCCAGTAGTTGCGCCCGCCGTTGAGCGTCAGCGGGAAGCCGAACGACTGAAAGTCCCAGAAGTCGACCGCGTAGACCTTGAGCACGCGGCCCTCGACGGTGATCGTCCGGCCCGTGTCCGTCAGGCGCGAGGCGTCGAAGGTGGTCGGCGGGCTGAAGGTCGCGGGGAGCGTGCAGGCGGCGTCGTAGACGTCCAGCCGGGCCCGGGGTGGGTTGCAGTTGGTCGCGATGTAGCCCCGGACGAAGCAGAGCTCCTGGTCCTCACAGAGCGGCACGACGAGGTCGTCGGCCGTGCGGGCTTCGAGCAGCAGGCCGCTGCCGGAGATTGATGGGGCAAAGCGTGTCAGGTCGGGCCCGCCCTGGTCGAGGATGATCTTACAGGGCGTGGCGCAGACGGTGAACGCGAGGTCGATGCAGCCGGCGCAGCAGATGTCGCTGGGGGTCCAGCCGGAGGCGGGATAGACGATCGTTCCCGGCGCGTCGCCGAAAACGCCGACGACCTTGTGGGCCGTGGAGCCCTTGATCGGGCCTTCGACGGGAAGCCAGAACGTCTGGTCGCACATGTTCATGGTTAAGCAGACGTTGTCGGTGAGACCGATGGCGGAGAGCCAGTAGGTCCCGCCGCGGAGGGCGATGGGCCTGGCAGGCTCGAGGATGGTGCCCTGCTGGCTGGCGACGAAGGTGTGGCGGACGCGGCGCAGGTTGTCGAAGCCCAGCGGGCCAACTTCCTCGACGGTCGATCGCGTAAACGTGTAGAGCAGGCGGCCCGGGCGGCCGTCGCAGTCGTCGTAGATCTCCAGCCGCGCCTTGACCAGGCCCGCGACGGAACTCGTGGCCAGGTCGACGGAGATGGTGTCCAGGCGGTGGACCTGGGAGATGTCGAGGTAGAAATCGTCGGCCGCCTTCACACCCGGGCCAGCGCCGCCACCCTCGTGGCTGAGCAGGCCCGTCGAGCTGCGGGAGGGCGTCGCGGTCGGCCCGTTGAACCAGCTGCAGAAGCAGCCCGGCAGGATCGTGGCGCCCCCCGCGATCGCGGCGGCGGGGAAGGCGGTGGCGAGGGCAAGGGCGGCGATGAACAAACGCATGGGCGGCTCCGGCGGACGAGTGTTGAAGAAATCAGTTGGTGAAGAGTGTGACGGATCGGGAGATAGAAAACAGTGAAGGGGTACAGAGGGCTCAGGGGTTGAACGGGCGACCGATCTGGTCGATCCACTGCGCGTTGGTGGAAGTGATGATGCCCAGCTCGCCGTCGGGCTCGAGCAGGCGGGTGTCCATGCCCAGGCCCGAGCCGAGCGTAGTGAGGGCGGAGATGAGCGTCGGCGTGAAGTTCTTGGTGATCGTCGGAGCGGCGAGCAGGAAGGGGGCCGAGTACTGGTTGAAGTCGAGGTACCAGTCGATGAGGCGGTCGTTGGCGGCGTTGGCGATCATGCGGTCCAGCCCGCCACCGCCGAAAACGATGTCCGGCGCGGCGTCGGCACCGATGTCGGCGATGTTGTTAGCGCCGTTAAAGGTGGTGTCGAGGTTGTCATCGGCGTTGAGGACGTCGTCGCCCAGGCCGCCGAAGAGAAAGTCGGAGCTCGTGCCGCCGACGAGCCAGTCGTGGCCCTGGTTGCCGAAGAGCGCGTCCTTGCCGTCGTCGGTGGGCGTGCCCAGGGGGCCGGAGTTGAAGTTGAGGAAGAAGTTCTGGAGCTTCTGGAGCGGGAAGCCGGCCTGGAACACCGTGAAGCGGCGCATGCTGGGGTTGAAGACAAGCGTGGGCCGGACGGCGGGGGGCGTGTAGAAGGTGGGGAGCGCCTCGGCGCCGGAGACGGCGTCGTTGCCGCCGCCGGCGTGGATCGAGTCGTCTCCCAGCCCGCCGAAGATGACGTCGGCCCCGCCGGAAGCGCCGCCCTGGAGGCGGGCGGTGCGGAGGAGCGTGCCGCTGACGTAGACGGGGACGGTGAAGAGCGTGTCGGTAGTGGTCGCGACCTGCGGCGAGGTGGCGGCAATCCCGAAGAGGGGTTCGGCCGCGCCGTTGCGGCTGGTGAGCAGGCGGCCGTCGTCGCCCAGGACGGCGTCGGCGCCCGTCCCGCCGAAGATCCAGTCGTCGCCCGAGCCGCCGATGAGGTCGTCGTTCTGGCCGTCGCCATAGATGAGGTCGTTGCCCGTCATGCCATAGACAGTGTCGTTGCCGGCTTCGGCGTTGATGGTGTCGGCGGCGCCGGTGTCGCCGGTCGAGAGCGAGTCGGCGGTGTAGTCCAGCAGGCGGACGGCGCGGGGGACCAGGCGGAGGGACGCGCCGGCATCATGATTGAAGGTCCGGACGGCACCGGTGAGAGCGTCGATGATGCGGGAGACGTCGGCGTTGTCGCCGGCGATGGTGTCGGCGTCGCGTGCGGCGCCGGTGGCGGATGTGTCGCCGGGGTTGTTGATGCCCGTGGCGGTGCCGTCGCCGCCGAAGATCGTGTCGGATCCGTCGGCACGGGCGCCGGCGGCGAGGCCGAAGAACGAGGATGATCCGCCGACAAGGTCGTCCTGACCCAGGTCGCCATAGATCGTGTCGTTGCCGGCGTTGCCCTCGATGTAGTCGTCGGCGTCGGTCGTCGCGTCGAGCGAGCGGGCCAGGGCCGGTAGCGTGTTCGAGGCCTCGACAAGGCGCGAGTCGCCGCGGACAGAGTCGTCGCCGTTGCCAGCGAGGATCAGGTCGCGGCCGGCCCCGCCGGCGACGCGGTCGGCGCCGGAGGTTCCGGCCGGAGCCGAAGGACCCGCGTCGAGCTGGACAATCGTCCGGACCTGGGCCGCACCCGCTCCGGTCGGGATGCCGGCGGCGCTGAGGGCCACCTCGAGATCGGCGGCGTAGATCGAGCCGGCCGTGGGAGCGGCGAACCGCGGCGAGCGGGCGGCGGGGTCGCGGACGACCGAGCCGTTGTCGGCGACGACCACGTCGTCGCCGGCGCCCGCGTCGATGAAGTCGCCGGCGTCGAACCCGCCCGAGACGTTGTGCCCACCGATGATGTCGTCGTTGCCGCTTCCGGCGAAGATGACGTCGGCGCCCTGCTGTCCCATGAGCACGTCGGAGCCGTCGCCGCCGAGAATGCGGTCGGCGTCGCCGGCGCCCGTTATGGTCGTGAAGAGCGAGACGAATCGCTGCGCAATGGGCCCGGCAGGGTCGAAGCGTGCGTGGTCGCCGAAGGCGTAGTCGTCGCCCGCACCGGTATCGATGATGTCGGCGCCCGTGCCGCCGATGGCGACATCATCGCCGGAGCCGGCGTTGATGGTGTCGTTATCGCCCGAGGTCGGGTCGGTGGAGGTGATAAAGACCGCGCGGTCAGCGAGCAGCTGCTGCGACAGGATCGTTGTCGCGGAGGGGCGTACGGCGCCGGCGAAATCGGTCGAGACGGCGCGGACGGGCGTGCGGACGAGGCGGCCGTTGATGCCGATCACCACGCCGCCGGGCTGAGGCTTGGCGGAGGGGCCGGGGCCGGTGACGGGCGATGAGGATGCCAAGATCATGGCCGAGGCGTGGTCGCCCACGATCCAGTCCTTGCCGTCGCCGGTGTTCAGCGTGTCGCGCCCGGCGCCGCCGAAGACCAGGTCAGAACCGTCGGCCGAAGCGGGCAGACCCGCAAACTCCGGGCTGGCGGCGGCGAATGCGGAGATGATGTCGGCCGCGCCGATCGCGGGGCGGACCGTGACGGCCGAGGTGAAGAAACCGCCCGGGCCGAAGCTGCCCGCGGGCGAACCGTTCTGGCCCACCAGGCCGTGGTCGCCGAAGGCGATGTTGGAGCCCGAGCCGGGGTTGATGATGTCCGATCCGGCTAGGTCGGAATCGGCGAGGCCCTGGGTGAAGATGGTCGAGAGGCGGGTGAGGCGGTCGGTCGAGAGGCGGCTGTCACCGAAGATCACGTCGTCGCCCGCGCCGCCGGAGATCACGTCGTCGCCCGAGCCGCCGGCGATGGCGTCGTCGCCGCTGCCGGCCAGGAGCACGTCGTTGCCCGCCCCGCCGTCGAGGACCATGGGTACCGAGGCCGAGCGTGCGTCGACGCGGTCGTTGCCCGGGGCGCCCGCGAGTATCTCGCCGGGTGCCGCATCGGTGTAGATGACCAGCCGGGCGTCGCCGGGGTCGGCGGCGGAGACATTGAACACGTCGGAGCCCGCGTTACCGCGGAACACGGTCGTCGCACCCGCGACGACGGCGGAGATCGTGACGGTTTCGACACCGGAGCCCAGACGCGTGTCGACGACCTCGAGACGACGCATGCTGATCCCGCCCGGCACGGTCGCGCCGTTCTGGATCAGGTCGCCGGCCATGCCCAAGCCCGAGAGCGTGACGATGTTCAACGAGGTGTTGCCGGTTGGCCAGACGCGTGCGGACATAAAGCCCGCCAGGGCGCGGTCCTCGGCGGTGGAAACGATGTCGATGATGTCGACGTCGCCGGCCTGCTCCTCGGTCATCATGCCGCCGGCACCGGGGGGCAGGGAGGTGTCGGTCTCGCTGGGGAGCCTGAGGGAGACAGCCAAGCCGAAGGCGTTGCCGGTGCCGGGGCCGCCGTCGATGAGCACCGGGCCGTTGATGCCCTGGAGCGTGTTCGTAAACGCCGGGTTGGAGACGCTGCCGGGGACCGGTGCGCCCACATAAATACGGTCCGAGCCCGCGCCGCCGTAGACCACCAGGCGGAGGTTGGCCGCGGTGGAGCGAACAAAGATTTCATCGTTGCCGTCGCCGGAGTTGATCTCGAGGATCTCGATGTTGGTGAAGGTGATGCTCGCGCCGGGTCCGGTGATCCCGTCGGCGTCGACGATGTACTGGTCGTCGCGGAAGGTGCCGAGCATGCGGACGGTGTCGGTGCCCTCGCCGCCGTCGATATCGATGGGAGCGTTTGCCACGAACTCGATGAGGTTGAAGCCGGGCCCGCCGGCGACGGTGGTGTTGCCCTGGGTGGTGCCGCCGCCGCCGACCTGCTCGAAGGCGCGGACGGAGAAGGCGTCGTCGCCTGTTTCGCCGCGGAGGTTGAGCGGGCTGACGGTGCGGTAGACGACGAACGAGTCGTCGCCCTCGCCGCCGAAGGCTGTCAGGCTGTTGCTGGGCCCGGGGGTGAGGCGAGCGGTGACGGTCCCGCCGGTGGGCGTGCCCAGAAGGATGGCGACGCTGGGGATCTCGTCGCCGATAGCCACGGCGGGGGCGATGCGCTCGGAGCCGAAGATCTGACCGAACTGGAACAGGTCGCGACCGGTGCCGCCGCGGAGCGTGGTGGCGATCGACGTCTGATCGACAACGAGACGGTCGTCGCCCGCGAGCGCGTCGATGGTCAGGCCGCCCTCGATGGCGGCGGAGTAGTTGACGCGGTCGAAGGATTCGAGCGATCCGTTGTTGTCGTTGTCGAACAGGGCGGCGACGAAGTTCCGGCGCACGAGGAACGAGTCGGTGCGGCCGGGCAGGTCGGAGCCGTAGATGCGGAGCAGGTCTGTTCCGGCCGAGCCGGTGTCAGAAACGTTGATGGTGGAGTTGCTGACGCCGAAGACGGTGATGATGTAGCGGTCGCCGCCGCCAAGGCCGTCGAGCGTGATCGTGCCGACCCACTGCTGGCCGGTGGCGAAAGCGGGGTTGCCCGGGAGCGAGAGCGTGCCGTTGACGTCGCCGACGACGAAGGTGTTGGCCGACGATCCGCCGGTGAGGGTGGCAATGTCGAAGATGCCGGCGAGGTTCTCGTTCTCGTCGACGCTGGAGAACGCGTCGGCGAAACCGGCCAGCGAGCCCGCGGAGAGGGTGCCGACCACAAAGCGGTTGGAAGCGATGAACACGTCGCGATCACGCGTTTCGATCAGCGTGTCGGAGCCGCCCGCGTCGGTGAAGGTGTCGGTGCCCGCGCCGCCGGTGACCGTGTCGTCGCCCAGGCCCGAGTCGATGGCGTCGTCGCCGTCGCCGGCGTTGATGACGTCGTCTCCGCCGCCGGCGATGATGGAATCATTGCCGGCGTTGCCGAAGATGAGGTCGTTTCCGGTTCCTGAGCCGTTCTGCTCGTCGCCAACGAGGGTGTCGGCGAAGGGCGATCCGCGGAGCGTGTCGTTGCCGGCGTTCCCGATGAGCGTGAGGCGAAGGATGTCCTTGTCGACCGCCGCGGCGTCGAGCGTGTCGGCGCCCTGCAGGCCGCTCACGCGGAGCAGCTCGCCGGTGGCGGGAACGGCGTTGAGGATGTTGAGCGTGTAGACGCTCGCGCCGCCGACGCTGCGGGCAACGCCGAAGATACCTTCCGCCGTATCGGAGTCGCCGTCCTGGTCGCCCGTGTCGGCGGGAGAGGTGAGCGTGAAAGTCTCGTCGACTGCGCGGCCCGAGATGATAATCGAATCGGCGTCGGTGTCGTTGGAGTAGATCGGGGCCTGGCCCGTGCCGCCGTCGGACGTGGTGACGGCACGGCTGCCGGACTGGTAGCGGCTGATGTCCAGGAATGCGGTCATGCCAGCGGCGTCGAAGTCGTCGACGATCAGCTCGTCGGCGCCGCGCCGGGCGTTGATGCGGAGGGTCTCGATCCCGCCGGTCACGGAGACGAACTCGAGCGCCGCGCCGGCGGCGTCGAGCTTCGAGACGCGGAACTGCTCGGGGGCCGTGCGGCCCAGCCGGATGCGGTCGGGCAGGTCTGTAAAGGTCGCGATGAACTGGTCGATGCCCGCGCCGCCGGTGACAGAAACGGCGGCACCGTTGCCCGAGAGCCAGGTGATCACGTCGTTGCCGTCGCCGCCGTCGATGCTGCTGCCGCTGGCGCCGGCGGCGGTGATGCGGTCGTTGTCGGCCCCGCCGCGGATCGTGGCGACGCCAGCGGCGGAATAGGTGATCTTGTCGTTGCCCGCGCCGCCGTCGATGGTGATGGGGACCAGAACGCCCGCGCGAACGGTGACGGTGTCGATCCCCGAGCCCATGAGGGTCTGGATCGACGAGACGTCCGAACGCGTCTGGGTCTGGCCGAAGGCGGTGACCTTGAGGTTCTGCCGCCCGGTGGTCGCGTTGAACGGCCCGTCGGGCTCGACGATGAAGTCCTCGTCGACGACCGAGCCGGAGATATTGCGGAACGCGGCGCGGTCGCCGGCGTTGATGTACAGAGCGCCGCCGGCCCAAGCGACGGTCTCGTCGAAGACACCCGCGGGCCCGTCGCTCGCGGGGCGGGCCGTGTAGGCCAGCGGCCCGGCGAGGTTGATCACAACGGGGCGCTGCACGACGCCCGCGCCGGGGGGCAGCTTGAAGAAGCCCAGCGTGAAGGTCTTGCAGATGCCGATCACGCAGGGCGTGATGGAGACCTCGCCGGTGTTGCCGTTGTAGCTGAAGCTGACGGAGACGGCGTCGAAGGAGAAGGTGATGCTGCCCCAGTCGACGGTGAAGAGACCGAAGTCGGTCTCGCCCAGATCGACGTCGACGCTGATGCCCAGGGCCGCGCCGCCGCCGAAGGAGAGAATCTTGACGCCCGAAGAGTTGCGGAGGTAGCTCGCGAAGGCGTAGGCCCGCCCGTTGACGTTGAACTCGTCGGGCCCGACCTGGACGCGGAGGCTGGCGTCGATGTCGAACTCGCCGGTGTCGTAGAACACCGCCTGACGTCCCGAGAGATTGCCGTCGAGCTGGCGGGCGTTGCCGATGCGGGCCTCGGCCCCGCCAAGGAACGAGATGCCTGCGGCGGCCGAGAGCGAGCCGGAGATGCGCCAGTGCCGCTTGACCGATGGGCTCCAGCCGGGCTGGAACGCGGTGTCGTTGATCGTCGTGAAGTCGAGCGTGCCGTTGACGGTCACAAGGTCCAGGAAGTTGAGCGCCGCGGCGAGGTTGATGTTGACAAACGGGGTCGAGGCATCGATCCGGGCGGGCACGAGACGCTGCCCGACGGGCGCGGTGTCGACGACGGTGTCGACTGCGCGGGTGCTCAGCTTCAGCCGCCCGCTCCCGCTGATGACGAAGACCTTGAGGAAGTCGACGTTGAGATTGATCCCGACATTGATGACCAGGCCCGGGCTGTTGGTCTCCACGCCGTTGACGATGACCGACTTGTAGATGGCGGCCGAGAGGTCGACCGCGACGCGGGCGACGTAGAGATCCAGCTCGACGTTCCCGGAAATCGCGACACGCTGGGCGTTGTTGACGAACGTGAACGTGCCGTTGAGCCTGAAGATCCCGCCGACATTGAGCTCGCCCGTGACGGTGATGCTGACGGCGTTGGCCTCGAGCGTGACGCCCGCGACGGTCTGGGGCGTCGCGAACGTATTGATCCGCACGCTGCCCGAGCCGCTGAGGGTGATGACGTTGGCAAGGCTCGCGCTCGCCGAGAGCTGGAGGAGGCCGGCCATGTTGACCGACGTGAGCCGCGGCAGCGGGCCGGTGACGTCGAAGGTGGTCGCGATGATGACGCCGGCGTTGAGGTTGATGTCGATCAGCCCGCCCAGGCTCGCCGACCCGGTGACCTCGAAGAGGAACTGGGTCTTGATCGCGCCAGGGTTGGAGGCGTCGACCTGCAGGGCCAGCCGCGCGGCGGCGCTCACGCCCAGGAACCGCGTGCGGCTGATCGGGTCCAGGATATCGAGGTTGCCGAATCCCTGGATGACCAGGTAGCCGCCGGGGGTGGAAGACGTCGCGCCGTCGGTGCTGTAGCTGATCAGCGGGGCCCGCGCCGGCACGACGATCGACGCGTCGCCGGCGCCGCTCCACACCAGACGGCTGGCGAGCGTCGCCGGGAGCGTCGTCCCCAGCCGGGTGGCGATGTCGCGCGGCATCGTGTACGACGCCTCGGTGCCCGCGGTGTTGATATAGAGCTGCAGGGCGGCGCCGATGCTGAAGAACTTGATCTCCGAGGCGTTGTTCCGGATGCCCAGCTCGAGCCGCGCGGCGAAGTTGCTCCCGTCGATGCGGAGCAGCCCGACGACGTCGGCCGTGAGCCCCGCGAGCGCCGCGCCGGGGATCGGCACCGGCATGGTGCCGACGATGAACAGGTTCGCGCCCGAGTCGGCGCTGATGTCGATCCCGAACGCGCCGGTGATCTGCATGCTGAACAGCGAGCCGACGACGGGCGGCTTGAAGGACAGGTTGCCGTCGCCGAAGATGGCGAACGAGCGGCGGGCGATCGAGATCGGCTCGTCGACCATGCCGACGGGGTCGAACAGCAGCGCGGTCTGAGCCGTGTTCGTGGTGTTGACCTTCAGCAGCAGATTGATGTTGCCCGTGATGCCGGCGCTGGTCAGGATCTCGATCTGGTCCAGGCTGGCGTTGAGCCGGGCCGCGCCATAGAGCGCAGTAGGAAGCTTGATCGAGCCCAGCGAGCCGACCGATACGTTCGAGAACTCGACGGTGAAGTCGCCGCTGGCCGACACGGCGTTGGTCGCGTCGATGATGCCCTGTGCCGAGATGGTTGCGGCGAAGTTGAACCGAAGCTTGTTGTTGCTGAACGTGACCGAGGCCCGCCCGGCGCCGTTCATCGCCGAGGGCGAGCTCGGCGCGCCCAGCAGGAGCTTCTGAGAGCCCAGCGGCGAGTCGACCAGGCCGGCGGTGTCGAAGACGGCGACGCCGCGGGTCTGCGAGCCGCTGAGCGAGAACGAGAACTCGCCGCTGGCGAAGGTGAACACCACACGCCCGTAGACAGAGAAGAACGGGATCGGTGCGGCGGGGTTCGGGTCGGCGGCGGAGGCCGACGGCGGCGCGAGGCGGAAGTCGGCGAGCATCAGGATCGTGACCGAGCCGGCCTGCGACAGGTCGATGAGCAGGCGGGTGTCGATCGAGAGCGTCGGATTGGCCGCCGGACCGACGCTCAGGTCGCCCAGGAGGATGATCTTGGTCGCGCTGGGACCACCAACCGTGAACTGGATCACCGCGTCGGCGTCGAGGCGCCACGCCGAGCTTCCGCCCGTGCTCGAGAGCGAGAAGCCCGCGTCCAGGCGGATGGTCATGCCCGAGCCGGACTCGAACGTCGGGTCGCCGCCGGTGACGGCGATGATCTCGCTGCCGGCCTCGCCGCGGACGATCAGGGTGTAGACGACCTGGCCGTCCGTGATGGACCACTCGCCGGCGTCGGCGCCCGGCTCCACGATCGCGCCCGCGCTGATGACCCGCCCGGACTGCGCGAAGAGCTCGACCAGCGTGAGGCTTTGTCCGTCGATGGTCGCCAAGACGCTCCCCGCCGTCGCGGTGTCGGTGCCCGTGGGCAGGTCCGCGGCCAACTCGAAGGGGAGCACGAAGGTGATCTGCGAAAAGCTGAAGACGCTGGTGTTGGAGTCGAAGTCGATGATGTACGCGTCGTCGCCGCTGCGGAGCAGCCACTGCACGCCCGCCTCGAGCGTCTCGACCGACGAGACCCCGGCCTTCCGCGGCACGGCGATGCCCGCGCCCAGAAACTGCGTCCGGATCGGCTCGGGCAGATAGAGGCCCGGGTCGGCGTTGTCGTCAAAGAGCCCGACCCAGTCCTGGCCCGCGGGCTGGTCGATCTCGAAGATGAAGCCGGGCGTGCCGCCGAACTGGTTGATGACCAGCTGCTGGACCTGGGCTTCCCACTCCTCGTCGGTCAGGTCGTCGGGCGACTCGAACGCGGAGTTGCGGAGGTCCACCGGGTCGTCGATGTTCGGCAGCGGCGTGGCGTTGAACGTGACCCCGCCGCGGAGGCCGGTGAGCGAGAGGCCCGAGGTGCCCAGAGGGATGTCGAGGTTGGTCGAGAGGTAGAAGTTGAGGAAGCCCTTCTCGGAGAAGGCGAACTGGACGTTGACGCCCCAGCCGTTGGGGAGCGTGAGCCCGCCGCGGGCCCCGACGTAGAGCCGCGTGGCGGCGATGTCGGCCAGGTCGGCGTCGGGATCAAGCACCCCGCCGACGCTATCGAAGCGGACCAGCCCGATGACGATGGCACCGTTGAAGCTCGCGCCCATGATCGTACCGGAGACCGAGCCGCTGATGCGGGTGAAGCCCACAACAGGAAACTCGCCATTGGCGAGCTTCCCGGAATCGATGCGAAGATCCTCGACGCGGAAGGCCAGCGTGAGCCCGCTGCTGCCGCCGACGGTGCCTTGGATGTCGCCGCTGATGCGCATCAGGAACCGCTCGGGCGCCGCGCTGAAGTCCGGCCAGGTGACGCGCAGGTCCAGCGTGCCGCTGACCCCGGCGCCGCGCGGCAGCGAGTCGGGCAGGTTGGCTACGCCGTCGAGCACGTCGGCGATCTGCCCGGCTTGGACGACCAGCCGGACGTTGAACGGGTTGCCGTTGTACGGCGCGGGCGAGCTGGTGGTGAAGGGCAGGAACGACCCGTCGCCGTTGATCGCGAAGCCGCCCGCCGAGCCGGTGATCTGGATGTTCGGGCCGGCGCTGGTCGAGGTAGAGAAGAAGTCGGTCAGGTCGAGCGTGGCGGTGATGCTCCCGGCGACGGTGATGAACCGCTCGCTGGGCCCGGCGGCGGTATCGATCTCGATGTCGCTGGCCTGGAGCTTCACGAAACCAAGCGTGATGTCGAGGGTTCCCAGCGTTATCAATAGGCCCGAGGGAGAGCCAACCACCGGCTGGCCCGGCGTGACGGTCACGCCGTCGGGGAACTTCACAGTGATCGAAAGATCGGTTGCGCTGGCGTTGAACCTCGCCGCGCTCGGCCCGCTCAGCGGCGTGAGCTGGATGGACCCGACGCTGACGCCGAAGCTTCCCAGCCGCGTCTGCGTGATCGCCCCGGTGGGCGAGAAGCTCATCGAGAAGTCCGTGACCGTCACCGCCGGGCTGCTGACCCTCAGGCGGCCGCCCGCGATGGTGAACGGACCCGCCGTGGGCCCGGCGCCGGCGATGTCGTCGGTCAGGCCGACGCTGAGGGTGCCGAAGCTGAAGCCGTCGCCCCGGATAACTACCCCCGCGACGCCCGGCGCCAAGGGCGTGAAGCTCCCGCGGAGCCCGAGCTTGGGAACCTCGACGATCGCCGTGCCGATCGAGACGAGCGTCTGCGAGGCGGGCAGCGAGCTGTCATACTTGTTGATCGCGATCCCGCCCGAGGCCTTGACGGTGACGATGTCCTTGATCTCCATCGTCACCTCCTCGGCGGTGATGGAGAAGGCGCCCGAGCCGGGATTCTCGACGATCGTGGTCCCGCTGACCGAGAGGTTAAGCGTCACCGACACCGAGAGGTCCGTCGCCTCGATCTTGAACCTGCTCGAGTCGTTGGCCGCGCTCGAGCCGCCCAGTGCCAGGCCCGCCGTGGCGGCGGTAATGGTCACGGTGCCGGCGAAGCTGGTGCTGGAGAGCTCGATGTTGCTCAGCCCGAGCGTGAACCCGGTGAACGAGACCGGGCCGATGTTTCCCTGCGAACCCGCGAGGCTGTCGGGCGCTGCCTGATCGCCCAGCGCGAAGCCAGCCGCCGTGAAGGCGTTGACGGTCAACCGGCTGGTCCCGTCGGGCCGGGGGTTTACGCGGAGCGTGGTCGAGCCGTACGCGCTGATGCCCACCGTGGGCAGCCCGACGACGCCCGCCGACACGACCAGCCGCGCGGGGTTGCCGTTCAGATCGCCGATGGCGATGTCGGCGAAGCGAGTGCCGGCGTTTTCGTCGGTGGAGAACGTCAGGCTCCCGACAAACTTCTGGCCATAGGCCCGCAGCGAACCCGCCGTGCTGGCCGTCGTCGCCGCCGCATTGCTCGCCCCGGCGGCAAACCACCCCGTCAGCTCCGCGAGCTTGGCCGCCTGCTGGCTGGGGGTGAGGGTGGAGTCGATGACGATCGTCGCGTCGGGCGTGGGCAGGTCGGTAACGACCAGCCGCAGCTCGCTGGAGGTCTGCAGCGCGACGAAGTTCAGGCCCGCGCTGCTTGCATCGATGTTCTTTATGCTCAGGAACGCCCCCGAGAGCGAGCCGGCGCCGGAGGTCAAGAGCGAGTACGTCTGCCCCGCCGCCAGAGCCCCGGCGTTGGCGATCCGCAGGTTGAGCAGCCCGTTGAGCGTCGAAGACCCCGCCACGGCGATCGAATCGTTCTTGGCCCCGCTTGCGCTGGGGTTGATATCGATGATCACCTGGTCGACCGCATTGAGCCCCAGGGTCGCCGGAGTCAGGCTTCCGATCGCGCTCCCGCCCGGATCGAACACGGCCAGCAGCAGGCGAGACTCGAGCTGCTCGGCCCCGCCCGACGTTCCCGGCCCGGTGGTGAGGTGGGCCCGCCCGGCCCGGCGCAGCAGCCGCCGCGGCGAGAGCCCACCGATTTGAGGTGAAACAGCGGCCGAAGAGAACGGGCGGGGGGTGTAAGCCATGCACAAGACTCCGGGGCAAAACGTGCTGCACGCGGGAGCAACGCGCCGGCCCCATCCCGCTGGGTGGGAACTCCCGACGGATGCTCAACCGCACGCGGATCCGACTGACCCGCAAGCTACCAGATGGAGCCTGAACAGGCAAGTGCGAAGTTGGAATTTCAGCCTCAAGAAAATCCTTGACTCGCGGCCCCAGCCCGTCCGGTGCCAGATCGTTACCGATCGCGTCGGGCGGTTTGTCAAGAGATTGAAAACCGGCGATCTGGACACTTCGGCGACGAGCCAGCGCACCCAGCGTCCACCCGACTCGAATGGCCCCGGTGGGAGTTGAACCCACACGCCCGTTCCCGAGCCGCGGATTTTAAGTCCGCTGCGTCTGCCGTTCCGCCACGGGGCCTGAAGCCCACGATAGCGGTGTCCCGCCAAGCCTTTAGATCACATCCTCACCCAGCCCGAGGCAGCGGCACCGCCATCGCCAGCATCGGCCCGAAGATCGGCACCTGGGCCCGGCCGAGCACCAGCACGACCAGCGCCGTGACGAACACCGTCAGCGCCAACCCGAAGAGCAGCCCGCCGTCATCCTTCACGACGATCCCCAGCTTCGTCAGGTGGCTCATGATCGCCCCCGAGATCACACCCAAGGCCAGGATCGCCCCCAGCGCCGCCGTCCGCGGGATCAAGAGCAGCACCACCGCAACCATCTCCACCGCCCCCGAACCCCACCGGCCCCAGGGCTCGAGCCCGAGCGTCGCAAAGATATACTTGGACTCCTCGGCCCCGGTGAACTTGAAGAACAGCGTCTGGAACAGGATCGCGGCGGCGACAACCTGACAGGTCCAAACAACGATGGTCACGGGCTTGACAGACATGCGGAGCTCCTCGACGGGTCCGATGCCGCCCGATGGCCGCACGGTTCAGAACCCCGATCCAGCCCGGTGGGCACGGCCCCGAATCCCCTGGGAGTGCCCGGCATCCCAAGGATCAACGTGTTGACCCCCAAACCGCCCACCGCCCAGCCGCGCGAGCACCACTCCATCGCCTGCATGGAGGTTTGGGGCGGCAGCGCCGCGTTCCGCGGCAGCGTCGTCGTCCCCGGTCACGATGTCCAGGTCGCCTGCACCCCGCACGTTGGCGACGCGATCGGCGGCGACATTTACTACGTTTCCAGCTGCGCATCGGGCCTCATCACCCGCTTCGTACTCGCCGATGTCGCCGGGCACGGGGAGAAGGTCGCCGCCATTGCCGCCAAGCTCCGCGACCTGATGCGTCGGCACATCAACACCGCCGATCAGACCGGCTTCGCTCGGGCCCTGAACGCGGCGTTCACGGGGCTCGACCTCGACGGGCGGTTCGCGACGGCGCTGCTGGTCACGTATCTCTCGACGACCGACCACCTGATCGTCTGCAACGCCGGGCACCCGCCGCCGCTGCTGTATCGGGCCGCCGTCGACGCGTGGTACCAGCTCTCGGCCTCGACGCCCGGCGTGCGGGCCGCGCGGGGCGATACCCATGGCGTAGGGATCCGCAACCTCCCGCTGGGCATTCTGGATCCCACCGACTACGAGCAGGTCGCTCTCCGGCTCGACGCCGGCGACCGTCTCCTGATGTACACCGACGCATTCATCGAGGCCAAGGCTCCCGACGGGCGACAGATCGGGCCCCAGGGGCTGCTGGAGATCGCCCGAACGCTCGACCCGGCCGACGCGGACCTGGCCCACGCCCTGCAGCGGCGCGTGGGCGAGGTCGCGATGTCGAGCGCCCTGGACGACGATTCCACAGTCATCGGGCTCCTGCACACCGCAAGCAACCCGCCCAGAATGACGATCCGCGACTTGCCACACCGCGTCACCGGCTGGCTGGGCCTGAGCGGGCTCGACACGGCTCCCGGCGAAACCTCCGATTCCCGGTAGCGTTCGCGGCATCCCACCGCTGTGCTGCTGGCCCACGTCATCCTTTGGGCGATGATCGGATACGCCCTGATCGGGCTGCTGGTGGCAGTATGGTTCGTCGCGACCCAGGTCGAGCGAATCGACCCGGCTGCCCGAGGCGCGCCGTGGTCATTCAAGCTCATCATCTTGCCCGGGGCGGCGGCCCTCTGGCCGGTCGTGCTCGGGTGGAGCCGTCGCGGGCGAACGGGGAGGACGGCCCGATGACCCGTGACACCCGGCGGTATCACCTGGTGGCCTGGCTGGTTCTTGGCCCGCTGGCGCTGCTGGTGCTGGGCTTGGGCCTGCGCGAGGCGGCCCACCGGCGCGCGCTGCTGGCGACGCCGGCGGCGGGGCACGCGCGATGAGCGTGCGCTACACCTGGGTGCAGTGGATCCCGCACAAGCGGACTTACGACCTGATCATGGTCGGGGCCGCGACGGCGTACATGGCCGCGTTCTACGGGCTGGGCCGGCTGCTGCATCGCGGTGAAAGCGGTTACAGCGACGAGGTGCTGATCCTCCGCGCGACTGGCTCGTGCGCGATGGTGCTGCTGCACCTGATCCTCTGCATCGGCCCGCTGTGCCGGCTGGAGCCCCGGTTCCTGCCAGTGCTCTTCAACCGTCGGCATCTGGGAGTGATGACGTTCCTGATCGCGCTGGTCCACGGCGTGGCGCGCCGGTTCAGGGACTGAGGCGCGTCGGGTCCGTGACGCTGCGGGGCGAGATCGTCGATGCGAAGTGCTATCTGGGCGCGATGAAGCCCGGCGATGGGCGGACGAACAAGAAGTGTGCGACGCTGTGCGTGCGGGGCGGCATCCCGCCGATGCTTGTGCATCAGACGGCCGAGGGCCGATTGGGCTATGGCCTCGTCGCGGGGATCGATGGCCGGGCGGTGGGGGGGGTTTGGGAGCCGGGGGGGTTTCTCCTACCGTTGATCGCCGAGCCGGTAGAGGTCGAGGGGGAGCTGGAGGTCTGGAGCGGTGGCGGCGAGGCGCTCGGGGTCGTGAAGGTCACGAGCGTGCGACGGTTGTAACCTCGGGATTCTTCTGGGCATCTCACCGGGGGGGCTCGAGGGCGGTGCGGGCGGATCTCCGCTCGGTCTTTCCGCCGCGGGGATGTCCGCTCGGAGATCGGTGTCTGCTTCTCGCCGGTGTTTCTTCCCGGCGATCGTGATTCCTGCTCGTGCCGGATCGGCCCTGCCCATACTTTACGGATGACTCAACGCATGTCCAGTAATGATAGTGTCGAGCGGGGAGCCGAGTGGGGGGTGGCGGACTGTCGAGCGCTTGCCATCGGCGTGTGCGATGTGCTCAGCCAGCTGCGCAGCGTCGTCACCGGGCTTCGGCCGGGCGAGTACGCGGCGACCTCGGGGCCGGAGTTTGCCGGCGCGAGCGTCGGGGGGCACGTCCGGCATTGCCTGGACCATGTCCGGGCCGTGGTCGATGGCCGCAGCGCGGGTCTGGTGGACTACGACCAACGCGAGCGGGGGACTTCGATCGAGAGCGACCCCGACGCCGCGGCCCGGGAGCTTGATCGACTGCGAGCAGGGCTTGAGGCGCTAGCGGGCGCTTCCGCGGATTCGTCGGTAACGATCGCAGTGATCCCCTCGCGGGAGGGGCAGGGTGTCACGCTCGGATCGACGATCGGGCGCGAGCTCGCGTTCGTGCTCAGCCACACCGTGCACCACAACGCCATGGTGCGGGGCATGGTTGTGGCGCTGGGCCGCCCGCTGCCCGAAGGATTCGGGTACGCGCCGTCGACGCTGGCGCACGCCGATCGGCTGCACGATGCCACGGGGGATCGCTCCGCATGTGCACGGTGACACTGGTCGCGCCGAAGGCGGGGCATCTGCGGCTGGTGTTCAGCCGCGACGAGCAGCGCAGCCGCGCGGCGTCAACGCCGCCGCGCGAGGTCGAGCTTTCGGGCCGGCGCGCGGTCATGCCGATCGATCCGGAATCGGGCGGCACATGGATCGGCGCGAGCGACGCGGGCTTGGTGGTGTGCCTGCTCAACGCCAACCCGCCGGAGCGTTCGCTGGCGTGGGCCGGGCGCCGGAGCCGGGGGTTAATCGTGCCATCGGTGCTGGCGGCCGGGAGTGTTGAGGGTGCGGGAGAGATCGTGCGGGCGGTTCGCCCCGAGGAGTTTCCGCCGTTCCGGATGCTGATTATCTCGGCGACCGGCTGCCTGCGAGCCTCGTCGGATGGGGCGCAGATCGACGTGTGGCCGGGCGTCGACCCGTCGCGGCCGTTCATGTTGACGTCGTCGGGGCTTGGCGACCACGTCGTGGCGGCGCCGCGGCGGGAGGCGTTCCGCGAGCTGTTCGCGGGCACGGAGGACGTCGCGCTCGCGCAGCAGCAACTGCACCAACATGCCCGTGCAGCGAGCCCGGAGACGAGCGTGCTCATGTCGCGGGCCGACGCGCGAACGGTCAGCCGGACGGAGGTCGACCTGTGGCCCGACCGCGTACACCTGCGGCATGTGCGTCTGGATGAGGCGCTGCGCGACGAGGCCGAGCCGGTCACGCTCGGGCTGGTTCTGCGGCCGCGGGCGGTGCCGGCGTGAGCACACCGAGCACCGCGGCGCCGGCCGCGACGGGCGAGGCAGCTCCTGAACTCCCCGAGATCACCGGCACGACGCCGTCGCGGCGTGTGCGCTTGCTGGCGGCGTGGGGCCGCGTGCGGTCGTGGGAGTTCTGGCCCTCCTGGGCCGTTTACGCCCCGATGGTGCCGGTTTTCGCGTGGCTGGGGTTCCGCTACGGCCTGACGACGCCGGCGCTAAGCAACCCGGGCATTCCGCTTGGCGGTTTGATCGGTGAGTCCAAGTGGGACACGCTCAGCGTTCTGCCGCCCGAGTGGATCGTGCCGTCGGCGAGCATCCAGGTTGGCGATGCTGCGGGTCGGCTTGAGCAGCTGGACGCCACGATTGCGTGCCAAGGCTGGACGTATCCGATCGTGCTCAAGCCGGATCAGGGATTCCGCGGCACAGGCGTTCGGGTCATCGCCTCGCGGCGGGAGGCCGGCGAGTATCTGGCCGGGTGCCGCGGCGCGGTGATCGCTCAGGCCTTTCACCCGGGGCCGCACGAGGTCGGCGTGTTCTACACGCGGTCTCCTGGCGAGAATTCCGGGCGAATCTTCTCGATCACGGGCAAACGGTTTCCGAGCGTCGTGGGCGACGGGCGGTCGAGCGTGGCGGAGCTGGTGTGGGAGCATCCGCGGTTCAGGATCCAGGCCGCGGCACACCTGGAGAGGCTGGGCCCGCGGGCATCGCGGATCCCCGCGGCGGGCGAGACCGTCTCACTTGAGGCCATCGGCAACCACTGCCGGGGAACGATGTTCGTCGACGCGGCGGGGCTGATCACTCAAGACCTGACGGCGGCCATCGACGCGATCTCCCGCGCCACGCCGGGGTTCTTCTTCGGGCGATTCGACATCCGATACGCCGACGAGGCCGAGCTGCGGGCCGGGCGGGGGTTCAAGATCGTCGAGCTCAACGGCTTGTCGTCGGAATCGACGAACATCTACGACCCCTCGACGGGGTTCTGGCAGGCCCAGCGGGTGCTGCGGGCCCAGTGGCGGCTGGCGTTTGAGATCGGCTGGGCGAACCGGCTCCGTGGGCAAGTTCCGCCGCGGGTTTTGGATGTTGTTCGGGCGTGGTGGACGTATCAACCGTCCTGACGATCGCGGATGAAACCGCCGGCGGTGAGTGCCCAACAATCCGGGCAAGGAGCACTGCGGACATGGACACCTGGACGGTTATAACGGGGCTCGCGCTCGGGCTCGGGCTCTCGGCCGCATGCGGGTTCCGCGTGTTTGTTCCGCTGCTGATCCTCAGCATCGCGGCCCACGCGGGGATGGTGAATCTCGGGCAGTCGATGGCGTGGATCGGCTCGAACGCGGCGATGATCGCCTTCGGGTGCGCGGCGCTGCTGGAGATCATCGCGTACAAGGTGCCGTGGCTGGATCATGCCCTGGACACGATCGCTTCGCCCGCGGCGGTCATCGCCGGGACGATCGTCGCCGCCAGCCAGATGGGAGCGATCGGGGCCGACCCGCTGCTGCAGTGGGGGGCCGCGCTGATCGCCGGTGGCGGGGCGGCGGGGCTCGTGCAGGCCACAAGCGTGACGACCCGGGCCGCTTCGACGGTCGGCACGGCGGGCTTGCTCAATCCGTTCATCTCGGCGGGCCAGAGCGTCATGAGCATCATCGTGAGCGTGATGGCCGTGCTGGCGCCGATCGTGGCGTTGATCGTGCTGGCGGTGTTCCTGGGACTCGTCGCGCTGGTGCTTGTCCGGCTGCGGGGGCGGCTACGAGGGCGGCGCGTGGCCCGGCTGCGGCCGGCGTGAACGGGATCGCCGGGTTGACTCGCCGCCGGCGGGAATCAATCCTGTAGGTTCATGAGCACGACCGCCGACCCTTCTCAAGCCCACGCTTCTCCGATCGCCCTGCCAGAGGCCAAGATGCACCTCTATCGGCCGGCGGAGCCGGTGGTGGCGAGGGTGGTCAAGAACGAGATCTGCACGGCCGGCAAGGCCGCGGGGTTCGTCCGGCACCTCGAGTTTGACATCTCGGGCACGCTGCTGGCCGGGAGCGTGCTGGCCGGCCAGTCGATCGGCGTGCTGGCCCCCGGCAACGACGAGAAGGGCCGGCCCCACGCCGTGCGGTTGTATTCGGTGGCCAACCCCGGGGCGGGCGAGGACGGCGCGGGCACGATCATCTCGACAACCGTCAAACGCACGATCGACGAGCACTGGGAGAACCGGAGGCTCTTCCTGGGCGTGGCGAGCAACTACCTGTGCGACCTGCAGGTCGGCGACCCGGTGCGGCTGTCGGGTCCGAACGGGAAGAAGTTTCTTCTGCCCGCGGACGTGAACGCCCACGACTACGTCTTCTTCGCCACCGGCACGGGCATCGCCCCGTTCCGCGGCATGGTGCTTGACCTCATCGCGCGCAAGAGCACGAGCAAGGTCGCGCTCATCATGGGCTCGCCCTACTCGACCGACCTTCTGTACCACGACCTGTTTCTGCGGCTGGCCGGCGAGCACAAGAACTTCACGTACCTCACGGCCGTCAGCCGGGAGAAGCAGCACGACGGGCACGACCCGATGTATGTGCAGGACAGGATTACGGCGAGCCGGGACGTGCTGCTGCCGATGCTCTCGGGCGAGCGGACGCTCGTGTACGTCTGCGGGATCGCGGGGATGGAGCTCGGGATTTTCCAGCACATGGCCCGGCACCTGTCGCCGTCGACGCTCGAGCAGTATCTCGCTGTCGAGCCCGTGGCGATGGGTGATATTGGCTCGTGGAATCGCAAGATGCTGCACCGCGAGCTGAAGGTTTCCAAGCGTGTGTTCCTCGAGGTCTATGCCTGAGCGGGCCGGCGCCGGCCCGCGGGCGAGCCCGAATGAACAATCGAGAGCCAGCCATGATCGCCCGCCGTTTCGACCGCTTCGGCACGACGATCTTCACGGAGATGACGCTGCTGGCCGCGCGGTACAGGGCGGTGAACCTGGCCCAGGGATTCCCGGACTTCGACGGCCCGGCGTTCATCAAGCGGGCGGCCGTCGAGGCGATCAACGCCGACGGACACGGGGCGAACCAGTACGCCCGGATGTTCGGGCTGCCGGCGCTCAACGCGGCGATCGCGGCGGACTGGGTGGCGCGGACCGGGCTCGAGACGGACCCCGGCACATGCGTGACGGTGACCAGCGGGTGCACGGAGGCGATCTGCGCGGCGCTCATGGGCTTGGTGAACCCCGGCGAGCGGGTAGTGCTCTTCGAGCCGTACTACGACTCGTACCGCGCGGGCGTGGCGATGGCGGGGGGCGAGCCGGTGTTCGTGACGCTCCGCGCGCCCGACGATCGGCACGGGGCATTCTGGCTCGACGAGGCCCAGCTGCGGGCGGCGTTTGCGCTCAGGCCGCGCTGCGTGCTCATCAACACGCCGCACAATCCGACCGGGAAGGTCTTCACGCGGGCGGAGCTCGAGCTGGTGGCCCGGCTGTGCGTGGAGCACGACGTGATCGCGCTGGTGGACGAGGTGTACGAGCATCTGACGTACGACCCGGAGCTGCCGCACGTGCACCTGGCGACCCTGCCGGGGATGGCCGAGCGGACGCTGACGCTCTCGAGCCTCGGGAAGACGTTCAGCCTCACGGGCTGGAAGATCGGCTGGAGCATCGGGCCAGCCGGGCTCAATAAGGCGGTGCGGGCGGCTCACCAGTTCATGACCTTCTCATCGGCGACGCCGCTGCAGGCCGGTGCGGCGGCGGCCGCCGGGGGATCGGCCGAGGCCAAGGAGGCGATCGCCGAACTGGTCGAAGTGCTCGACGGAAACCGGCGGTTTCTCGCCGGCGTGCTCGCGGACGCGGGGTTTGAAGTCTTTCAGCCTGCCGGGGCGTACTTCATCATGGTCGACTGGACGCGGGCCCGCCCAGGCGGCTCGCGGCCACTGGGCAAGCGGCTGGAATCCGATGCGGCGTTCTGCAAGCACCTGACCGAGCAAGCGGGCGTGTGCGCCATCCCGCCGGGCGTGTTCTATGAGAACGTCCAGCATGGCCGACCGCTGGCGAGGTTCGCGTTCTGTAAGAAGCGGGCGACGCTCGAGCAGGCGGCCCAGCGGCTTTCGCGGTGGGCCAAGGGCGAGACTCGTGCTGATGGGTCGTGATTAGTGTGCCGATTCGGGCACTTGGATCGCTTGCCGCCGGATCCGGACGTGCCCATTGTCGCCGAACGCCGCCGGGGTAAGCAACGTACAGCTTTCCGGCCGATACCACTCCCCGGTGACTGCATGATCCGAGCTTCGCCGCGATCGCGGCATGGACAACTCCGCGCCGCAGTGTTCGACCTCGAAGCCCTCGAGGCCCGGCAGTTGCTCGCCGTCCTGAACCCGACGGCCGACGAGCAGTACATGCTCGAACTGCTCAATCGCTTCCGGGCCCAGCCCCAGGTCGAGCTGGCGCTGCTGACCTCGTCGCTGAGCACGCCGGCCCGCTCGGGCGACGGGCCGACCGACAGCGCCCTGCGGTTCTTCAACACCTCGGGCCCGACGCTGGCAGCGCAGTTCTCGAACCTCGCCCCGGTCCCGCCGCTGGCGTGGAACGCAAACCTCATCGCGGCCGCCGAGGGGCACAACAACCAGATGATCGCCTTCGACGAGCAGAGCCACCAGCTCCCCGGCGAGCCGGGCCTCGGCGATCGGGCGACCAACGCCGGGTACACGAACTGGGCCACGCTGGGCGAGAACGTGTACGCCTTCGCCCGCAGCGTCTTCCACGGGCACACAGGCTTCGTGCTCGACTGGGGCGACACGGACACGGGCATCCAGCAGCCGCCGGGCCACCGCGACAGCATGCTCTCGGCCTCGTATCGCGAGGTCGGCATCCGCATCACCAACACCGGCACCAGCCCGTCGCGGCAGACCGGCCCCTTGGTCATCTCCCAGGAGTTCGGCCGCCGGTTCACCCAGGGCAACCCGTATCTGCTGGGCGTGGTGTATGGCGACACGACCAGCGACGGCTACTCGTCTGGCGAGGGCTTCGGCGGCGTGACGATCTCCATCGCCAGCGAGATCGTGCCCGCGCAGGCCCAGTTCACCACGACGAGCCTCGACGCGGGCGGATGGCAGATCCAGGTCCCGCCGGGGCAGTACAGCATCAGCTTCTCGGGCGCCGGCTTCGGGCAGAGCGTGACGTACCGGAACGTCCTGGTGGGCTCCTCGAACGTCAAGCTCGACGCCAAGAAGGGCGTGCGGCCGCCCGAGCCGGACATCCAGGTCATCGCCAACAACGTCCGCATCGCCAGCGGCGATACCGCCCCGAACCTCTACGACTCTACCAACTTCGGCCCCGTGGCTTTCGGCCAAGCGACCGTCACACGCACGTTCATTGTCGCCAACGCGGGAACCCGGGATCTTCGGCTGACCGGCGGCTTAGGGGGCGTGGGCGCGACGAACATCCGCATCTCCGGCCCCGCCGCGGCGGACTTTCTGCTGGTGACCGACGCGGTCTCGACGGTCGCGCCGTCGTCGTCGACGGGGTTTTCGATCCGGTTCGAGCCGCGGGCCTCGGGCCTGCGCCAAGCGACGGTCACGATCGTCTCGACGGACCCGGATACGCCCGGCTACACGTTTGCAATCTCCGGCCGCGGTTCCGTGCGGCCGGTCGTTGGCGTTACGGGCAAGGGTGTTCCGATCGCCCACGGCGACGCCGTCCCGGCGAACGCCGACGGCACGACGTTCGGCCCCACCGATGCGCTCTGGGGCGTCAGCGAGCGAGAGTACCGCGTGGTGAACACCGGGCTGTCAAACCTCATCCTCAGCGGGGCCGCGCCGGTCCAGATCCTCGACAATCCCGGCGGCGGCTACCGCATTCTCCAGCAGCCCAGCGGCGTCGTCCCTCCGGGCGGCTCGGTTGCTTTCCGCGTCCGTTTCACGCCGGGCGATACGGGCCTCTTTGTCGCCCGCGTGCAGATCCGCACCAGCGACCCGATGACGCCCGCGTATGTGTTCACTGTCCAGGGCCGGGGCGTGGCCGTGCCACGGGCCGTCATCTCCGGCGCCGGCCAGGACATCGCTCGCGACGACGCCACGCCGGAGCTGGTTGATCGGACCGACTTCGGCCGCCGCATGGCGAACGTGAACGACCGCCTCCGCCTGTTCACGATCACCAACCTGGGCCTGGGCACGCTGAGCTTTAACCGCTTGGGCAGCGTGCGGATCACGGGGGTGAACGCGTCGGACTTCACGATCGTTTCGCCCCCGGCGCGGGGCGCGATCGGCTATCTGGAGAGCGTGACGATCCTGGTGCGGTTTGCGCCCACGGGCGTGGGTTTGCGCGGGGCCGAGCTCTCGCTGGTGAGCAACGATCCCCTGGGGTCGTATCGCTTCGCAGTCGGCGGGCTGGCCATCTGAGCCCCCGCCGCGGACGCTGGCCATACGCTCCGGCGTGCTCAAGTACCGGCTCCTCTTTGGCCCCCTGATGATCCTGCTGCTCGTCGTCGCGCTCTGGCTCGACGAGCATCTGGACGGCGTGGCGATCCCCGCGTGGATCTCCTCGTTCCTGCCCGCCGGGCACGCGCCGACGTTCGCTCCCGGGCTGGTTATCCTGATCCTCGGACTGGTGCTGGTGCCCCTGGCGGCCCGCGAGCTCGGAGCGATGTGCCACAAGGGCGGGGCCCCGGCCTCGCGACGGTGGATGAGCATCGCGGCGATCGCGGGCCTGCTGGTGTGCGCATTTGTGCCCCTGAAGACCAGCCCGATCCATGCCGTCGCCCTGGTCGCGACCGTCGGGACGCTGGTGCTTGTGGGCTCGCTGATCTGGCACATCCGGGACAAGCAGACCGACGGGGCGACGGCCGCCGTGGGAGCGGCAATGCTCGCGTTTGTATACCTGGGGCTGATGTTCGGCTTCGTGCTCGCGCTGCGCCGAGAGCACCCCGCGTCGGTCGTGGCGGGCGTTCTGGTGGTCACCAAAAGCTGCGATATCGGGGCGTACGTCACGGGCCGGGCCATCGGCAAGCACAAGCTCATCCCCTGGCTGAGCCCGGGCAAAACCTGGGAAGGTTTGCTCGGCGGGATCATCGTCGCTGCCTTGACGGCGATGGGCGGGCTCCTGCTCCACCAGCATTTCCTAGGTCACGCGGGTGTGGGTTCGCTGAGCCTCGGCTATGCGGCCCTGGTGGGGGGCGTGCTGGCGATTTCCGGGCAGGGGGGCGACCTGCTGGAGAGCGTGCTCAAACGGGACGCGGGGATCAAGGATTCCGGGCGGTCGATCCCGGGCTTCGGCGGGGTCTTGGACGTGCTGGATTCCGTGCTGCTGGCCGCCCCGTTCGCCTTCTGGTTGTTGACGACGCGATGACCGACGCACGATCTGGGCATGAAAGTATGCGTGGCGGCGGCACGGGGGGCGTGCGGGGGGTATGATTGATTTCGGAGCCCGCCCGCATCAATTGGCAACCGGGGCCTTGAATGTCCGTCACCAAGCAGCTGCTGGAAGTGTTTCGGGTCGACAAACTTCACCGCAGCCTCAAGAGCAGGCTGGACGTCGCTGAAGCGTTCCTGAAGAAGCAGGAAGTGCTGATGGGCGACCTGGCCCGCCAGAAGGTCGCGGCCGAGGTCCAGCTTCGCCAGTTCAAGGCCGTCGCCGCGAACGAGGAGGGCGAGGCCGCCCGGCTCGAGGCACGAATGGTCGTGCTCCGCGAGCAGATGAACGGCGCCAAGACGGCCAAGGAATATAACGCGTTCCTGAACGAGCTTAACACGTTCAAGGAACAGAAGTCCGCCGCCGAGACTCGCCAGTTGGAGGCGATGAGCAAGGTCGAGGAGCTGCAGAAGGCCTTGGACGCCTTGATCGCCAAGCTCAACGACGTGATCGCCCAGGTCGAGCGTGCCCGCCAAGATCGCGACGAGCGTGACTCGGAGGGCAAGCAGCGCCGCGACGAGCTCAGCGCCCAGCGGATCGATCTGGCCTCCAAGGTCCCGGCCCGCGAGCTGGCCATGCTCGAGAACCTGATCAAGCTGCGGGGCGACGACGCGATGGCCCCCGTCGAGGTCCTCGACCGCCGCTCGCACGAGGGCAACTGCTCGGCGTGCATGATGGCGATCCCCGTCGAGGTCGTCAGCGGCCTGATGTCGGGCAAGCTGGTGAGCTGCCCGTCGTGCCGCTGCGTCTTGTATGTCGAGGAGGAGACCTTCGCGTCGTCCTCGGCCGAGGCCCGCAAGAAGCCCAAGAAGGACAAGGAAGCGGCCAAGACCTGAGAGCCGCCCGCGGCGATCGTGCCCGCCCGGCTCCTGTCCACGCCCGTGTCCGCTAGAGCAGCGGGCCCATCAGCTTTGCACAGTTGTCCCGGGCCCGCTCCCAGACGCTCCGGCGCCGCCACTCTTCGAGCGATATGGATTCGGCGCTCTCCATGTACCCGACCTGCATGAAACGCAGGATGGACGCGAAGTCGTCGTCGTAGATGAACATCGTGGCCTCGAAGTTCAGGAAGAACGAGCGGTGGTCGAAGTTCGTCGAGCCGATCAGCGCGACGTTGCGGTCCACGGTGACGGTCTTGGCATGCAACAGGCCCTTGTTGTACTGGAATATCCGGATGCCGCCCTCCAGCATCTGCTCATAGTGGGCCCGCGCCGCGGCGGCCACCAAGTGCGAGTCGCTGACAGTCGGCATGATCAGCCGCACGTCCACCCCGCGGGTTGCCGCGGCCAGCAATGCCTCGAACATCGCCTCGTCGGGCACGAAGTAGGGCGTCGTCATGATCAGCTCCTCCCGCGCCGAATAGATCAGCGTCAGCAAAGCCTGGTGGATCGCCAGGGGCGTCGCGCCCGGGCCCGAGGGAACGAGCTGGACCAGCACCTCGTCCTGCGCCGGCACGCCGATGTCGGGCAGGAAGCACACAACATCGGTAATGTCCTCGTCGCTGTCGAGCAGCCAGTCGCGGAGGAACGTCACGCCCAGTGCCTGCGCCGCCGGGCCCTGGACGCGGACCGTCGCGTCGACCCACATCTTCGGCCGCCGCCACTTGCTGGAGCGGTACGAGGGGCCGTTGATGTTCTGGCTGCCGCAGTATCCGGTCCGGCCGTCGATGACGGCGATCTTCCGGTGGTTCCGCAGGTCCAACCGCGCGAAGATCATCCGCCAGAGCGCCGCGGGAAGGGCCTCGACGACGCTCACCCCGGCACCCTTGAGCCGCCGGCACGTGGGCCCGCGGAGGAACTTTCGGCTGCCCACGCCGTCGGCCAGGAGCCTCACACGCACGCCCCGGGCCGCGGCGCGGAGGATCGACTCGTAGACCGGCGACACGGCGGCGTCGTCCTCCCAGATGTAGTAGAGCAGATGAACGTGGTCGCGGGCCTGGTCGATGTCGCGGACCAGCGCGGCCATCATCGTCAGGTTGTCGGAATAGAGCGTCAGCTCGTTGCCCCGCAGCGGGGGCAGGCCCGCGACGGCCGTGCCGTAGCGGGCCACGTGCGAGCACCGGTCGGGCACGGCCTCCATCGCCAGGCAGCGGTGCCGCCAGAGCGAGATGGCCTCCTGCTCGAGGCTCTTGCTCAGCCGCTCGTACCGCTTGAGCCGGCGCGAGCCCAGCCGGCTCTCGCCGATGAGCAGGTACAGGAACTGGCCGAGGAAGGGCGCAAAGAGCAGGATCGAGACCCACGCGAGCGTCGCGTTGATCGGCCGCCGGCGCATGACCACGCGGGCGACCAGCGCCAAGCGCGTGCCGAACTCGATCAGGAACAGCCAGGCAGGGAGAAGGTAGAAGCTGGACATCGGGCCCCCGGGGCGCATCGGCGCGGCGTGATGGTACCACCGCCGCGGTTCTCGCCCCGATCCCGCCCGGGGGCCGGACGCTCAGAGGCCCTTGAACGCCGCCATCACGCGGTCGCGGGCCTTGGCGTGGTCCACGATCGGCCGGGGATAGTTGAGCCGCGTGCGGAGGAGCATCGGCAGTTCCTCCGGGTCGTGGATGGCCGAGCTCTCGCCCGCGTCGATGCCGTCCAACTCGGGCACGTAGCGCTTGATGAACGCTGCGTCCGGGTCGAAGCGGCGAGACTGGCTGACGGGGTTGAAGATCCGGAAGTACGGCGCGGCGTCGGTGCCCGTCGAGGCCGACCACTGCCAGCCGCCGTTGTTGGGCCCGAGGTCGCCGTCGATGAGGTGGCGCATGAAGAACCGCTCGCCGCGGCGCCAGTCGATGAACAGGTCCTTGGTCAGGTACATTGCCGTCACCATCCGCAGGCGGTTGTGCATCCAGCCGGTCCGGAGCATCTGCCGCATACCCGCGTCGACCAGCGGCACGCCGGTCTGGCCGCGGCACCAGGCGTCGAAGAGCGGGTCGCTCGTCTCCCACACCAGCCGCTCGGTGTCGGGCTTGAACGCTCGGCCCATGCACACGCGCGGGAAGCCGACAAGAATGTGCTTGTAGAACTCTCGCCAGGCGACCTCGCTGATCCAGTGCATGGCCCCCTCGCCGCCGGAGTCCAAGCGTCCTGCGTTCGCGTCCATCGCGGCCCGAACGCACTGCCGCGGCGAGACCGCGCCTACGACGAGATAGGGAGAGAGGGCGCTGGTCCCGTCGACCGCCGGCAGGTCGCGCCGCGACTTGTACGCGGCGAGGCGCTGCTCGATAAACCTGCCGAGGCGAGAGATCGCGTGCGACTCCCCGGCGGGCCAGAGCTCGGCCGCGTCGGTCACGTGGCTCTCGAAGCCGTCCAAGCGGTCGGGCACGTCCGCAGCTTCAATACCCGTCCGGGCCTGCTTCTTCGGGGCCGCCAGCATCGATACGCCGTCGCGTTCCAACGCCTTGTAAAGAGCCCGCTTGAACGGCGAGAACACGGTGAAGTACTTGCCGTCCAGCGTCCGCACCGTGCCCGGCTCGGCGAGCGTCTGGTCAGTAAACCCGCGGGCGAACAGGCCCGACCGCTCGAAGAATGCCGCGACGGCGGCGTCGCGCCGCAGCTCGTTGACCTCGTACTCGCGGTTGAAGTAGACGCCCTGGCAGCCGTGCTCTCGCGCGAGCGAAAGCAGCGCCGCCGGCACCGCCGCAAACCTTGGCACACTCAGGACAATCAGCGGAATATTGAGGGCCGCGAGCGACCCGCGGAGCTCGCGGAGCGTCCGCAGCACGAAGTCGATCTGCACGCCCGAGCGGTCGTGCTCGCGCCACTGGTCCGGGCAGATCGTGAAGCAGGCGACCACACCCTTGCCCGCGTGCTGGCAGGCCGCGGCGAGCGCCGCGTTGTCGGCCGTTCGGAGATCGGCGCGGAACCAGACCAGCAGCCGACCGTCGATGCTCATGTTCGCCCCTTCACGCGCGGCTTGATCGGAGCGGCGCCGTACAAACCCTCGGCCTGTGTCGCATGATTCGTCGGCCCGCCGTCGATTCCCAGTTCCTGCCTGAGCCGCCCGGCGGAAACGGTGATCTGTACCCGCTGCCGGTGCGTCAGGCGGTCGGCGTTCTTATTGATCATTGCCATGCGGTGGTTGCCGCCCAGCCGCTCGCGATGGCGGATCAGGAAGTCCCAGTAGAACACGTTGAACGGGCACGCCCGCTCGCCCTCGCGGGCCTTGGGGTCGTAGGCGCACGACGCGCAGTAGTTGCTCATCTTCCCGATGTAGTTCGCGCTGGCGGCGTAGGGCTTGGTCCCCACCAGGCCGGTTTCGCTGGCGGGCGCATCGGCCCGCCGGTCGGCGTGCATCACCATGCCCAGCGCGTTCGGCAGCGTCACCCAGTCCACGCCGTCGACGAACATTCCGAGGTACCAATCGCTCACCGCCCGAGGGTGCACGCCCGCGATGAGCGCAAAGTTGCCCATGATCATCAGCCGCTGGATGTGATGCGCGTAGCCGTTCTCGACAACGTTGCCGACGCAGTTCTCAAGGCACTTCATCCCCGTTCGGCCGGTCCAATAGAACTCGGGCAACCGGCCGTGGGCGTCGAGCCCGTTGCGTTCGGCGTACCCATCGCCCTCCAGCCAGTACACGCCGCGGACAAACTCGCGCCAGCCGATGAGCTGTCGAACAAACGCCTCGACGCTCTCGAGCGGGGCGCGCCCGTCGCGGTAGGCGTCGATGGCCGCCTCGCAGCACTCGCGCGGATCGAGCAGCTTGAGGTTCAGCGCCGGCGACAGGGCCGAGTGATACACGAACGCCTCGCCGCTCCACATCGCGTCCTCGTACTTGCCAAACAGCGGCAAGCGTGTGTCGACAAAGTCCTTGAGTGCCGCCAGAGCTTGCCGCCGTGTCACGCCCCAGCCGAACCCCGCCGCGGCGTTGAGATTCCCGGGCAGATCCGGCAGCAGCCGCCGCACGTCCTCGATCACCGCGAGCGTGATCGCGTCGGGCTCGAATCGCCGGGGTGTGGGCGGCCGCGGGCTCGGGCCGCCGCGGCCGAAGCTCTCGCGATTCGAAGCGTCGAAGTTCCACCTTCCGCCCTCGGGCGCGTCGCCGTCCATCAAGTAGCCGGTCTTGCGCCGCTGCTGGCGGTAGAAGAACTCCATCGTCAGCGACGACCTTCCCTTGGCCCATGCGGCGAACTCTGCATCCGTCGCGATGAAGTGCTCGTCGGGGAGAACGTCGAGAGTCACGTTGGACGCCGCGGCGACCCGCTCGAGCATGCGGAGCACCCGCCACTCGCCCGGATGCACGCTCGCGAGCCGGGCCGGGCTGCACGCCTGTATCGCCCGCGCGATCTCCGACTCGAGGGAGTGGGTGTTGTCCGGATCACCGAGCCGGACGTACCACACGCGGTGCCCGGCGCTCCGCAGCTCGTCGGCAAAGTGCCGCATCGCGCTGAGAAACAGCACCGTCCGCTGCACATGGCTCGGCACGTGCGTCGACTCGCCCGCCACCTCCACCATGACCACGAGATCCCGACCCGGAACAAGCAACCGCAGAAGCGCCGACCGGGCGTCGAGCTGGTCGCCGAAGACCACGCCCAGTGTGCCGCCCGGGCCGGGCGTCGGACTGCTTGGCCGGTCTGAGGGAGTGTTGCCGGTCATTCGGGGAGGAAAGGTGAAAGAGGTTCGGGAATCGCAGGCAGGATGGTTTCGAGTGCCGTCCCGGCGCGGATGCGGTCATCCTCCGTCCAGGATCGCCTCGCCCGCCAGCCGCCCGGACTTCAGTGCGCCATCGATCGAGGCGTTACACGTGTGGTCGCCGCACAGGAAAACTCCCTCTCGGATGCTTGCCGCACGCGGCGTCGCGGCGACCCGCTCCCGCGCGTCGATCACGCGCTGGTCCGGCAACGCCCGCTCAACCCGGACCGCCCTGACCAACTGCCACCGGTCCACGCTCTGGCCGAACCAGCCCCGCAGCTGTTCCCGTGCCGCACGATCGAGCGTTGCGTCATCGCCCGCGGGCACGCCGGCGGTATTGGCATATACCAGCGCCCGACCCTGGGGGGCGTACGAGGGCGCGACGTTGCTGGCCACCACCAGATGGTTCACCGGCCCGGCGCCCTCGCCGTCGAGCATCAGGATCGGGTCCGGCGTGGGCCGATCGGCCAAGGCCATCGCGTATGCAAGTGTGACGGTGCCGACCCAACCGATGTTGAGCTGGCGCCCGCCCGCGAGCGGGCCAAGCAGGCGGGCCGCCGCGTCCCCCTCGGTCGCGACCACCACCCGGGCCGCATCCATATGCTCGCCGCCCTCGAGCCCGATGCGGACGCCGGTGCCTAGCGGCTCGATGTTCGCGACTCGTGTATTGAGCCTGATCGACCCCGCGCTCAGCCTGCCGGCCAGCTGCTCGGGCATCCGCTGCATCCCCCGGGCCGGCACGGCCGTGTCGCCGGTGGCGAACATCCGGAACACGAACTCGAACATCCGGCTGGACGTCAGCAGATCGCGATCAAAGAAGACCCCGCCAAAGAACGGCCGGAAGAAGCGGTCGATCGTCGTCTCGGCAAAGCCCAGCGAACGCAGCATCGTGATCGTCTGCGCCTCGGGCTTGGCAAAGAGCGCGTCGATGCTTGTGAGCCGGTTGACGCCGTAGAGCTCGGCAAGCCGCGCCTTGTCGCCGAGCGTGGCCACCGGCGATCCGAAGGCCTTGGCGGCGACGAGCGGATGCTTCCACGGGTTGGCAACCCGGTGCATCCTGCCCCCAAGCCGAACGTCGGCCCCGGCGTAGAACGTTCGGAGGTCGAGCCGGTCGTAGTCGAGCAGTTTCCGAGCCTCGGGATAGGCCGTCAGCAGCACCTGGAACCCGCGGTCGATGAGATACGTGCCCTCTGGCGAAGTGACCTCGTCGGTCCGCACGCGTCCGCCGACGGCGTCGCCGGCCTCGAAGACCAGCACCTCGCGTCCCGCCTGCACGAGCGTGACGGCGCACGCCAGCCCGGACAGTCCGGCACCGATGACCACCGTTCGCCCGCTGCCTGTCGTCATTGCCGATGCTAAGCCCGCCGGTGATCACGCAGGCCCAACAGGCTCATCGCCCCAAGTACTGCTCCGGCACAGGCCCGAAATCGGCCCGTATCACCGAGCGGATGCCGCCCCGGCCTCGCCAGTTGGTGACGATCTGAAGCCACGCGGGCTCGAGCATCGTGACCAGATCATCGCGGATGCGGTTGGTGACGGCCTCGTAGAAGATTCCCTCGTTGCGGAAGCTCTGGTAATACATCTTCAGGCTCTTGAGCTCCACGCAGCCGACCCTCCCAGCAGTTGACGAAGCGATGGCGGGCTGGTACCGGAGCGTGACCTCGCCGAAGTCCGGATGCCCCGTCTTGGGGCACACCGACGTGAACTCGTCGCTCACATGCTCGATCACAAAGGGATGATCGCTGGGCGTCGGAAAGGCTTCAAGCAGCGTCGGGTCGGGCATAGCCCCAAGGGTACGCAACGCGCCCGCCCGCGTAAGCGGTTTCACCGCCCGTAGCGAGAGACGATCTCGAGGATCGCCGGCTGATCACGGTTGGCCTGCAGCGATCGACGCAGCGCGCTCAGCCCGGCCTCGCGGGCCCGCTGGTCGGTGCGGTCCGTGCGGATCCAGTCGTTGAGCCGGCAGACGCCGAAGCCGTTGAGCGCCGGAAAGTAGCCCGGGTCGAGCTTGAGCGAGCTCTCGAACGACGTCCGGGCCTCGTCGAACTTGCCCATGCGAAACTTGGCGAGGCCCAGGCGTTCCCACGCCGCGGGCGACTGCTCGAGCTTGAGCGACTGGACCAGGACGTTGCTCATCTCCTCGTAGCGCTCGAGCCGGCCCAGGCTCTCGCCCAGGTTCAGCAGCAGCGGGGGGTTGAGCGGCATGAGCTCGGCGGCCTGCTGATACTCGCGGACGGCCTCGCCGTGCCGGTTCAGGGCCGCGTACACCGCGCCCAGGTTGAACCGGGACGGGCCGTCCTCGGGGTCGAGCTCGACGGCCCGGCGGGCGTAGGGCAACGCCTGGGTGTTCTCGTCGAGCTGGTAGTAAGCGGTTGCAACGTTCAAGTTGGCCTTGAAATCGTTCGGCTTGACGCTCAGAGCCCGCAGGTACGCCTGCACCGCCTCGGTCAGGCGGTCCAGCACGTGCAGCATCAGTCCGTGGTAGTACTGGGCGTCGAAGTTCCGGGGCTCGATCTGGGCCGAACGGGCGTACTTCTCTTCGGCGCGGGCATAGTCGCCCCGCATGCGGTAGATGTCGCCCATGCCCATGTGGGCCGGGGTGAGCGTGGGGTTGTTCTGGATGGCTCGCTGAAACTCGGCCAGGGCCCGGTCGAGGTCGCCGTCGCGGATGGCCTGCTCGGCGGTAGCGACGGCACCCACGGCGGCCTGGCTGCGTGTGCGGGTCTCGGCGGCGGGCTTTGTCGATGAGCCGCCGGCCTTGCCGGTGGAGTTGCAACCGCTTACAAGGATCGCCGCCGCGGCGCACACGGTGGTGGTCAGCAGTCGTCCCTTGGTCGCGGTCATCGGGTGGCTCGTCCTCTGGCCCGGGTCGGGGCGGGCGTGCGGGCCCTGGTGGTTGCCCGCCGGGATGGGGATTTGGTCCCCGTTACCGGCTGGTTTATCGGCGTGCTCCCAAGGAAACTGTACAAACGCCGGAGATTCGCGGTATCCAAGGGCGTCCCGTCGGTCCCCTCGCCTTTGGGGGTCTCCAGAATTTTCGGCACGCCCCTGAGCGCGGGATGGCCAACGACACCCTCAAATCCGGGGAGGCCGATCGTCCCTTCGCCAATGTGCTCGTGCAGATCACGCCGCGAGCCGGCGGCGGCCTTCGAGTCGTTGACATGCACAACTTTGACCCACGACAGCCCCAGCTCGACGTCGAGCTGGGCCATGACGGCCCTGGACTTGTCAAGGCTCGAGAGGTCGTAGCCCCCGGCGTGGGCGTGGCAGGTGTCGAAGCAGACGCCAAAGCGTTCCGGGCGGCCGGTGGCCTTGGTGATGAGGTCGCGGAGGGCCGCCAGCTCGGTGAACTCGCGCCCGAGGTTGCTGCCGGAGCCGACGGTGTTCTCCAGGCAGCTCACGACGCTCAGCGTCTTGGTGCGCTTGAACAGCTCTTTGTACGCCGCGGCGATCCGGTCAAGGCCCGCCTCGCGACTGGAGGTCGTGAACGCCCCGGGGTGGTGGACCAGGTACGGGATGCTCAGCAGGTCGCAGCGGCGGATCTCCTCTTCCATCAGGTCGATCGACTTGGCCCACAGGGCGTCGTCGGGCGAGGCGAGGTTGATGAGGTACGAGGCGTGGGAGACGGTCCGGGATTCCCAGCCAAGGTCCTTGAGACGGGCACGCCAGGCGGCGACGCCGTCCGCGGGCAGGGGCCTGCAGGCCCACTGCTGCTGGTTTTTGGTGAACACCTGAACGGTGTCGAGCTTCAGGCTCGTGGCCTCGTCGAGGGCGGCGAGCATGGATCCGGCGATAGAGAGGTGGGAGCCGAACATCAGCAGGAGGGTACCGGCTGGGCCGGCGGGCCGGCGCGGACCGATGGAAGAGGCGTGAACAGACTTTGCCGCCGAGCGTGCGTGATCCCGCTGTTGATTGTTCCGGCGCTGGCCGTTGGCTGCGGCTCGGGCGGGTCAACGCTCCGCGACATCCCCGTGACGTACATGTTCGAGAACGTGCGGTCGGATGCGACCAGCGACGAGTGGAACAGCATCCGGCGGGTGCTTGTCGAGCACAGTTCGGGAACGCCGAAGGTCAAGCCCGGGCAGAGCCGCTCGCTGGGCACGGCGAAGATCACGAGCTATCGAGTGGAGCTGGTTGCGCCAAGCCTGCGGTCGCTCGACGCGATCCAGGCGGGGATCGAGGGACTCGAGGAGGGGGAGCGAGAGCGGGACCGGATGCGGTTCTCGCTGGTGAGCCTGGCGGCGGGGTATAGGTCCAACGCGGTGGCCGCGGGGGTGCAGACGACCGTCGCGGGCATCGCCACGCCGGGCTATACGGTGCGGCTGTATACGGCCCCGGGGCGCGCGGCACAGACGGTGGTGGCGGGGCGCGACGGGGCGTGGAGCGCGGCGCTGGAAGTCCCGCCGCAGACGACGTGGGTGTATGGCGTGAGCGAGGACCCGGCGAAGCGGGACCGGGCGGCGTACTTCCGCGTGGGCGTTTTGAGCGGGGCTCAAGAGCGGGTTGAGCCGGGGGAGTTTGCCCGGCTGTTCGGGGCGGGCGCGGACCCGAAGGCGGTTCCTGCGGCAGCGCCCAAGGGGAAGACCACGGAAGATCCCGAGGCCAAGCGGCTCGAGCAACAGCGGCGGGCGGACGAGGAGCGGCTGAAGCGCGAGCGGGCGGGCGACGAGCGGCGGCGGCGCGTGGACTGATCGGCGAGGGCCTGCGTCGCATCGGCTACCCTCCGGCGGAGGCCACGCCATGGCGACAAAGCTGCTTGATGGACGGATCGCGATCGTCACCGGGGCCAGCGCAGGGATCGGGCGTTCGATCGCGCAGGACCTTGTCGAGAACGGGGCCCGCGTGGTCGTCAACGCGCGGCGGGCGGACAAGCTCGCGGAGCTTGTGGCGGAGCTTTCGCCCAGGGATGGGGCGGGGAACGGGGCGGGGCCCGTGCGTGCCGTGGCGGCGGCGGGGGACGCCTCGGACGCGGGCGTGATCGAGTCGATGCTCGGTATGGCCAGATCGGCGTTCGGGGCCGAGGCGGACCTGGTGGTCGTCAACGCCGGGCGCGGGCTCAACGGGTCGGTGGTGAGCAGCGACGAGGCGCAGTGGGAGGAGATGGTCCGGACGAACATCCTGGGCACCGCGCGGCTGATGCGGAGCGCGGCCCAGGCGATGACCGGCGACATCCAGCGGCGTGACGGCGGGGACTGGAAGAAGCGGGCCAGGGACATCGTCGTCATCGGCTCGGTGGTCGGGCGGCACGTCTCGCCGTTCTCGAGCATGTACGGCGGGACGAAGTTCGCGGTCCACGGGATGACCGAGGGCGTGCGGCGCGAGCTGGCGGGCCGCGGCGTGCGTGTCACGCTCGTCGAGCCGGGGTTTGTCGTCAGCGAGTTCCAGGGGGTCGCGGGGTACACGGCCGAGTGGTTCTCGCAGATGCGCGACAAGTTCGGGCCCATGCTCGAGCCCGAGGATGTTGCCCGGTGTATCTCGTTCGCGTGCGCTCAGCCGGCCCACGTGCACGTGAGCGACATCCTGCTGCGGCCCACGCGGCAGGACTATCCCTGAGCGGGATGGTGGCACGTCGGCCTTGGCGAGAACCCCCCGGTGAGAGGGTCGTGATCTGGCGGGAGCGGCGTGAAGGGCATGAAGTGGGCTCTCGGACGGTCCGATAGGACGGGCTCGAGGAGCACACGCATGCCGCTGAGCCAGGCCGATATTCGCGAGCGTTACGAGCTGGAGTGGTCCGAGAAGTCCGCGAGCGCGGGTGTCAAGGAGGACTTGAAGTACTCGAGCCCCGTCGAGGACCGCCTGCTCTACCCGGCGTACACCGAGCTGCTCAAGCGGCACAACATCGGCGTGGGCGGGCGGGACGTGCTGGACGTGGGCTCGGGCTGCGGGCGGTGGGTCGGTTTCTTCGCCCGGCAGTTCATCCCGGCGCCGGCGAGCATCACGGGCATCGATTACACACTCGCCTCGGTCGACCTCCTGCGGAAGTGGTGGGGGGACTCGACGGGCCGCGGTACGGCCCTGTGCTTCCGGCACGCGAGTATCACCGAGTCGGGGCTCGACCTCGGGCAGAAGTTCGACCTGATCAATATCGCCAACGTGCTCTTCCACGTGCCCGAGGACGACGACTTCTGCACGGCCCTTGCGAACCTGCGGCGGCACCTCAAGCCCGGCGGACGGATCATCACTACCGAGTATCTGCCGCGGCAGAGCATGCGGACGGAGTGGATGCTGGTGCGGAGCCGCTACGAGTTCACCGAGCTTTGCCTGGCGGCGGGACTGCAGGTCGACGCGGTGCGGGCGTTCTGCTATTTCGCGAACGACCCGATGGGGATCGACGGGCCGGACATGGGGGCCCGGGCGGACTTCTACCGCGTGCGCTCGCGGGCCGACCAGCTCCTCGCCTCGGCGCAGGGAGCGACGCGGGAGTTTCTTGTCGAGATGCTGGCCGACATCGATCGGGCCGCCCTGAACTACTCGCGAGAGCGGGTGGCCGAGATCGATCTGCCGAGCCAGAAGCTGGTCTTGCTGTCGGCGGTGTGAGACGGAACCTCACTAAATCTCGTTCGTCTGGGTGCCCCGATGCTCGGCGAGGGGCTTGTGCATCGCGTGATTTGCGAATCGACACTGAATCTCGAGCAACGGTCCGGTTGATCAGCCAAGTCGATGAAACCCGCCGGGGACCGGCGGGGTACCCAGAGCGCCCGAGCTTTACCGTTGACCCGGATCAGCCTCGGCGGAAAACAAACGGCCCCGGGGTGTGGTCCGGAGCCGTGGGTGGCGTTTGGTTGCGGGCGATGCCCCGGTCAGGGGAAGATGCCGCGGACCTGGTAGACCTTGCCGATGTTCTCGAGAGCCGCGATATAGGCGGCGGTCCGCATATCGCAGTTGAACTTC
>JBBQRT010000014.1:0-57780 GCA_038214505.1 Phycisphaerales bacterium | reverse complement strand
CCACAATCGGAGAGCGCCGATGGAGCGGGCTTAGGTTGTCGCTCTACGGAGTGCGAAGCAAGGCCGCTCGCCGGACCCTCGCCAGCTCGTCCGGCAGGCAGGCCAAGTTCCAAACGGGCTGATTGCGGGTGTACCAGGATTTGCAGAGCTGACTTGAGCCCCCCTCAAGCCGGCACCCGTTCGCCTCAATAGTTGCCCGGGAACATCCGCCGCTCTACGCCCTCGATCAGCGCGTGGAGCACGAACATGTGGACTTCCTGGATCCGGTCGGCGTGGTCCGCCGGGCCGCCGACGATCCACTCGTGCTCGCACAGACCCTTGAGCGTCCCGCCGGATCTGCCCAGAAGCGCGACAGTCGTCATCCCCCGCGCCTTGCCGGCTTCCACGGCCAGCACAATGTTGGCGCTGTTCCCGCTGGTGGAAAGCACCAGCAGCACGTCGCCGGACTGCCCGAGCGCCTCGACCCAGCGGGAGAACACACGCTCGTAGCCGTAGTCGTTGGCGGCGCAGGTGATGTGCCCCGGGTCGGTGCAGGCGATCGCTGGCAGGGCGGGGCGCTCCTTGCGATAGCGCCCCGTCAGCTCCTCGGCAAAGTGCATCGCATCGGCCGACGAGCCGCCGTTGCCGCAGATGAGCACTTTGTGGCCAGAGCCGAACGCCCGGACAAGCACGCCCGCGACGGCGTTGACTCGCTCGGAATCGGCAGGCCGCGACGCGAACTCCCTCAGCAGTCGGGCGGCGTCGTTTAGGGCCGTGTAGACCCACTCCCCGGGCTGAGTCGTCGTGGGCTGCATCATCATCGGCGAGTCTACACACCGGCCCTCCCCACCCCCACTTTCGCACCGTGCGCAAACCCGGGCATCCCCGAGCCCCGAGCCCCCCCCAACATTCGTAGAATCACTGTCCGGACCCCGCCCATACTGGAGCACGCCCATGCCCTTCTACACCAAGCTCGGCCTCATCCCCCGCAAGCGCCACGTCCAGTTCCGCCGCCCCGACGGCGCGCTCTATTCCGAAGAGCTCTTCGGCACCGAGGGCTTCTCCGGCCCCTCGAGCACGATGTACCACATCCACCCGCCCACCCAGGTCTATGGCTGGAAGCCGCAGTACTCCACCAAGGTCGAGTACGTCGAAACCGACACGATGCGCATGCGCCACACCATGACCGGCGGCAAACGCCTCCCGGCCAACGGCGACTGCGTCACCGGGCGCGTCGTGCTCTACGGCAACGCCGACTGCGAGATGGCCGTGGGCAACCCGGCCCAGCAGATGCAGTATCACTTCAAGAACGCCCAGGGCGACGAGTGCATCTTCATCCATTTCGGCTCTGGCGTCGTGCACACCATGATGGGCACGCTCCGGTTCGGGCCCCACGACTACGTGATGATCCCCAAGGGCGTCATCTACAAGATGATCTGGGACGCCCGGAAGAACGGCCCCGACGGCAAGCCCGCCGACGGTGGCCCGAGCGTCGACGACACGCCCTTCGGCCGCTTCCTGCTCATCGAGACGGCCAACGGCTCTCACTACGTGCCCCCCCGCCGCTACCTCTCCAAGGAGCATGGCCAGTTCCTCGAGCACGCCCCCTTCTGCGAGCGCGATCTCCGCATCCCCGAGTTCCCCATGACCTTCGACGAGAAGGGCGACCACGAGGTCCGCATCAAGGCCCGCGACCTGATCCACTCCTACACCTACCACTACCACCCGCTCGACATCGTCGGGTGGGACGGCTGCTACTACCCCTACGTCTTCAATGCCGATGACTTCAGCCCCATCACCGGCAAGCTGCACATGCCGCCGCCGATCCACCAGACGTTCGAGGCCCACAACTTCGTCATCTGCACCTTCGCCCCGCGGCTGCTCGACTATCACCCCCAGTCGATCAAGGTTCCCTACAACCACAGCAACCTCGACTCGGACGAAGTGCTCTATTACGTCGATGGCAACTTCGGCTCCCGCAAGGGCATCGAGATCGGCAGCCTCACCGCCCACCCCCAGGGCATCCCCCACGGCCCGCACCCGGGCACCATCGAGGCCTCGCTCGCGGCGACGCACACGCAGGAACTCGCCGTCATGTGCGACACGTTCCGCCCGCTCTTCCCCACCAAGGCTGCCCTCGAGCTCGACGACACCAAGTACCCCGCATCCTGGCAGGGCGAGCATTTCCCGGGCCTTTCTTCGGGCAGAATGCACCTCAACGGCGTCACCGTCCCGCCCATGCACGCTCAGGCGTTCCCGAAGGAGACCGGGCCCGTGAGTGTGATCAAAGCCGACGTGGCCAGCAAGGAACTGCCGGCCCCGCTCCCGGGCAAGGACGCGAGCAACAGCAAGCCCGGCAACGGAACTGTTCCGATGAGCACGGCGAACGTCTGGGCGCCGTAGCGACCACGAGCGAGCGTCCGCCGCCGCGGCTCAGGCCGCGCGGCGGAGCGGCAAGAGCGCCCAGACCCGCGGCTCGCGCAAGCCGAGCGCTATCCAGAATAACACGCCGATGAGTACTGGCAGGAACCACGGATCCGCAACGCGGACGTGCGTCGCCGTCGCGCCGCCGAGATAGCCCGTGAGCAGCACGGCCCCGAGCACGCTGGTCCGCGGGATCAGGTACAGCGCCACGCACGCGACCTCGACCACGCCGATGGCCGTCAGCTTCGACGCCGACCAACCCAGCTTCTCGAGCATCTGGGCCATGCCATCGGGCTGCAGGAACTTCCCGCCGGCGCTGAAGAGCATGAACCCGGCTCCGAGACCGCCCAGCACCCAGCCGATGGTCGGCCCGCGTCCGCCCCGGCGGGAGCGGTCGGCGGTGGATGGCAGAGATGGACCATTTGTTGGCATGCTCATGCAGGCAGTGTACAGGAACTCTGCGGATTAACCGTTCCCGGGCCTCCGCGGTTCACATCAAGACCCTGCGGATATCAAGCCGGGGCCAACCCCACCTACGCCTGCGTCGGCAGCTGCGTCCACTTGATCATCCGCGGGTGCTCGATCGGATACTCCATCCGCATCCGGCTCGCGAGCATCTGCTCCGGGTCGACCCCCGCGCGGCGGAGCACCGACGCCGCAAGTTCCGAACAATGGCCAGATCTACGCGCGTCGTGTCGAACGGCCGCTTGGCGGTGCTCGCACGTGGCATCGAGCCGACGGCGATCTGCCCGCTCGCAAAGTCAACCTCGTGTTGAGCGCCGCTCGCGTATAGGCCAGGATGAACATCTCCCGATCCGGCCGCCACAGCTCCGCCCGGTCCTCGGCCGGGATCATGCCCCGCTCCCGCAGCTCAAAGTTCAGCGGCTCGACACCGGTGCGCCGGTCCAACGTCGTCACGCGCAGCCTCTCGGGCTCGTCGGCCCGCATCGTCGAGAGCCCCGCCAGCGTTGACGACGTCTGCGCCCCTATCTCCATGTGGTTCGCCGCCTGCTGAACACGTCTTCGGAATCTATCCGCCAACCACGCCGCGGCGAAAGCTCCATCTCTCGTCGCGGCGTTCGCTTTGCGTGAACTACCTGGAACGCACCCGGGATCGCGGATGCATGCCCGGACCCGCGGAGCGCGTGTGAACGCCTTCTCATACCTGCTTCATGCCCGACTTTCGCGGAGTCGAAGTTCGCCCTGACAAGCGTCCGTTCGGACGCCCAAACGAGGTAGGCGAGAACTCTTTCTGGCTTCCGAAAGGATCTGTATGATCGCTCACGACCGTGATTTGGCCATTTCTCCGTCCGAATCGGCCCCACTCGAGAGCCGTGCCTCGCGGCGGACCCTCATCCGCTCGGCGCTGGCCGTGGCCGCAGGCGGCGCGGCGCTCGCCATGCTCCCGCGTCAAGCGCTTGCGCAGCGTGGCGGGCTGGACGCCGCCATCCTGAACCTTGCGCTCAACCTCGAGTACCTGGAGGCGGAGTACTACTCCTACGCGGTCTTCGGCACGGGCATCGAGGCCCAGGGCGTGGGCGTCGATGGCACGGGCACGCCCGGCATCACAACGGTGCGCGCGAATCCACAGGTCCCCTTCGCGACGCCGGCGATCCAGCAATACGCCACCGAGATCGCCAACGACGAGATCGCGCACGTGCGATTCCTGAGGACGGCGCTTGGTGCCGCCCGGGTGTCCCGGCCGGCGATCAACCTGCGAGAGAGCTTCTCGGCGGCCGCGGTTGCCTCGGGCCTGAACGCCAACTTCGACCCGTTTTCCAGCGAAGACAACTTTCTGCTGGGCGCGTTCATCTTCGAGGACGTGGGCGTGACGGCGTACAAGGGTGCCGCCCGCCTGATCGCGAACAAGGACTTCCTCGAGGCGGCCGCGGGCCTGCTGGCCGTCGAGGCCTATCACGCCGCAAACGTGCGCACGCTGCTCTTCCAGCGCGGGCTCATCAGCCAGACCACCGCGATCTCCAACGCCCGCGATTCGCTCGACGGGCCGTCCGATCTGGACCAGGGCGTTTCACCCGACCCGGTCTCCGGCGGTGTGGCCAATCTCGTCCCGACCGACGCCAACGGGCTCGCCTTCAGCCGCACGCCCCAGCAGGTCCGCAACATCGTGTACCTCAGCGCTACCGGTGTTCCGGGCGGCTTCTTCCCCAACGGCCTGAACGGCTTCTTCCGCTGATCGCAGCGGCCTGAAGCTCACACGATTCCCTCCGCACTCACGACCCGCCCCCTGCGCGGCCGCACCGGCCGCGCAGGGGCGTTTAGACAACACTCTCACGGAGCCTCTCCATGCGTTCTCATGCCCTTGCGGCCCTCGCCGCTCCCGCTCTAGCCTTGGCCCTGACTCCCGCGGTGCTGGCCCAGCAGACCGTCTATGCGATCGGCAGCGGCGGCTCGACGCTCATCCGTTTCCAGTCAAACAACCCCGGCGCCGTCACCGTCGTCGGAACATTCGGCGGCGACGCCACCTTCCTTGACGCGCTCGACTTTCGTCCCGCCACGGGCCAGCTCTACGGCTATCTCGACAGCGCCGACGCCTTCTTCACGGTCAACCTCAACACCGGCGCGCTCACACGGGCGTCCGCGGCCACCCCGACAACGGCCCCCACGAACACCTTTCAGCTCGGCCTGGACTTCAACCCCACGATCGATCGGGCCCGGCTGGTCACCGACAGCGGCCAGAACATCGTCTTCAACCCGCTTGACGGCACGCAGGCCGCCTTCAGCACGCTGACCTACGCCACTGGCGACGCGAACGAGCTCACCTCGCCCGCGATCATCGACAACGCCTACACGAACAACCGTCCGGGCGCAACAACGTCGGTGCAGTACGCCATCGACTACGGGGCGGACGTGCTGGTGACGCTCGCCAACAACGCCGGCACGCTCACAACCGTCGGCGGGCTGGGCGTCAACACCGACGTGTTCACGGGCTTCGATATCTTCACGAGCAACACGGGCGTCGATACCGCGTACGCGATCCTGGCGCCCGCCAACGGCACGCCGTCGTTCTACACCATCAATCTCGCGACCGGGGCCGCCACGCTCGTCGGCGCGGTCGGCGCATCGGCGGGCACGCAGGTGTACTCGCTGGCCGTCGTTCCCATTCCGGCGCCCGGTGCCGCGGTGCTGGGCCTGACAGCTCTGTTGACCCTGTCCGGCCGTCGGCGGCGCTGATCCACTCCGCCGAGAATCGCGACCTCCCAACGGGGCTCAGGCCATCTTGGCCCTCAGCATGGCCTGAGCCTCGGGCGTCGTCAGCACGTCGGCGCTGATCCTGGCCGACCGTCGGGCCAGTTCGAGATCGCTCGAGCCGTCGAGTTCGTTGAGCAGCGCCTTGGTCGCGCGCAGAGCGAGCGCTCCGCCGCCTCCGAGGCTTTCGACCAGCGCGGCGACCGCCGAGTCCAGCCCGTCGCGCGCCTCTACGCACCCCGACACCAGCCCGGCCTCGTATGCCTCCTGCCCGCTCATGAGCCCGCCGCGGAGGAGTATCGCGCGGGCCGGCCCCGCCCCGAGCTTCCGAACCAGCCACGGGGCCACGACGGCCGGACATACGCCCAGGTCGACCTCGGGGAAGCCCATCTTGCTGTCGGCGTGGGTGACCGCGAAGTCGCACACCGTCGCCAGCCCGCAGCCGCCGCCAATCGCGGCGCCGTTGACGCTCGCAATCGTGACGGCAGGCAGCATCCGGAGCTTCACGGCCGCCTCGGCCAGCGAGATAAGCAGCTTGAGCGGAGCGCCGGGCACATCGTGCACCTGCTTGAGGTCCATCCCGGCGCAGAAGCTCTTGCCCGCGCCGGTGAGCACAACCACCTTCGGACCTTTCTCTCCCCCATCGCCCTCTCGCCTCACGCGATCCTGCAGCTCGTCGAGCCGCTCGTGCAGCTCGCTCAAGAGGTCCAGCGAAAGGGCGTTCCGCTGCTCGGGACGGTTGAGCGTCAGGGTTGCCGCGGCGGGGGAGTACGTCAGTTCGACCATCGACATGCAGCACTCCCGATCGGCGCACGCTCGCGAAAACACGGACTCATGACCGCCACAGGTCGGCCAGCCGCTCCCGCTCCTCGACCGAACCCACCAGCGACAACGAAGCGTTCAGGCCCGCCTCCGGCCCGGCCGGATCCAGCGAGCCCTCGAACTCGTTGATGAGCGCCTTGGTCGCACGCATCGCCGGCGCGGGCTTGACGGCCAGGCTCAGCGCGAGCGCCACTGCCCGGTCGCGGACCTGCCCCGCGTCGTCAAGACACTCGTGCACGAGCCCCAGCCGCAGGGCCTCCCGGCCGCTCACCAGGGTCGGGTCAAGCAAAAGCTCGCGGGCCCGCCCGTCGCCGATGCTCAGCCGCAGGAACGGTGCGCTCACGGCCGGCGAGATCCCGAGGCGGACGACGGGATAGCCGAGCTTCGCATCGGTGTGCGAGACGACCAGGTCGGCCCCGCCCAGCAGCGCGCACCCCCCGGCGATCGCCGCCCCGTGGGCCGCAAGAACGACCGGGCACGGGCAGGCCTTCAGGGCCCGGACCACCGCCGACAGGCTGCTGAGCAGCCCGGCCAGCGCGTCGGAGTTGTCGCGGCAGAGCGAGAGGTCAAAGCCCGCGCAGAAGGCCGCGCCGTTCCCATCAAACACCAGCGCGCCGATCGGGGCCGCGGACTGCACCAGCACGGCGGCATGAACCGCGACGAGCATCTCGGGCGTCAGCGCGTTCTTCTTGTCGGGCCGATCGAGCGTGACGCGCCCGATGTGCACGCCCGCCTGCTCGATCGTCGAGGACCGCACAAAGTCCGTATTCATGCCCCGCCCCCACGTTCCGCCGAGACGCTCGCGCGTGCCCGGGCGACGATCTGCCTCGCATAGGCCGCCGCGGTCGCCAGCGCCTCGGGATCGACGCCGGTTGCATACCCCGCGTCGTGCACGGTCTGCACGAGCGATTCGGTCGCGATGTTCCCCGGGGCCCGCCTGCCCGGCACCGACGCGTACGGGCACCCGCCCAGCCCGGCGACGGACGAATCGAACGACCGCACGCCGATGTCGAGCGCCGCCCGCACGCACTCCGTGGCGTGACCGAAGGTGTCGTGCAGATGCAGCACCAGCGAGGCCGCTTGGTGAGTGTCGCCCGCCGCCGCCGGCGCCGACCACCCGCTGCTCCGCGCCATCACCGCCCGCAGCATCGCCGCGACGGTTTCGGGCGTGCCGGCGCCGACGGTGTCGCCGAGGTCGATCTCGTCGGGCCGCAGGACCGTCCATACCCGGTCAACCACCTCCGCCACGCGCTCGGGCGCGATGGGACCCTCGAACGGGCAGGCGATCACGCACGAGATATATGCCCGCAGCCGCGGCACGGGGCGCAGATCGAGCATCCGCCCGCGGACCTCCGCGTGCCGAGCGATCGTCTCGACGATGCTCGCGTTGGTGTTCTTCCGGCTGAACATCTCGCTGGCGGCGGTGAACACCGAAACCTTGTCGAGCAGCCCGCCCTGCCCCGCCGCGTTGGCAGCCTGAAAACTCTCCAGGCCCGTCAGGTTCGGCACGAGCGCCGAGAGTTCCAGCGTCGACCGTCGCACGCCGCGGCCCAGGGTTGGGTCGAGCAAGGCGCACAGTTCCGCCGCGTCGCCAAGCTGCGGCACCCACTTCGGGCTCACGAAGCTGGTAACTTCCACCTCGTCCACGCCGCTGAGCGCGCAGAGCTCGACCAGCCGGGCCTTCTCGGCCGTGGGGATCACGCCGGGCTCGTTCTGCAGCCCGTCCCTCGGCCCGACCTCGGTGATGCGGACGCGTTCGCCCATGCCGGAGTGTACCGGCGTCGCCCGAGCCGGCGACGCACGCTTTGCCGACACGCTCAGGTCGTGTAGTCCGCGTTGATGCTCACATAGTCCTTGCTCAGGTCGCAGCCGATCATCCAGCCCCGGCCGCGACCAAAGCCGACCGTCAGCACGCAATCCACCGGGTCCGCGATCATCGCCGCCAGCAGCTTCGGGTCGTTGCGCGCGACGCCCGTGGGCACGCCCGAGCGGTACACCTCGACCCCGCCGATCGTCAGTCCCGCCTCGGCCGGATCGAAGCGGACGCCCGCGTTCCCCGCCGCCGTGACGATCCGGCCCCAGTTCGGGTCCTTCCCGTGAATCGCACACTTGACCAGCGGCGAGTCGACGACGCACCTGGCCATGGCCGTCGCACTCGCATTGTCAACAGCCCCCTTCACCTCGACACGGAACAGCCGCGTCGCGCCCTCGCCGTCGCGGACGACCTTTGTTGCCAGTTCCTGGCAAAGGCTCAAGAGCGCGGCCCTGAAAACGATGAACTCCGGGTCTCCCTCGTGCATCATCTTCACCGGCGATGCGCCCGAGGCCATCGCCACCACGCTGTCCGAGCACGAGGGGTGCCCGTCGACGCTCACCCGCTCGAAGCTCTCGCGGCAGGCGTCCTCGAGCGCGTGCTGGAGCGCCAGCCCCGCGATCGGTGCATCGGTGGTGATGAAGCCCAGCAGGGTCGCGTGCGTGCCCGCGCCATCCAGCCGCGGAGCGATCATCCCCGAGCCCTTGGCGATCGCCCCCAGGTGCACGACGTGCCCGGCGATCTCGAGCTCCCGGTGGGCGCTCTTGGGCACGAGGTCCGTGGTCATGATCGCCCGCGCCGCCGCCTCGTCTGCATCCTTGTCGCGGGCGAGCGCCGCGACCAGCCCCGGGATCTTCGCGACCATCCGGTCCACCGGCAGCCGGTGCCCGATGATGCCCGTCGAGCTGGGCAGCACCTCGTCGGCCGAGCACCTGAGGGCCGCCGCGACTGCCTGCATCGTCGCCCGCGCGTCCTGAGTCCCCGGCTCGCCCGTCGCCGCGTTCGAGCAGCCCGAGTTCACCAGCACCGCCCGCAGCGCCGGGCCGCCCCGCAAAGCCGCGCCACGCCACTCGCGACCGATCTCCACCGGAGCGCCCACCACCGCGTTCCTCGTGAACACCGCGGCCGACGAACGGCGGGCCTGGATGCTCGCCCCTCCACCCCCTCCACTCCCTCCCCCCGCTCCGCCCGCGCCCGCCACCAATGGCCGGGGGTCGTCGCAGACGATCAGCGCCAGATCGCTCTTGCCCGAGGGCTTGATCCCGGCGGTGGTTGCGGCGGCACGAAAACCGAGCGGACGAGTGATGGACAAGGTCGATGCTCCGGAGGAAGTGCGGAGGGTAGTGCCCCCGCGTGTCCTCCGCACGTCCCCTCTGCCCCCCCGGGCCCCGCCCGACCGTCCGCGCCGTTATCGCCGGATCTCACGCAGCCGCTGCGTCGTCGACGCCAGATCGTCCCTCACGCCCATGGGCTCGAAGACCGCGCTCACGCTGGTCTCCCCGATGATGTTGTTGTACCCCACGCGGACGCCCAGCGTCGCGTCGGAGAACCGCCGCCGCAGCGTCGCGCTCACGTCCTGCAGCTCGTTCACGTCGGTGTCGTACGTCATGCCGCCGCCGATGGTGTACTTCTTCGTCAGCGTGTACATGACGCCCGCATCGAAATACGTCGCGTCCAGAGCGTTGAGGTATCGCACCTGGGCGTAGCTCGAGAAGTCCGGCGCGTGCTGGATCGTCCCGCCCGCGACGGTCCGGGCCGGCTGATTGTCGTCGAAGTCGTACACCGTCGAGAACACCAGGCCCACCACGTCCGTCGCCTGCCACGCGAGGTCGGCCGTGAAGTAGTCGCCCAGGAACGAGTACTCGGGGCGCGACTCGTTGAACCGGCCGATGGGCGACTCCTTGTCGGCGTCGGCCGTCGAGTGGACCAGGTCGGTGCTGAGCTTGAGGACGTCGACGCTGCGCCAACGCCCCGGGCCGCCGCGCTGCGTCTGCCACGTCTGGTTGATCCCGGCCCGGACGGCCGAGCCGTTGTTGATGCTCTCGACGGTGTCGTCGTAGACCGGCAGGTTGCCCTGGGTGAGCGTCGTCCCGCCGCTCCAGACCGTCGCGTTGGGCTCGACGATGTGCCGCAAGCGGTGCAGGTCAAAGAGCCCGCTCTCGACCTCGTCGTCGATGCGCGTAAAGGTCGTGCTGAAGCGGCTGCCGCCGGCCCAGAACCCGCGGAACTGCTCGTCCCGGGCCTGCGCGTCGGCGATCGCGTTGAACTCGCCGACCTTCTGGTCATACGCCGTGAACTGCCCGACCACGAACGGCGAGACCTTGATCCCAAGCACATCGAACGTCGCGACCAGCTCCTGCCGCGTGTTGGCCCGCATCACGTCCTCGCGCGTGTATCCCGCCGCCCGCAGCCGGTCGGCGATCGACTGGTTGGCGTTGACGCCGAAGGTCCGCTGGGCCAGAAAGTCGTTGTTGAACCCCAGCCCGCTCACCAGCGTGTTGTCGAACACAAACCGCATGCGGCTGGCCGAGTACTCGTGCGTCCAGGTCAGGAGGCCCGGCTGCACCCCCGGCAGGATGTCGTCGGCGATCCTCGCATAGCTGATCTCGGGCAGCTTGTTGACGCTGTACCCCTGGCTCTGCACTAGGTACTGGTTAGACACGAAGTCCTGCAGGTTCGCCTTCGCCAGCACGCCGAACCGCTGGTTGCTCTCGAGGTACCGCAGCTCCGCCGCCGTAGTGAACTCGCGGCCCTCCTGGCCCTGCTCGCGGAAGAACGCGTCGACGAAGCGGGCGTCGGAGATGGCCGCCACCTCGCCCGTGAGCGTCCAGCTCGGCGTGAGCTGCCAGATGTTGTCGGCCAGAACGATCCCGCGGAACTCGTCGTCGACCTCCTGCTTCACGCCCGTGCTCAGCACGTCGCGCCCCGAGTCGCTGGGCAGGGTGTACGCCAGCACGCCGCCCTTGAGCTGGGCCCCCGGCCTCCCGGTCGTGTCCCAGTTCGTCCGCGTGCCAAGCGCGATCCCGCGGTCGAAGTAGCCGTCGATCAGGGCCCGGATCTTCAGGCCCTCGATCTTCCGTATTCCAAGCAGGCTCATCACGTTCCAGGTCGTCTTGATCGCCCCGCCCGACTCCGACGAGTTCTCCACGCGGATGTCTTCAAGCGGGATGTCCACGATCTCGCCGCTGAAGCCCGGCAGCACGAAGAACGGCACACCCCCCGCCCGCAGCGAGAGCATCCCCGACTCAAAGTACGTCCTGGGCCCCTCCCCGGGCGCCTCGGGCGGGGCCTGCGACACCGTGATCGTCGAGGCCCCGACGCTGAACACGGGCTCGAAGAACGAGCTTGTCGCCAGCCGCGCCCCCTCGGCCGTGAACCGGTTGGCCGCCTCCTGCCGCAGCGTCTTGGCCCGCACATAGATCGGGATACCGAGCTTCGGGTCGACCGTGCTGAAGACCGCCTCGGCCATCACCGCCCGATTGTTATTCAGATCATAAAACACCCGCGGCCCACGCAGCGTGTACTGCCCGTCCGTCGCCACCACGTCCCCCTCGAGATACACCCCCCGAAGCTGCTCGGCCCCGAATCGCCCCATGTCCGCGATCGGCCCCGGCTGCAGGAACACCACGGCCCGCTCGGCCGTGATCATCAGGTTCCGCGTCTTCCGCAGATCGGTGTACTGCAGCGCCACGCCGCCGGTCAACAGCAGCGTGTTGTCCCCCCCCTCCTCGCCGCGCACCAGCCGGATGAAATCCGAGTTGCCCACCGGGTCGCCAAACTCGGGCGCTGTCGGCGCCGTGCTCGCCCGGGTCCCGACCGCGAACGTCACCACGCCCCCCTTGGTGAACAGTGGATCCGCCGCCACACCCGCCCCGCCCACCGGCGTCTCGCTCAGCGTCACCGCCGGCCGCTTGGCGATCGGGCTATTGGGCTCATAGGGCCGGGCCCTTCCCGGCAAAATCGGCCCCGCCACCACGCCCGGCGCGGGCACGCCCACGATCTCCGCCGCCCCCGCAACCTCCGCCCCGGCCAGTTGCCGCAGGTGCCGGGCAAACCGCTGCTCGCTCTCCCGCAGGAAGTTCGCCTCCGCCTCCGCGGCGCCCCCCACCCCGGGCCGCCCGGTGCTCAGCGAGTCCGCCCGCATGCTCACGATTCCGTCGGCCCGGGCCGTCACCAGCAGCCGGTCGGCCGCCTGCGCAAAGCCCGCCTGCGAGCCCGGGTCGCTCACGCGATCAAACTGAATCGCGATCTCCCGCACCTGCCGGTCGGGATCCGAGCCCGGCCCGGCCCCGCCCACCCCCGCCAACCGCACCCAGACTACGGCCTGCGCCGCCGTAAACGTGTACTTCCCCAGCTGGACGCTCACATCCCCCTGCAAATACATCCGCTGGGTGCCCAGCGGCAGGCCGTCGGGCCCCACCTCGTTGCCCCCACCGCCCTCCGACCACACCCACGCGCGATTCGCCCGGATCACCAGGTCGCCCGCCTGCACGCTCGACGCGAGCTTCACGCCGCCGAAGTCGCGCCCGGTGATCTGCGACACGTCGACATCCGCCGCCCTCGCCCCAGCATCCACGGCGGGCCCCTGCGCAAAGCCCGCCGGCACCCCCACCGTCCCACCGGCGATCACGATCAGGATCCGGGCCAGACGAGCACCCAGACGCGGGCATGTATTGGTCATGGTTGTGGCAATCGGCATGGCCGCGGCATCCTGGCAGCAGAGAAACACTCAATGAACAGACGGAATAGACGGAGCAGACGACGACTCGCCGACGCTGCCGATGGTAAATGGCCCAAACCCAAAGCACAACTCCTCGATCAGCCCACGATCCTGTGACGACTGCCGCCTACCCATCGACACCCCGCCCCTGTAGACTGGCCTTTTGCCGCAATGGACCCTCCGGCCAACGCTCACCGCCAACTCAAACCCGTTGGGCGATCCACCAACGAGAGGACTTCACGATGTCCAACCCCACTTCCTCCACACCCCCCCCGCTCCCCACCTCGATCGACGCCCACGCCATCCTCACGCTCACCCTCGCGCCCACCGACCCCGCGTCCCCCGTCGTCGTCCTCGATCTCACGCTCATCCAGCGCCTCGAAGCCACGCTCAAGGATCTCCCCCGCGACCTCAAGGGCCTGATCCTCGCCTCCGCCTCCTCCCGCGTCTTCGTCGCCGGCGCTGATCTCAAGACCATTCAGGCCCCGTCGCCCCAAACCGACCCCGAGGCCGACCGCCGGCTCGACGCCTATCTCGCATACGGCCAGCGGGTCTTCGGCATGCTCGCCCACCTCCCATTCCCGACCGCCGCCGCCATCAACGGCGCCGCGCTCGGCGGCGGGCTCGAGCTCGCCATGCACTGCGATGGTCTCATCGCCGCCCCGAGCGCCTCGGGCAAGCCCTACCCCATCGGTCTCCCAGAGGCAGGCCTCTCCATCTGCCCCGGCTGGGGCGGCACCAACCTCCTCCCGGCCCGGATCGACCCGGCCGAGGCGATCCGCCGCACCGCCGCCGGCACGCCGATGACCTACGACCAGGCCGTCACGCTCGGCATGTTCGACGCCGTCGCGCCCCACTCCGCGACCCCCGACCCAGCGCCCCTGCACGCCGCCGCCAAGGCCTGGCTGCTGAGCGTTCGCCCGACCTTCGGCCACCCGGGCAGCCGTATCCCCCGGCGCGACGGCGCCCCAAGCCGATGCATCTCGCGCCCGGGCACAAAGCCCGCCACCCTCGCGGCCCTCGCCGAAGTCTTCACCTCGATCGACGCCCCCCCAGGCACCCCGGCCAAGGCCGTGCTCGCCGCCGTCCGGATCGGCGTCGACGCGGCCGACCCCGTCGCCGGGTGGCAGGCCGCGCTGGACGTCGAGCGTCACGAGCTGGTCCGCCTCCGCAACACGCCCGCGGGGCGGGCGGCGATTCAGGCGTTCTTCGACAAGTCCAGCGCGGGCGCCACGAAGAAGTAACCGTGTCCCGTGCGGCCGGTTGAGAGTTCGGAGCGAGCCATCAACAAAACAACCGGCGGGGCCCGTTCGGGCCCCGCCGGCTTGATGATCTCAACCGCGATGAGCCCGCGTGGGCTCAGTAATCCATGTCATCCATCCCGCCGCCCGCGCCCGCCCCGACCTTCGACTTCCTCTCCTTGATGTCCACGATGGCGGCATCGGTGGTCAGGAGCAGGCCGGCGATCGACGCCGCGTTCTGCAGCGCGACGCGCTCGACCTTGGTGGGCACGATCACGCCCATCTGCAGGAGGTCGCCGTACTCGTGGGTCAGGGCGTTGAAGCCGAAGTTCGTAGCCGAGTTCTCTTCGACCTTCATCGCCACCACCGAGCCGTCGAGCCCGCAGTTCTGTGCGATCTGCTTGATCGGCGCAGAGACGGCGCGGTCGATGATGTCGATGCCGATCCGCTCGTCGCCCACGGCCTTCTTGCGGAGCTTATCGAGGCTCCGGCGGGCACGCAGGATCGCCACGCCGCCGCCGGGCAGGATGCCCTCCTCGACGGCCGCGCGGCACGCGTGCAGCGCGTCCTCGACGCGGGCCTTCTTCTCCTTCATCTCGACCTCGGTCGCCGCGCCCACGTTGATCTGCGCAACGCCGCCCGAGAGCTTCGCCAGCCGCTCCTCGAGCTTCTCGCGGTCGTAGTCGCTCGTCGTCGCGTCGATCTGGTGCCGGATCATGTCGATGCGGCCCTTGATGTCCTTGCTCTCGCCGGCGCCCTCGACGATCGTCGTGTTGTCCTTGTCGATGGCGACCTTCTTGGCCCGCCCGAGGTCCTCGAGCGTGACCTTCTCGAGCTCGATCCCGAGCTCCTCCATGATCGCCTTGCCGCCGGTGAGGACGGCGATGTCGTTGAGCATCTCCTTGCGGCGATCGCCGAAGCCCGGGGCCTTGACGGCCGCGATCTTCAGGATGCCTCGGAGCTTGTTGACCACCAGCGTCGCCAGGGCCTCGCCCTCGATGTCCTCGGCGATGATCAGCAGGCTCGCGCCGCTCTCGGCGATCTTGCCGAGCAGGGGCAGCATGTCCTTGGCCGAGGTGATCTTCTTCTCGTAGATCAGCACGTACGGCTTGTCGAGCACCGACTCCATCGTCGCCTGGTTGGTCACAAAGTGCGGCGACAGATACCCCTTATCGAACTGCATGCCCTCGACAAGCTCGATCTCGGTGTTGAGGCTCTTGCCCTCTTCAACGGTGATCACGCCGTCCTTTCCAACTTTGTCCATCGCCTCGGCAATCTGCTTGCCGATCTCCGAGTCCTGGTTGGCCGAGCAGGTGCCGACCTGCGCGATCTCCTTCGACGACGACACCTTCTTCGACATCGCCTTGAGCTCTTCGACGATCGACGAGACGGCCAGGTCGATGCCGCGCTTCACCTGGTTCGCGTTCGCGCCCGCGGTGATGTTCTTGAGACCCTCGGCAAAGATCGCCTCGGCATAGATGGTGGCGGTGGTGGTGCCGTCGCCGGCATCCTTGGAGGCCTTGGTGGCGACCTCCTTGACCATCTGCGCGCCCATGTTCTCGTAGGGATCCTCGAGCTCGATCTCCTTAGCGACCGTCACGCCGTCCTTGGTGACGGTCGGGGCGCCGAAGGACTTCTCAAGTACGACAACCCGGCCAGAGGGCCCGAGGGTCACCTTGACGGCCCGGGCGAGCTTCTTTACGCCCTGAAGAATGCGGTCACGAGCGTCGGTATCAAATGCGATCTGCTTGGCGGCCATTGGTCACTCCAAAGAGGCACTAGGCACTGGGCCCTAGGCGCTGGTTGTACAAGAAAGAACACCGGGCAATCACCACGTTCGAATCGTTCACTAGTGCCCAGTGCCTAGTGCCCGATGCCTGCTCACCCGATCTTGATCCACGCGACCTGCGGCGCGTCGAGGATGTACACGTGCTTCCCATCCGTCAGCTTGATCAGGTGGTCCGGCTCGTCGGGAAGCAGCATCGCATTGGTCACGATGCACTTCTCCGATTGAATCATGTATACCACGGCATCACGCTTGCCGTTGAGTTCACGAAGGGCTTGGCGAAGTTCGGGTGTGGTCATGCGATAGGCACCTAAGACCAGGCACCGGGCACCAGCAAAGGCCCCGAGCCCCATCGGCTCGTGCCCGGTGCCTGGTGCCGCGTGCCCGCGGGTTCAGTCAATCACAGCCAACACCTCGTCCTCGCTCATGATCAGCAGCTTCTCGTCGTCGAGCTTGATCTCGCTGCCGGCATACGAAGAGAAGATCACCCTGTCGCCCTTCTTCACGGTCAGCGGCGTCAGCTTGCCGTCGGTCGTATTGATTGTCCCCGTGCCCACGGCGAGAATCACGCCCGTCTTCGGCGTGTCCTTCGCCTTCTCGGGAAGGATGATGCCCGCCGCCGTGCGATCCTCGGCCTCGTCGCGGCGGACGATGATCTTGTCGTGCAGGGGGCGGACCTTGATGTCACGGCTAGCGGGTGCGGACTTGGCGGCCATGTCGAAACTCCTTGTGCGAATCCGATTGCGAAAGTTGGTTGAACGGTCCCGGATGAATCTGTCTGACCTTCGTGGCTTGCTTTGCTCGATCCAGTTCACTCGCCTGCGGCGGGCCTAGTTCCCGCTCGCCGAGGGCCAGCGTCCCTGATAATGCCGCTCCAGCACGCGCTGCAGGAGCTTGAGCATCTGCTCGACATCCGCGCTGCGACGATCCACCACCGCGAACGCATTAAAGTGCAGAGCCGCCGTCATCTCCCGGCAAGCATCACGCTGCGACCGGGGCGAACGAACGATCACCGTCGGAACCCCGCCCCCATCGCCCGCCCCACCGCCCGCGCCCGCCGCCGCCCGCTTGAGCATCTCCAGGACCCGCGGCCCCGCGTCCTCGCACGGGGCCGAGGCACCAAAGTCCATCGGGAGCCCGAGGTCGACCACCGCGACATGGATCGCCGTCGTCCGGATCACCTGCTCGGCCTGCCGGGCCGTGCGAACCCTGAGCGACTGCACGCCCATCGGCTCGAGCAGACACGCCATCCGGTCGGCCCAGGAATCCGGACGCCAGCCACCCCAGCTCAGGAGCAGGTTCAGGCGGTGGTCGGGTTGGCTGGGTGTTGGGTGCATACGGCAAAAAACGGAGAGTCGACGCGAGGCCCTAGGCAAGCTGTGTGCCGGTCCCGTCCGGGCCCGCCGATCGTCCCGCCGGAACGCCCATCCCGTCCAAACGCGGTTCCCATCCCGCATCCGAGGCCCAGTGCTGCCAGCGGAATCGCGGACCGGGGCTCGAAGGTGCCGAATTGGCAGACCAAGCCGCCGCCCAGCCGGACGCCGGGCCCGCTTCCTCCGCCGGTGTCTGTTTGGGGAACATGCGGTACACTGGAACCTATGGATGTTGCCACGCTCGTGCTCGGGCTGATCGCGGTCGCTGGGTTGGGTGCCGCGGCCTGGCTCGCGATGGGGCGGGCCCGGTGCATCGCCGAGGCCGCCGCGGCCCGCGCCACGGCCGCCGGGGTCCAAGCGGCTCAGGACCGAGAGCGGGCCGAGCGAGAGCGCGCAGAACAGCGCGAACTCGAAACCCGCCAGACGCTCATGAAAGTCAGCACCGACCGCGCCGCCCTGGAAGAGCAGCTCCAGGCCCAGCGCGATGCCCACCGCACCACCCGCGACGTGCTCGAGCGTGAGAAGCTTCTGGCCGTACGCGAGATCGAGGACCGCCTGACCGCCGAGATCGCCCACGTCGAGGGCCTCGGTGCCGAGCGCGTCGAGAGCGTTCTCCGCGAGAAGAAGGCGATCGCCGAGCAGCTTGCGCTGTTCGAGGCCCGCTTCCGCGAGGTCTTCGGCAACCTCGCCGCCGAGGCGCTCAAGAGCAACCGCGAGCAGTTCCTCGCCCTCGCCGAGCAGAAGCTCGACGCCAAGAGGAGCGCCGTCGACGCCCTGGTGGCGCCAATCGCCGAGACGCTCAAGCGGACCGACGCCAAGCTCGCCGTCATCGAGGCCGCGGGCGCCGAGCTCCGCACCGAGACCGGCAAGCTCGTCAAGGCCCTCCGCGAGCCGCATGTCCGCGGGCGCTACGGCGAGGTCCAGCTCCGGCGCGTCGCCGAGCTCGCCGGCATGATCGCCAACTGCGACTTCTTCGAGCAGGACCAGACCCGCGACCTCGACGGGCTGGCCCTCCGCCCGGACATGATCGTCCGCCTGCCCAACGCCCGCACGATCGTCGTGGACGCCAAGACCAACATCCAGGCCTATATCGACGCGATCGCCGCCGCCTCGCCCGAGGCCGCCGAGCGCGAGCTCGACCGCTTCGCACGCCACGTCGCCGAGCAGGCCACGGCCCTCGCGAAGAAGAAGTACTGGTCCCAGTACGACGGCTCGCCCGAGTTCGTCGTCATGTTCATCCCCGGCGATCAGTTCATCGACGCGGCCCTCTCCCGCCAGCCCGAGCTCCTCGAGCGGGCCGCCGAGCAGGGCGTGATCCTCGCCTCGCCCAGCACGCTCATCGGCCTCCTCCGCGCCGTCGCCGTGGGCTACAAGGAGGAGCAGCTGGCCAAGGCCGCCACCGAGCTCCGCGAGCTGGGCAAGCAGCTCCACGAGCGCTTCGCCACCGCCATGGAGCATGTCGCCAAGGTCGGCAGGAACCTGGGCGCCTCGGTCGACGCGTACAACGATTTCGTCGGCTCCTGCGAGCGGCGCCTCGAACCGATCATGCGCAAGTTCGAGGACGGCGGCGTCAAGAGCGCAAAGGACCTGCCCGACATCCCTGAGATCGCCTCGAAGCCCCGTCGCATCAATGCCCTGCCCGCGCCCTCCTCCCCGCTCGTCGACGGCCTGCTCCTGCCGGGCCTGTCCGCCCCGCTCGACGGCTCCGCCGCCCCCGGCGTCGACGGCCTGAAACGGTGAGCAGCCTCGAACGCCCCCCGGCAATCGCCGATATACCGCCCATGGGCGAGGCACTGGTCTACTGGCTCGGCGGCGTCGCCGCGGGCGTCTGGGTCTGGCGAACCCGCCGCCGCTACACCCCCGTCTCCCGACCCCTCTCCGACGTTGAGATCGAAATGTTCGCGGGCTGCTTCTCCCGCGAGCTGCTCGCGAGCGTCCGCATCGCGACCGTTGCCCAGATCGCGCTCCCCGGTGCCCGCTGGGCCCGCCGCGCCGTCGACGACGCGGCCGGTCCGCCGGGGCACGACGCCGGGCCGGGCGGCATTGCCCTGGGCAACCTCGTCGTCCTGGCCTCGCCGCCCGGCGCGCCGCTCCACGTCGGCGTGCTCTTCCACGAGCTGGTCCACGTCGCCCAGTACCGTCACCTCGCCGGCCTCTGGAGCGTTCGGGGCTTCTTGAGCCTCTACCTTCGCCAATGGGTCGAAGGCGGCCGCTCGTACGCCGCCATCGGCCTGGAGCAGCAGGCCTACGACCTCCAGACCCGCTTCGAGTGCGGCGAGACGATGGACGTTCAAGCCCACATCGCCCAGACTTGGCCGGATTGACAAACGACCCCCGCCTGGGCGGGGGTCGTTGAACGATCAGAGAACTTCAAATCTCGCGATCTGCGGCGGCAAACCGCCGGGGCAGCCCTCACGCCGGATTCGGGAACACGCCCGTCGGGATCTCCGGCGGCGGCTCGGTGCTCGAACCCTTGCTCGGCGGCGCGACTGTCGCCTGCTTGCCCGCGTCGGCCAGAAGCTGGCTCACCGTCGGCTTGCCCAAGGGCTGGCCCGAGAGCAGCTTCCGCACCTCGTCGGCGCTGAGCGTCTCGTACTTCAGCAGCGCCTCGGCGACCGCAACAACCTTGTCCCAGTTGGCCTCCAGCAGACGCTTGGCCTCGTTGTAGGCCTCCTCGACCATCCGGCGCACCTCGTCGTCGATGAGCTGGGCCGTGTGCTCGGAGTAGTCCTTCTCCTGCTGGAACGCCTCCCGCGTGTCGGACCCGGCGTAACGCACGAACCCCAGCCGCGGCGACATGCCCCACTCCAGGATCATGCTCCGCGCGATCGAGGTCACCTGCGAGATGTCCATCGAAGCGCCCGTCGAGACGTCGCCGATGCCCTTCTCCTCGGCAATCCGCCCGCCGCAGAGCACCCGCATCGTTGCCGTGAGCCACTTGACGCCGTAGCCCATGCGGTCCTTGACCGGCAGCGAGAACGTCGCCCCGCCCGCCGAGCCGCGCGGGATGATCGTCACCTTGTGCAGCGGGTCCCCGTCGGTCAGCAGCGCCTGGATGACGGCGTGCCCGGCCTCGTGATACGCCGTGAGCTTGTTGTCCTCGATCTCCCGCACGCGCGACCGCTTGGCCCGGCCGAACTTCACCTTGTCGCGGGCCTCCTCGACGTCCTCCTGCTCGACGAAGTCCTTGTTGTGCAGTGTCGCGGCGATCGCCGCCTCGTTGATCAAAGCCGCCAGGTCGGCGCCCGAGAACATCGGTGTCGCCCGCGCGACGCGTTCGAGGTCGACGTCCGGCCCGAGCTTCACCTTCTTGGCGTGGACCCGCAGGATCTCCATCCGCCCCTTCACGTCCGGCCGCGGCACGATGATCTGCCGGTCGAAGCGCCCCGGCCGCGTCAGCGCAGGGTCCAGCACGTCCGCCCGGTTGGTCGCCGCGACGACGATCACGCCGTCGCCGGTCGCGAAGCCGTCCATCTCGACAAGAATCGCGTTGAGCGTCTGCTCCCGCTCGTCGTGCCCGCCGGTGGTAAAGCCCCCGCCGCGGCGACGCCCCACGGCGTCGATCTCATCCAGGAAGATGATGCACGGCGCCGACTCCTTGGCCTGCTTGAACAGGTCTCGCACGCGCGAGGCACCCACGCCCACGAACATCTCGACAAAGTCCGAGCCCGAGATCGAGAAGAACGGCACATCCGCCTCGCCCGCGATCGCCTTGGCCAGCAGCGTCTTGCCGCAGCCCGGCTCGCCGATGAGCAGTACGCCCCGCGGGATCCGCCCGCCGAGCTTGGCGAAGCGCTTGGGATTGCGGAGGAACTCGATGATCTCCGTAACCTCGTCCTTGGCCTCCTCGATGCCCGCAACATCGGCGAACGTCACGCCGGTCATCTCCTTGGTCAGCGTGCGGTGCCGGCTCTTGCCGAAGCTCCCGAGCATCCCCCCCGGCCCGGCCCCCGCCGAGCGGAGCCCGCGGGCGATGAAGAACCACACAAGCCCGAGCATAATGAGGATCGGCAGGAACGTGATCAGCAGGCCCTTCCACGCGGCCGTCGCAACCTCGGTGTAGTTGCCCCCCGTCAGGTCGCGCACCTCTTTGGTGTAGTCGGCCTTGGTCGCCGGAGAGATCGGGAAATACACCGTCGAGGTCCGCCCGTCTGCCTCGGTCTTCTCGGCATACACCCCGTCGTCACGGATCTCGACCTTCTGCAGCGACTTGGCCGCCACCAAGTTCCGGAACTCCGACCAAGAGGCCAGCCGCGTCGCGCTCGTCTGCATCGACGAGAGCAGCAGGCCTCCCAGCAGGATCAACGCCAGGATGCTGAGCATCGAGAACAGCCCGCGCGAGGCCTTGGGGGTCGGCACGCCGGGCTTGCCCGGGGTCGGCTGGTTCTGGGGACGCTTGGTGTCGGGTTGTTCAGCCATGCTTTAGGTGTACGCTCGCTCGGGCGTTGTGGATCGGGATTCCGGGCCGTCATCATGCTCGTACGCGCCGCGGCCAGTCGCGCTCCGCAATCGTTGGCGCGCCGCCGACGCCCCGCCCCCGTCTCCGTCCCCGTCCCCACAAGTGAGTATCGACCGGACAACCGGCGTGGATTCTGCCGGGTTGTGCTTTTGCCCCCCTCCGCCCCCGCCCCCTCTGCCCCAAGCCCGCCGAGGACCGTTCCCTAGGTCCCGCCGCCCTCACCACCCGCTGCGAAGCTCCGCGACGATGTCCTTGGCCAGCTTCTGGATCGCGGCGTGTTGCCCGGCCTCCAGCCGCTCATTGACGGGGCTGGCCGGCACGAACGCGTCCGAAGCCGTGAAGTTCCGCCGAGCAACCAACGTCTTGCCCGTCCGTGCGTCCTTGAAGTCAAAGTCCACCGTCAGCTCGACGGCCAGCTCCTGCACATACCCGCTGTTCCGCTGCAGGCTCAGCCGCCGGAGGTTCGAGCCCGTCAGCGTTCCCGTCAAGGTCGCGTTGGCCCCGCCCCCGCTCTGGTCCTGCGCCACGCGCCAGGGCGTGGATCGCTGGATCTCCTTGACGATCGCGTCGGTCAGCTCCGTCTCCAGCCCGCGGGAAAACGTCGGGTTCTGGAAGATCGGAACGGCCACCGTGCGGATCGTCGCGTCGTGGCTCGACACGTGCGCGTATCCCTCGCGCGGGTCCGCCGCACACGCGCCGAGCGCCAAGCCCATCACGCCCAATCCGAATCCCAGCCCGATCACTCGCAACACGCCGCTCTGAAGGGGAATCATGGCTTGGCTGCGTCCTTGTTCTCGGCCGTGCCGACCGTTCCGGCGGGCCCCTCAACGCCCGGTCCCTGCTCGCCCCGGGCCCCGCCCGCGTCCCGGCCAGCATCACCGCTCGCCGGGGCCGGCTTGGCCCCCCACCCGCGCTCGTCGAGCGTCTTCATTGCCCTCGCCGCGGCCTGTGTCCTGGGGTGCATCCGCACCAGCCGCTTGAGCGTGTATCGCGCCGAAACCTCGTCGTCCTGCGCGAAGTAGTAGTTCGCCGTCTCCAGCATGTCCGCCGCCGACGACTCGTCCAGCCGGGCGATCAGCCCGTCGGTGAGCCCCGCCTCCTCGGCGGCCTGCGGATACAGGCTCGCGAACCGCCGCGTGAGGAGCTTGGCGTCGATCAGGCTCGACGAGTCGTACCGCGGGCCCTTGAACCGCCCGATGGTCGCGTAGATCCGCCGCTGCATCGCCCTCTGCGTGTATTGCGAGCTCGGGTAGTTCTCGATGAACAGGTCGTACGCCTGCACCGCCATCGTCAGGTCCCGCTCGCGGTAGTAGAAATCCGCGAGCTCGATCCCCGCCCGCTCGGCCAGCCGCGAGCCCGGCAGCCGCTCCTGCACGCGGATCAGGAGCTCCTCGGCGATCTCCGTCGAGTCCAGGATCCGCATCCCCAGCAGTTTCCGCCTCAGCCCGTTGGCATACCGCACGCCGATGTCGAGCTCCCGCTCCACAGCCGTCACAAAGTGCGACGAACCGGCATGGTCCTTGATCACCCGCTCGTAGTCATATAGCGCGTCGTACTCGTTGCCCGTCGCCGTCAGCGCGTCGCCCCGCAGCAGGTACGCCTCGGCCAGGAACGCATTACTCGTCCGCTCGTTCACCCCCAGGAAGCCGTCCAGCGCCGCCTTGGCCTGAGCGTACCGCTCCTCGGCAAGGTCGGTCCGAGCCCGGGCGATCAGCGCCTCGTCGGTCCCGGGCGTCGCGGCCGGCTTGGTCTGCACCAGGTTGCCCGAGCCGTCCAGCCGATACTCGTTGCTTGTTGATTGCCCGAGCGTCGGCATCGCTAGACCGGCCGAGCCGCCGAGGACCAGGGCCAGGAGCAATCCACGCGGGTGGGATGGGCGAAGTCGGGTCATGTGGAGTGAGGATACCGGAACCGCGGGTCCGAGGGACGCCAAAGATCGGGGGTTGGCCGCCACGGGCCATACGCTCACCGTTCGTCGGTCCGATCGGGCGGGGGGCTGCAAAGGGGACTCGGGTGATCCACCAGCCGGCCAGCATCACGGGCATGGGGGCCGTCTCCCCGATCGGCGTGGGCATCCCTGCCTACTCCGCCGCCCTCCGTGACGGCCGCAGCGGCGTCCGCCTGCTCGAGTTCGCCCACCCGCTGCTGAAGAGTTCCGTCGCCGCCCCCGTTGCCGCTCCCCACTTCGACCCCGCCGAAATCCTTCCCCCGGCCGATGTTCTCCGCCTGCCGAGGCTCGTCCCCATGGCGCTGGCGGCCGCTCGCGAGGCCCTCGACATGGCCGGATGGACGCCCGAGGGCCAGCCGGGCGCGCCAGTTGCCGTAGACCGCGCCCGCCGCATCGGCCTGGTCCTGGGCACCGGCGCCGGCGGGATCGACTTCACCCTTGACCAGGCCCAACAGGCCTATGCGCCCGGCGGTGCCAACCGCGTGAGCCTCTGGACCATCACCAACGCGACCCACGGCAACCTCGCCGGCGAGCTCTCCATCCGCCTTGGGCTGAAAGGTCCGAGTTGGTGCGTGAGCACGGGGTGCGCTTCGAGCTCCGACGCCGCCGGCATGGCCCTCATGGCCCTGCGCTCGGGATTGGTCGACGCCATGCTCGTCGTCGGCGCCGACGCCCACGTCCGCTGGGAGACGCTCCACGGCATGGAGCTCCTCCGCGTCATCTCCACCCGCGCTTTCGACCAGGGTCAGGACCCATCCACCGCCTCACGCCCCTTCGACCAGACCCGCGACGGCTTCGTGCTCGGCGAGGGTGCCTGGGCCGTGCTGCTCGAATGCCCAGATCATCAAAGCTCGGCCGAGTCCCTGGGCTCGCTCGTCGGCTTCGGCGCCACCTGCGATGCCTATCACCGCGTCCGACCCGACCCCGACATGGCCGAGTGCGCTCGCGCCATCCGCGCCGCGATCGACGACGCGGGCTGGGCCACCGAATCTGTCGACCTCCTGCACTACCACGGCACGGCCACCAAGATCAACGACGCCGCCGAGACCGCCGCCGTCAAGCTTGCGCTGGGCCCGCACGCCCGGCAGGTGCGGGGCACAAGCGTCAAGTCCATGATCGGCCACCCCCAAGGCGCCTGCGGCATGGCCGCCCTCGTCGCGTCCCTCTGCGGCGTCCGCGGCGGCTTCGTTCCCCCCACCGCCAACCTGAAGCACCCAGACCCCGACTGCGACCTCGATTACACGCCCGCGGTCGCAGCATCGCTCGAGCGCGATCGGACCTACCGACTGCTGGTCAACTGCCTGGCGTTCGGGGCCAAAAACTCCGTCTTGGCCGTCGAGTCCCGCGCGTGAAGGCCCAACCGCTCACCGCGGGCTGACGACCACCTCGCGCTCGCCCTGCCCCGCCGCCGCCCGAATCGTGAGCTTGACCTGGCGCCCCTGGTGCAGGCCCGCGTTCGCCAGTGCGTCGAAGAACTCGCTCAGCGTCTCGACCTTCCGCCCGGCGACGGCCGTGATGATCTGCGTCGGCCGCAGACCCGCCGTCGCCGCCGCGCTCGGCACCCGCACCTCTTTGATCTCCAGCCCCACGCCGCCCTTCTCGTCAACGTCCGCGATTCCGAACCGGCTCGCGGCCACCGCCGCCTCTCGCTTCTCCGTGTCCGTCCGCGGCAGCTCACCCAGCGCGACGGTGAAGCTCATCAACTCGCCGCCTCTCACCACCTCGACCGTCACCCGGTCCCCGGGCGCGTTGTTCGTGATCGCCGAGCGCAGCACCGCCACACTCCCCACCGGCTGGTTGTTCAGCCGCGTGATGATGTCCCCCGAGCGGATGCCCGCCTTCTCGGCCGGCCCATCCGCCTGCACCCCCGTCGCGACCACGCCAAGACCGCGGTATCCGACCCTGTTGAGTTCGGCCGCGTTCATCTCGTCGCGCCCGGGGTGCGAGATCCCCAGATAGCCGCGCGTCACGATCCCACTGTTGATCAGCTGCCCGACCACCGACTCGATGGTCGCCAATGGGATCGCGAACGAGATGCCCGCCGATTGTCCCTCGGCCGCCGACGCCCCCGCCGCCGTCGCGATCGCCACGTTCATGCCCACCAGCCGGCCCTCGACATCCACCAGCGGCCCGCCCGAGTTGCCCGGGTTCACCGCCGCGTCGGTCTGGATGAAGTTTGTATACCCGTCCTCGCCGATCACCAGCCGCGGATCGCGACCAAGGCCCGAGACAATTCCCTCGGACATCGAGAACTTGAAGCCAAACGGCGATCCGAACGCGTACACCCGGTCGCCCTGAAACAGTTCGCCCCCCGTCGCGCGAACGATCGGCACCAGCCCCTCGCCCGACCGCACCTTGAGCACGGCGATGTCCGTGGTTCGGTCGAAACCGACCAGGTCGGCCTCGACCGCACGCCCGTCCTGAAACTGCACGAAGATCCGCTTCGCATCCCGCACCACGTGCGAGTTGGTCACCACGTGCCCGGCCAGATCAAAGACCCAGCCCGAGCCCTGCGCCGTCCGCATCAGCCGCCCGCCCCGCACCGGCTCGTCGATGCCGATGTGCACCACCGAGGGTTCCACCGCCGTCGCGATCGCTCGCGTTGCCCGGTCGATCTGCTTAAGGATGTTGTCCTGCGCCAGCGTCTGTCGCGCCAGGGTCACCTGCGCGTCGGTCGCCGCATACCCCACCAGCCGGACCGCCGCCGGGGCCGCCACCAGCGTCACAAGCGCCGTCAGCAGCACCACCAGTGCCGGGCCATAAGCAATGAACTTCCGCATAGCTTTGCCTGTCCTTCCGCGCCCCCGTCCCGGCCTGCGGCCGATCGGACGCGCCAATCCTGTTATCGTCCGACGCCCCCGACGCGTTCGGCCCAAGTCCCACTTGAGTTGCACACGCCGGCAAACGTTTCCGGACGCCCCCAGCCCCCACGCCCGCAGGCGCCGGACGATCCGCATCCTTCTACAGGGTCGAACCCGGCCCGGTTCGGGATTTTTGCCTAGCCCCCTCGTTCCCCGCCACCGGGGCCTTCATCGCGTATGTCTCGCCCCCGATCTGCCGTTCCGACACCCGCTTCACCCACTCCCGCGCCGCCGCCGTGAAACCCGATCCCAGATCCGCCACAGGCTCCGCAAACCGCGGCGGCCGGGCCGACATCCCGACCAGATCCTGCAGCACAAGCACCTGCCCGTGGCACGCCGTCCCCGCACCGATCCCGATCAGCGGCACGCTCGTCTTCGCCAGCACCATCGCCGTCACCTCCGGCGGCACCGCCTCGATGAGCAGCATCGAGCACCCGGCCCCCTCCAGCGCCACCGCGTCGTCCACCACCCGCCGCGCGGCCTCCGGTGTCCGGCCCGCCGCGGCATACCCGCCCGTGAGCGCCATCGTCTGCGGCCTTGAACCGACATGCCCGCACACCGGAATCCCCGCATGCACGACCTTCGCGATCCGCCCCGCATACCCCGCGTCCGCCTCGATCTTGACGATGTCCGCCCGACCGTGCGTCAGAAACCGCCCCGCGTTCCGCACCGCGTCCTCGTCGCTGGCCTGATATGACATGAATGGCATGTCCCCCATCACCACCGCGTCGGGCGCCCCCCGCTTCACGCCCGCCGTCAGCGCAAGCAGCACGTCCAGCGGCATGTCGATCGTCCGATCAAGCCCGAGAACGACCTCCGCCGCCGTATCTCCCACCAAAAGCACCCGCACGCCCCCCGCGGCCAGAAACCGCGCCGTCGTCGCGTCGTAGCACGTCAGGCACGCGAACGGCTCACCCGCCGCGGCCATTCGCGAGAGCGTCTGCAGCGTCGTTCGGGCCTTGGGCGCTTCATTGGGAATCGACATAACGCCCATGCTACGTTCGGCCGCCAATCCCCATCCGCCCGCCAGCTTCCCACCTCACCCCGCCGACACCGGCGGCTCGACCACCCGCTCCGCGTACGCCTGCACGCTGACCTTGCCACGCACGAACTTCTTCCCGGCGAGCGACTCGAACGCCGCCGCCGTCTCGAGGTGGTCGAGCGTCAACCGCTCGTCGACGCTCTGGTCCCGCCGCCGCAGCAGGCTCACCCCGACCCCGTGCGGCCCGGGCGCCAGCGGGCTCGTGAACACGAACCGCACCCGCGCCGTCTCCCCGGCCGCCATCTCCGGCAGCCGCACACCCTCGTCGATCGCCGTGAACCCGAAGAGCACGATCCCCGCCTTGTCTCGCACCCGCACCACCACGTCGAGCTTCTCGACCGGCGCCTGGGCCGCGAGCGAAACCTCCACGCAAACCCGCTCGCCGTGCACAATTGTCTGGGCCACCCGCCCCTGGGCATCCAGCAGCCGCACACCCGTGATCCGCGCGTGGCCCGTCCCCTCTCGCCCCTCGGCCCCGCTGCCGCCTTCGCTCTCGACCGCGGCGGGGGCCGGCGCGAGCGCCCCGCCCGCGCGCTCCACCGCCCGCTCGTTCTGCTGCATCCGCAACGACTGGGTGTACCGGTCCACCATCTCCCCCGCCGGCCCGAATCCCTCGCTCTGCCCCTGGCTTATGAAGAGCGCCTTGGAGCAGACGCTCTTGACCATGTCCGCCGAGTGGGAGACAAACAGCAGCGTCACGCCCGAGTCGAGCATCGCTCGCATCCGCGCGGTGCACCGCTGCTGGAACCCCGCGTCCCCCACCGACAGAATCTCGTCCACAATCAGGATGTCGGGCTTCACGCAGATCGCCACGCTGAACGCCAGCCGCGCGTGCATGCCCGACGAATACACCTCCACCGGCTGGTCAAGAAACTCGCCGATGTCCGCGAACGAGGCCACCTCGTCGAACCGCTCATCCATCTCTCGCCGCGAGAACCCCAGAATCGTCCCGGCCAGAAACACGTTCTCCCGCCCCGTGAACGCGGGGTTGAAGCCCGAGCCAAGCTCCAGGAGCGCCGAGATCCGCCCGCGGCACCGCACCACGCCCGTCGTCGGCGAGAGCGTCCCCGCGATGATCTGCATCAGCGTGCTCTTCCCCGAGCCGTTCCGCCCCACGATCCCCACCGCCTCGCCCCGCGCCACCTCGAAGCCCACGTCCCGCAGCGCCCAGAACGCCCGCGCCCGCCGCCCGGGCGTCCCCATCACAAGGTCCAGCGCCCGCGACGAGTTTCGTCGATAGATGTCGTACCGCTTCCCAACCCCGCGGCACTCCACCGCGAGGTTCTCCGCCATCGGCCCCATCGCCTCGGCCTCAGTGGACATCCGCCATCCCCCGTCGGCACGCCGAGAAAAACGCCCATCCGCCCACCATCACGACCGCCCCAAGCAGCGTCATCACACCCACCGCCCCCCACTGCGGCCACTCCCCCCACACCAGCGTCCGCCGCGCGTTCTCAACGATGATCGACAGCGGGTTGTGCCCCACCGCCCACCGGATCATCGGATACTCCTCCGGGACCCGATCGATCGAGAAGAACAGCGGCGTGGTGAACATCAACAGCTGGGTCAGCACCACCACGATCTGCCGGACATCCCGCACAAAAACCCCGAGCGCCCCCAGCAGCCACGCCGCCCCCAGGCTCAGCATCACCAGCGGCGCGACCACCACCGGAAACGCCCACGCCGTCGGCGAGACCGACCCCGTGAACCCCAGCACGATCAGCAGCAACAGCGCCGCCCCGATCGCCATGTGCACCAGCGCCGAGACCACCACCGTCACAGGCAGGATCTCCACCGGAAACACGACTCTCCGCACCAGGTTTGGCCGCGACGACACCGCCGTGGGCGCACGCCCGACGCTCTCGGCAAACACGTTGAACACGACCAGCCCCGCGAACAGCGTGACCGGGAAATCGATCGGCGCCGGCAGCGTCCCCCGCTCCCACCGCGATCCGAAGATGTACCCGAACACCGCTGTGTAAATCGCGAGCTGCAAGAGCGGCTGCAGCACGTTCCACCCGACGCCCAGCAGCGCTCCCTTGTGCCGCTCGAGCACATCCCGTGCCGCGAAGCCCCAGATCAGCTCCCGGTGCCCCACCAGCGCCGCGAGCATCGCCGCCACGCTGAAGTGCGAGAGCATCGGTCGCGGCTGGCTGGTGCGGATCGTTATGGAACTCATGGCGCGTGCGGTCAAGCCTATTCCCGCGCCGCCATCTCCCGCCCCGCCCGCGCCGACACCTTCGCGTACACCACCGCCACCCCAAGCATCATCGCCCCGAGCCCCAGGAACGTGACTACTCGCCACTCCGCCGAAACACCGGCAAGGTCGAAGATCACGCCCTTGAATGTCGCGACGGCCATCAGCACTAGACCCGCGTGCCGAACCATCTGCACCCGCCGCGCAAAGCCCAGCACGATCAGGCCCACACCGAACACCGCCCACCACACGCTCACCGCCGCCCGGTGCACCGTCGTGTCCCCCGGCACCAGCACCTCCGCCGACCGCGCGATCTCCAGGCTGCTGGCCAAGAGCAGCACGCCCCCACCGATGGCCCGCATCAGCATCGCCGCCCGCTTGTCGCCAGCGGCAACCTCGCTCCCGCCCGCGCCCGTCAGCCGCGACAGCAGCGGCCCGATCACCCACACGCCCGCCACCATCAGCCCCGTCCAGAACCCCGGGTGCGACATCGCCGCCCCGCCATAGCTCCACCAATCCTTATCGAGCAGGAACACGCCCATCCAAAGCACGCTCGTCGCGCCCGCGGCCAGCACCCACACCCACGCCGTCGGCCCCGCACGCCCCAGCCGGCTGCCCGCCGCATACGCCAAGCTGAGCAGAGCCCACGCGATCACGACCACTTCCAAGCTCGTCTTCTGCACCAGCAGCGACCCCATCACGCACACCGCGCTGAGCCCCACGCACCCGCCCACGATCCACGACCACCGCCCCGCCATCTCGCGCCCGCGCGACAGTACCCACGCGGTCGTCAGCCACGCCAGCCCGCCCGCCACCATCAGCACGCTCCACCGCCCGAGCACCAGCCCCAACACCTCCGTCCCCGTCCCGCCCGCGTTCCACGAGTCCCACACGATCAGCCGCCCCGTCGCCAGAAGCAGCAGCACCACGCCATACACGTCCAGCCCGCGCAGCCGCACCCACCGGCCCGCCACCACCGACGCCACGCCCATCCCCAGCCACGCGACCGCCATCGTCCACCCCGAAAGCCCGAGCGCGAGCGTCACCACCGCCAGCCCGCCCGCCTGCACCCGAAGACCCGCCCCGAGCCGCTGAAGATCGGTCGTCGGCGCATCCACCAAGGCCCTCAACGTCCCCGCCAGAATCATCCCCAGCGCCATCGTCCCGATGGTCCCGGCGCACGGCACCATCCACATCGGCAGCGACGCCACACCGACGACTTGCAGCAGCAGGATCCCCATCCCCACCGACCACACCGTCGTGCTCATCGAACCAAGCAGCGGCCTGGCCAGCCGGGCACTGCCCCGCAGCCCGCCCGCCCCCGCCGCCATCGTCGCCTTCCCCTCGCTCAGCCGCCTCGGCCCAAGCACAAGCTCCGCGTGCACGCCCAGCCAGAACACTCCGAGGAACGAAAGCGCCAGCATCGGCGAGCCCTTGCCCACCGTAAACAGCCAGATCGTCCCCACGACCACCGTCCCCCACCACGACACCGTCCGCAGCGCTCTGAACACGTCCGGCCGCCACCCCGCCAGAACCAGCCCCACCGCCAGGAGCCCAAGCAGATACACCGGCACTACCGCCGCCGGCCCCCCCGAGTCGCCCATCGTCAGCGGCGTGGCATACGCGCACACCATCGACAGCGCCGCGACCGCCAGCGACGAGCAGCTCAGCGACACCCCGATCCCCACCGCGCACACGCACACCAGCGCCGCAAACGCCACCGGCGCCGGCAATAGCCCATACCACCCGTACGCCGCCAGCACCGAAACAAACATCGTCCCGACACCCGCCGAGGTCAGCCCGACGCTCGCGAACACGCCCCACCGCCGCCGGACAAGCTGCCCGCCTACGAGCATCGCCACGCCCAGGAGCGTGCTGCTCACGCACCGCATCGCCGGCGACATCGAGAACCAGCCCCGGTCCACGCCCAGCTTCAGCGCAAGCCCGATGCCGATCACCAGCACGATCGCGCCGATCGCCGCGAACAGCTTGCCGCCGACGAGTTGCTCAACAGACAGTCCCCCCGCGTGCCCCGCCCGCGGCTGGCCCGTCCCGGCAACGCCCGCCCCCGCCATCCCCGCCGTGGCCCGCTCAAAGATCGCCGTCACCGGCGGCCGCGAAACGCTCGGCCCGGCATGTACCGGCCCCAGCGCCGCCACCGGCGGCGCGACGGGCGGCGAGATCGCCACCGGCGGTACCACCGCGACCGGCGCCGCTTGCTCCATCGTCGCCGTCGTCGCCCCGCGCAGCCCAACATGCCGCTCGATCTCAAATACCCGCTTGGTCAGGTCCCAGACTTGCCGCTCAAGGTCCGTCTGCGTGCTCGACATCGTGCCACCTCGCTGACCAAGCCCGGTCCCCGCACCCTTCTCGATCGACATCAAAGCGATCCGTCGATCAAGTTAGTCTACACTTACTTTTGCACACTGGCAACCCCAACCGGTCCTGATCGGCCGCCAGTAAACACATTTGACCCATACAAAACGCGAGCGCGGGCCCAGCCCGCGCTCGCCACAAAGTCAATCACGCCGTCCAGCCGCCCCGGCCTAGTCGCCACGGCCTCGTCGGACCGGCCCGTTCACCGCATCCCGCACTCCAACCTCAGGGCACACCCGCCCCAAACCACGAGCTCAGGAACGAGAAGATGTCGTCCACCCCGCGATCCCCATCCGCATTGAAGTCCCCGGGACCAGCAAACCAGTCCGACAGAAACGCGAAGATGTCGTCCACCCCCCGGGTCCCGTCGCAGTTCCAATCCGACGGAAAGCTCGTGCACACCCGCAGGCTCAGCCGCGCCGGCTGCGCGATCCCCGTCGCCGGAACCCCGCTCGCCTCCTTCGAATAAAACCGCGGCGGGCTCCCCCCCATCATCGCCGAAGGCGCCACCGCCGTCACCACCAGGTTCAGCCGCCCCGCCGCCAGGCTTTCCCGCAGATACCGAATCGTCCCCGCGTTTCCGAGCGACACGCTGAACGCGAAGTCCGTGTTCGTCGGCACCAGGTCCCCAGGGCTCACCGGGTTCGGCTGTGCTGCGTTCGCCGTAGCGATCCCCACGGCCAAGGGCGAGGTGTCAAACCCCGGCCCCGCACCCATCTCACCAAGCACGTTGTTCGACACGTCCCGCGCGACGCCCAGAGCGTCGTACTCAGCCGCAAACACGTTCCGCACCGCCCGCTGCGGCAAGGCCGACGAATCGCCCACGCTAAACGCCGCCGCCTCTCCGAAGGTCTGCGCCGTGAACCCGTTGCGATACCCCGCACCGTACAGCTCGATCGGCCGACCGACATCCCCATCAGCCAAGGCATTCACATCCGTCCCCGGCAAGTACGTCCGCCACGAGTCGTACGTCGGATCATAACGGAACCCGTTGCTCCGGTTGTTCCGCACCGTGAGCGTCACGCCCAGAATCCGATAGTTCGCCGCCGGCAGCCCGGCGGGCACCAACGGCGCGGTGTCGAAGCCGATGAGATACTGCCCGTCATGGTCGTCGAAGTTCAGCTGCAGCGGGTCGCCCAGGCTCGTGAACACGCTGATGTTGTTCTCCGTCCCGGGCGTCTGCGCGAAGTTGTACATCCAGCGGTCCAGCGCCGGCGATGGATACAGGGCTTCGATCACCTGCCCGCCCGCCCCCGCCGCCATGGCCCAGAGCCCCATACCCGCGGCGACGACTATTCTGGACCAACGTGTCTGCTTCTGCATGGTCTTCCTTTCCACTCGACCGTTCCACGCTCTCTCGCTCTGCCCCGAGCCGATCCGCCTGTTGAAGCGGCTTGGCCTCATCAGGCCCACAACCGGGCGGATGTTAGTCTTGTTACGCCGAAAAAGTTCCGGTCTGACAAGATTTTTCAGACCCGATTACCCCGTTCTGCGTACTTTTCACTGTTCTCGCGTACGCTTCCCGGTCGAGAGACGTTCCGCCCGCGAGGTTGATGCTTGGTAAACCACATACGCCGCGACAATCCCTCTTCGCTCCGGTCCCCCGGCCACGGATTCACGCTCATCGAGCTGCTCGTGGTCATTGCCATCGTTGGGATCCTGGTTGGCATTCTCGCCCCCGCACTCTCCAAGGCCCGCGGGGTTGCCCGGTCTACCCGCGAGCTCGCCGCAGGCCAGCAGCTCATCCTGGCATACATCGCTTACGCCGACGACAACAAGTCGGCCCTGCTCCCGGGCCTCCCTCCCGCCGACTGGGTAGACCCGACGGCCCCCGCCGGCACGCCCCAGCTTCGGGCCGTCGACCAGAACGGCGCACCCGTCTCGCCGCTGAATGCCCAGCGATACCCCTGGCGACTGCTCCCATACCTCAACTACGACGTCGCCGGCCTCTACAAAGACGACCAGCTTCTCTCCCGCTATCGCCAAGGCGGCCCCACACTGCCCGAGTTTGCCTATCTCATCAGTCTGACACCCTCGTTCGGGCTCAATACCGTCTTTCTCGGGGGCGACGAGGCCTATTTCGCCTTTGATAGCGGTTTCGCCCAGCAGTTCGGCTCGTTCTATGTCCAGCGCATCGACCAAGCCCAGCGGCCCACCGACCTGATGGTCTTCTCGAGCGCCCAAGGCCTGAACCCCGCCGGCGGCTCGCCCGTCCCCGGCTATTTCCGCGTGATTCCGCCGTTCCTCCGGTCGCGGATCTGGCCGACGGTCCCGCCCGTCGCCGCCTCTGCTGTCCCGCCGGGGGTCTACGGCCACATGCACTACCGGCACGAGAACAAGGCCGCCACGATCATGCTCGACGGCCACGCCGATCGGCAGACGTTCGCCGCGATGCAGGACATGCGCAAGTGGGCCGACCGGGCCACGAACGCCGCCTGGACGCTCGGGCAGACGCCGTAAATGCGTACATAGATGCCCTGAATAGGGCAAACCCGCGGTGGAAACGTCCGCCGATTACGGAACAGTCGGGCCGGAATCCGCGAAAAGTTGTGGACTGGTCAAAATCTGTTATACTTGTCCGCAGTGGATCCACTCGGATCCCTGAGGTAACCGGCGGCGTTCTGCCGCATCGTGTGAGTCTTCACGCGGGAGGTCTGGTATGCGGTCGAGTCTGAAGGCTGTCGGCACGCGCGTCACAACGGTAACGAAACGCGCGTTCACCCTCATCGAGCTACTGATCGTCATCGCGATCATCGCCCTGCTCATCTCCATCCTGCTCCCGGCCCTCAAAGAAGCCCGGATCGCGGCCAACTCCCTCCGCGAGCAGGCCGCCTGCCGCTCGATGATGCAGGGCTGGGCGATGTACGCCAGCGAGTACAAGGACGGCATGACGATCCCGGGCATCCCGTGGTCGTGGGCCCACCCCGCGCCGCAGAGCAACTATTGGGAAGCCCCACCCGACTGGATGAACGGCCCCAACCCAAAGGGCATCACGGCCGCCCCCGGTGATCCGAACGGCCCGACGCTCGCCGCCGGCACTTCCCAGGACGAGATCGTCGCTCAGGGTACCTTTGAGCCCCGCCAGACAAGCCTGCCGCAGACCGTGATCGAGGGCAGCTGCATCAAGGTGTGGCCGCTCCGCTTCTGGGGCTATGTCGAGCTCCCGTCCAATACGATCCAAATCGACAAGACCTTCAGCCAGACGATCCGTCGCCGCAGCCTGGTTCCGACCAATGCCCAGACGCTCTACGGCATGCGCGTCAACACCTACGACAGCGGGAACACCTTCCAGGGCTCGCTCGCTTGGCACCCCAGCTTCGGGATGAATAGCGTGTTCGTGGGCGGGCACTACCGCTTCGGCGCCTACGCCACCGCGAGTTCTCTCACGATGGGACGCAACATCGGCCGCCACTTCGTGACCAAGACGACACAGATCAACAACAGTTCCAACCTGCTCATCATGGCCAGCGCCCGCTCGGCCGACCTGATCGGGAGTTCGATGGGCGGCGCCGGATTCGGCGGCGGCGTTGTTCCGTGGACCCCTGCTTCAGCGATTGTTCCCGGTCACCACATGATCCTGCCCCCCACCATCGGCAGCATTACCTCTTCTTCGATGGGCGGCTATTCGTGGCTCGCCGGCGCGACCAACAACCTCTTCCGCGCCAATACCGATCCCCGCAGCTGGGGCTTCCTGGACGGCCGCTGGAAGGGCAAGACGGTCGCTGGCTTCGCCGACGGCCACATCGAGATGCAGAGCATGGAGCAGCTCCGCGACATGCGCAAGTGGTCCAACAAGGCCGGCGCGGCCAACTGGATCCCGAACATGAACTGAGCCCCCCGATCGGGCTCCAAAGCGTTCGACCAAGGCCGCCGCGGCATCCCCGCGGCGGCCTTGTCTTTCCGCCTCGCTCACGCGTGCCCGCGGATTCGGCATGCGGTAAACTCTCCGAAGCTCTCGCCCCGTTCACCGCATGCCGAGTCCATCACCATGTCGAAGCTTGCCGTTCCGAGTTCCAAGAAAGGCCCGCTCCTCGCCGTGCTCATTGGCATCCTCGCCGTGTGCGCAGTCTGGATCGGCTACCAGCTCCTGGCCTCCGGCCCCGGCGTTCCAACCGCCGGCACGCTGCCCGAAACGCCGGAGTTCAAGGAGATGACCGAGCTGACCGAAAAGCTTAAGTCTGACACACGATTCAGCACCCTCGAAGTGTTCAAGAACAGCGACGGCCAGTGGGTCTGCACCGGCGCGCTCCACAAGGGCGGCGACCAGCCGGCCCTGAAGTCCAAGCTCGCCGAGCTCAAGCCCGACGCCGATTGGGTGCTGGACGTCTCGGTCATGGCTCCGTGAGCCACAGATCGCCGGGCTCATGGTTCGAGGGAACCACGCCCGCCCCCGCACGCGCCAACGATCGGGCGTGAGCACCCAAGACTTCCTTGCCGACCTCCGCTTCCGCGGCCTCATCAACCAGTGTACCGACGAGCCCGGGCTGGCCAAGCACCTGAGCACCCCCGGCCGCCGGGCCTATGTCGGGTTCGACCCGACCGCCGACTCGCTCACCATCGGTAACCTCGTCGGCATCGTCGCGCTGCGGCGCTGGCAGGACGCCGGCCACCACCCCGTGGTCGTCATGGGCGGCGGTACCGGCCTCATCGGCGACCCCTCGGGCAAGTCCGCCGAGCGTCAGCTCCGCACCCGCGACGAAGTCAACGCCAACGTCGAGCGGCAGAAGTCCATCTTCCGCCGCTTGCTGCGGTTCGACGGCCCCGGGGTCACGCCGCCGACGGTGCTCAACAACGCCGACTGGCTCGGCGCCATCAGCTACCTCGACGCCCTCCGCGACATCGGCAAGCACTTCTCGGTGAACATGATGATGGCCAAAGACTCGGTCAAGGAGCGCCTCCACAACCGCGACCAGGGCATCAGCTACACCGAGTTCAGCTACATGATCCTGCAGGCCTACGACTTCGCGCACTTGTTCGAGCGCGAGGGCGTCACTGTGCAGATGGGCGGGAGCGACCAGTTCGGGAACATCGTCGTCGGCATCGATCTCGTCCGGCGGATGCACGGGAATGAAGGGTCCGAGTCGCATACCTTCGGCCTCACCTGGCCCCTGGTCACCAAGTCCGACGGCACCAAGTTCGGCAAGACCGAGTCCGGCGCCATCTGGCTCACCGCCAAGCATGACGACAGCGACACCTCGCCAAACCGCACCAGCCCTTACCAGTTTTATCAGTTCTGGCTCAACACCGCCGACGCCGACGTCGTCCGCTTCCTCAAAGTTTTCACGCTGCTCTCCCACGACAAGATCAACGACCTCGCCGCCGCCCACGCCGCGCAGCCCGGGGCTCGCGCCGCCCACACCGCCCTCGCCGAGCACATGACCGCCCTCCTCCACGGCGAAGAAGAACTCGAGAAGGTCAAGCACGCTGCCCGTGCCCTCTTCGCCAAGCCTTCCGCCGATGCTCCCTTCTCGCTCCCCGAAGAGGTCCTCGGCTCCGCCCCCAGCAGCCAGCACGACCGCTCGCTCCTCTCCGCCGACGGCATCCCCATCGTCGACCTCCTCGCCCTCACCACCCTCGTCAAGAGCAGGACCGAGGCCCGAACCCAGCTCGCCCAGAACGCGATCAGCATCAACGGCAAGCCCGCCGCCGCCGACACGCGGATCACGCCGGACATGCTGCTGCCCGGCAACCTCATCGCGCTCAAACGCGGCAAGAAGACCTGGCACCTGACCCGCTGGGCCTGATACAACTTGACAATGAAACTCGGGCGTCTTGGGTACCCCGCCGGTCCCCGGCGGGCTTCCTCTGCTTCGAGCTACCGGATACCCGCCCGCTATTCAACGTTCATTCGTATCAGCCGGCCCGGGCCATCCGGCGAAGGGTCGCCGGGCTCTCTCCCTCGCCGGTGCGGGCGCTGAGCAGGGCGGCGCCGGCCGTCGCCAGCACGCCGACGTCGTCGATGGGCGGCGGGGACGGAATCTGCGGGTCAAGCAATCGCTGAAGCTGCTCGGCAATGGCCCCGGCGGCGGCCCTGTGTGGCGAGTCGGCCGCGGCCCCGCCGCGGATGCGGGACTCATCGCGCGAGGCGTCAACGATGGCCCCGGCGAGCGAAAACCAGACGAACCCGTCGTCGAAGACCCGCATCCGGCCATGCTCGCCGATCAGTGTCACGCACCGCGACCAGCGGCCCGCGCGGTCGCTGGCGACAATCGCGGCGCACCGCCCGTCGGCGTAGCGGAGATTGACGGTCATGTCGCCCGAGAGCCCCGCGAGCGACTGCGGCGGGGCAACGTGGACGCCGCGGGACCGCTGGGCGGGCGCATACGCGGCGTCGACGCGATCGGGCTGGCCCAGGAGCCAGACCGCCGCGTCGCAGGCGTCAAAGAGCCGGGCCCCGAGCGAACCTTCGCCCGGGCCCGCCAGCGATTCGACCAGAAGGGTCCGGACAGTGCCGAGCTGGGCGAGAACTTCCGCGGCGGACCGGACAGGGTGGCTGGCCCGCCAGAGCGGACAGAAAGTCGCCACGGGCGAGAAGGCGGCGAGCGTGTCTGAACTGGGCGCAGGCCCGGCACCAGATCCCAGGACGATACCGGCATCCATGGGCTCGGGCGGCGTGAGCGTCGGATCCTGGAGGTCCAGAACACTGGCCGGCATAGGCTCGAGGCTGGCGAGCTTGACGCCGCGGGACCGAACGGCGTCGAGCTGCCCGGCGTCGATGGCGGGCCCGGACGGCGGCGAGAGCATGAGGACGATGCCGCTCTGCGCCTTGGCGAGCGCCGAACGGAACTCATCAATCACGGGCAGATCGCCGGCGGCGTCGCGGAAGGCGGCCGAGCCAGCCCCGCCGCCGCTCCCGGCCGGCTCGGCGGAGGCGACGCCGCCGATGGCGAGTTTCGCGGCGCGGGCAATGGCCCGGGCCAGGTCGAGCTGGCTTGCGGTGCAGAGCACCAGGGCGGGGTGGGCCGCGGGGTCGGTCACGGTGCGGAGTGTATCGAATGCTGCCGGGCATGGGCGGCGTTGTACCCGGTCCTACACTTGCAGCGGGTGCGGACAGGCGGCCGCCGCGGGGTGCTTCGGCATGCCCGCGGAGGAAAGTCCGAGCACGGCAGGACACGGTGGTGGGTAACGCCCACCCGCCCGACGGATCATGGGCGAGGGAAAGTGCCACAGAGAATGAACCGCCGATGGCTGGGTAGCCCGACGCTCTGCGGCGGGACGCCCAGATCAGGCAAGGGTGAAAAGGTGCGGTAAGAGCGCACCGCCCGCCTGGCGACAGGCGGGGCACGGAAAACCCCACCGCGTGCAAGATCACGCAGTCGTCGCGACCGGGAGCAATCCCGGTCGACGCCCGGTCCGGGCGGCATGGCGGCGGGTAGATCGCTCGAGCCGGTTGGCAACAACCGGCCCAGAGAAATGGCCGCCCAGGCGATCAGGGCCTCGCAAGAGGTACCCCGGCCCGCCGGGACAGAACTCGGCTTACAGATGTTCGCACCGGTCCGACGCGGGCCCTTGGGAAACCAAGGGCTCGCGGCCTTTTTGCGTGTCAGCTTGCGGCTGCGCGCCCGAGCACCACAGCTGCCCCGGTCGGAACGCGACAAGGCGGTCGGTGCGCTCGCCGCTGACGACGACCAGCCGGCGCATCGGCTCGTCGATCGGCACGCGCCCCAGCGCAAACGTCGAGTGGTGCATCGGCAATAGCCGGCCGGCGGGTGAGCCGCCGGACATGCGGCTGTACATGCTCCAGACCTGCTCGGGCGTGGCGTGTTGGGCTTCCCACGGGTCGTAGGCCCCGATGCCGAACATCGAGAGATCGACGGGGCCCACGCGATCAAAGGCGTCGGTCAGGGCCGTGTCGCCGGCGAACAGAACCCGGCGATCGGGCGTTTCAAGCAAGTATGAGTTGAACCGCCGGTGCCGATCGACGGCCGTCCTCGCACCCCAATGCACCGGCCGCATGGCCCGGATAGTAAGGTCGCCGATGCGGATCTCGCGGTCCCACGCCAGCTCGCCCACGTCGCCAAAACCTGAGGGGATGAGTCGGGAGGTGTTCATCGCCGTCACAACGGGCGCGCCGCGGCCGGGGCCAGCGGCAAGCCGCTTGAGGCTCGGGCGATCAAGGTGGTCGAAGTGGGCGTGAGACAGGAGCACCAGATCGATCTTCGGGAGGTGCCCGACATCGACCGCGGGCGGGATGAGCCGTTTGACGCCCAGCGTCAGGCCGCCGAGCATCATGCCGATCCGCTCGGAGAAGACCGGATCGGTCAGGATCGTCTTTCCGCCCATGCGGAGCAGAACCGTGGCATGACCGATCCAGAGGGCGGCCAGATCGCGGCCTGCGAAGTCATCGAGGGAGAGCACAGGCTCGACCTCAGTCCGCGTGCGGCTCTCGCGGACCGAGGCGACCAGCTCGCGGGTGTACTTGGGCACCCCTGCCTGAGCGCCGCGGACGACCTGAAGAATTGCGTGGCCGGGCATGAACGCGATTTCCGATCGTTCAGATCGGGCCGCGGGCGATGATTTGTTGAGCGGCGGGGCGGCACCCTGCGGGCTGGAACGCTTGCGTGGTTTCATGAAACCTCGGCCCCCTGTGCCCACGGCCGAAGCGTCGGGCGGTTTCGCTTTTCCACCGGCGTCGGCTCGATCGTACGGACCGGGCAGAGGGCGGGCAGTAGCGGCCGCTGACCGGGCGGTCGCCATGCCTGCATCGTCCTCCGACGTAGACTTCATACGCACGATGAAGTCCGCGTGATCGGGCCGGGGGGCCCGCAACCGGCGGAACGATTCGGGGCCGGAGCCGCCATGATTACTCTGGGTTTTTACGGAGCCGCCGGGGAAGTTACCGGGTCTTGCTACCTGATTCGCACCGATACGGCCCGCATCCTCGTCGACTGCGGCATGCACCAGGGCGAGCGGGAGGCCGACGAGCACAATCGCCGCCTGCCGCCGATCGACCTGGCGGAAGTGGACGCGGTCGTGCTGACGCACGCCCACCTCGATCACTGCGGCCGCCTGCCGCTGCTGGTCAACTTGGGCTTCAAGGGGCGGATCTTCTGCACCGCGCCCACGGCGGAGCTGACGGCGATCATTCTGAGAGATTCGGCCAAACTGCAGAGCGCCGACTGCGAAAGGTTCAACCGGCGGCTGCGCGGCGCGATGGACCCGTGCGAGCGCCCGCTCTACGACGAGCAGGACGTCGAGCGGACGCTGGGCCTGCTCGCCCCGCGGCCCTACGCCCAGGCGTTCGACGTCGCCCCGGGCATCCGCGCAAGCTTCCGGGACGCAGGCCACATCCTGGGCTCCGGCAGCGTGCAGATGGGCATCGAGAACGGCCGCCGGACCGTCAACGTGGTGTTCAGCGGCGACATCGGCGTCAGCGGCTCGCCAATTCTGCGCGACCCTGTCACGCCGGTGCCCGCGGACGCCGTCGTGCTCGAATCGACGTATGGCGACCGCGACCACCGCACGCTGGAGGCCACCCGGACCGAGCTCCTGGGCATTCTCGAGGACGCGCACAAGTCCGGGGCCAAGGTGCTTATCCCGGCGTTCGCGGTCGGTCGCACGCAGGATTTGATCTACCACGTCGGCGGGTTCGTGCGGGCGGGCCTGCTCAAGGGGCTCAACGTCTACATCGACAGCCCGATGGCGACCGAGACCACGAACCTTTACCGCCGCTTCAAGGACGTGTACGACGAGCCCGCGCGGGCCATGCTTGCCGACGGCGACTCGCCGCTGCAGTTCCCGGGGCTTCGCTACGTCCGCACGGGCGAGGAATCCAAGCGGCTCAACGACACCCGCGGACCGATGATCATCATCGCCGCCAGCGGCATGTGCACGGGCGGGCGGATTGTGCACCACCTGCTGCACAGCCTCGAGCGGCCCGAAACCCGCGTGGTGTTCGTGGGCTATCAGGGGTACGGAACCTTGGGGCGGCGACTGGTCGACGGGGCCCGCCGCGTCCGCATCTTCCGCAAGGAACTCGAGGTCCGGGCCTCGGTCCACACCCTGGGCGGGTTCTCCGCGCACGCGGGGCAGACGGGGCTGGTCCGCTGGATGCAGCCGTTCGCCAAGAACGATCCGCGGGTGCTGCTGACCCACGGCGAGAACCCGCAGCGGGCCGCGCTCAAGCTCAAGCTCGAGGAAACCTACCGGTTCACCAAGGTCGGCACCCCCGGATACGCCGACGAGGTCGAACTCTGAGGCCGTCGGGCCCTCGCTGGACGTATAACACTCCCGCCGTGCTTCTTCCCGCTTCTCTACGTTGCCATGTTCCCAGCCGCCCGCGACGGGCGCACCGGGCCTTCACGCTCATCGAGCTGCTGGTGGTCATCTCGATCATTGCCCTGCTCATCGGGCTGCTGCTGCCGGCGCTGGGCTCTGCGCGAGAAGCCGGGCGCGCGAGCGTGTGCCTGGGCAACCTTCGGCAGATGGGGCTGATCTGCCAGTCGTACGCCGACGAAAACAAGGGCTTCGGGCCGGCGATCGGGCAGCCGTACGCCGAGCTGCCGAACTGGGCCCTGGTGGTGCAGAGCAGCGCGGGGCGCGCGGGGAGCACCGGCGCAGAGCTGTACGCCGCCGGGCGCGACACCGTGCTCTCGTGCCCCAGCGTGGGCGGGTTCTACGGCCGGGCGCTTCAGCGGACGTACGCGATGAACGCCACCGGACACGCGGGCCTGGCCCGGCCCGACGGCGCGACCGACGCGAGCAACTTCGACAGGGCCGTCGACCTGCTGCCGCCGGGCACGCCGCGGGCCCATGTCCGCTTCGAGCTTATCGACCGCCCCAGCGATCGCTGCCTGCTGATGGATTCCCGCATCGACGCCTCGCAGGCGGCCGCCCCCGGGGCCCCGCCGGCGACGCGGACGGCGAGCGTGCTCGACTTCCGGCAGCCGGGGCACGTGCGCGAGCGGCTCGGCGTCGTACACGCCCGCAAGGCGTTCCAGTTCGTCGCCTTTGACAACTCGGCCCGAGGTGCCCCCGACGTGCCCGCGTGGTGGATAGAACCGCTGCCTTAGCCGGCCGCCGACGCGCCGATCAGATCGGCGGCCTGCTCGCGAATGACCGGGCCGCGATCGCCCGCGTATGCCACGCCGAGCTTGCCGCACATGATGCGGGCGACGATCTGCGAGGAGAGGAAGATCACCGGCAGGCCCGAGCCCGGGTGGGTGCCCCCGCCGCAGAAGTAGAGGCCCTTGACCGACGGATACTCGTGCTGGACGCGCTTGTGGAGCATCTGCCCGAGGTTGTGGGCCATGTTGAACGTGGCCCCGTGGTTGATCGGCCCGATGCCGTCTGCCCCGGCGCGCCAGTCGGCGGGGGTGGTGACGTGCTCGGCCCGGATCCGTCGCTCGATGTTGCTGATCCCCAGGCGATTCTCGAGCTGTTCGAGCACGCTCTGGCGGATCCGCCTGCCCTCGGCGGTCGAGGGGTCCCAATCAATCTTCTCGCCCGAGGCCCGCGTGTTGGGCGTGGGCATGAGCACGTACAGCGAGCTGTGGCCCGCGGGCGCGAGCGTCGGGTCGATCGGCGTCGCGTTGCAGGCGTAGACGCTCGGGTCCTCGCTCAGCGTGCCGTTGCTGGTGATGTCGGCGAGGTTCTCCTCGTACTTGCTCGACACGAAGATGGTGTGGTGCGGCAGGTCGACCTCGCCCTGGATCCCCAGGTAGAGCATGTAGGTGCTGCACGAGTATCGGCGGGCGTCGATCCGCGTGTCGCTGTCGGCACTGGGACGCAGGTGCGCGGGAACCCAAGCCTTGAGCGCCCAAGTCGCGTCGGCATTCACAAGCACCTGATCGTGCTCATGAACCTCCGCGCGGCCCTCGAGCCGCACGCCCGTTACACGGTCGGCGTCGAACTCCAGCCCGCTCACACGCGACGAGCAGCGAATCTCCACGCCCATCTCGCGGCAGGCCGCGGCCATCGCCTCCATCAGCCCCGCGCACCCGCCGATGGGGTGCCACACGCCGTACTCATACTCGATGAACGGCAGAATCGTGAACAGGCTCGGGCAGTCCATCGGGCTCATGCCCAGGTACTTGCTCTGAAAGCTCACCGCGAGCCGCACGTGCGGGTTCTTGAAATACTTCTTGAGCAGCTGCGCCACCGTCAGGTGCGGGTTCAGATGCGGCAGCATCTTCATCGTCCCGGCGCTGAGCAGGTCCAGCGGCGAGCGGATGCTCGAACGCAGGATCGGCTCCATCAGCCGCAGCTTCGTCCGGTTGTCCGCGATGAACCGCGCAAACGCCGCCCCGTCGGCCGGCTCGATCGCCGCAAGGCGGCGCGACATCTCCGAAACGTCCTGCGTCGCGTCGATCGTGAGCGGGCCCTGCCCCGGACGGCCCACCAGCAGCCGATACATCGGGTCCAACCGGCGCAGGTCGGCGTAGTCGCTCAATCGACGGCCCGTGGCGGCGAAGATCTCCTCCAGAACATACGGCATCAGGAAGAACGTCGGCCCCCGATCGACGCCGAACTCGCCCGCGCCCGATCGAAGCGTCACGCGGCTGGTCCGCCCGCCCACGCTCGGGCCGGCTTCATAGACCGTCACCCGAACGCCGCTGGCCGCCAGCAGCATCGCCGACGCGAGCCCGCCGGGCCCGGCGCCGATCACCGCCACGCTCGAAGCCGCACCTGAAACCATTCGACAAACTCCTGGGTCGTCCCCGCCCCGCCCGCCCCCCACGCTCCGGACGACACGCCGGGCCCAAGCCTACAACACTTCCGGTCCCTGCCTCTAGGCCTGACGATTTCCGACCTCCCCGACCGCCCGCCTCCGCCCGGCCCTGAATCCGGCCGAGCCTTTGCACGAAACGTCCGACGGCTGTCCTTCGCGGCACGCTCTCGGACCGATTCGCCTTCCCTCGCCGTGCCCACCCTTCCCCACCCATCCCCGGTCCCGGCCCAGGCCGAATCGTCGAGCAATCCCCATACGGGGAACTCTCCGGCGATGGCTCCCCTCAGCTCCTGGTCCGAGCAGCCGCTGAAGCAGCGCCTCGCGTGGGTCGCGGCGTTCCGCCAGTTGATCGCCGCCAACGCCCGGACGCTCGAATCGCTCATACAGGACGAGATCGGCAAGTCGTCTTGGGAGGCGTTTTCGGGAGACGTGCTGCCGCTGCTCGCCGCGTGCCGGTGGCACGAAAAGTACGCCCGAGGCGTGCTCGCGCCGCGGGCCGTGTTCGGCACACCCGCGTGGCTGCTTGGCCATCGTCAGGTGGCCCGCCGAGCCCCGCTCGGCCGCGTCGGGATCATCGCGACGTGGAACTATCCGGCCCAGCTTCTGGGCATCCAGCTTGTGCAAGCTTTTGTCGCGGGAAACGACGTGGTCGTCAAGCCGTCGGAGCGTTCGCCCCGCAGCCAAGCATATTTGCTCAAGCTCGCCCGCGAGGCCGGGCTGCCCGCCGGCACGCTGGAGGTCCGCGATCATGCCCGCGAGGCCGGGCAGCGGATGCTCGAAACCGAGCGGTTCGACAAGCTTGTGTTCACCGGCTCGACGCGCGTCGGGCGGTGCATCGCGGGCTTGGCCGCCGACACGCTGACGCCCACGGCGCTGGAACTTTCGGGCTGCGATTCGGCCCTGGTACTCGCCGATGCGAACGTCGCGCTCGCGGCCCGGGTGATCTGGCACGCGGCCATCATGAACGCCGGGCAGACCTGCCTGGCACCAAGGCGTGCGCTGGTCGACGCCCGCGTGTATCGCGACTTCCTGGCGGCCCTCGCCCCACTGGCCGCAGGCGCCAGGGAGGTGCCGCTCATCGACGAGGCCGCGGCCCGTCACACCTTCGCGCTCGCGTCGGCCTCTCTGGCCCACGGCTCCCGCAGCTTGTCGGGCGTGCTCGAGGCCCCGGTTGGCGCGATGCTCCGCCCTCTGGCCATGGTGGATTGCCCGATCGCGGCCCCATTGGCGTCGACCGAGCACTTCGGCCCGGCCCTCGCCGTGGTTCCCTGTGCCGGGCTCGACGCCATGCTCACGGCCCACGCGAGGATCCAGCAGCGGCTGGCGACAAGCGTGTTCACGGCCTCGCCCGCGACCGCCCGGGCCATTGCCGAGCGGCTCGGGAGCGCCACGGTGACGATCAACGACTGCATCCTCCCCTCCTCGCACCCCGGCGCCGCGATTGCGGGCCGGGGCGCCAGCGGCTGGGGGGCGACGCGCGGGCCCGAGGGCCTGCTCGCAATGACCCGCCCGCTGCAGATCGGCACGACGCACCCCAGGCGCCGCCTGCCGCCGGAGCCGCCCGCGCCGGCCCAAGCGGATTTCATCCGCCGCTGGATGCTCCGTTGGTACGCCCGGGGTCCGGGCGGGCGACCGCGAAGCATCTCTCCCGATCAAGCTCAAGTTCCCTACCCGCACGCCAATCCCCCGAGACGGACTCATGAGCAGCAGCACACACACCGTTGATGTCGTCGTGATCGGCGCAGGGCTCGCTGGCCTCGCCAGCGCCGTCGAGCTTGCTGCGCGCGGGCTGAAGGTCTGCGTTGTCGACAAGAACGATCACCTTGGCGGCAAGATGAACGTCCTGAGCGTCCCCTACGCCGGCCCCGTCGCCGGCTCGGGCGCGACGGTCGACGGGCGATTCACCTTCGATATGGGCCCGACGATCATCACGCTGCCCAACGTGCTCAGAGAAATTATCGCCCGCTCCGGCCGATCGACCGAGGACTACATCGACCTGGTTAACCTCGACCCGCAGTGGCGCTGCATGTACGAGGACGGCGCGGTGCTCGACCTGCATCAGAACGTCGACACCATGGCCGCCGCGCTCGATAAGCAGTTCCCCTCTGCCCTCCCGGGCCGGGGCTATCGGGAGTTCGTCGAGTACTCGCGTCGCATGCTCCGTCTGAGCGAGAAGGTCTTCTTTTACAAAGACGTCGGCTCTCCGATCGACATGATGCGGGCCTCGCCCATGGGCGACCCCAGGATGCTGGCCGACGTCTTGGCGATGCGGATGCACTCGACCATGGCCGCCACGGCCCACAAGTACGTCCGCGAACCGCACCTCCAGCAGCTCGTCGAGCACTTCCTGCAGTACGTTGGCTCCAGCCCGTTCCTGGCCCCCGCGATCCTCACGCTCATCGCGGCTGCCCAGGTCGACCAGGGCTGCTGGTACCCCATGGGCGGGACGCGCCAAGTCGCCCGCACGCTCGCCCGCATCGGCGCCGAACTGGGCGTCACCTACCTCACGTCGACCACCGTCAAACGCATCAACGCCGACGGCCTCCGGGCCACGGGCGTCGACGTCACCGACGCCGACGGCGGCTCGGCCCGCACCATCACGGCCCGCCACATCGTCTCCAACTGCGACGTGCAGCGCACGCTCTCGGGGCTCCTGGCCAGCCCGGCCGCCAGCGCCCGCCGCGACAAGGTCGCCTCGCAGTACACGCCCGCGTGCTCGGGCGTCGTGCTATACCTGGGCCTCAACCGTCAATACGACCACCTGCTGCACCACGACTTCCTCTTCAGCCGCTCGGCTAAGGCCGAGTTCAACGACATCTATACCCGCGGCGAGCCCGCCGCCGACCCGACGCTCTACCTCGCCGTTCCGAGCCGCACCGACGCCGCCCAGGCCCCCGACGGCTGCGAGTCGCTCTACATCCTCGTCCACACGGCGTACCGCCGCCCGCACCACGATTGGCTCAACGCCGACGGCTCGCCGGGCCCACTGCTCAAGAGCTACCGCGACGTCATCGTCAACAAGCTCCGCCGCTTCGGCATGGAAGACGTCGAACAGCACATCGTCGTCGAGCGATACCTCACGCCCACTCAGATCGACCAGTGGTACAACGCCGAGGGCGGCGCGATCTACGGCCTCGCAAGCCACGGCCGCCTCCAGGGCGGCTTCAAGCCGCGCAACCGCTCGCTCGTGCTCGACAACCTCTACCTCGCCGGCGGCTCGGTCAACCCCGGTCCGGGCGTCCCCATGGTCATGATGTCCGGTGTCACGGCCGCCAACGCGCTCCTGCACGACATCGGCATCGACCCGGCCAAGGCATCGTCCGTTTCCAGCCCGACCGCCACCAGCACAGGGAGCCGCCCATGGGCCGCGGCGGCAAGCTGATCCCGGCCGCCCACGCCGACTGGTTCGCCAGGGGCTTCGGGGCCTACAACCGCCGGCTCATCGGCAAGCGGTTCTGCGCCCTCCGCGTCGACCCGGCGCTCCGCGGCCTGTGCGCGGGCATCAACAACGACCCTCGCCCCCTGATCGTCGTGCTCAACCACGCCTCCTGGTGGGACCCGCTCATCGTGCTGGCCATCGGTGGGCTGCTCATGCCGGCCCGCCGCGGCATCGCGCCCATCGACGCCGACCAGCTCAGGCGATTCGCGTTCTTCCGCAAGCTCGGGCTCTTCGGAATCGACCCAGACGACCCCGCGAGCTTCCCGGCGATGCTCGCGTACGTCAACGAGTGGTTCCGGTCGACACCAATGCCGGCGCTCGCGCTGACGACGCAGGGCCGCTTCACGGACGTCCGCGAGCCGATCCGGAATCGTCCCGGCGCGGCGGCCGTCGCGGCCCGGCAGCCCGAGGGCAACGTCGCCGTGCTGGGCCTCGCGATCGAGTACGCCTTCTGGCAGGACCAGCGCCCCGAGGTCTTCGTCCGCGCCGCGATGATCCCGCAGCCCGCGGCGCCGACCACCGCCGCCTGGCACCGGGCGATCCAGGCCGGGATGCAGGCCAACGCCGACGCGCTGGCCCGCGCCGTGATCGCCCGCGAGCCCTCGGCCTTCGAGGCTCTGCTCGGCGCTGGTGCGGGGCGGATCAACCCGGTGTACGACCTCTGGCTCCGCCTCCGGCGCCGCGCCGGACCGATAGCGGCCCGCCGCACCGCGGCGCTTCCCCCCCCGGCCCGCACCCCCGGCACCACCCTCGGAGCACGCGCCCGATGATGCTCGCGCACGTTCCTCTGTGGCTGCTCTTCGTCTCGCTCTCTATCGCCGTGGCCGCGATGGTGATGACGATCATCAACCTTCGCCTGTTCAAGCCCAGCCCCCCCGCGCCCGCGTTCGACTCCGGCGCAGGCACCACGCTTCCGAGCCTCGCCGTCTGCATCCCCGCGCGGAACGAGGAGCCGAACATCGAGGCGTGCGTCCGCTCGGTGCTCGACAGCGACTACCCGCCGCTGACCGTGCTGGTCTACGACGACCAGTCCACCGACCAGACGCCCCGCATCCTCGAGCGATTGAAGACCGCCGACGGCCGCCTCAAGACCGTCGCGACCCGGCCGCTGGGCGCGGGGTGGGTCGGCAAGCAGTGGGCCTGCGACCAGCTCGGGCATGCCGCCGACGCCGACTACCTGCTTTTCATCGACGCCGATGTCCGGATCTCCAGCGATTGCCTGGCCCGCTCGGTCGCGCTCGCCGCGGCGACACGCACCGACCTGCTCTCGACCTTCCCCCGCCAGATCACGCTGTCCCTGGGCGAGCGGCTGCTCATCCCGCTCATCCACTTCATCCTGCTCAGCTATCTGCCCTTCCCACGCATGCGCTCGACCTCCGACCCGAGCGCCAGCGCGGCCTGCGGCCAGTTCATCCTCGTTCGCCGCGAGGCGTATCTCAAGATCGGTGGTCACGGGGCGTGCCGCGGCTCGATGCACGACGGCGTCAAGCTCCCGCGGGCCTTCCGCCGCGCGGGCTTCAAAACCGACCTCTTCGACGGCACCGACGTCGTCGAGTGCCGCATGTACCAGGGCCTCTTGAACACCTGGCGCGGCTTTGCCAAAAACGCCTTCGAGGGCCTCGGCTCCGTCGGCCTCTTGGTCTTCCTGACGGTTCTGCACGCCGTCGGCCACGTCCTGCCCTGGCTCGTGCTCGGCGCTCTGGCCCTCCGCGGCTCGTTGCTCTCGCTGCCGGCTGCCGTGGCGGCGGCCGCGGTGCTGGTCTCGCTCTCGCAGCGGCTGCTGCTGGCCCGGACGTTCCGGCAGTCGCTGCTCTCGGCGCTGCTGCACCCGGTGGGCGTGACGATGATGACGCTGGTGCAGTGGCACAGCTACGTTCTCGCCCTCACCGGCCGTCGCGGCTGGAAGGGCCGGACCCTCGCGCCGCAGCCCCTGCAGCCGGCCGAGCCGGCACGGTGAACCTATGACCGACACGCCCTCATCTTCGGCTCCAGCCCCGACGCCGCTCCGCATCGGCGACCCCGCGCCCGAGCTCGTGCTCCCAGACCAGACCGGCACGCCCCGCTCGCTCGCCCAGCTCCGCGGCTCGCGCCCCGCCGTCGTGTACTTCTATCCCAAGGACAACACGCCCGGCTGCACGGCCCAGGCGTGCGCCTTCCGCGACGAGTTCGACGACTTCCGCAAACTCGACGCCATCGTCATCGGCATCAGCAGCGACACCCCCGAATCCCACGCCGCCTTCGCCAAGCGCTTCCGCCTGCCGTTCGTGCTGCTCAGCGATGTCTCGGGCCTCGCCCGCGCCCTCTTCGGCGTCCCGAAAACGCTGGGCCTGTTCCCCGGCCGCGTGACATACGTGATCGACGCGAGCGGCATCGTCCGCCGCATCTTCAGCTCTCAGCTCCAGGCCACGCGGCACATCCGCGAAGCGCTCGATGCGCTGCGGCCGGCCTAACCGCATTCCGCCGACGCGCCCGCGCTCCCCGCTGATCCTCCGCCATCAATACGACCCAGCACCCGCTCCGCTGTCGCCCGAACTACGGCGGACTCGGTCGCGTCCCCCGCGATCCGCCGCAGCGCATCGAGCACTCTCGCATCGCGTGTCTTGGCATACACCTTCCCCGCCGCGATCAAGGCCGAGCGTTTAAGCATTGCCAGCGTGGCCCGCTTCGCCGCCGATCGGCTCAGCGTCGCCGATCGTGCCGCCTCGTTCCAGCCGAGCACATCGAGGATCGGCAGGCTCGCCCCGGGCCCGCCCGCGCCCGAGTACGCCGGGTTCACGCCGGCGCCAGCGCCCCTCCCCGGCGCGTTGTACGGGCAGACTTCCTGACAGATGTCGCACCCGACCAGCCAGTCGGCCATGCCCGCCGCGAGACCCTCATCGACCATCCCCGCGTGCTCGAGCGTGAGGTACGACACGCAGCGCCGCGCGTCGACGGCGTAGGGCGTGATGGCCTGCGTCGGGCAGGCGTCGATGCAGCGCGTGCATCCGCCGCATCCGGTCGGGGTCGCGGACCCAAGCTCGCTCGGGACAAGGTCAAGGGTCGTGGCGATACCGCCCAGCAGCAGATAGCTGCCCAGCCGCGGGTGGATGAGCAGCGTGTGCTTGCCGATGAACGCCCCGCCCAGGCCCGCGCGGGCCGCGTGCTCGCGCTCCAGCACCGGGCCGGTGTCGACGAACGATCGGAACTCCGCCAAAGGGTGCAGTCGCCCAAGGCGGTCGGCGAGCAGGCGGAGCCGGCGCTTGATCACGCGGTGATAGTCCTCGCCCCGGGCGTACCGGGCGATGCGGCCACGCGGCTCGCCCGCCGCGGGTTCCCCGTCGACGCCGCCCTCCGCATAGCGGTCCGCAACAACGATGACGGCCCGGGCCTTGGGCAGCATCACGCCCACGTCAAGCCGCTCGTCGAGCAGCTCGTCCAGGTACGACATCTCGCCGTGCTTTCCCGCCGCGAGCCAGTCCAAGAGCTCGGCTCGGTACGCCGTCGCCTGCGCCGGCGCGACGCCCGCACAGGCGAAGCCCATCGCCAGGCACGCGTCGACGATGTGCTGCGTGAGTGGTGCGTCGGGCTTCAAGCTCGTCCGCCCTTCCCGCCCGCCAAGCCGATCACCGGGCTGGCCGTGCCGCGGCCGCGTCACCGATGGCCCGTGTTCCCGCGCCGCCCGTCTCGGTCGCGCCCAGCCAGCCGTAGATCGCCTTCGATGCCGCCCGGAGCAGCCCGTCGGGCGGCGTCGCGGCCGCATCGGGCGTCCAGGCGCGATCCATCGCATAGACCAGCGGCCCGTCGAACCCGCTCGCGATCAGCGCCCGCACCCACGCCTCGGCCGGCAGCTCGCCCATGCCCAGCTCGCACGGCCGACCGTCCTTGATGTCCGTCACCCGGGCCGCCCAGAGCCGGGCCCCGAGGCTCCTCACCGCCGCCGCGGGGTCCTCGCCCGCCACCACGCCAGCGCCGAGGCCATAGCACGCCCCGAGCAGCGGATGGTTGACCTTGTCCATCAGTTCGAGCATCTGCTGGCTGGTCGAGAACGAGCCGCCGTTCTCGAGCACGATCCGCACCCCGGACTTGTCCGCGTGGTCCAGCACCATCGAGAGCCGCCCGGCGATCCGCCCGAGCGCAGCGTTGCGGCCCTCGCGGGCGGGATACTCGAAGCCGAAGACCCGCACCAGCGGGCACTCGAGCCCCACGGCCAGGTCCACGGCCCGCTTGCCCTCGCGCACGCTCCGCTCCCGCGCATGAAGAAAGTGCCCGAGCACCGGCGGGAAGATCGGCTCGTCGAACCGCACCGAGCTGCCCAGCGACAGGATCTCGATGCCGCGTTGCATGAACATGCCGCGGACCTTGGAGTCCGACGAGAGCGCCGGATCGCAGGCGAACTGCCGCGAACCATCGCCGAAGGTGCGCAGCTCCACCGCCTCAAAGCCCAGCTCGACCGCGCGGCCGGCGACGGTGCGGAGCGTCCATTCGGGGCAGGCAACAGTGCTGAAGGCCGGCTTGAGCATGCGCAAAGGATCCTCGAACAAAGCGAATCAGGACGGCGGACACTCCGACAACCCCCATGGTAAGGTCCGCCGATCCGCCGGGCCAGAGCACCGCCGGTCCCGCCGCGGATCACATCCCGATCACGCGATCTTCGACCCCGGCGGCTCGACCGGCAGCACCACCACGAAGTCGCTCCCGCGCCCGACTTCCGACCGAACGCTGATCCGCCCGCCGTGCTCCTCGATCAGGCGGCGCGAGGTGGGCAGCCCGAGACCCGAGCCGCCGCTCTTGGTCGTGAAATACGGCTTGAAGATGCTCCCGAGCGTCTCGTCGCTGATCCCCGGGCCGGTGTCGATCACGTGGATGCACACGACACGGGTGCCGTCGGGCTCCTTGCCGGCCTCGGCCCGGAGCAGCAGCTCTCGCGTCGCGGCGGCCTCGCTCCGGAGCGCCGTCGCCATCGCCTGGGTCGCGTTGATCATCAGATTGAGCAAGGCCTGCTTGACTAGCCGCGGATCGATCTTGGCCAATGGCAAGTCGCCGCCGCCGGTGAGCCCGCCCCCCCCGGCCCGATCGGCCCGCAGCCGCACGCCCTGCCGCTCGGCCTCGGGGGTATAGAAGTCGACCAGCTCTTCGACCATCGCCCGCACATCCGTCTCGCGGCGTTCCAGGTGCACCTGCCCGGCGAACTCCAGGAAGTCCGAGAGGATGCCGCGGAGCCGCTCGGTCTCGCGCTGCAGGGCCCGGGTGCGGTTCAGGAGGCGAGACCGCTCCTCGGCCGCGATCTGCGCATCCTCAAGACCCTCGACCAGAAGCTGGGCGTTGAGGCCAATCGTGGAGAGCGGGTTCTTGATCTCGTGGGCCAGCCCCCCGGTCATGGCCCCGATCTCGGCCATGCGTTCGGCGGCCCGGGCCCGGCGTTCGGCGCTTCGCACCCGCTTGAGGTGCCGGCGCAGCAGGGCCACCGCCGCCATGGTCGCGGCGATCGCGCCGATGCCGAAACCCAGCAGCACACCCTCGAGCGTCACGGCGTCTCCTTGCCCACGCGGGCCCCCCGCAGGCCCGGGCGACGCCCGTCTAGCGTCGCGGCGAGCGAGAGTACGTCCGCTTGGGCACCGTGACCTCCAGCGATTCCACCCGCACCACCCGCGTCGCGTGCCAGCCCCGGTCGGTCAGAATCGCGTCGTAGGCCACCGTCGAGCCGTCCTTGAGCACGCGGAAACCATCGCCCTGGATCTTGGAAAAGTGAGCGAAGATGTCCTGCCCCTCGGGCCCGACGATGAAGCCGAACCCCTTCTTCGGGTCGAACCACTTCACCGTTCCCTGGGCTTCGACGATCGTCGGCTCGGCAGTTTCTGACATCGCACGACCCTTTCCAGGCTCGTGAACGTCGCGGCGACCATCCACTCGCGACGCTCCGGCCGACGCTCGCCGCCATCGGGGCGGACGCCGGGCTTCTGACGCCCCACACCCGACCCGGCCCCGCCATCCCCGCACAGAACCGGGACGCGAGGCCGGGATCAGATTAACGAGTCGCCGCGGGGTCTGCCAGGAAATGTGCCTCGCCCGGCGTGGTCGATGTGCAAAACTCCGCGTGCCATAACCCCCAAGTAGATGTTTCTATCGCGCAACCGACAGGCCGCCGGGCCCCTCGCTCGCCGTCTCAACCCCCAACCGCGGGAAACGAACGCACCCGGCGCCATTGGCGCCGGGTGCGTGTGATGAACCGAGATCTGCCGCGGCCGATCAGCGGTCGCGCGGACGGGGAGACTGGTTCCGCCCGTCGCCGCCGCCACGAGGCCCGCGATCGCCACCGCGATCACCGCCCCGGTCGCCGCCACCGCCGCGCGGGCCGCGGTCGCCGCCGCGGTCACCACCGCGATCGCCACCACGGTCATCGCCACGATCGCCGCCGCCCTGAGGAGCGTCGGAGAACTCGCCCTCGCCCTCGCCGCCGCCGCCGCCACCACCGACGCTCGCCTCCTGCATCATGACGGCCTTGCGGCTGAGCTTGATGCGGCCCTGGTCGTCGACGAGGATGACCTTGACCTTGACGATGTCACCGACCTTGACCACATCGCCCACGCTCTTGACGAAGCCGTCGGCCAGCTCCGAGATGTGGCACATGCCGTCGGTCCCGGGGGCGAGCTCGATGAAGGCGCCGAAATCCTTGGTGGAAACGACCTTGCCCGTGTAGATGGTGCCGACCTTGATCTCCTCGGTGAGCGCCTCGATCTCGCTCTTGGCCATCTCGATGGCGTCGCCGTTGGGGGCCGAGATCATGACGGTGCCGTCGTCCTCGACGTCGATGCCCACGCCGTACTTGTCCTGCAGGCCGCGGATGGTCTTGCCGCCGGGCCCGATGAGCTTGCCGATCTTCTCGGGGTTGATGTGGATCGTGACCAGCCGCGGGGCGAGCACGCTGATGCTCTCGCGGGGCCCGGGGATGATCTTCTCCATGATCTCGATGATCTCGATCCGCCCCTTGCGGGCCTGCTCGAGCGTCCGCTCGATCTGCTCGAGCGTCAGGCCGCGGGCCTTGAGGTCGAGCTGGATCCCGGTGATCCCGTCGCGGGAGCCCGAGACCTTGAAGTCCATGTCGCCGAAGAAGTCCTCCTCGCCGATGATGTCGGTGACGAAGACCTCGTTCTTGTCGTTCTCGTCGGTGAAGCGCCCGACCGAGATGCCCGCGACGGTGTTCTTGATGGGCACGCCCGCGTCCATGAGCGCCAGGCACCCGCCGCAGACCGACGCCATCGAGCTCGAACCATTCGACTCGGTGATGTCGCTGACCACGCGGATCGTGTAGGGGAACTCCTCGGGGCTGGGCAGCACGCCCATGAGCGACCGCTCCGCCAGCGCCCCGTGCCCGATCTCGCGCCGGCCCGGAGCGCTGATGCGCTTGGCCTCGCCCGTCGAGAACGGCGGGAAGTTGTAGTGCAGCATGAACTTCTTGGAATACTCGGGGATCAGCCCGTCGACCATCTGCTCGTCCTTGCCCGTGCCGAGCGTCACGCTCACCAGGCTCTGCGTCTCGCCGCGCTGGAACAGCGCCGAGCCGTGGGTCCGCGCGAAGACGCCGACGGCGCCCTCGATCGGCCGCAGCTGCGTGGGCTTCCGCCCGTCGGCGCGAACCCCCTCGACGATCAGCCGCCGCGTAACCTTCTCCTCGAGCCGCTTGAGCGCGTCCTTGGCCATCCCGCGACGCTTGGTCGAGGTCGCGAACTGCTCGTAGGTCCCGTCGGCCTTGACGACATAGTGCGCGTCGATGAGCTCGAGCTTGAGCTTGTCGACCGCGTCGTTCCGCTCCTTCTTGCCCTTGATCTTGCGGGCCTCGAGCATCTTCTTCTCGCCGACCTTCTTGACGTGGTCGGTGATGTCCTGGCTCGGCAGCAGCCGGTCGCCGTCGCGCTTGGGCTTGCCCGCCTTCTTCACAAGCTCGTTGATGGCGTCGAGGGTCTGCTCGACGGCCTTGTGGCCCAGCTCGATCGCGCCCATCACGCCCGCCTCGTCGACCTCCGCGGCCCCGACCTCGATCATGTTCAGCCCGTCGGAGTGCCCGGCGAGCACCAGATCTAGATCCGAATAGTCCATCTGCGACACCGTCGGGTTCACCACATACTGGGCCCCGTCGTCGGTGTGCACGCGCCCGACCCGCACCGTCGCCGTCGGGCCCTCGAAGGGCGCATCGCTGAGCGCAAGCGCCGCGCTCGCCGCCGTGCCCGCGAGCACGTCCGAGTCGTTCTCCCCGTCGTGGCTCATCACGAAGCACTGCACCTGGATCTCATCGACAAACCCGTCCGGGAACAGCGGCCGGATCGGCCGGTCGATCATGCGCATCGTGAGAATTTCCTTCTCGTTTGGCGCACCCTCCCGCTTGCGGAACCCGCCGGGAAACTTGCCCGCCGCGGAGGTCTTCTCCCGGTAGTCCACCGTCAGGGGGAAGAAGTCCAGCCCCTCGCGCGGCTTGGCCCGCACCACCGTGGCCAGCACCGTCGTGCCGCCATAGGTCGCGAGCACCGCCGCGTCGCACAGCTTGGCGATCTTGCCGGTCTCAAGGACCAGGGTCCGCCCGCCGATCTCGCGCTCGACGCGGATCGTGGACAACGGATGATTCGCATGATTCGACTGCTTGGCATTATTCGACTGACTCGTACGCTCGGCCATGGTCTACCTCTTGCACCTCTTGGGGTGCGCCGAAAGAGCGGCCCGCCCGACGCTGCCAGGCCATCAAGGCCCGGCACCCGGCAAAGACCGCTGGACTGGATTTCGGCGAAGCCTTCAGAAAGGCGCCTTGGAGGCAGAAGACATCGGGCTCTGGCTTCCCGGCAGGGCCTCGCACCAGGGCAAGACCACTCCGACTCAGAGCCCGTTGTCCACTGCCCGCCGAGGCCGTCCGCGCGGCCCCGCCGAACACCCCAACCCCGAATCGCAACCCCACCCCCGAAAACACATCCCCCAAAACCAAACCGGCCCGCGTGGCACTCGCCACACGGGCCGTTGAACAATCTGGATTTACTTGCGGAGGCCCAGCTTCGCGATCAAGGCCAGGTACCGTTCCCGCTCCGACTGGGCCAGATACTTCAGCAGCCGGTTCCGCCGGCTCACCATCAGCGTCAGCCCGCGGCGGCTGTGGTTGTCCTTCAGATGCCCCTGCAGATGCTCGGAAAGCCCGTTGATCCTCTCGGTCAACAACGCGATCTGAACATCCGACGAGCCGGTGTCCTTCTCGTGGACCTGATTCTTGGTGACCGTCGACTTCTTGAGCTGGGCGGAAATCATGTCTTCAAGTGCCTCTGTACAGGTGCCGCGTTTCTTGGCCCCAACTCTAGGCCACCCCCACGCCCCCCGCCACACCCCCTCCCCCAACCCCCAACACACACACACACACCACACAAAATACACTCATAAAGTCGCAACGCTTGCATACACAACTTGCACATT
>JBBQRT010000013.1:0-61409 GCA_038214505.1 Phycisphaerales bacterium | reverse complement strand
ATCACCCGCGGTCTCGCCTACTACACCGGCATGGTCTTCGAGGTCCACGAAGCCACCGGCGCCGAGCGGGCCATCGCCGGGGGTGGTCGCTACGACGGCCTCATCGAGCTCTTCGGCGGGCCGCCGACTCCGGCGGTGGGGTTCGGGATGGGGGATGTGGTGCTGTCGCTGGTGCTGCAGGACAAGGGCCTACTCCCTGCTGATGATAAGATTGCCGACGAGCTTGGGCTAACGCCCGATGCGCTGGTGGTCTCGAACGGCACGCCCGAGGCGGACGCGCAGGTGGGGCCGGTGCTGGCGAGCCTTCGCAAGACGAAGCTGCACGCGCGGCGGTCGTACAAGGCGACCAAGAACGTCGGCAAGTTGATCCAGGAGGCCGCGAAGATGCGGGCCCGGTGGTGCGTGATCATCGAGAGCGCGACGACGGCTCAGGTGAAGGACATGCGGACGCAGGAGCAGGTGAGCATGGGGCTGGATGAGCTGGCTGGAAGGCTTGGGGGCGGCCAGGCCGGCGGGTGAGCGCGACCGCCCCCGCCGCTCCCGCGAGCTCGACAGGGGGCATACCAAGGGGCGGGATGCCTGAACTTCACGCGTCCCCAAGCCTCCCAGCCTCCAGCCTCCAATAATCCCCCCCGATGCAAGGCGTGCTAAAGGACATCATCGAGCACAAGCGGGCCGAGGTGGAGGCGGCCAAGAAGCGCTTCAGCTTCGCCGAGCTGGAGGGGCTGGTCGCGCAGGCCGAGCCGCCCCGGAACTTCTTCGCGGCCGTCACGCACCACCCGGACGCGTTCCATACCTCGGTCATCGCCGAGGTGAAGCGCAAGAGCCCGAGCGCGGGCTGGATCCGGCCCGAGTATCAGTCGCTGGCCCGTCCGGGCGCGGGCGTGACCAGCGGCGGGTTCGATCCGGCCGTCATCGCCAAGCGGTACTACGACAACGGGGCCGCGGCGATCTCGTGCCTGACGGACGAGAAGTTCTTCGCTGGGCAGCTCTCGTTCATCGAGCGGATCCGCCAGGCCGTGCCGATCCCGGTGCTCCGCAAGGATTTCATCATCGATCCCTGGCAGCTCTGGGAGAGCCGGGCGGCGGGGGCCGACGCGGTGCTGCTCATCGCCGAGTGCCTGACGATCAGCGAGCTGGTGGACATGCTGATCCTGTCGCAGCGATTGGGGCTGACGACGCTCTTGGAGGTCCACAGCGTCGATGCCCTCCTGCGGGTCCGGCCGCACGTGGGGTTCCCGCACCCGAGCTACTTTCTGCTCGGGATCAACAACCGTGATCTGGCGGAGCAGACGGTGGACGTAAACCACACGCTGCGGCTGCTGGACATGGTGGAGAACACGTCGATCCTGGTGAGCGAGTCGGGGATCAGGTCGCCGTCGGACGTGAAATGGCTCCGGCACCATGCGGTGCGGATCGTGCTGGTAGGGGAACACCTGATGCGGGCCGAGGACCCGGGTCGGGCGTTGGCGGAGCTGCTGGGCCGCGAAACGATCTAGATTGTTGGTGCCTGCTGGCCACTGAAACAGGTGGGCCGGGACGAACAGGCAGTGTGTCGGGGGCAATTTCGCCGATGCTCGGGCGCGTGGCGGCCGATAGGACAGGCGGTCGGGACGTCCTGATCGGTACCGCGGCTCCCCCAAACTCGGCACGGGTGCATCGAGATTGCCGACGATCCGGTACGATCACTTGCCGCCGGTGGGCAAAGAACCCACATCGCGCGGCGGGGCGCGTGGCCGCCACTCACGCCGCCCGGGCCGGTTTGGCTCGGTTTGGTCTGGTCCGGGTGGGTCCGGGCCGGTCCGATTCGGCAAGATGGGCTTCGAGTATCCAACTTCCTCAAACCCTCAGCCTCTTCTGGAGTTCTCGACGATGCGCATGAGCCTGCTGACGATCGCCTGTGTGTCCACCGCCCTTGCCTGCCCGGCGGTATTCGCCGCGGATGTGGACCCGGAGGCGAAGAAGATCCTCGACGAGGCCGCGCAGGCGATGCGCGGCTACGAGGGCGTGTCATTCAAGGCCAAGCGCTCGGCGACGGGCATGCTCGCGCCGATCGTCGACTCGGAGACGACGGTGAAGATCTGGCGGGCCAAGGGGGCCAAGGCCGCCACCGTCATGGTCGACGGCCGGACCAAGCGTCCGGGCGAGAGCGACAAGAAGCAGACGTTTGTCTTCGACGGCCAGAAGGCCTCGTGGCTGGACTGGGACGCCAACAAGCTCTTCGAGCGTCCGGTGGGCGACATCGGCTTCAACTCCGAGCTGACCATCGCCCGCCAGACGTTCCTGGAAGAGTGGGACATGGAGAAGCCCTTCGAGCGAGAGATGACCCTCGGGGTGCTCAAGAAGACCGGCTCCGACAGCGTCAACGGCGAGGTCTGCGACATCGTCGAGGCGACCACGGCGGCCAACGACCGCAACTTCACCTGGGCCATCAGCGCCAAGGACCGCCTCCCCCGGCGCTTCAGCCGCGGGACCGGCAAGGCCAAGATCTTCGACGAGACGCTGAACATCACCGACGTGAAGACCGACGTGAAGTTCACCGCCAAGGACTTCGAGATCGCGCTGCCCACCGGCTTCGTCAAGGACAGCCAGCTCACCCCGCCCCCGGCCGCCGGCACGCCGATGCCGGCCCAGCCCGCCGTGCCGACGGCCCCCGTCAAGGCGCCGGAGATGGGCCTGCCCAAGGGCAGCGCCGCGCCGGGCTTCAATGCCAAGGACACGACCGGCAAGGAGCACTCGCTGGCCTCGATGAAGGGCGGCGTGGTGGTCTTGCAGTTCTGGGGCCCGATGTTCAAGCCGTCGGTCGCGAGCCTCCCGAAGGCGGCCGCGGTTGCCGAGCAGGCGAAGGGTCAGAAGGTCACGTTCGTGGGCGTCGCCTGCCGCGAGATGACCGAGGGCACGGCGGCGAAGGTCTGGACGGAGCAGAAGATGAGCTACCCGCTGATCGCCGCGGGCGATCAGATCGCAACCGACTACAAGGTCGCCGGCTTCCCGAGCTTCGTCGTCATCGGTGCCGACGGCAACATCGCGGCGTTCTTCCAGGACTTCCCGGGCGAGGGCCCGCTCATGGAAGCGATCGCCGCTGCCGGCAAGTGAGGTCCGGGGCACGCCCGAACCATCAAGAATCACCACCCGACCCCGCGCCGGCCCACCGGCGCGGGGTCGCTGTTTTCGCGATACGCTGTGCCCCGATATGCTCGCGATGCTTCCCCTGGCGCTCATCCCCGCGTCGTACCTGGTCGGCTCGATCCCCTTCGGCTTTCTCATCGCCCGGTCGCAAGGCATCGACATCCGTACTCAAGGTTCGGGCAACATCGGGGCAACCAACGTCTGGCGTGTCATGGGGTCGCGGTGGGGCGCGCTGTGCTTCGGGCTGGACTTGCTGAAGGGCTTTCTGCCCTCGGCGGCGTGCGCGGCGGTGCTGCACTCGGGCATGGGCGAGGGCTCGACGGGAACCGAGCGCGGCACGCTTTTGGCGCTTGCGGTGGCGATCGCCGCCGTGCTGGGTCACGTGTTCCCCGTGTGGCTCAGGTTCAAGGGCGGCAAGGGGATCGCGACGAGCTTCGGGGCCCTGCTGGGCGTCTATCCCGTTTTCACGCTCGCCGCGTTGCTCGGGCTGGTTGCCTGGCTCGTGTCGGCCCGGCTCACGCGGATGGTCGGGATCTCATCGTGCATCGCGGCAATGCTGCTGGCGGCGTGGGTCGTGGGCACGTGGGCCGCGCCCGAGGGCGCTCAACGCGCGATCGGCTCGGTGCTTGGGGCTCTGTACCGCCCCGCGAGCGGCGTGCAGGCGGGCTTCGCCGTCGTGCTGGCGCTACTGGTCATCCTCAAGCACCGGGCCAACCTCGCGCGCACGTGGGCGGGGACGGAGCCGCGGATGGGCCGGGGAACGGGCAGGAAGTGAAGGATCAACGGATCCTCTCGCGTGAGTGAGAGGTGGTCGGGGTGAACCTCGGGGGTGACGCGGCGCGGATGTTGAACGCGGTTGTCCGGTGCCGGGATCGCCGGGCGAACCTGCGGTTGGGGGTTGCCGATTCCGTCTCTCGCTTGCGCGAGAGGCCCTGAGGGCTCAGGCTGAGGGCTCAGGCTGAGGGTTCAGGCCTCGTCGGTCGCCAGCCGCACCATCATCTCGATACCCGTCCGCATCGCCTCGTCGTTGAAGTCGTACGTCGGCTGGTGCAGGCTCGGAGAGGTTGTGTGCCCCTGGGGCCTGACGCCGAGCATGAAGAAGCAGGCGGGGACGTGGTGGCCGTAATAGCTGAAATCCTCGCCGCCCAGCGACGGGTGGGGCACGTCCTGGACGCGCGCTTCGCCGAGCGATTGTCGCGCGACGCGGAAGAATGTGTCGGTCGCCCCGGGATCGTTGAACGTGACGGGATAGCCCTCCTGCCAGTCGATGCTCGCGGCGCAGCCCAAGGCGGCGGCGGTCTGCTCGATGATCTGGCAGACTCGGGCTCGCCCGAGCCGGCGGGTCTCGGGCTTGAGCGTGCGCATCGTCCCGCCGAAGGTCACCGTCTCGGGGATGATGTTGGTCGCCGTGCCGGCCTTCAGCATCGTGACGCTGACGACGATCGAGTCTTGCGGGGCGATGTTGCGGCTGGCGACGGTCTGCAGGGCGGCGATGATGTGGGCCGTGGCGACGACCGGATCGGCCGAGAGCTGCGGATAGGCGGCGTGGCTCTGCGTGCCGGTAATGGTGATGTGGAAGTTGTCGGTGCTGGCGAGCATGGGCCCGGGGCGCGAGCCGACGAGGCCGAGGGCATACTGCGGCCAGCCGTGGAGCCCGAAGATGGCCCGGACCTTGGGCCCGATCTTCGAGCCGTCGAGCGCGCCGTCCTCGCACATGCGCTTGCCGCCGGCCCCGCCTTCTTCCGCCGGCTGGAAGACGAGCGTGACGGGGCTCGGCCGGTGGCCGAGCTGGGTGAGCACGCGGGCGACGCCCAGGAGGTTGGCGGTGTGGCCGTCGTGCCCGCAGGCGTGCATGAGCCCGGGCGTGGTGGAGGCGTAGGGCAGGCCGGTTGTCTCGGTGATGGGGAGGGCGTCCATGTCCGCGCGGAGGGCGATGGAACCGCGGGATTCAGCGCCGGCGACGGTGGGGGGGATGTACGCCAGCACGCCGGTGCCGCCGGCGAGCCCGGCGACATGCTTGATGCCCAGCCGCGAGAGCTCCTGACAGACCACGCGGCTGGTGCGCGATTCCTGATACGCGAGCTCCGGGTGCGCGTGCAGGTCGCGGCGCAGGCGGATCAGGTCGGGGAGGGCGGCGTCGATGAGCGGGCGGAGGTCGGCGGTCTCGAGCATGGGCGAAGGGTATCGGAACTCGCGGGCGAGTCGCAGCGGGGCGCCGATCAGCCGGCGACCGCGACAACGTCCTCCGGGCTGGCAGCGAGCGTGAGGCTCTGGCCCTGGTAGCCCGCCGTCGCGGGGTTGAGCGTGGCGACGCGGAGGCGCGAGCCGTCGGCGAGCTCGACATCGAGCTGGGCCGTCTCGCCCAGGTAGACCGACTCGACGACGCGGCCGTCGAGCGTGTTGTCGCCGGGCTGGCTCGCCGGACGCAGGGCCTCGGGACGGATCGAGAGCAGCACCTCCTTGGCCGCGGGATCCAGCAGCGGCGAGACGGTGCCCGCCAGCAGCACGCCCGCGCCGGTCTTGACGAGCAGGCCGTTCTCCGTGCGCTCGATGACCGTGCCGGGCAGGAAGTTGGTCTCGCCCAGGAACTCCGCGACAAATCGCGTCGCGGGCCGGCGGTAGAGCTCCGCCGGCGGGCCGACCTGGACGACCTTGCCGCCCGAAACAATCGCGACCCGGTCGGCCATCGACAAGGCTTCCTTCTGGTCGTGGGTGACGTAGATGGCCGTCATGCCGGCCTCTTTGCAGATGCGGCGGATCTCGGAGCGAAGCTCGATGCGGAGCCTGGCGTCAAGGTTGGACAGCGGCTCGTCGAGGAGCAGAACGTCCGGGCGGATCACCAGCGCACGGGCCAGCGCGACGCGCTGCTGCTGGCCGCCGGAGAGCTGGTTGGGCTTGCGGGCGGCGTAGGCGTCCATGCGGACGGTCTTCAGGGCCTCGCCCACGCGGCGCTCGCGCTCCGCGGCGGGCACCTTCCGGACGCTGAGCCCGAAGGCGACGTTCTGGGCCACGGTCATGTGCGGCCAGAGGGCGTAGGACTGGAACACCATGCCCGTGTTCCGCTTGTTCGCGGGCAAGTAGGTGATGTCGCGCTCCCGCCCGTCGGCGGTCGTGAAAAGAATCCGCCCGGCCGTGGGCTCGATGAAGCCGGCGATCATCCGAAGCAGCGTGGTCTTGCCGCAGCCCGAGGGGCCAAGCAGGAAGAAGAGCTCGCCGGCCCCGATGGTGAGCCTCACGCGGTCGACGGCGGTCGTGACCCCGGCACCCGCGCCCGGTGCGGAGCCGGGAAACGTCTTGGTCAGATCGGTGAGCGTGATGGTGGTCGACATGGGGAACGGGAAGGTAGCGGAACCGTTCCCCAAAGGCCAAAGGGACCGACTCGTGGGGGCATTCCGGCGGGGCGACGCCGCGGGCGTGACACGCGGGGTACGCTGCGCGCATGGCCCGGCGGGCACGAACAATCAAAGGCGACTCGGCCAAGCCGGCACCCCAGCCCTCCCCGGGCCTGCCGGCATCGATGGCGGGGGTGGAGCGGCTGCGCGAGCGGCGGCTGCGCAAGCCGGGCGACGCGTCGCTTGTGCCGCAGATGGACGAGTGGCTCCGCGAGATGCGAAAGATGCAGCGCGGCTTGTCGGGCGTGGCGGCGGCGTGGGCAAGCGTCGTCCCCGAAGCCCTCGCGGCCCGCACCGTGATCGAGGGGCTCAGCCGGGGCACACTCACGGTTCGCGTACCCGACTCGGCGACCCGCTTTGCGCTCGACCGCCTGCTTCGAGGGGGTGGCGAGAGCGCTCTCCGCGTGGCATGCCCGGTTCCTCTGCGGAGTGTTCGTGTGGTGGTTGGGTAATCGCCTCAGCCGCGCCACAGAAATCCCGCGGAACACGGGATTTTCGGCTTGCCTTCAGGCCCGGTTTGTGACACAGTAGTTCGTCAGTCATAGATTCGTACCGAGCCCTCGAGAGGGTCGGATTGGTGGGGATTGTGTTTGGAAGAAGGAGAGAGATCCATGTTGAAAGCTGTTCTGTCGTGCGCTGTGGTCGCCCTCGTGGCGGGCCAGTCGATGGCGTCTATTCCCGCATCTGACAACGCGGACAACGCCGCATACACCGTTCCGGGTAACTGGGCCAACGGGTCCAACGGCGGCTTCGGCTGGGGCCAGTGGGTGTTTAACACCTTCGTCCCCACCACAGGCAGCGCGGGTCCGTTCCTCGGGGGTGCCGCCAACACGGACCTGCAGGACGTGAAGTCGCCCAACCATGCTTGGAGCTCATTTGCGAACGGCCCGGGCTCTCAGGCGTTCGCGGCCTATCGCCGCCTCCAGGGTGACACCTTCAACACCGCCAACCTTGTCAACGGCCAGACCGTCGCCATCGCCGTTGAGCATGGCGACATTCAGAATGGCGGATTCGCGGGCGTGGGCTTCGGGGCCCCGAGCTTCGGCGTCGCCAGCCCCTACTCCGCCGGCCTGAGCGGGACGGCCAACTTCCAGGCCTTGGTCGGGTTCTTCGGTGGCGGGACCAACTATGAGCTCCGCGACGCCGCCGGCACCGTGACGACGACCATCCCGTTCTCCAACCGCGGACTGCTCGTCGAGTTCACGCTCCTGAACACCAACACGGGCGACTACACCGTCCGCCTGACCCGCATCGACACCCCGTCGATCACCCAGACGATCTCCGGTCGGCAGGTCAACGGCGGTATCGACGCCATCGGCCTGTACAACTACGACACCGAGTTCGCCGACGTGCACTTCAACAACTTCTCCGTGATCCCGGCCCCCGGCGCCGCGGCCCTGCTAGGCCTTGGCGGCCTGCTGGCAGCGCGTCGTCGTCGCTGATCCCCGGATCGGCATCCTGAGTTTCTCTCGCGGGCCCGGCACACGCCGGGCCCGCTTGTTTTTCGCCGCGCCCAGTGCGCTGGCGGCCTATCCGGCGGCCTGCCGGGCCCGCCCGATACACTGGGCCCGATGAGCCCTCCTCCCCACGCTGTTCAATCCCAGGCGGACCCGGTCTCGGTCTGGACCCGGCGATCTCTGCTGGGTCTGCAGGAGCTTTCGGCGGCCGAGATCCGGTCGCTGTTGTTCACGGCCCGCGGCTTCTCCGATGTCTCGACGCGGTCGATCAAGAAGGTCCCGGCCCTCCGCGGGCGGGTGGTGGCGAACCTGTTCTTCGAGGACTCGACGCGGACGCGGCTCTCGTTCACGCTCGCCGCCCAGCGGCTCAGCGCCGACGTGGTCGAGCTCACCGAGACCGGCTCGAGTGTGAGCAAGGGCGAGACGGTCGCCGACACGGCCCGCAACGTCGTGGCCATGGGCGTCGACGCGTTGGTGGTTCGGCACAAGGCCGCGGGCGCGGCGCTGGTGGCGGCCCGGGCCGTCGACTGCGCGGTCATCAACGCCGGCGATGGCAAGCACGAGCACCCGACCCAGGGGCTGCTGGACATCTACACGCTTGTCGACACGCGGCTCAAGCGGGCCGGCGGCGTCGATCCGCGGCTGGAGGCCTTCGACCTCACGGGCCTGAAGGTCGCGATCGTCGGCGACATCGTCTCCTCGCGCGTCGCGCGGTCGAACATCGCGGGCTTGACCCGGCTTGGGGCCGAGGTCGTGGTGGTCGGGCCGCCGACGCTTGCGCCGCGATCGCTGGAATCGCTGGGATGCCGCGTGGAGCACGAGCTCGACGGCGTTCTGGGCGCGGTCGACGCGGTGAACATGCTGCGGATCCAGTTCGAGCGCCACTCGGGGGGGGCTGGGGGGGGCGGGGGGGGCGAGGCTACCAAGGGCTCGCCGGCGTTCCCGAGCCTTCGCGAGTACAAGCAGGCCTTCGCGCTCACGCGCGAGCGGCTCACGCGGCTGAAGGAGGGGGCCGTCGTCATGCACCCGGGCCCCATGAACCGCGGCATCGAGATCGACGGCGAGGTCGCCGACAGCCCGCAGAGCGTCATCTTTCGCCAGGTCGAGCACGGCTTGAGCGTGCGGATGGCAGCGCTGTATTTGTGCGTCGGTGCGCTGGGGTCGCGGGGCGGGTGAGGTTTGCTGTAGGGCCGTTGGGTACCCCGCGTTCGGGTAGCCCGCACCTCCGGGGCGGGTTCTTTGTCTTTGGCTGTACTGCGTTTGGCCCAACATCCAACGGACGTCCCAGACCCGCCCCGGAGGTGCGGGGTAGCCAAGTCTGCAGCTCACACAAGCCGCAGGGCGTCGCGGCTCAGCGAAGCGTCGGCCACGATCTCGGTCAGGATCTCGCGGCAGCTGGCTTTCTGCCCCGGCCACATGAACGCCGCGTCGATGTCGCGCTGCGGCACCCAGCGGTGCCGGGTGTGCTCGGTGTTGAGCGTGGGGGCGAAGCCGGGGGCGACCTCGAGCGCGAAGCGGGGGCTCATGACGATCGCGTTGATGGCCGCGATGTAGAAGGGGTGGGTTTGTTCAAGGGCCCAGAGGCCCAGCACACGCGGGTCGCCGGGGTCGAGGCCAAGCTCTTCGCGGACCTCGCGCCGGGCGGTGGCGGCGGCCGTCTCGCCCGGCTCGATATGCCCCATGACGGGGTGCCAGGTGTTCATCAGCGGCTCGCCGGCGCGGAGGACCTGCAGGAACTCGATGCCCGCCGCGGGCGCACGGGCGGGCCAGGCGGCTTCTCGATCGTGGTCCCGCGGGGGGGACGGGGCGGGCGGCGCGGTGCGAGTGAAGACGTAGACGTCGACCACATCGGTCCGCACGCGCGGGCCGTTGCTGGTGTAGGGCTGGTAGCCGTCGGACCGATCGTCGGCGGCGTGGCTCATGTCGTGCTCCGTGCCGGCTTGAGGAGGGCACCGGCCTTGTCGAGGGTCTCGAGCCACTCGTCGCGGGGGACCGAGTCGGCGACGATGCCCGCGCCCACGCCGTAGTGCAGCGTGGCTCCTGAGACCGACGCGCCGGGAGCGTCTTCGCCGAATCCCGGCCCGTCGATGATGGCGGTGCGAATCGGGATGTTGAGCGCGAGATTGCCGCAGTCGCTGATGTACCCCACGGCCCCGGTATAGAGCCCGCGCGGCTCCGGTTCGAGCTCCTCGATGATCTGCATCGCCCGGACCTTCGGGGCCCCGGTGATGGAGCCGCCGGGGAACGTGGCCCGCAGGAGGTCGGCGATCGAGAGGCCGGCGCCGAGCCGGGCCCGGACGGTGGCGACGCCCTGGTGGACGCCGGCGGGCCCGCCGTGAGACTCGATGACGCGGGCCTCATCGACTCGGACGCTCCCGATGGCGGCGACGCGGCCCAGGTCATTGCGCATCAGGTCGACGATCATGTTCAGTTCGGCCCGGTCCTTCGGGCTGGCGTCCAGCTCGGCGGCGCGGGCCGAGACGGGCCGCGTGCCCTTGATCGGGCGCGTCGTGAGGATGCGCGACGGGGCGTGATAGTCGAGGAACAGCTCGGGGCTGAGCGACAGGGCGGCCCGACGCCGGCCGAGGGACTGGTGCTCGAGATACGCCCCGTACCACGGCCCGGCCCGGGCGCACAGGTCGGCGAACAAGGCCCGCGTAGAGCCGTCAAACGATGCGCTCAGGCGGTGGGCGAGGTTCACCTGGAAGGCATCGCCGGCGCGGATGTACTCGACGGTCCGGGCCACGGCGGCCTCAAACTCGGCCTGCCGTGAGAGCCCCTGCACGGGCCCGAGGGCGTACCGAACGGCCTGCTCCTCCGAGGGAGGAGCGACGGCCTCGGGGCAGCGCTCGTCGCTGCGGACCGCGAACCACCGGTCGCCCTGGGCATCGTGGACCAGGGCGGCGGGGCAGCGCCAGAGCGTGATGAGCGAGGGCCAGGCGGGGTCGACGCGGGCTGGATAAACCGCCGAGCGGGGCTCGATCGAGCGGCCGAGTTCGTAGGCGAGCGCAACGACCCAGCCGCCGACGAACGGGACGTCGGGCTGGACGCTTGGGCGATCAACCCGGGTGGCTTCGACCAGCTGGCTCAGGCGTGCGATCGGGTCGGCCTGGTCGATGCCGAGGACCGCGGCTCGCTCGGGCCGGGCCAGAATCGACCAGCGGCTGTAGGCGCCCTGAGGCTGGGCGGAGATCAGGGCCGCCAGGCCGGCTTGGGCGGGCCAGGAGCGAAAAACGTCCAGTGGTGGGCGGTGTTCCCCGGGGAGGGGATGGATGGTCGCGCGGGCGGGCACGGGCAACGGTACACGGACGGGCCGACGCGATGTGTGCGGCCGTGGGCGGCGGAAAGCGAGAAGACGCGAGATGGGCGCTCTATGCTCATGGCCTAGGGCTTGCTCGGAGCGCGATTTGCGCCGCAACGCCCACTCGCACAGATCGCTGGACACCCCTAAAGACGGGCTGTCCGTGCCGACGCAATCGAAGGAAGAACCGCACCATGGCCGTCAAGTCTCCGGTGAAGAAGAAGAGCGCCAAGTCGTCCAAGGCGTCGAGCAACGGCTCGCTGAACGGGCACGGCGCGGGCGCGAAGGCGGCCAAGGGCGCGAAGATGGTCTACTTCTTCGGCAAGGGCAAGACCGAGGGCAACGTCAGGATGAAGGACCTCCTTGGAGGCAAGGGCGCGAACCTCGCCGACATGACGAGCATCGGCCTGCCCGTGCCCCCGGGCTTCACGATCACGACCGACACCTGCGCCAAGTATAACGCCGCCGGGCAGAAGCTTCCGCCCTCGCTGATGGGCGAAGTCTCCAAGCACATGGCGACGCTCGAGCAGTTCACCGGCAAGAAGTTTGGCGACAGCAAGAATCCGCTGCTCGTCTCGGTCCGGTCCGGCGCGAAGGACTCGATGCCGGGCATGATGAACACGATCCTCAACCTCGGGCTCAACGATGTCGCGACCGAGGGTCTTGCCAAGAGCACCGGCTCACGCCGCTTCGCCTTCGACGCCTATCGCCGGCTGATCAACATGTTCGGCGACGTGGTCGTCGGCGTGGACCACGAGCACTTTGAGGAGGCCTTCAGCGAGATCAAGCGCAAGTACAACGCCAAGCTCGACACCGACGTGCCCACCGAGGGCATCATCGAGCTGTGCGACAAGTACAAGGCCGTGTACCGCAAGTATGTGGGCGAGGAGTTCCCGCAGGACCCGATGGAGCAGCTCGCGCTCTCCATCGAGGCCGTGTTCAAGAGCTGGATGGCCGACAAGGCCGTCGCGTACCGCCGCATCAACGTGATCCATGGCCTGCCGGGCACGGCGGTCAATGTGCAGAGCATGGTCTTTGGGAACATGGGCGACGACTCGGGCACCGGCGTCGCCTTCACCCGCGACCCATCCATCGGCACCAACGAGTTCTACGGCGAGTTCCTCATCAACGCGCAGGGCGAGGACGTCGTCGCCGGCATCCGCACCCCCAAGCCCGTCAGCGAGATGACCAAGTGGAACAAGAGGGTCTACGACGAGCTCATCAAGATCAAAAACAAGCTCGAGAAGCACTACAAGGAAATGCAGGACATCGAGTTCACCATCGAGCGCGGCACGCTCTACATGCTCCAGACCCGATCCGGCAAACGCACCGGCCCCGCGGCCGTCAAGATCGCCTGCGACATGGTGAAAGAGCGCCTCATCGATGAGAAGACCGCGGTCCTCCGCATTCCCGCGGGCGACCTCACGCAGCTCCTGCTCCCGAGTTTCGACCCGTCGAAGAAGAAGGGCGCGACGCTTCTTGCCAAGGGCCTGCCCGCATCGCCCGGCGCCGCAACAGGCAAGCCGGCATTCACCGCCGAGGAAGCCGTCGAACGCGGCCACAAGGGAGAGAAGGTCATCCTCGTCCGCAAGGAAACCAGCCCCGAGGACGTCGAGGGCATGCACATGGCCGCCGGCATCCTTACCTCCACCGGCGGCATGACCAGCCACGCGGCGGTCGTCGCACGCGGGTGGGGCAAGTGTTGCGTCGCGGGCGCGGGCAACATACACATCAACGAGAAGGCCGGCACCTTCGAAGCCAACGGCAAGACCTACACCCGCGACACCGTCCTCTCCATCGACGGCTCGACGGGCGAGGTCTTCGAGGGATCCATGCCCAAGGTCGAGCCCAAGCTCGGCGGCGACTTCTCGACGGTCATGAAGTGGTCCGACAAGTATCGCACCATCGGCGTTCGCACCAACGCCGACACGCCCGCCGACGCCCAGCGGGCCCGCGATTTCGGCGCAACGGGCATCGGACTCACCCGCACCGAGCACATGTTCTTCGAGGGCGCACGCATCAAGAGCATGCGCAAGATGATCCTCGCCGACACGCTCGACGCACGCGTCGCGGCCCTCAACGAGCTTCTTCCCTACCAGCGCGACGACTTCGCGGGCATCTTCACCGCGATGAACGGGCTCCCCGTCACCATCCGCCTGATCGACCCCCCGCTGCACGAGTTCCTCCCCCACGACGACGAGAACCAGGCAGAGCTTGCCAGGGCGATGGGCGTGAGCCTCGCGAAGGTGAAGCAGCGCGTGAGCCAGCTGCACGAGATGAACCCCATGCTGGGCCATCGCGGCTGCCGGTTGTGCGTGACCTATCCCGAGATCCTCACGATGCAGGTCACCGCGATCGTCGAGGCGATGATCACGTGCCTCAACAAGAAGATCAAGGCGATGCCCGAGATCATGATCCCGCTCGTGGGCACCCGCAAGGAACTCACGGTCCTTCGCAGGAAGACCGAGGAGACCATCGCGAGTGTCAAGGCCCGCCTCGGCTACAAGGGCAAGCTCGATATCCCCATCGGCACGATGATCGAAGTCCCCCGCGCCGCCCTCATCTCCGACGAGATCGCACAGGACGCCGACTTCTTCTCCTTCGGCACCAACGACCTCACGCAGATGACCTTCGGATTCTCGCGCGATGACATCAACTCGTTCCTGCCCGACTACCTCAAGCAGGAACTCCTCCCGCAGGACCCCTTCCAGAGCCTCGATCAGTCGGGAGTGGGCAAACTCGTCAAGATGTCCATCAAGGCCGGCCGCGAGACCAAGAAGAACCTCAAGATCGGCATCTGCGGCGAGCACGGCGGCGACCCCGCCTCCGTCCACTTCTGCCACAAGGTCGGGATGGACTACGTCTCCTGCTCGCCCTTCCGCGTGCCGATCGCGCGGCTGGCGGCGGCGCAGGCGGCGCTGATGGATCAGAAGAAGTAAAGAACCGAATTCATCTGCGCTGCCAATGAATCCCTCCCACCCCTCGGTGGTGGTGGTGGTGGGGGGGATGGAGATAATTGCCGCCCCGGCGTTAATTGTCAGAAAACTTCGTTGATCTTAGAAGTCGACGTGCTTTCTCCATGCCGCGAGGTCACTCTGTGCGTGATACATGCGCCCGCACTCGGGACAGGGCTGTCCGTCCTGAATATGACGCAAATCATAAGCACACTTTATGCAGAGTTTGCCTTCGTGTGAACGTAGCGATCTTCGCAAGGATCGATAGCGAAGATATAAATATACACACGCGGGTATCGTGCAGACAGCCAAGCACCATTGTGGAATGATCTTGGCCGGCTGCCAGAGTGAACGCGATGCATCGAGGGCGAGCGAACTAATTAGCCAAAAAACCACGATCGCGATCGGCCCAATATAGCCGATTATATAGTATGGGTAAGGAACTGGGAGCTTGGTTTTGCTCATGCGTTTCCCACGGCCACGCCACAGGCTTCCAGCGCAAGTCGAAGAGCAGCCTTGGCTGCTTCTGTCGAAATGTTAAGGTCGTTAGTGCATCTCCACATCATTCGGACTTGATTGGCGAGTGCAGCGACTGCACAACCCTTCTACGATCCTGGAGATGGGATGCCCCTGTCGAAGCCGAACACGAGACCAGGCCCGGTTCCGTCTCCAAAGAGACTCTGATGAACCGTGCATTGCACGCTGACGTACTCAGCGGTTCCAGGTGAATCGGGAACGCTTGAGACACAGAGGTTTGGGATGGGCGGAATAGCTCGCGCTAGAGCCTGTGACGGACCGCAGATGAGTAAACCGACGAGGAACCCGGTGACAAGCTTGAACCATCTGGACTCAGTACAGCTTCGCATTAAACCTCCCAGCATGCCCGGGAGTTCGCGCCCGGGAGTTCGCGCCCGGGCACTCAGACCAAACTACTATCTGAATTGACCGGTGTCAAGGCATTCCACCATGAATCCACTCTCTTCAATGTGCCCGAATCAGGGGGAGTATCGTCGTGCCTCGGTGCGACGATGTGCGACTTGGGGCAGGCTTCGTCACACAGGGATTGTCGAACGACATATTTGGATGCTGGTAGTCCTTGCTTCCGCAGTAGCTGTGCGTTGGTCTCGCATGACCGAGAGCCTCTGGTACGACGAGGTCTGGCGGACCGCCGTAGTTCTCCGCGGGCCGATGTCGTCGTTCGCGCTTTGGCGCGACGTGCACAACCCGCTGTACAACTCGTTGATGTATCTCTGGACGGGGATCTTCGGCGATTCGGAGGTGAGCGTCCGGCTGCCGTCGCTGCTGGCGGGGATGGTGGTCGTGATCGTCGTGGCGCGGTGGGCCGCGTGCCGGCTGGGGCGCGGGGTCGGGCTGATGACGGCGGCCCTGCTGCTGTTCTCGCCGCCGCACATCTGGTTCTCGACCGAGGCCAAGAACAACATGTTTGTGACGATGCTCTCGGTGCTTGCGGTGGTGGGGCTCGACGCTGCCCTCCGTTCGGGCCGGCGGCGTGATGGCGTGGTCGCCGGCGTGTGGGCGGCGCTCGCGCTCTATGTCAGTTGGCAGGCGGCGCTGCTGCTCCTGCCGCTGTGGGCGGTGGCGGGCGTGCTGGCGATTCGGCGGCCGGGGATCGGGCCCGACGCGGTGCACGCGCGGGCGGGGGGGGCGACGGGAACGCTGGCGGCGTGCGTGGCCGCGTGCGGGCTGCTGGTCGCGCCGCTGCTGGTGTTCAAGGCCGGGCAGCTGAGCACGATGGGCCGCGAGTATGCCACGGCGTTCGACCTCTACCAGCTCGCGCGGATGCTGGCGGTCTGGCTGCCCACGGGCAACGCGATGGTCAATAGCGGCGGGCCGGGTGGGGCGGCGTGGGTCGCCGCGCTCGGGGTCGCGCCGCTGGCGGCGCTGGCGATCGGCGCGGGCGTTCTGCGCCGATCCGCCTCAGGGGTTCTGGTCATGGCGGGCCTGCTCGGGCCAATGCTCGCGCTGCTTGCCGGGACGGCGCTGGTTGGCGCGATCACCGGCACTGCGCCGGAGTGGTTCACGCCGCGGAACCTGCTGGTGTGCCTGCCGTGGTTCGCGGTGGCGGTGGCGGCGGGTGTGTCGCGGCCGTCGGTCGCGGCCCGGGTTCCTGCGGCGGCTGTGCTCGCGCTGGGCGTGGTCGCGTGCGTGGGCATGCACACCTGGCGGGCCGGGTACGCCGCGGCGGGGCCCTCGCGGCCGGACTGGCGCAGCATCGCCGCCCGCATCGACGCCATTGAATCCGAAGGTCGGTCGCTGGTGATCTCCGGCTCGCCGCTGCTGCCAATGGAGTACTACGCGAGGTCCGGGCCCGAGCTGCTGGAACTGCCGCCCGCGGGCGTCGCGGCCGGCGCAGCTGCCATGCGCGCCGAGGCCGACGGCTCGCGGGCCGTCATCCTGATCAACAACCCGCGGTGGGACGGCGTACCCAGGCGCCGGCTTGGCGAGCTCGAGGCGGCCCTGGGCCCCGCGGAACGCATCGATGTCGGCTTCGTTCAGCTCTACGTGCTCGGCCCGCGTGCGCCGGCGGCTCAGCACTGAGGGCCCGAGCTGCGCGGGGCCAGGGGGTCGTGCCGCGGCCGCGGGTCGGCGTGGCGGGCGACGATCGTCTCGATGTTCCGCCAGACCGACCAGGCGATCCGCCGCCGGTCGCTGGTGTTGAGGTTCTCGCTGGCCCCGAACGACTCGAGCACGCCGTCGATGAACGCGACCAGGGCCCGCAGGCGGAGCGTCCGCCTTGGGAGCACGCCGCAGCCCAGCGGCTCGATGACCAGCGACGAGAGCATGCGGGCGATGGTGGCGGGCAGCGGCGGCCGCGTGATCGCGACGCAGTCGATGACGGCCAGCTCGGCGCCCGCGTCGTTGAGCCGCGGCACGAGGATGTTGCTGGGCTTGTGGTCGCGGTTGCGCAGGCGCGAGCGAGAGAACCGCGCGGCCTGGGCCCCGACGGCGGCGGCCAAGGCCCGCTCGATCGCGAGGGGAAGCTCGCGCTCGCGCGAATCGCGCATGAGCTCCAGCAGTGTCGGCCCGCCGAGGCGTTCGAGAACGAGCACCTCGTGCTCCGGCCCGTCGACCTCGGCCCGGAGAAGGGCGAGCGGCTGCGCGGTGGCGATCCCGAAGCGAGATAGCAGCCCCGCGCCGCGGATGTGCCGCTGCCCGCGCCCGTGCCCGAGGTGGCTCTTGAGCCGGTCCAGCGGGGCCTCGAGGCGGCGGGCCTTGATGACCACGTCGTGCCGCATCCCCGCGACGGTGAGCGTCGCCGCGCGGACCCAGGACCCAGCGTCGGCGTCGGCCTTAAGCACCTCGCTCCGCCGGGCCCACGATGCGTCTGCGAGCGCGCCCGCCCAGGCCTCGCGGGACTGGCCCTTGACCAGAAACATGAACTTGACGGGCCGGACAATCATGGTGTTGGTGCGCGGCCTCTTACCGCTCGTCGAGCACGAACGCGCGGGTGTCGAACAGCCTGGCGATCCGGGGCATCGCCGGGTCGCCCTCGGGCAGACGCTGGCCGATCGCCACCAGCAGGTCGACCAGACCCGCATAGTCGTCGACATGGATGAACTCGCGGGCCGCCCGCGGCGGGCCGAGCGCCGCATCGTCGTACGTGCCGTCCTGGAGGGCGGCCAGGCCGGCCATGTTGTGATAGTTGCCCAGCGGCAGGCAAAGGCACGTGGCCTGATAGCCGTACGCGCAGAAGACCGTCGCCTCGCAGGCCCCGCCTGCCATGAGCTTGCGCTGCCAGCGCCAGCCGGCGGTCTCGCTGTTCTTCTGCGAGGCCGTGGGCGTGGCGGCGTGGCCGCTGATCTCCTCGGCGCGCTTCGCGCAGGCCGCCGTGAGCCGCGGGTCGAAGATGCTCATGCGGTCGCCTACGCGGACGATCGGCCCGCCGCCGATGGGCGAGTCGGCGAACGAGCGGCTGTTCTCGAGCGCAACTACACGCGCGTCCGCGGGGATGGTCTCATGCTTGCACGCGGCGATCGCGCCGGTGAAGCCGATCTCCTCGGACCGCGTGAAGATCAGGCGAACGTCCTCGGTGGGCTCGCCGCGTGCGTTGAGCGAACGCAGAACATCCATTGCCGAGAGGGCCGCGGCCAGGGCCGCCAGATCGTCGCACGCGTGCGTGTGCACGAGACCGTCGGGATCGACCTCGGCCGGCGGCAGCAGCCAAGTCGCCACATCGCCGACGCGCACGAGCTTGCGGGCGTCGAGGGCGTGGCCGCCCGGCTCGTCGAGCTCGCAGAGATAGGTCGTGAACAGCGCCCCCGCGGGCGATGCGACGCCCGCGAGCGTGCCCGAGAGCGTCAGGGCGGGAACGCCGTCGCGCCCGCCGGTGTGGACGGCCACGCGGGCCTTGTCGAAATAGACATCCATCACGCCGCCGCGGAAGGCCAGCTCGAGCATGCCGGGCGCGACGACGCGGTCGACGACGAACGCGGGGTGGTCGAGGTGGGCGGTGAAATAGATCGGCGACGCCCTGGCGCTGGCCGCCCCGCCCCCCCAGCGCTGCTTCGGGGCGATCACGAGGTTGCCCGAGGCGTCGGGCGTCAGTTCGAGGTCGGGGCGGGCCGCGACCCATGCGCCGATCCAGTCGATTACGCGCCACTCGCGCCCAGCGGCGGTCGGGATCTGCGTGATCTCAAGCAGCCAGGACAGATGCTCTTCTCGCGATGCGGCGGCGGGCAGGCTCATGGCTCAAGTCTAGAGCGACACCGCCGCCCATCGCCCGGCCGCGGCGTGTTCCGGGTTGGGCGTGGGGCGGATGGCCTGTACCATCGGGCGTGACACGCGAGACGACGATGGTGCTCTTGATCGCCGGCGCCCTGAGCGCGGCGGTCGGTATCGGGCTGTGGTTCAAGGGCGTGCTCCGGCCCGAGGGACTCGGCGCGGGCAAGGGCGGCCGCGACGTCTCGGGTGTGCCCGGGGCCGTGTGGTTTGTCTGCGGCTCGATGATCTTCCTGACACCACCCTTTATGCTCTCGCTGCTTGCCTCGGCGCCGCCGGACGTTCGCGGCGCGACGGGCTCGATGCAGGCGATGGGTATGACGCAGCTGTGCACCCAGGGCGGCGCACTGCTGATGGGCGTCCTGATGGTCTACCTCGTCCGCGCCCGCGCGGGAGAGCGGGCGGGGCTCGGGCTCCGTGCGTCGGATATCTGGGTCGGATTGGCCTGCCTGCTGCTAGTGGTGCCGGTATACGTGCTGGTCGCGTATGCAACGCAGTGGGGCGTCGAGCTCTGGACGGGCCGGGCCCCGCCGCGCATCGCGCACGAAACGCTGGAGCGAATCGTCAACGCACGCGGTGCCGACGCGGGCCCGTGGCGGTGGGTGGTGGTGCTTGGCGCGGTGGTGCTGGCTCCGGTCGTCGAGGAGCTGCTGTACCGCGTCTTCCTGCAGTCGTGCCTGCTTCGGCTGATCGGCTCGGCGTGGGCCGCGGTCCTCATCGCCTCGGCGCTGTTCACGGCGGTACACCTCGGGGCGGCCGGGCCGCACGCGCTGCCGGGCTTGTTCGTGCTCGCGGTGGGCATGGGGGCGGCGTACGAGAAGACGCGGCGGCTGGGCGTGCCGATCGTCATGCACGTGGCTTTCAACGCCGCCAACGTCGCGCTGGCGCTCTGGACTCGGGCTTGACCGGCTCCGGATCGCGGACCGACACGTCGCAAGTTTCCCTGTTTGCTTGGTTGCACGCCCATGAACAGCCGGATCGCCTCGGCCCTGAATCCGCTCACAGCGGCCCGACGATGACACCTCTGACACGCGGGGTCCGCCGCATCCAGGCCGCCCGGTTATCGCATTCGGCAAACGGAGCCGGGCGTCGGGTATCGAGCCGGGCGGACTCAAGGCGTGTGAAAGGGAATCCTTCTATGAAACGCGTCAACGTCCTTCTGCTCGCCCTCGTGTCCGGGATCTCCGCCCCAGCCTTTGCCGGCGATTGCGGCGACGGCAAGTCTGCCCCCGCGACGGCCGCCACCGGCGGGAACGTCATCACCGCCGCCTTTACACAGGACAACAAGACCATGGACATCATCGATACGGCCGTAAGCAACAAGGACTTCTCCACCCTCGTCACCGCCGTTACTGCCGCGGGCCTGGTCGAGACGCTCAAGGGCAAGGGCCCGTTCACCGTCTTCGCCCCGACCAACGCGGCGTTCGCGAAGATCGATCCCAAGGCGCTCGAGGCCTTGCTCAAGGACAAGGCCGCGCTCTCGGGTGTCCTGACCTACCACGTCGTCCCCGGTGCCGTCATGGCCGCCGACGTGACCAAGCTCACGTTCGCCGATTCGGTCAACGGCCAGCGTCTGCCCATCAGCACCAAGATGGGTGTGAGCGTCGGGGCTGCGAAGGTCGTCACCACCGACATCAAGTGCTCCAACGGCGTGATCCACGTGATCGACGCTGTGCTCATGCCCGAGACCAAGGACGTGGTCGGCGTCGCCGTCGGCGCCGGGCAGTTCAACACGCTCGCCAAGCTCATCGAGGCCGCGGGCCTGGTCAGCACGCTGCAGGGCGCCGGTCCCTTCACCGTCTTTGCCCCGACCGACGCGGCGTTCGCCAAGCTCCCCAAGGAGACGGTCGATAGCCTGCTCAATCCTGCGAACAAGGCCAAGCTCGCCGCGATCCTGACCTACCACGTTGTTCCCGGTCGCATCTTCTCCGATCAGGCCGTCAAGGCCGGCTCGGCCAAGACCGTGCAGGGCCAGAACGTGACCATCGCTGTCGTGGACGGCAAGGCCAAGGTCAACGACGCGAACATCGTCAAGACCGACATCAACGCGTCCAACGGCGTGATCCACGTGATCGACACGGTGATCCTGCCCAAGGACTGATCGGGCCTGCCCGTTCAGCAGACTGATAATCAACGCGGCGTCCGGCGAGCAATCGCCGGACGCCGCGTTTGTCATTGAGCGTTCGTCCCGCGGCGGGCTCACCGCATCGCCGCAAAGAACCGCTCCCACCGCGGCCGGCCCAGCCGCGAGTAGTCGAGGCTCAGCGCCACGTGCGTCGCCTGGCCATAGACGCTCGCGAGCGGGACAAAGCCGATGAACCGAGAGTCGCTGGACTGGTCGCGGTTGTCGCCCAGCACGAAGCAGGCGTCCCCGGGCACCGTCACCTCCGCAAAGTCGGCCCCGAGGGCGGCGAGCGCGGGCGTGAGGGCGATCTGGTGCTCTACGTCGCCGATGGTCTCGTGGGCCAGCACAACGGGCACGGGCGAGCCCGCAAGCCGCACGGCGTGTGCTCCCGGCTCGGCGCCCGCGGCCACGTCGTTGATGTAGAGCACGTTGCCCGCAAGCCGCACGCGGTCGCCCGGCAGCCCGACGACCCGCTTGACCAGCCGCGCACCGCCCGTTGGCGACGCGAAGACGACGATGTCGCCCCGCGCCGGCACGCCCCAGCGCGCCAGCCAGCTGGTCGTCAGCGGCACGCGGAGGCCGTAGGCGAGCTTGTTGACGAAGATGCGGTCGCCCTCGAGGATTGTCGGGCGCATCGAGCCCGAGGGGACGTCGTTCCAGTCGACGATCGACGCGCGGATCGGCGCCATGATCGCGGCGATGACCGCGATCGGCAGCAGCCAATCGCGGAGAAGACGCCGCGCCAGCGGACGCTTGCGGCGTGCCTCGGCGAGCGCCCTGCGGCGTTCATTCCAGCCAGTCTTGGGCATGGGTGCGGGCTCCGGGGGACGCGCAAGTGTGCGCGGCACGGCCGCCCCCGCCAGCCCGCTTGCGCCCGCGACCGGACTATCGGACCTCCCTTCCCGGCGCAGACCTCCCGCGCGGCGTCCCCGTCGCGCCGGCGACCATCCTCGTACCGTTGCCTCCCATGACGCTCCCTGCCTCCAAGCCCCGCATCCTCACCGGCGACACACCCACATCCACCGGTCTGCACCTTGGCCACTATGTCGGCTCGCTGGAGAACCGCCTGGCCCTGCAGGACCAGTACGACTGCTACTTCCTGATCGCCAACGTCCACGCCTTCACCACGCTGGCCGACAAGCCCGCCGACATCCGGGCCAACACGATCGGGATCGTCAAGGACTGGCTGGCCGTGGGGCTTGATCCCGAGCGGTCGACGTTCGTCCTTCAGAGCGAGATTCCCGCGATCGCCGAGCTGACGTTCCTCCTGGCGATGCTGATCCCGTTCAACAAGGTGATGCGGAACCCGACGCTCAAGACCGAGATCGAGCTCAAGGGCCTGGGCGACACGTACTCGTTCGGCTTCCCGATGTACGCCGTGGGCCAGTGCGCCGACATCCTGGCCTTCCGCCCCGACCTCGTGCCCGTGGGCGAGGATCAGGAGGCCCACATCGAGATGTGCCGCGACGTGGCCCTGAAGTTCAATCAGCTCTACTGCGGCGTGAACAACCGGACCCCCGCCGACGAACACGCGGCGGCGGGGGGGGTGTTCCCGATCCCCAAGGCCAAGGTCGGCCGCGTGGGCCGCCTGGTCGGGCTCGACGGCAAGAAGATGAGCAAGTCGCTGAACAACGCGATCTACCTGTACGACTCCGAGAAGGACGTGCAGAAGAAGCTCGGCAAGGTCGCCACCGGCCGGTCCAAGAGCACCGACCCGCTGGCCGAGGGCAGCCCGCTGGCGCAGTACATCCGGGCGTTCCTGCCTGCCTTCCGCGCCGACGAACTGCTGGCGAGCTATTCATCGGGCCAGGAAGTCCTCGACGGCCACGTCAAGGCCGAGGTCGCCGCGGCGATCAACACGATCATCGCGCCGATGCGAGATCGCCGCGACAAGCTCGAGTCCGAAGGCCCCGGTGGCGGCGAATCGATCGTGCAGGAGGTGATCCGCCGCGGTGTCAAGCGAGCCAACGCGATCGCCGAAGAGACACTGCATCTGGTCAAGAAGGCGATGGGGCTGGACTTCGGCGATCGCGTCGTCGCGCCGCGCTGATCGGGCAAGTTTGCCGTCGGTGGCCGGCTCTCCAAGGCTTGGTGCTTAGCGCGTAGCGGCCACGGACGTGAAGACCCGTGCCGAAAAAGCTGCTTCAACAGAACGAACCTAGCCCGTCGTCTGCAACCCGCTCGCAATCGCGTTCACGCTCAGCAGCACACGCCGCAGCAGGCCGCCCTCCTCGGGGCTCTGGGCCTCGCGGGCGGCCCGCCACTCGCCCAGCAGCGAAACCTGCCGCGCGTGCAGCGTCCGCAGGGCCCGCTCGCGCCGGGCCACCGAACGCGCCATCCGCGGCCGCCGCGATTCGATGCTGCTTCCCATCAGTCGCTCCAGCCACGCCCGGCTCAGCGACAGCTCGCGCTCCAACAGCGTCATCGTGCGCCCGCGCCGCGCTGGGTCCGGGTCGAGACCTGCGTACCAGCCCATCACCTCCGCGTCCGCACGCGCCAGCATCGCCTCGACGTTGGTGAGCACGTACCGCCCGAACGGCCACGCCGGCAGGGCGTCGCGGAACGCCCCTAGCGCCGCCGGGTCCTCGCGCTCGAGCGACTCGAGCGCCGAGCCCACGCCGTACCACCCGGGCAGGAAGAACCGCGACTGGCTCCACGCAAAGACCCACGGGATCGCGCGGAGGTCGTCGAGGCTGGCACGCCCCGTCCGGCGGCTCGGCCGCGAGCCGATACCGCTCCGCTCCAGCGCGTCGATGGGTGTCGCCAGCCGGAAGAACTCGACGAACCCGTCGGTCTCGACCAGCCCGCGATACGCCCCGCGGCTGAGCTCGGCCAGCCGCGCCATCGCCCCCGGTGCTTCCGTCGACAGCCCCCGCTCGCGACGGTGCCGCGCCGATGTCGAGGCCGCCCCGGCGACCAGCAGCTCCAAGTGCAGCTGGGCCGTGATCAGGTTCGCGTACTTCTGCGCGACAGTCTCGCCCTGCTCGGTGACGCGGATGTCCCCGAGCATCGTCGCGTGCGGCAGGGCCTGCAGGAACCGGTCCGTCGGCCCGGCCCCGCGGCTGACCGTCCCGCCCCGGCCGTGGAAGAAGCGGATCTCGATGCCGCGCTCGCGCCCCACCGCGGCCAGCCGCTCCTGGGCCCGGTGCAGGGCCCACTGGCTCGCGATGATCCCGCCGTCCTTGTTCGAGTCCGAATAGCCGATCATCACCTGCTGGGTCAGGATCGTCGAGCCGTCCGGCCCCGGGCGCCGATCCAGGCTCGCGCGGCCAACCGGGTGATCCAGATAGGCCCCCAGGATCGTCGGCGCGTGCTCGAGGTCGTCGAGCGTTTCAAACAGCGGCACCACCGGAACATCGCACGCCAGCACCCCGCCTTCGGACGAAAGACGCGCCAGCCCGGCCTCTCGGGCGAGCAAGAGCACGACAAGCAGGTCGCTCGTCGAGCGCGTCATGCTGACGATGACGCATCCGAGCGCGGTGCGCCCGTCGTCGCCGAAGCGCTCGATGTGCTCGCGCAGCACGCGGAGCGCGCCAACGGCCGCATCGGCCTCGGGCCCGAGCCCCACGCCCGGCAGCGCGAACGGCCGCCCCGAGCGCAGCTCGCGCTCCAGAAGCGCCAGCCGTCCCGCCTCGTCGAGGTTTTCAAATGCTGGCCCGCCGCCGCCACCGACGGTCCCCGAGCCGGCGATGAGCTGCGAGAGCGCCAGCTCGTGCACGCGGCTGTTCTGCCGCACGTCCAGCCGCGCCAGGTGCAGGCCGAAGACGTCCAGCACCCGCAGCGTCCGATCAACTTCCAACCGCACCAAGGCCCCGGCCCCGACCTGCTCGAGCGACGCGGCCAGCACGCCCAGGTGCTCGCGCAGGGCCGCCGAGCCCGAGAGCGCCGCCTCTGCGCCGGGCCCCTCGCGCAGGCCCATCCGGAGCAGCTCGACCAGGAGCCGCCAGGGTTCCTCGCGCAGTCCGGGCACGATCGCCTGCGCCGCCGGTCCCAGCCGCGACGAGAGCCGGTGTACCGCGCCCACGAGTTCCTCGCTCGGGGCCTGCGCGTGGCGCGTCAGGGGCAGGCGGGCCCCCAGCCGGGCCAGCTCGCGGTCCATCAGCCGCGTCGCCGAGGCCCGAAGTTCGGCGAGCGCCTCCCGCGTCACCTCGGGGGTCACCAGCGGGTGCCCGTCGCGGTCGCCGCCGATCCAGGTGGCGAAGCCCACGCGGGGCAGCGCGTCGACCTCGGCGACCAGCGCGGGATCGAGCCCCGCCTCGCCCCAGGCCCGCCGGAACCGCTGGTCGACGCGGCCGACGGTCTCGGGGAAGACCTCGGTGAGGTAGTGCACCGCGGCCCGAAGCTCGTCGAGCACCGTCGGCTTCTCGAGCAGGATCTCGCCCGTGCGCCACAGCCGCTCGATGCTCGCGCGAAGCTCGCCCAGCAGCGCATCGCGCTCGGCGGGGGTCCACACCGGGTTCTCCAGCCGGACCAGCAGCAGGTAGATCTCGCGGTGCTGCTCGAGCACGCCGGCCCGCTTGGCCTCCGTCGGGTGGGCGGTCAGAACCGGCTCGACCCGCGTGCCCGCCATGGCCCGGGCCAGCTCGGCCCCCGAGGCACCCTCGCCCACCAGCCGGTGCAGCTGGTCGCCGAACAGGCCCGGGACGGCACGCGAGCCGTAAGCGGTTTCATGGGCCCGCCGGGCCTGGGCCGCCACGTTCTCCTCGACCATGTTGAGCATCTGAAACGCCAGGGCGTACACCCGCTCCACCCGGTCCGGGGCCTTTCCCGGCTCCGGCGGCGACCAGCCCTCCAGCCACGGCACCTCGGCCGCCAGTTCCGGGTGCCCGATCTCCCGAAGGGTGTCGTGCAAAATCGACATAACCACCAGCAGATCGCGATCGACCTTCAGCAGCTCGCCGGAAACCTGGAGCAGGGGGTGCATAGACCAAGAATCGTATCGCGGCATCGGGCGTGAACGGCCTGAGAAGATGGGGGCTCTGGCGGGGATTGGCTTCCGGTTCGACGTGTGAAAGCGCTTGCAGGAACCCTGAGACGGGCGGCGCTCGAACAGGGGGTGGCCAGTACTGCCCCGTCCTTGGCCGCGGCTTCCCGTGTTTTGCTCGCCCCGGCGGGCCGATCTGTGGCCCGGGGGCTTGCTGCGGGCATGGTGTATGACCGGGGCGCGGGGTTGTTGCCCAAGAGGGGTTGCGATGACGCGTGGTTTGAAGGCAGTGTGCGGGCTGTGGGCCGGGCTGTGGGCAGCCGGGCTGGCGGCGGCGCAGGCCCCCACGCCGCCGGATTGGTCGGGCAAGGTGTGCACGCCGTCGGCCGAGTCGGGCGGGGCCGGGCGCGACATGCAGGCGGCGCTCGACTCGGCGATCGACGCCATCGCTCGCGAGCGGGGCGTTGAGCCGGCGCGGAAGCGGTCGCTGCTTCTGGCGGCTTTGGCCCGGTCGCAGGCGTGCTATGCATCGGACCTGACCGAGGAGCAGATTGTCGAGATCCTGCGCCGAACCTCGGCCCTGCCGCCGGGCTTGGATGCGAGGGGGCTGCGGTTTGAGACCGAGACCCGGGCGTGGCTGGGCGAGGCGACGATCACCGAGGCGGGCAGTGGGCGCGGGGCGCGGCTGACCTATTCGTTCCCCGCCGACGGGACGAGCTGGGGCAGCGCGTGCAGCGGGATCAACTTCATCCTGCCAAGCGCCTTGGACGCGTCGCTGGTGCAGACCTTCGGGAGCCTGGACCGCGGGCGCGAGTACGTCCGTTCGGCCATCGCGTCGTACCGGCGCGTCGCGGGGCTGACCTACGCCGAGGTGCCCGACGACGGGACCCCGATGACCCTGTCCACGGCCCGCGAACCGACGCGTGGCGATATCCGCATCGGCGGGATCCCGCTGGGCTCGCCGACGTTCCAGCCCCTGGCGTACAACGCCTTCCCGCAGGGGCAGAGCGTCTCGACCTGCGCTGGCGGCGACATGGTCATCAACACGAGCGCCTTCGCCGGGACTTCGTTCCTGGGCGCGACGAACTTCGACCGGCGGTACTTCCGCAACTGCATCGCCCACGAGCACGGGCACGGGCTGGGCCTCGTCCACACCGTGCCCTGCAACGGGCAAAAGCTCATGGAGCCGTTCATCTACGCCTCGCGAGAGCTGTTGGGCAACGACGACATCCGCGGGGTTCAGCGCAACTACGGCGACCGCTACGCCGGCAATAACTCCCAGAACGCCGCCAGGGACTTTGGCAACCTGACCACCCCGAGCCTGCGGAGCGTCATCGAGCGCGACCTGTCGATCAACGGCACGGGCGTGGTCATCAACGGGCTGCTGGTCTCTACCGACGACTGGTTCCGCTTCACGCTCGATTCCGCCCAGACCGTCAGCGTCACCGTCGCGCCCACGGGCGCGACCGTCCCGGCGGGCACGACCTGCTCGGGCTCAAACCTCGACCCGGTGCCCTGCGTCGGACGCCAGGCCTCGGGATGCACGGGCACCGTCGGGCTGGTCAACGCCAGCCAGGCCGGCAACCTGGCGACGGAGCTGCGCGACGCGACGGGCCTGACGGTCATCGACTCGGCCGGCAGTGCGCCCGCGGGCTCCAGCGAGACGTTCACCCGGGCCCTTGGCGCGGGCACGTACCTGCTGCGCGTGCAGGACGTCGGCGGGACCGTGCCGGGCAACCAGACGCTGCAGACCTACGACCTGACCATCCGCGTGGGCACGGCCCTCGCGCCACCGGTCGCCCTCGCCGGGCTCGACAAGCTCGCGACGGCGGGGCAGCTGACCACTTTCATCGGCAACCACCACTCCCGCGCGATGGAGCCGGGCGCGACGATCCCGACGTCCAACTACGCGTGGGACCTTGATGGCAACGGCTCGCTGGAGCTGCAGGGCCCAGGCCAGACGCAGACGACCTACGTCTCGAACGGCACGTATGCCGTGACCCTCCGCGTGACCGACAGCAACGGCCGGACGGCCCGGGACACCATCATCGTGACGGTGCGCGGGGCGACGACGTCGCTGACCAGCGCCACGCCCGCCGCGCTCGGGCGCGGGCTCACGACGCCGGTGCTGATCCGGGGAACCAACCTCAAGGGCGTCGCCAGCGCTTCGCAGATCGTCGTGGCGGGTTCGGGCGTGAGCGTCACGGGCACGCCGGAGGTCAATGGCATGGGCACCGAGATCCGCGGCCTCTCGCTCGTAGTCGCGCCCGGCGCGGCGACCGGCAACCGGAGCGTGAGCGTGAGCAACGCCGACGGGCTGAACGCGGGCGCGAACGCGACCGCCGGCCAGCTCGTGACCGTCGTGGATCGGCCCGCCAACGACGAGTGCGTGGCCGCGACCCAGCTCGGCTCGGGCTTGGGTCCCTACGCGTACACGACCGAGGGTTCGAGCGTCTCGGCCGCCGCGCTCTGCCCGAGCGTCGCGGGCTCGGACGTGTGGCTGGCGTGGACGGCCCCGGCGACGGGGACGCTGACGGCGACGCTTCAAACCGACTTTGGGTTCGCGCTAGCGGCGTACGCGTGGGCGGCGTGCCCGCCCGGCGCGGCGCTCGCGTGCGCCGAGTCCGGGCCGGTGATCATTCCCGTTCAGTCGGGGGGCGTATACCTCTTCCGCGTCGCGACCGACGCCGAGGGGCAGACGGCCCCGGGATTGCTGCTGCTGAGCCTGTCGATCGCGCCCGGGGCGTGCTGCGCCGCGGATGGCTCGTGCTCGCTGGTCGTGCCCGCCTCGTGCACGGGCACGTTTGTTGGTGGCGCGACGTGCTCGGGCGTCGCCTGCCCGCAGCCGGCACAGGCGTGCTGCGCCGCCGATGGCTCGTGCACGCTCGCGGATTCGGCCGCGTGTGCGTCGTCCGGCGGCACGGCCCAGGGGCCCGGGTCGGTATGCTCGCCCAACCCGTGCCCGCAGCCATCGGCGGCGTGCTGCCGCGGCTCGACGTGCGAGGTGCTAGCCCCGAGCCTGTGCGTCTCGCCCGGGCCGGGCATCGGGGCCCTGACGGCGTCGGGGGCGTGCAACCCGCCCGGCGTGAGCGTGGGGGCGTGCTGCCTAGCGGACTTCGACAAGGCCGGCGGCCGGACGGTGGGCGACATCTTCGCCTATCTCTCGGCGTGGTTCGCCGGGTCGAGCTACGCCTCGATCCAGAGCAACGGGGCCGCGACGCCGACGGTCGGAGACATCTTCGGGTTCCTGTCGGCGTGGTTTGCCGGCTGCCCGTAGCGGCGGTAGACCGGGCTCGACAAACGGCGGGCAAACCCGGACGCAGGCCGATATGCTGGTGCTCCTGAAGGTCCGCCCGGCGAACAGCCCGGCACGTGAAAGGGCGAGCGGCATGATGATTCGAGCAAGATTGGTTGGCGGCGGGCGGGTGGTGGCGAGCATGCTCGGCCTCGCGGCGGTCCTCAGCGGCTTGGCGGTGATCGGTCCGGCCGGGTGCACCGGCTCATCGATCGGGGCCCGCATGGGCATGAGCGTCGGGAGCATCAGGGTCAACAACAAGACCGACCGGCTCGTCCGCGTCGAGCTAGTGAACCTCGGGCGCGACAACTCGATCAAGACCTATTCCACGCAGATCCTGGCCATGGACGCCAGCTTCGAGCACGGCGCGGGCAAGGAGCAGCGGCTCCCGGGCATGCGGGCCCGCTTCTCGCTTCAGGACGCGGGCACGGGGGACGACAACAACAACGTCGTGCAGCTGGGCGTGCCCGAGGACGGGGTTCGGGAGTACGACCTGCGGCTCATCAACGGCCGCCTGACGGCACGCGAGATCGGCATCGAGGCCGGCCGACGCCGCTGAGGCCCGCCATGGGGACGATCGTGCGCTCGACACGCGGGAAGTTCGGCTTGGCGGCGGCGGCGCTCGGCGTCGTTGCGATGACGTTGGCGACGGCGCACGCGCGGCTGCCGGATGATCGCCCGCCCGAAGAGCCGGAGCCCGCGCCGGCGACCAAACCCGAGGCGCCGCCCGTCGAGCCCGCCCCCGCCGCGCCGTCAATGCCGCCGAAGCCGGGGGTGCCGGGGGGGCCGGGGGGGCCGAGCACGCCGCCGGGGCGCGGGCCCGCGGCGGGGTCGATGAACTCGATGGCCCCGGCGATCGCGTGGCCCCATCCGATCATCAGCGAGGTGCTCTATGCGGTGCCCACGGGGCCCGAGGGCGATGCGAGCGGCGACGGCGTGCGCGATGTTTCGGGCGACGAGTTTGTCGAGCTCTACAACCCGCACTCGAGGCCGATTCAGCTCCGCGGCTACGCGATCGCCGATACGGCGGGCCGCGTGCCGCGCGGCGGGAGTGGGGGCGGTGGTGGCGTGAAGTTCGTGTTCCCCGCCGTCGAGGTCGCCGCGGGGGGCGTGGTGGTGGTGTTCAACGGGCGGAACACGAACCTCGCCGGGCCTGTCGGCGATGCACGGCTGGCCCCGAGCGGGCCGAGCGAACGCTTCGGCGGGGCCCTGGTCTTCAGCATGAAGCAGACGAGCCAGCGGGCGAGCTTTTCCAACACGCTCGATTCGGTCTGCCTGATCGGGCCCGACGGCACGCTGCTGCACCGCGTTCGCTGGGGCAAGCCCAAGGACGGGGCCGCCGAGCCCGCCGGGACCGCGGCGGCGCTCGACGAAACGGTGCCGACGGTGAGCAAGTGCAGCGCCGTGCGCGACGGCGCCGGCCCCGGGTCGGTGTGGCGCCCGCACCTCGAGCTCGGCGGGTCGGCGTTCAGCCCGGGGACGGTGCCGATGGCGCCGCCGCAGGCCGAGCCCGGAACCAGGCCCGCGCCCGAGCCTGGCTCGAAGCGGCCGGCGCCGGGATCACGGCCAAAGGCGCCGCCGGTTCGTAAGGATTGATGGCGGGCAAAGCTCGGGGCCCGGCCCCCGCGCGGGCCGATACACGCCCCATGGACGCGACCACCATCATCCCGACCCACGCCCGGGTCGACAAGCTGTGCCGGTGCGTGGCGGCCTTGGCCCAACAGGAAGGCCCGCAGCGGGCGGAGGTGGTCGTCGGATTTGATGGGCCCGACCCCGAAGCCCGGGCGGCCTGCGAGCATGCCTGGGCTCAGTCCGGCGGCGACCCGCCCCTGCTGCGGACCATCGAGTACAGCCGCCGCGGCCTGATCAACGTCCGCAACGCGATGATCGGCGAGGCTCGCGGGCGGGTGCTCATCAGCCTGAACGACGACACCTACGCCGCCCCGCGGCTCGTGCTCAGCCACGTGCGGGAGCAAGGCTCGGCGGCGGCGGCGGGACGCCCGGCAGTCGTCGTGGGTCGTGCGCCGTACCTAGTCCCCGAGCGTGACACGCTGCTCAACCGGATGGCGCGAGAGACGCCGCTGGTGTTCTTTTATGACGTGATGGACACGCCCGAATCGCTGGCGCAGCCCGACAAGGACTGGGGCTTCCGGCACTGCTTCGGGCTGAACTTCTCGGCCCCGACGGCGCTGGTGCGCGAGGTGGGCGGCTTCCGCGCCGTGGAGGGCTGCTTCTACGGGCACGAGGACATCGAGCTCGGCTTCCGGTTGCAGCAACGCTTCTCGATGCCCGTGCTGTACCGCCCGGCGGCGAGCGTGCTGCACGACCACGCGCTCGAGCCCCTCGACCTGATCCGGCGCGAGGAGGCCTTGGGGCGTGCGTCGTGGTGCTTTGCGAAGGCCAGCCCGGAGTTCGGTCGAGCGGTCTTCGGGCGCGATGTGACCGGCGGCGACGAGCTTTCCTACTCGCGGGCGTTCGTCGAGCGGGAGCGGGCTCTAGTCGAGCGGGTTCGGACGAGCTTCATGACGCTCGGGACGCTGCCGGCCAGCGCCGTCGGAGGCGCGGACGCCGGCGCGCTGATGACGCTGCTCTATCAGCAGCACCTGCCGCTGAAGCGCTGGTTGTGGCGGAAGGGTCTGCTGGAGGCGGCGGGGGAGACCGTGGCGACGCTCTCGGGCGCGTGAAGGCCGTCACACGAGCGTCAGGTCGATCACGCCCGCGAGCCCGAGTACGCACGACACCACGCCGTTAATAGTGAAGAAGGCCATCTCGAGCCCGGCCTTGCCGCGCTTGGCGAGCACCGCGTGCTCGACGATCAGCAGCACGCCCACGAGCCCGACGGCGGCCACGAACAGCACGCCGAACCGCGGCTCGGCCCGGGCCGCGAGGACCAGCAGCGCAAAGGCTCCGATGTGCAGGCCCCGGCTGATCCAGATCGCGGCCGCCGGGCCCAGGCGCGAAGGGATCGAGTGCAGCCCGGCCTGGCGATCGAAGTCCGCGTCCTGCAGGGCGTAGATCACGTCGAAGCCCGCCACCCAGCACACGACCATGCCGCTCAGGAGCCAGAGCGCCGGCGATGCCGGCACGGCCTCGGGCCGCACGGCGAGGGCGGCGGCCAGCGGGCTGATGGCCAGCGCCCCGCCCAGGAACACGTGGCACAGCAGCGTGAACCGCTTGGTGAAGCTGTAGAGCGCGATCCACCCCAGCACCGGCACGCCCAGCAGCAGCGGCCAGGGGTTGGCAAACAGCGCCCAGAATCCGGCGCACGCGAGCAGGAACGCTCCGGCGCTCGCCAGCGCGAGCGCCCAGCCATCGCGGGCCGACATGCGCCCCGAGGCGAGCACGCGCCGGGCCGTGCGTGCGTTGGCGGCGTCGATGTCGCGGTCGGCCAGGCGGTTGACGAGCATGGCCCAGGTGCGGGCCGTGACCATGCAGGCGACGACCAGCGCTAACTGTCCGGCGAAGCGGGGCCAGGGCCCGGACTCGGGGCGGGCCAGAACGGCGGCCAGTATGGCGAAGGGGAGCGCGAAGACCGAGTGGGCCAGCTTGATATCCGCCGCGGCGAGGCGCAGACGCTCGGCAAGGCTCGGGCGGGCGAGGGTGGACATCGGGCGATGGTAGAAGTGGCTTGCCCGGATGCAGCGGCCGTCGCCGCGCGTCATTCCTGCTCGGGTGCCGCGGGGTGTTCGGGAGCCTCGCCCGAGAGCACGCGCCAGAGGTCCTTGACGACCCAGGACATGTTGGCGTGGGCCGTGCGCGTGGCGGCGCCGATGTGGGGCGAGAGGTGGGCGCTCGGGAGGTCAAGCAGCGGGCTGGTCGGCGAGATCGGCTCGGGATCGTGGACGTCCAGCAGGGCCTGGGCGGCCTTGTTGCGGATGAGGTGGTCGGCGAGCGCGACGGCGTCGACGACCATGCCGCGGGACGTGTTGATCAGCACGCTGTCGGGCTTGAGCCTCGACAGGGCCTCGGCGTTGATCAGGTGGCGGTTGCGCTTCCGTCCGTCGACGTGCAGGGTCAGCACGTCGGCTTGGGCGAGCACGTCGCGGAGCGACATCGGCGTCGCGCCCGAGCGGCGCTCGGGCGGGATGTCCAGCAGGTCGCAGTAGACCACGCGCATGTCGAGGGCGGCCCCGACGCGGGCGATCGACGAGCCGACGCGGCCCATACCGACGATCCCGAGCGTCAGGTCCGAGAGTTGTCGCGGGGCGGTCAGGTCCCTGCGGGCCCCGGTCCAGGCGGCGGGGTCCAGCGGCTTGTCGAGGAAGACCCGCGGGCGGAGGGCGTCGAGCATGAACGCCGTCACGAGTTCCACGACGGCCCGCGTGTTGGCCCCGGGCGTCGAGACCACCACGACGCCGCGGCGGGCGCAGGCGCTCAGATCGACGTTGTCGAGCCCCACGCCCGCGCGGGCGACGACCCGGAGCTCTGGAGCCTTGTCGAGCAGCGCGTCGTCGACCCGCGTGTAGGTGCGGATGAGCAGGCCCTGGGCCTTGGCGAGAGCATCGTGCAGGGCCGCCGGGCTGGCGGCGTCCCACGGGCAGACAACCAGCTCGCACCGCTCCTTGAGCCATAGGTGAGCCGCGTGGTCGAGTTGTTCGGTCTGGATGACCAGCGGGCGCGGGGTGGTGGGCGGCATGGAGGGCTTAGCGGGCCTTGCCGGCGTCGTCACGGTCCTCGGAACCGTGGTCCTTGGCGTCGTCGCCCTCGCCCCAGGCCGGCTCGATGACCGCGTGCATGGAGCCCTTGCACTGGGACATCAGCGGGTCGCGGCCGAAGGCGATGACCTGATCCCGTTTGAGCTCGGCGTGTTCTTTGTGGGTCGTGAGGCAGACGCCCCGGCCCTCGCCGTCGACGGCTCGGGCGATCTTGTACGCCCTTTCCAGCGGGTGGTGGAAGAGCGACTGCATCATCCGCATGACGTACTCGTAGGTGTGCTGGTCAGAATCGATCAGCACAACGTTCCAGAGCCAGGGCTGCTTGGGCTTCTGCGGCGCGGCATCGGGCTTGACGAGCGTCTGCGTAGCGCCTTGATCCTGCGGCGTGGCGTCGGTGGGCATGGTCATAGTTTACGTCCGTCGTCCATCGGGGGCGATCCGCCTGAACGGGGATAGATCCTCCGCGGGATTCTGCTCGCTTGGTTTGGTTTTTGCCGGGCTTGCGGTACCGTGCTCGACCATGAGCGACACCTCGCTTCCACCTCCTGTCGTGCTGGCCCTGCTGGTGGCCGACAACCGCCTGCTGGACTCGCAGAGCAATCAGCACACGATCGTGGGCGTGTTCTCGCAGGTCAAGGCCGAGCGGTTCCCGACCATGCTCGCCCGCTTGTGCATCTACGCCGAGCTGACCAATGGGCGCGGGGCCCAGTCGATCACCATCCGCATCGTCGACTCCGACGAGTCCCGCCCGCCGGTGGTCAACGCCGGAGTCAACATCGAGTTCTCCGACCCGCTCGACGTGAGCCAGGTCGGCTTCGGGGCCTCTGGCGTGGTCTTCCCCGCTCCGGGCGAGTATCGCGTCCAGCTGCTCAGCGGCACAACCGTGCTTATGGAGCGCCGACTCATGGTGTTCCAAGTCCCCAGCGGCGCCGGCTTTCAGAGCCCGCCGACGACACCGGTGGTCACCCCGCCCGAGAGCAATCCGCCCGAGCGCCGGCCCGGCGGCGGCGGCCCGGACCTGCCCCCGGGCATGGACCCGGGCTGGGCCAAGCCCTGAGGGAGGGGCAAAGCTGCAACTTGGCGCCGAAGGCCGGGACTTCAGGCGGCCAAGGGCGTCGTCGAGCCCGTCATCGCGTCGGCCGCGGCGGGGCCGCTTGCAAAGTCGTGCTTGTCGCGAATCCACTTAGGCGTGCGTCGGTCGCCCGAATAGTCGTGGGCGGCGATGAGTCGGTCGGCCAAGCCGCGGGCGCCATCAAGATCGAGCGAGGATTTCTCGGTCAGGCCCGCGTGGGCCAGGCGGCGGTCGAGTTCGGGGTAAGGCGCTTCCCAGTCGTACTGCGCCGGGGTTCCGGGCATGAGCGCGTCCTGCCGGCCATCGTTTAAGCCCCAAGAGGCGACAAGAAAGTCCGGATCGGCGTGGGCCCGGGCTTTAACGAACTCGAAGTAGTCGGTGGTGGTCTTCCCCGGCTCGTCGCCCAGCTCGCGCCGGGCCCGGAGGCGCATCTTGAGGTAGATGTGCCGGAAGCTCTGCTCGAAGTCGTGGGACCCAACGGGCGTCGGCGGGCCGAGCATCGTGTAGCCCTTGGCGAGCATCGCGTTGACGACGCTCGTCTCGGGCCGAAGGCTGTCGGCGGCCCGGGAGCTCTCGATCAGCGGGCGAGCCTCGGGGAGCAGGCGGGTGGGATAGGCGTGGATGCCCCGGAAGCAGAAGCCGCCGAAGTACTTGCAGTAGACCAGTGAGGTGATCGTGAATACGCCGTCGCCGGCCCCGGCGCACATGGCGGCAAGCCGCTGCACGCCCCCGGAGAGCAGGAGCACGTCGGCATCCATGCCGATGGTCCAGGGCCGATTGCCGGCGATGCCCAGATCGATCGTGGCCCGCACCGCGTTCACAAACGGCCGCTCGGTCACGGGGCGGACCTGCCGGTCCGGGTCGCCCCCCAAGGCCTCGACCTGCTCGCGGAGCAGGGCGATCGAGGCGGCCATCGTGCGCTCGCCGGCGCAGCGGACAACGAAGGTCATGTCGCAGATATCCAGCATGTGGGTCGTTATCGGCCCGGAGAGCGATCGGCATGAAGACACCTTCGGCCCGCGGCCGATACACCCTGCGTGAGCACCACCCCAGCCCCGAGCCCAGAGACCCAGCCCATCGCCGACGCCTGGGTACATGTCCAGTGTGCCTACACGAGCCTGCAGAGGCTGCGTGAGACGGGGCTCTACGCCCGCGAGGGGCCGTTCTTCGCGCGGCTGGGGCCGCGGTTCAAGACGCTCGTCATCGTGTCCTACGGCCAGGCCGACGGGCTGCTGGCCCGCTCGCTGGCCCCGCCGGGTTTCGAGGGCCAGGTGGTATCGATCGACAACGCCCAGGGGCTCGAGCCGGCGCGGTTCCAGGCCTCGGTGCCCGGGCGGGTGTGCCGGGCGCTGGATGAGGCCTCGGCGGCGTCGGCGCTGGTGTATACCGATCAGCATTACGGCGGCGAGGTCGCCGTCGCGTCGGCCCGCGAGCTGCGCCGGGCGGGCGTGCGGACGGGGCTGATCGCTCGGGGGGGATACCACTGGTCGCGGTTCGAATCGCATGACTCCGGGAGTGCGTCGGGCACGGCCGCCCGGGCCGCGGCGCTCGAGGGCGAGCTGTGCCGCGCGGCGGACCTGGTCATCGGCTCAACGAGGGCCATGGTCGACGACCTGGCCTGGCGGCACGCTCTACCCGCCGAGAGATTCCGGCTCATTCCCAACTTCGTGCTCGACGCCGGGCCGGCGCCGGACTTCGACGGGCGGGACAAGGGGCTGGTGTTGTCGGTCGGGCGGCTCGAGGCCCAGAAGCGGCACGATCTGCTCATCCGCGCGTTCGCCGCCGTCGCACCGAGGTTTGCTGACGCAAGGCTGGTGATCATCGGCGAGGGGACACAGCGGGAGGCGCTGGAGCGGCTGATTGCGGAGTTGAAGGTCCCGGCGGAGATCCGGCCGCGGATCGGGCACGAGCAGTTGCGGGGGCTGATGCGGACGTGCCGGGCCTATGCCCAGGTGTCATCGCTGGAGGGGCACCCCAAGGCGATCATCGAGGCGCTCAGCGCCGGCGCGCCGACGCTGGTGACGCGGGCCCCGGGTGTGGACGACGAGGTGACCCCGGGCGTCACGGGCCTGGTATGCCGTGGGACGCACGAGTCGGTCGCCCAACGGCTCACGGACTTGCTCGCGGACGAGGCGCTCAGCCGCCAGCTCTCGAAGGCGGCATCGGCGGACATCGCCTCGCGGCTGAGCCTGGAGGCCGTGCTGCCCGAGTATGAACGGGCCATGACCGACGCGATGGAGTCCGCCGGCGCGGGCGCGGCGGTGCCGGCGGCGACCGTCCGATTCGATCAGACCCTGCTCAATGTGCCGCCGCGGGTCGGGGCGATGGAGTTTGTCGGGGCCGTCGCGGCGTTCGCACGACGGCTCAACGATGGCGACCGGGAAGTCTTCCTGGACACCCTCGCGACGCGGCTGGACCTGAAGGCTCCGACCCAGGCGTGAGCGGCCGGGCACGTCCGAGAAGACGGCCCAGAACCTTGGGTGATCGCGCCGGGCGATGCACGAATGGGTACGTGTATAACGCTGCGGACTTCGATAAGCGTTTGCCGACATTGGACTTACCAGCGCATGCGGACGTGTCCGCACCCAATTTGGGTGATTCCCCAAGCCGAGTTGCGGCCGACAGGCGGATCTGGGTGACTTTTCAAGAACTTTTGAAAAGATCGTGGTCTTTGGAACCGACAAGTGATACGGTTCTTCGTAGAAACACCTATGCCACGCGAGAAGCGAACCATCTCTCAGGCGGAACTCGAACAAGCACGCGATCGGTTCGTGCAGGCCTGGGGGCAGATGGGCCCATCGTGGGGGATCAGCCGCACGATGGCGGAGGTGCACGCACTCCTCTACATCGTGGGCGAGCCGCTGAACACCGACGAGGTGATGGATCGGCTGAAGATCAGCCGGGGGAACGCCAGCATGTCGGTGCGGGCCCTGGTGGAGTGGGGCCTTGTGTCGCGGGTGCACAAGCGTGGCGACCGCAAGGAGTATTTCGAGGCCGACCAGGACGTGTGGTCGATCGCTCGGACGATCATCCGCGAGCGGCTGAGGCGGGAGATCCTGCCCCTGCTCGCGACGCTGCACGACATGCGGGACGAGACGGGGGAGCACCGGCACAACACGGCGGCGGCGGCGGCGCTATTGCTCCATGCGGCTCCGACCGGGGGAACGGGGGCGGCTGGGCCCGAGCAGGTCAGGGCGTTCAACGAGCGTCTGGACCGGCTGATGGACCTTGTGCAGACGATCGACAAGCTCGGCGAGCGGTTCGTCGGGTCCGAGGGGGCGGGGGGCAAGGGGCTGCGTATGGCGGCCACGCTCTTGAGCAAGGTGCTCTGAGGCGACCATGATCAGCATGCTGAGTTCATCGCACGCCATGTCCGCTTCGATCTCGGCCCGGCAAGGGTCCGCGGGGGCAGTATTGTCGCGTCTGGCGACGCCGTGTTTTGCGGCCGTCACGCTCCGCTGGGACATCAGTCCCCGGGCGATGGTGGCGGCCGGGGCTGGTGCGCGGCTGCTCAACGGGCACGCCGCGACGCTGAAGACCTGCGCCTTGATGCTGCACGTGCAGGGGCTGGACGGGCAGGGCCCGTGCCTGGTGCACGCCCGGCTGGAGCTTGTGCAGTCCGGGGGGCGGAAGGATGCGATCCCGCTGACCGAGTTGCCCGGGGTTGTGGCAACGCTCGACGTGGACTCCGAAACAGGCTATTTGAATGTTGATGCCCCGGGCGTGCTGAGCCTGACACTCCGTGCGCGTGGGGCCGGCGCAGGCCGCGGCGGCAACGTGCCAGCGCTTCGTTTCGCCCGTTCGGCCCTGCTCGCCGACCGGTTCGGGCTGCCCGGAGGCGTGTACGACGCGCCGGTGCTCGAGCCGGGCTAAGCCTGGAGCGGGGGCCGCGGCGGGGGCTCTGGTCTGGCGGCTGGGCGGTTCGCCCTACCGTTGCCGCTGCATGAGCGACATTGCCCCGAAAGAGCAGCCGACGCGTTTGCTGCTGCAAGTCGAGAAGCTGGCCCAAGGCCAGGCTGATGTCGGTCTGGCGGCGGGCGAGGCGGAGGGCTCTGGGCAGGTTGGCGGCGAGGACGGGCATCGCGGGCGGCACGCGGCCGACGAGCTGCTGGAGCTGGTGTACGACGATTGTCGGCGCCTGGCGGCCAGCTATCTCAAGCGAGAGCACGCGGGGCACACGCTCCAGCCCACGGCCCTGGCCCACGAGGTCTACATGCGCCTCATCGAGCAGGAGAAGGTCTCCTGGAAGGGGCGAAGCCATTTCCTGGCCATCGCGGCCCAGGCCATGCGGCGGCTGCTCATCGACCACGCCCGCGGGCGCGACCGGCAGAAGCGCGGCGGGGGCTGGAAACGCGTCGCGCTCGACGACGCGCCGGACCCGGCGGCACGGGCGGGGGCCAGCGAGGTCGACGTCGAGCGGCTCGACGGCGTGCTGCGAGAGCTGGCCGAGCTCGACGAGCGGCAGGCCAAGATTGTCGAGATGCGGTTCCTGGCGGGCATGACCGTCGAGGAGGTCGCCGAGGCGCTGAGCGTGAGCAAGCGGACAGTCGAGGGCGACTGGACCATGGCCCGGGCCTGGCTCCGCAAGCGGCTGAGCGAAGAGGAGTGAGGGACGGGGCGGGCGGGGGCCGCGTAGTAGGCTGTGTGCCTGTCGCGGATGTGTGCTTGTTGCTCCGTTTGTCCATGGCGGTTCCCGCATGTCGCCCGAGCGGTACCAACAGATCAAAGTGCTGTTCCTCGAAGCGCTTGAAAGGCCCGCGGAGGTGCGGTCGACGTTTGTCATCGCGCGGACGCAGAACGACGCGCTTTTGCGGGCCGAGGTCGAGCAGTTGCTGGTGCATCACCGCGAGGGCGGGGACGAGCCGCGGATGACCAGTCCCGTGCCCGAGCCGCTGCGGACGCGGGCCGGCGTCGGGGCGGCCTCGGCCAAGCCCGCCGATGAACCGACGCGGGCGGCACCGCTGGCGCCCGAGGACGACGCGGGCGGGACTCGGTATCACGGGCTTTCGGAGGCCCAAGCCGGGCACGCCGAAGGGGCGGGTGCGGCGGCGGGAAGCGGTAATGTTGGCGGGGGTGGGGCGGGGGTGGGGGTGGGCGATCGGGCGAGCGTGGTGCCGCCGCCGGGGGTTGGCGGGGCGGGCGGAGCGGGCCCGCGGACGCAGTCGCGGATGCGGATCGACTACGGACGGTTTGCCCCCGGGACGCTGCTGGTGGATCGGTACCGGATTGTCGAGCTGATCGCCCGGGGCGGGATGGGCGAGGTGTATCGGGCCGACGATTTGAAGCTGGGCGAGGCGGTGGCGCTGAAGTTTCTGCCCGCGAACCTGGCGTCGAACCCGGACTGGCTGGAGCGGTTTCTCGACGAGGTTCGGGCGGCGCGGAACGTGGCGCACCCGAATGTCTGCCGCGTGTACGACGTCGAGGAGGTGCGGGGGGAGCACTTCATCTCGATGGAGTATGTAGACGGCGAGACGATGAGCTCGTTGATGTCGCGGATCGGGCGGATGCCCTTGAAGAAGGCCGGGGAGCTGGCGCAACAGCTGTGCGCCGGCTTGTCGGCGATTCACGACCGAGGGATCGTGCACCGCGACCTCAAGCCCGCGAATCTGATGATCGACCAGCGCGGGCAGCTGAAGGTGACGGACTTCGGGCTGGCCGTGCCTGGCGAGGTGAAGGGGTATCAGGCGGCGGCGGGAACACCGGGGTATGTCGCGCCCGAGGCACTCGCGGGGACCGAGGCGACGGCGCGGAGCGACATCTACGCCCTGGGGCTGGTGCTCTACGAGCTGTTCACGGGCGTGCCGGCGTATCCGCACCGGCCCGGGACGGACCTGATCAAGCAGCAGACGCGGACCGACCCTCCGGCGCCTTCGGCGGTGGCCCCGGACATCCGGCCCGGCGTGGAGCGGGCGATCCTGGCGTGCCTTGAGCGCGATCCGAAGGACCGGCCGGCGAGCGCGAGGCAGGTGGCGATGATGCTGCCCGGGGCCGACCCGCTTGCCGCGGCGCTGCAGGCGGGAGAGACGCCCTCGCCGAGCCTCGTGGCGCTCTCGGGGCGCGAGGGCATCCTGCGGTGGTGGGAGGCGGCGGCGGTGTTCCTGGTGTTTCTCTCGGTGCTGGCGGCGGGGCTATCGCTGGCCGGGCGGGCATCGCTGGTGCGGCTGGCGCCCCTGGAGCTCTCATCGGAGGTGCTGGCCGATCGGGCCCGGCAGGCCCTGGCGGCCCTTGGCTACGACCGGCCCATCGAGCACCAGGCGTATGCGCTGGATCTCTACGAAGAACTGCTGGGCGAGATGGAGCGGCGCGACGCCGAGGCATTTGTGCGGATCGACGAGCAGGTGCGGAGCGAGCGGGAGCGGCTGGCGGCCCAGGGACGGACGGCGGAGGCCGACGCGTACGCCGCGCGGGAGGGCCCGCGGCTAAAGCGCGAAGCGGCGGCGCTGAGCCTGGCGCGGCTGAAGCGCGAGCGGCCGGCGCCGATCGACTTCTGGTACCGCACGGGCGGCTTCCAGTCGCCGTCGGCGGACAGGAGTGGGCGGCCGCCGCGGCAGAACCCCTTGTGGACGCAGAAGGCCACGGGCGTGATCACGATGTCGGACCCGCCGTTCAACGACGCGGGGATGATCGCGGTGCGTTTGACGCCCAAGGGCAAGCTGCGGGAGCTGGTGGCGCTGGACCCGGATACGTACTGGCCCCGCGGGGCGGCGCCCGAGCAGCCGCCGCCGGTGGGACCGCCCGCGCCGCCGGCGGATTTCGCGAAGCTCTTCGAGCTCGCGGGGCTGGACCAGACGAAGTTTCGGGCCGTGGCGCCGGTGCGGATCCCGCCGGTGTTCGCCGACACGCGGGTGGCTTGGGAGGGCGTGTATCCCGAGAGCATCGACGAGCTGGTGCGTGTGGAGGCGGCGTCGCTCAACGGGCGGGTGGTGGCGTTCCGGACCGTCGAGACGCGATATCCGCTTGCGCAGAAGGTCGCGCCGCAGGAGCCGCCGGGGGGCCAGGCGCTCTCACAGGCGCTGGGCGCGATACTGGCGGTCTTGGTGCTGGGCGGCGCGGCGGTGCTTGCGCGGCGGAACGTGACGGCGCACCGCGGAGACTTTCAGGGCGCGTGGCGGTCGGCGTTTGCCGCGGGGCTCGCGACGCTGCTGACGCTCGGGCTCGGGGCCGACACGCTCCGCGGCGATGATTGGCGCTTTCAGCAGCTGCCCTGGATCGCGGGGGCGACGGTGCTTGGGGGAATGGTGATCTGGGTGCTCTACATCGCGGTCGAACCCATCGGGCGGCGGGTGTGGCCCGAGGTCTTGGTGTCCTGGTCGCGGCTGATCATGGGGCGGTGGCTGGATCCCTTGGTGGGCCAGAGCCTGCTGGTGGGCGCGACGCTGGGTGCGGCGGGGATTGTGAGCGTGTATCTCCGCGTGCTGTTCCCCGGGTGGCTCGGGATGCCGCCGGCCAGGCCGTTTTACGAGCCGCAGATCGGGATCTCGGCGGTAAACGGCGTAAGGGACGCGCTGAGCCAGCTGTTCAAGTGCGCGCTGCTGGCCATCCAGGCGGGCGTGGTGCCGCTGGTGGCGGTCGTGCTGCTGAAGCTGGTCGTGCGGCGGGGCTGGCTGGCGCTCGCGATCATGGGGGCCGTGCAAGCGGTGATCTGGGGCGTCTACTCGCCCTCGACGTGGGCCAGCTGGGTGCTTTTCACGGGCGTATCGGCGCTCGCACTGCTGGTGCTGGTGCGCTACGGCGTGCTGGCGCTGATCTCGTCGGCGTTTGTGTACTACGTGGGCGTCAGCTCGCCCATCACCCTCGAGCCGGCGCGGATCGGGCCCACGGGCATGGTCGTGCTGTGCGCGATGGTCGGCATCGCGCTCTACGGCGGGGTGACAAGCGTTATCGGCAAGGCCCAGCGGGCCGAGTGACGCGCCGCTCAGCCGGCCTTGGCCATCCGCGACGACAGGGCGGCGTGGATGCGGTCGAGGTTGGCCCGGCCCAACGCGTCGCGGTGGGCACGCCACTCGATGCGGGAGCCCGGGCGTAGATGCGAGCGGCCAACGCAGTCGTCGCCGGCGCGGCGCTGGGCGTCGGACATCAGGCCCGTGACCACCGGGGCTCCATCGAAGGCGCCGCGGACGGCGGCGTCGAGCGGTGCGCCATCCGGGAGTGCGGCCAGCATCGGGTGGGGCTCGAGGCACGCGGCCTCGGCCGGCTCGGAGAAGTCGTCGAGCACCAGCACGCGCCAGCCGCGGCGGGCCGCCGAGCGGGCCAGGCGACGCCCGAAACGTTCGGCGCCGAGCACCACCAGTCCGAGTTCGCCGGCGCCGGCGAGGGCGGCCTCTTCGAGCATGGCGGCGACGATCGGATCGGGGTGGACGATTTTGGTCGCAAGCTCGGCAAAGGCGGGCTCGATCTCGTCGAAGCCGGTCCAGCCTTCTTCAGCGCAGCGGACCCACCACCGGCGGAGCGACGCCAGCCACGCACGCTCGGCCCAGCCGTCGAGGTCGGGCGCGACGCAGGAGCCCAAGAGCAGCGCGGTGGACGCGGCCTGAGCCAGTTCGGCGGGCGTGAAGCGGCCCGAGTGGATGCGCGAGTCGAGCAGGGCGGCGGCGCGGGCTTTGCCAGGGCCGGGGTCGGCCAGCGCGTCCATCGTCGCATAGCCCAGGTTGACGCCGCCCATGGCCTTGGCGATACGGGCTTCCGAGAGATCGATGCGCTCGCCCCAGCCGGCGTCGCGGGCGGCCCGGACGTGGCGTGAGAGCACGGCCTGATAGGTCGCGGACATGCCGGCGAACTTCTTGCTCATCGAGTCCGGGCGGAGGCGATAGCCGCAGACGATGCGATCGACACCCTTGAGCCGCAGGCCGGCCAGGGCCAGGCGGAGCCACATGTCGTAGTCCTCGACGCAGGAAAGCGACTCGTTGAAGCGCTCGGCTTTGAGCACGTCGGCCCGGAAGAGCATCGCGTGCGTCGCGGCCCGGTTCCAGTCGATCTGTTCGTTGAGGCCGACGTATGGCGCGGACATGGGCGACTGGCGGCCGAGCGGGCGGCCGGTCGGGCCGCAGAGCTCGTAGCCGCCATAGGACGCGCCGGCTTCCATGGCGGCGGGTGCGAGCCAGCGATAGGCGTCGGGGGCCATCCAGTCGTCGGCGTCGAGGAAGTGGACCAGCTCGGCGCCGCTTTTGAGGGCGTGCTCGAGGCCGGTGTTTCGAGCGCCCGGCAGGCCGCGGTTTGGCTGGGCGAGCATCGTGATGCGCCCGTCGCGAGCGGCGTAGCGCTCGACGATCGACGGACCGTCGTCGCTCGAACCGTCGTTGATGACCACGCAGGACCAGTCGGCGAACGTCTGGGCCAGCAGCGAGTCGAGCGTGGCGGCGACGGTGGCCGCCGAGTTGTACATGGGGACCACGACCGTCAGGTTCGCGGGCATCGGTAACACTCCGCGGCCGGGATTGGCGGGGGCTCCCGCGCCGTGGGGTGTGTATCGGCGTTTTATCGGTCTTGGATGAGCCCACCGGGCCGGTCGGCGGGGTCCCGGGCGGCTGGGGCCGCGAAGGCCCGCTCGGCGACCTCGATCGCCCGTCCCAGGGCGGCGGCTTTGTTGACGGTTTCCTGATACTCGGGCTCGGGCGTCGAGTCGGCGACGATGCCCCCGGCGGCCTGCAGGTGGTAAGTCCAGATGCCCGTCTCGGGGTCGCGGAGGTCGATGGGGACGACCATGGTGCGGAGGGCCAGGGCGATATCCATGTCGCCGTCGAGCCCGACATAGCCCATGCCCCCGCCATACGGCCCGCGGCGGACGGGTTCGAGCTCGTCGATGATCTGCATGGCACGGATCTTGGGGGCACCGGAGATGGTGCCCACCGGCAGCGCGGCGCGGAGGGCGTCCCAGCAGTCGAGCTCCGGCCGGAGCGTGCCGGTGACCGTCGAGCTGATGTGCATGACGTGGCTGTAGCGCTCGATGGTCAGCCGCGCGGGGATCTGGATCGACCCGGGCACCGCGACGCGGCCGACGTCGTTGCGCCCGAGATCGACGAGCATGACGTGCTCGGCGAGTTCCTTCGGGTCAGACAGCAGGTCGCGCTCGAGGGCCAGGTCCTCGGCGGGCGTGCCGCCGCGCTTGCGGGTGCCGGCCAGCGGGCGGTTGGTTACGGTGCGGGCGGCGGGGCGACCCAGCGGATCGCGCTCGGCGCGGACGCGGCAGAGGATCTCGGGGCTCGATGCGACCAGGATGCAGCCGCGGGCCTGGAGATAGACCATGTAAGGGCTGGGGTTGACGGCCCGAAGGGCGCGGTAAACGTCGAAGGGGTCGGCGGGGGAGCGTTTGACGAAACGCTGGCCCAGCACGACCTGGAAGATGTCGCCGGCGCGGATGTATTCGAGCGCTTTATCCACCATTACCGCGTGCTGGACACGGGTGGTGTTGGACGCCATGGGCGACGGGGCCGATCCCGGGCGGTCCATGCGGCCCGAGGCCAGGGGCGCGGTGGGCGTCTGCAACTGGCGGCACCGGGCTTCCAGATCGCTCGCGGCCCGGGCGTAGATCTCGCGGAGCCGCGGCTCGTCGGCGTCGGCGGGGGCTTGGGCGAGGGAGACGACATGGACGAGCTTGTCGACGTGATCGAAGATGACCACGCCGCCATAAAAGGCCATGTGCAGGTCGGGCAGGTTCCGGTCGTCGAGCGGGGCCCGGGCCGGATCGAGCTTGACGGGCTCGGCGTAGCGGACGGTGTCATAGCCCGCGAAGCCGACCCAGCCGCCCAGGAAGCACCGGGGCAGGCCGGGGAGGTTCACGAGCTCGATGTGCTTGGCCAGGCGGCGAGGCACCTCCAGCGGGTCGGGCTCGCTCAGGCGCGTGGTGGTCGTGCCCGAGGGCTCGTGACGAAGGATCGTGACGTCGTGGCCCCGGGCGATGACCTCGATGCCCGGCTGGGCCGAGAGGATCGAGTGGCGGCCCTGGCGCTCGCCGCCCTCGACGGACTCGAGCAGGAACGACGGGGCCGTGCGCTCGTCGGGCGCGACCAGCCGGCGGTAGGCGACCACCGGCGTGAGCTGGTCGTCGAGCAGGCTCAGGGCCAGCGGGACGGCCAGGGTGTTTCCGCCGGGGACGGATCCCCGGTGATCGAGCACGAGACGGACGAACTCATCAACGCTGAGCTGGGGCATACTGGGCTGAGTCTACAGTCCGTTCTATGAGATATCCGCGGTTTGCGAGCGTGTGCGGGGCGCTGCTGGCGGCGTGTATCGGCGCTCCGGGGTGGGCCCTGCAGCCCGGGACCCAGAAGCCGGCCATCGAAACGCCGGCCGCCGACAAGGCCCCGGGCGTGGTGCCGCTGTCGAGCCTGCCGCCGCAGATCCGGCTGGGGGCGAGGGTGAACCTTATCCAGCGGCAGGTGGGCGTGATCCCCGTCTTGGTAGTCGTCGAGGACGACGAGTCGTTTCTCGACGCGGTCGGCCGCTGGACGCTCCGCGAGGGCTCGGCGGCGAGGTTCCCGGTGCTCATCGACGATGGCTCGCTCGCGTCGCAGCTGCTGATCGCACGGTTTGTGCGAGCCTTTGGGCCCGAGACGATTCTCCGGCATCGGGCCCCGAAGGACGCGCCAAGGCTCCCGGTGCCGGGCGCTGCGCGGCAAGAGGCGATGGCCACCGCCGCGGCGCGGTCGTGGGGGGCGTCAAGCTCGGCGGAGCTGATCGAAGTTTGGGCCAAGGTCGGCTTCTCGCCCCCGGGGGTCGTGGTCGCGTGGGACGAGGATCCGGCGTGGCCCGCCGCCGTCGCGCTCGCGGCGGCCCGCGGGCAGCCCATCGTCTGGCGGCCCGGCCCGGGCGGCGGCGGCCCATCGGACGCGACGACGCTGGGCGACGCTGATGCGCTGAGCAAGGCCGTCACCGATCGGCTCGACGCGCTCAAGCTCGCGCACGCTGGGCTGGGCGAGGGGATCGACGCCATCACGCTGTGCCTGAACGCGCCGGTGAAGGTGAGCCTGCCCGAGGGCGACAAGCGCGGGCAGCTCGCGCTCACGGACGTGATCGGTCGCGAGCCCGCCGAGCCCAGGGGCAGGCGGTGGGCCTGGGCCGGGCAGATCATCGGCGACCGGGCCCGCTCGGCCTACGCGGCGATGTCGGCCCTGTTCCTCATGCCCGACAAGGCGTGGCTGTTCGACGGCTACGACTCGACCCAGCCCTGGGTGCAGTGGGACCAGACGGCCGCGGGCAAGGTGCTCTCGGAGGCGGGCGTGGCGGCGACGGTCATCGACGCGCCGGGCGGCGCGGGGATTGATTCCTGGCGCACCGCCGGGGCAATGCCGGGCGTCGACGCCGGGATCGTCGCGGTGACGACCAAGGGCAACGCGGAGTTCTTCGACCTGGCCTCTGGCCAGGGGCGGAGCGTCGACGTGCCGATCCTGCGGCGGCCGGCGATCGCGTATTTCGTGCATTCCTGGTCGGCCCGCGCGCCCACCGAGCGCTACACCATCGGCGGGATGTGGCTTGAGCGCGGGGTGTATGCGTACGTCGGCTCGGTCAACGAGCCGTATCTCAACGCGTTCGTGCCCACTCCGGGGTTCATGCAGCGGATGGTTACCGGCGTGCCCATCGGGGCGGCGGTGCGGATCGACAATGCGCCGGCTTGGAAGATCGCGATGCTCGGGGACCCGCTCATCACGCTTGGCCCGGCGGGCCGGCGGCTGAAGCAGCGCCCGCCGCTGGAGGGCGCGGGAGAGCTGGCCGATGGGCTGCCGGCGCTGCTGAAGGCCAAGGAGTTCCCGGCGGCGCTGCGGCTGCTCTCGATGCTCGGGCGCGATGCCGACGCGGCTCGGCTGGTGCTCGCTCTGAGCAAGGACAACCAGCACCCGCTGAGCGTCGCGAGCGGTATCGCGGGGCTGCCATCGGCGTTCGCTGCCGGCGACCGCGGGGCGCTGCTGGCCGCCGGGCTCGCGGCGGCCCCGGCGCTTGCAGATACGAAGAAGAGCCAGGAGCTCGGCCTGGGCGTGCTCAAGGACATGCTGTGGATGGGGCTTGGTGCCGGACAGGCGGAGGCTTCGGCGGAGCTGGCGGACGTGCTGGCCGCCGCGGTGCGGCCGGAGGTGATGGCGCGTGATACGCGGGAGGCCATGGGCCTTGTGCGGCGCGCGCGGGGCGAGGCGGCGGCCCGGGCGATGCTCGATCGGGCCCTCCTGGACGTCAAGGACCGCGCGACGGCGGACGAGCTCGAGAAGCTGCGGCGGTGATCGGCGGTGGGCTTGGCGGGGCCCGCGGTCGGTATCATCCGGCATGCCGACCTATGTCTACGAGATTCTGGATGCCAAGGGCGAGCCGACGGGCGAGACGTTCGAGCACGTCCAGCCGATGAAGGACGCGGCGCTCAAGAAGCAGCCCGGGACGGGCAAGCCCTGCCGCCGGGCGATCGTGGCGCCGGCCGTGGCGGGCAAGCACTCGCCGCTGAAGTCCAAAGGCACACTGAGCAACAAGAATCTCGAGCGAATGGGCTTCACCAAGTACGAGCGCAAGGGCAAGGGCTACATGGAGCGCACGGCGGGCAAGGAAGGCCCGCGGTCGATTTCGGCCGAAGACTGACGGTCCACCGCCCCCCGCCCGCGCACACGCACACGCCGATCGCCCTCACCGGGTCTCGCTCCCGCTCGACCTGTCCTCCTCCGCTCGCGGGAGAGCAGGCCCGGATGTACTCCCCGCCATCGCCAGCGCTCGTGAATACACGCTGTCTAACCCGGCAATCATCGCCTCTGCGCTGAACGACCCGAGGCAGGCCTCAAGCCCGCGCCGGGCCATCGCGTCGCGCTCGGCGGGATGATCGCGGAGCCACAGCACGGTCTCGCCAAGCCCGCGAACGTCGCCCGTCGGCAACAGCCGGCCCGTCTGCCCGTCGATGATCGCCTCGCCCGTGCCGTCGCAGTCGTAGGCGACGGGGCATACGCCGCTGAGCAGCGCCTGCGGCACCGTCCGCGGCAGACCCTCGCGAAAGCTCGGATGAGCCAGCACATCCATCGCCCGCATCAGCACCGCGACACGCTCGGGCGGGACCAAGCCCGCGAGCACAATCCGCTTGCGCCCGGCAACCCCGGGCGGCCAGGCCTCGCCCGCGCGGACGACGGCAAAGCCCAGGCCCTCGGCCCGGGCCACGAGCCGCTCGCGCCACCAGCCGTCGCCGACCCACAGCAGCACCAGCCGCGGATCGTCGACGTCCTTGAGCGCGTCGAGCAGATCGTCGTGACCCTTGTGCTGGGCCAGCCGGGCCACGGTGCCGACGACAAAGTCGGAATCTCGCAAGCCCAGCTCCGCCCGCACGCTGGCGCGGTCCTGGCCCGCCTCCGGCGTGAGATACGGCCCGACGTTGATGCCCGAGCGGACGGTGACGAACTGTTCCGGGCGGCCGATCCCGCGGGCGAGAAACTGCCGTGTCATCGCGTCGGCGACGCCGACGATGAGGTGGCAGCGCCTCGCCGCCATGCGCTCGGCGCGGGTGTAGAGCCAGTTGCTCAGCCGGACCTTCGAGCGCTGCAGTGGCGAGCCCTGGACAGGCATGAACGGCGGGCCGTGGATCGTGTGGACCACGGCGCACGGCGGCCGGGTCGCCGGCGCGACGGACCACGCCCAGGCGGCCGCGCGGCCGAGCACGCCGGCCTTCGAGGAGTGCGTGTGTACCACGTCGGGCTTCAGTTCGCGGACGAGCGCGAAGAGTTCGCGATACGCACGGGCATCGGCGAGCGGCGACACCTGCCGGACAAGGTGGGGCACAACATGCGTCGTGATGCCGCGGCCGTTCTGGGCGCGAGACGAGCGGGCACGCTCCAGCAGCGAGCCCTCCGGGCCATAGATGGGACCGAACGCCAGGTGGACATCATGGCCCAGGCGGGCCTGGCCCTCGCAGGAGAGCACGGTGTTCTCCTGCGAGCCGCCGAGGATCAACCGGGTTGAGATGTGGAGGATGCGCATCGCGTGCCGCGGAGCGTACGGCCGCTCACGCACGACCGCCGCGGCCAAGGACTCAGGCCGGCGGTGGACGAAGCGCTGCGCCGCACTCCGGGCACATGCCTCGCTGGTCGGCAGCCGCCCCACTCAGGTCGTACCGGCAGTCGCGGCACAGGTGGGCGGGCCACATCCGGTGCCGGTGCCAGAGCCATGCCGCCGCACCGGCGATGATGACAAGCGCCGGCCAAAGTGGCAGTGCGCCCGACCATCCCGCCGTTCCCTGGCTCGCCAGCGACCTTGAGATGCGGGGCAGTATTGTGAAGGCCGCAGGGCCGAAGACCGCTTGCGACGTGCACGACCACCCGAGATGCGAGCCCTGTGCCGGACCGGACCGGTTCGAGTAGGCGGCGAACACCGCGGCCCGCGAGATCGACCCGCCCGCCTGCCACGATGTCGCGGTCCGCTTGATCACCAGGTCGTACTGCTTGGAAACGACGACGACCACCGCCAGCACCGCGGCCGCGAAGCTCAGGCCGATCCGCCAGCGGCGCTCCCGGCGCTCAGTCATACTTGATCCAGTCCAGCGTCAGCCCGTGGGGCGGGAGCGTGGGCCCGGCCTTGCGGCGGTCGCCGGTGAGCAGCGCGTCGGTGATATTGAACCCAGCCGATCGACCACGCCCGACATTCACCAGTGTGCCGGCGATGATGCGGACCATGTTCCAGAGGAAGCCGTTGCCGCTGATGGTCATCACGATCATCTGCCCGCCCTCGGGCCCCGGCTCCTGGCCTACGCGGCATTCGAAGACGGTCCGCACCGTCGATTTCCGCCCGTGCCCCGCCGCGGCGAAGGCGGCAAAGTCATGCTCGCCGATGACCGCTTGCGCCGCGTCGGCCATCCGCGCGGCGTCGAGCTCGTGCCAGATGTGCAGGCAGGTCCGGCGCGACCACAGCGGGCGGTCCTTGCCGGTATAGATCCGGTACGAATAGCCCTTGCTCGTGCAGTCGCCGATCGGGTCAAACTCGGGCCCCACGGCCTCGGCCCCGAGCACCAGCACGTCGTCGGGCAGGCGGGAGTTGATAGCGCGCACGAGCGTGGCCGTCCCGCGCTCCAGCGGCCAGCCGCCGCCGGACTTGGCCGGCCGGTCCGAGCAGGTGAACGCCGCGACCTGCCCCCGGGCATGAACCCCCGCGTCGGTCCGGCTCGCGCCCATGACGACGATCGGCTCTCGCGTGACATACCGCACGGCCCGCTCCAGCACGGCCTGCACCGTGCGAAGCTCGACCCGCGGCCGGTCGTCAAGCTCGCTCTGGTCTCGGGCGACGGGCGTCGATCCGGCGCTCTCGGATCCAGTAATGGCGACCAGGCCGGGATCGGGTGCGAGGGTTAGGGCCGAGGGCACGGCGTTCTCGTGGGGCAACTGCCGCTGCCAGCCGCAAAACTCCGCGCCCTCGTAGGCCAATGTCAGTTTGTACCTCGGCACGGGCCAAGCCTAGCGGCGAGCCGGCGAGGCATGGTCGACGCCGAGTGGTTGCGCGCGCTACGCGGGCGCCAGCATGCCTCGGATCAGTCGCCCCCACCGCCGCCGCCGTTACCGCCGCCCCCGCCGCCGTCACCGCCGCCGGAACTGGACGCGTCGTTGCCGGAGTGGTCGTGGTTGCTGGGCTCGGCGTGGCGGAGAGGATGCGAGCCGGAGGCGGTGTCGGAGCTCATCAGGCCCATGATGATCCCCGTCTGGTAGGCCGAGCCGCCATCGTTCGAGCTGTGGATGCGTACGTCGGCCTTGCGGCGACCGTCTGGCGGCCGTTCAAGGGCCGCTCCAGTGAAACGACCGGCGACCGACTCGTAGTAAGTACACACCAGCACAGCCAAGAAGACCAGCCCCAGGACGCCGGCGATCACCATCCAGATCAGCCGCTGCTCCTTGTGCTCGAGAACCTCGTGCTCGTAGATCCCTGTATCAAACTGCGCATTCTCGCGCCGTGGGTCGTGCTGGGCCGCAGTGGGAGCCCGCTCATCCCCATCAAGATGGCGTGAAGATTCTCCGAAAGAGCGTGAACTCGTACGTGCGGATGCTCGCCTTGGCGACGGGCGTCAATCCCTTGCGTTCGATCTGGGTTCGGTACCGCAACTGCTCGCCGCTGTCGCGGTCGGTGCGGAGCAGCAGGTACGCGTCGCCCCGCGTGCTCTCGGGCAGCGCTCCGGCGAGCATCCGCGGCTTGGCCCAGACGACGCGGACGCGCCGCCCGTCGCTCGCCGCGGCTTTGGCCAGGAGGTCCAGCACGTCCGGGCGGGCCTCGATGGCATCATCGGCCCAGACGATCGCGGTCGCGCCGCCCGAAAGGCCCGAGGCGAGCGTGCGTGCCGCAACGGGGCCGGCGAGCTGGTCGGGCGTCGGGCGAGCGCTCAGCCAGAGATTGCCCGCCGCCATCGTGAGGAGGCCCGCGAGGACCACCAGCGCCGGACCTCGGGCCGATCCACCGCGGTCAAGCCACTTGAGTATCGCGGCGACGACGGGCGGAAGCAGCACGGCCGCGGGCATCGCGTAGCGGGCGTTGCTCACGCCCGCAACCACCATCAGCAGCACGCTCGCCAGCCACGCCGCCCCGCAGACCGCGCTCACGCGGATCGCATCGTCGCTCGGGCCCATCACGCGCCGGACCCGCCTGAAGAGCGGCGGCACCAGTGCAAGGCTCATCGGCGCGGCGCTGAGCCACGCGAGGGGGAGCAACAGCGCGACGCCCGCGAGCCGCTCGCGCGACCAGAGAAAGTCTCCCGCGACATCCTGACGAACCACGTCGGGCCCGGCATTTGCCCCGTTGAGCGCGATGCCGATGGGCACGAGCGCGAGCAGCCCGCAAGCCGTCGCCAGCCCCGCCGCCCAGAGCGTCCGCCGCGGCGCCCGGCCCGTGGCGGCCAGCACGCCGACAACCGCCAATACGCCGAGTAGTACGCCCGCGCTCGCCGGTCCCTTGGCGGCGGCGCACACGATGAGTCCGCCCGCCGCAAAGATCGCGCCGACCGGGACGCGGGCCGCGGCCCCGCGCTGATCAAGCACGAGGTCGAGCAGTCCGAGCGCCAGCATGCCCGTGCCCAGCAGGTTGAGCATCTCGATCTCGGCGCTCCGCCCCGGGGCCCAGAACAGCGGCGTCAGCACGCATGCCAGCCCGGCCCACATCCCCCACGCGCCCCCGAGCCACCGTCGCACGAAGACCAGCGTCAGCAGCGACAACGCGATCGCCGCTAGCGCGCTGGGCAGTCGGGCCGCGAAGACCGTTTCGCCCATCGCCGCCGAACTCGCCGCCACGGCCCAGGACATGCCCGGGGGCTTGCGGAGATACCCGAGCTCGAACATCTCCATCCGCCACCAGTCGCCCGTGCGAAGCATCGTCCACCCGGGCACCACGCGGTGGCCCTCGGACGCATCGAGCGGCCGCGAGCCCAAAAGCGGCAGATACACAAGCCCCGCGACCACCAGCACGATCGCGGCCTGAACCACCCCCCGCATCGTGCGTGCTTCGTGCATGTGCAAGCGTAACCGACCAAGCAAGACCACCTGCTCAGGGGAAGGTCCGGGAGAACATTGTCCTGAGTTACATTTCAGTGTCAGCAATCCGCAACCGATCTTGACTCTCGGCGGGGTGTGGGTTTTGGGCGCGTCGGGCGCCGCGAGGTCCGCATGAGCCCCCAAGGTTCCCAAGCCGCATCGATCGCCCGCCGAGCCCAGCAAACCGAGGCGGGTGCCGATCGCGACGCGTTCAAGCTCGATCGCCGCGTCGAGCCGCGGGCCCTTGACGACTCCCGCGCGGAACTGACGGCCACCTACACCAACCACGACGACCGGGCCGGCATCACGCACCTGACCGTCGTCGACCGCTCGGCCCGCGGCCTGGGCGCGCTCACCTCCACCCGGATCGAGCCCGGCATGACCGTCACGATCAACACGAAGAACCACGAGCTCTCTTGGCTCAAGGCGACGGCGGTCCGCTGCACGCGCCAGGGCGAACGCTACCACGTCGGCTTCCGCCTCAGCACGCTCCGCACCGCCGCGTGATCCGCCGGGCGTGCTCGCCGGATTCCGCGCGGGGCCGATCTCGCACGACTCAACCACGACCTTCGCTCAACATGGCGAAGGTCGTCGTAGGTTTGGAGCTCAGCGTTCCAGCAGCGACGCCCATCGGTCCTGGATCGCGGCCCACCGGGCCCGGTAGCGCTCGCCCATCAGCTCAAGACTCGCCGGCAGCACCCGCACGGCCCCGATGCTGGACATGAAGTTCACATCCCCGCCCCACCGCGGGACAAGGTGCACGTGCAGGTGGCTGGGCACCCCCGCGCCCGCGGCACGTCCCTGATTGAGCCCGACGTTCACGCCCTGGGGCTCGAGCGTCTGCTGGAGGAGGTCCATCCCGCAATCGACCAGCCCCCACAGCCGCGATCGCTGCTCGGGCGTGTAGTCAAGCAGCGACGGCCGAGCCTCGCCCAACGCTACCAGCAGGTGGCCGCTGGCGTAGGGGAAGGCGTTGAGTAGGACTAGGCCGTGGGGCGAGCGGACGATGATGTGGTTGCGCTGGTCGTGCGCGGGCGCGAGCCAGGCGTCCTGCAGGAACGAGCCGGTGGCCGCCGGTGGCCCGGCGGCCTTCTCGCGCTCGCTCATGGCTTCAAGATACGGCAGGCGCCAGGGGGCCTGGAGCCCGTCCGGGCCGGTGGGCGTGCCGATGGGAGTGCCCGTGGGCGTGGACGAAGGGGGGTTGGTCGGCGGCGTCGGCATGAGCGAGTTTAAGCCCCCGGCGGGGGACTCCGGGCCGGATGCCCGGCACCCGCGGCGTTGGCGCCGCTTAGACTCCACCCCACGTTCTTCAGGCATAACTCTTCGGAGCACTCCCGCATGTTCACCGCCGTCCGGCTCGCCAAGGTCGCCGATCCTTCCGCCCTGATCGTGGGCGTGTTCACCGACAAGAAGCTCGAGAGCGCATATCGCGAGCTGGACGCGGGCGGCGACTTGTCCGCGGCTCTGGAACGCGGCGAGTGCACGGGCGAGGCGGGCCGGATCGCCGAGGCTTTCGTCGCAGCGGCGGGGGGCGGGGCCAAGGGCAAGAATGGGCGCATCCGCGTGATCCTGCTCGGGCTGGGCAAGCGCGAGGGCTTCAATGAGTCTTCGCTGCGGGCCGCCGCGGGAGCGCTCGGGCGGCGTCTGGCGGTCACGAAGGACGAGCGGGTCGAGCTGCGGCTGAACGCAGCCCTCGCGTCGGTGGCCAAGCTCGACATGCAGCGGGCCGGCCGCTGCTTCGGCGAGGGCCTGGGCCTGATCGCCTGGAACTTCTCGGATCTCAAGGGCAAGGGCTCGCCGGCCCCGAAGCGGACGAGCCTCACTGTGGGCGTGCCCGCGGCCGACAAGGCGTTCGCTGAAGGGATCGATCTGGGCCTGGCCCTCGCCCAGAGCGCGAACTTCTGCCGCGACCTCTCGGAAACCCCGCCCAACATCGCGACCACGTCGTACATCGCCGATCAGGCGCGGACGCTGGCCCGCAAGGTGGGCCTCAAGTGCACCGTGCTCGAGGGCCGCGATCTGGAGCGCGAGGGGATGATCGGGCTCATCAACGTCGGCAAGGCCAGCGAGAACAAGCCGTGCCTGATCCGTCTGGAATACACGCCCAAGGGCGGGCGCAAGGGCGCCAAGGCGGCGGTGCTGGTGGGCAAGACGGTCACCTACGACACCGGCGGCCTGTCGCTGAAGGTCAACAACGGGATGGTGGGGATGAAGCGCGACAAGGACGGCGGCTGCGCCGTGCTCGGGGCGATGCACGCCGTCGCGACCGTCGTCAAGCCCTCGCGCCCCGTCGTTGCGCTGCTGGCCGTCGCCGAGAACTCGATCTCCGACGAGGCCTACCGCCCCGACGACGTGATCACCTACCGCAACGGCGTCTCCGTCGAGGTCACCAACACCGACGCCGAGGGACGCCTGGTCCTGGCCGACGCGCTCATCTGGGCCTGCGAGAAGGAGTCCCCCGCCTTCATCGTCGACCTCGCCACGCTCACCGGCGGCGTCGTCACGGCCCTGGGCTCCACCTTCGCCGGCCTGTTCTGCGAGGACGAGCGCCTGCGGCAAGATCTCCAGCGGGCCATGGACGCCTCGGGCGAGCGCTGGTGGCGGCTGCCCATGGACGCGGAGTATCGCGACATGATGAAGTCGACCGTCGCCGACATCGTGAACTCGAACCCCAACCGCAAGGCCCATCCCATCCAGGGCGCCGCGTTCCTTTCGTACTTCGTCGAGCCCCGCATCCCCTGGGCCCACATCGACATCGCCGGCGTCCATGCTTCCGACGCCGACGCCGGCCCGTTTGTCAAGGGTCCCACCGGCTGGGGCGTCCGCCTCCTGGCCGACCTGCTTGCCGAGTGAGGCCCGGTGGCGTCGGGACCGAAGATGCGGTACATTGGTTGTGCTGACGGAGCTCCTTGGGAGCAGGGTGCGGGTCAGGCCCGCTTGAACCCCGCCTGAGGAGAGGATGCGCTGGAAGCGCGTCGGGTCCCGGCCTCGAGGCCGGGGCGTGGAAGGGACAGGGGGATGGGCACGGAGGCTCGCATGACCGCACTCAGGCTGAGCACATCTGTTTCATCCCTGCGTCCCAGCGGTGTCCTCGCGATGGACCTCAAGGTTGCCGAAGCAATGCGTCCACTCCCAGGCCAGCCCGGCATGCTCTTCTTCGGCGGCTCTCGGCGCTCGGGCACGACCTGGGTGGCGGGGATGCTCAACGCCCACCCGCGGCTCGAGTGCCGAAACGAGGGCTGGGTCTTCAACGACCGGGGCTGCTCGCTGCCTGACTGGCTTAACGAGCCGGCTATCCGGGCCTGGGGCGCAAGCCGCGAGGCCCAGGGAACGTGGCTCCGCGGCCAGAGCGTCGACGAGGCGATATTGGTGATGCGCCGGGCGATGCTCCAGGCGCTGTACCGTCAGGCGATCATCCGCGAGGGGTGGAAGGTGTACGACGACCTCCGCTGGGTGGGCGACAAGACGACCCTGCACCTGTGCACCAGCGCCGACGCGATCCACGCGTACTTTCCCGACGCCCGCTTCCTGCACATGCTCCGCGACGGTCGCGACGTGCTGGTCAGCGACATGTTCCTGTTCCTGCGCGACGGCCTGTTCTCTTCGCTCTCCGCCCGCGGCGCGCGGCACTGCGAGCGGGCCGCAGAGCACTACCTCCGCAGGCGCGGCCCCGAAGTGCCGCTGTTCGATGAGGAGGTCATGATCCGTCTGGTGGGCGACTGGGCGCGGTCGGTCGCGGGGGGCCAGCGGGCCCGCGAGCTATTCGGGCCGGCGTTCTACCAGCTCCGCTACGAGTCCCTCGTCGCCGATCCGCGGCTGATCCGCCCGGTGCTCGAGTGGCTCGGCGTCGAGAGTCATGACGAACTCGTCGAGCACATGGTCGCCCTGGGCGACTTCAAGCGCAACGCCGACGGCCGTGAGCCCGGCCAGGAAGACCGGGCCGCCGAGTGGCGCAAGGGCATCGTGGGCGACTGGCAGACGTACTTCACGCCCGAGGACAACGCGATGTTCAAGTCTCTTGCCGGGGCCCTGCTCGTCGAGCTGGGCTACGAGCGGGACCTGTCCTGGTGAGCCGCCGGAGAGAACCAACCTTCCCCGGGACCGGGTACACTCGGTCCGGATGATCGATCCCCGTCGCCCGGACTACCGCTCCACGCCCGTCGCGCCCGACCGCGCCGACTTCGGCTATGCCCCCGTCCGCGAGCACGTGCCGGGACGCCCCGCCCTGCCGGCCGTCACCGTCGTGACCCCCTATTTCAACACCGGCCACGTCGTCCACGAGACGGCATGCTGCGTGCTGGGCCAGTCGCTGCAAAACATCGAGTGGATCATTGTCAACGACGCCTCGACCCAGCCCGCGGCCCTCGATGCGCTGCAGCGATACCGCCGGAGCGATGATCCGCGGATCCGCGTGCTCGACCACGCGACCAACCAGGGCCTCCCCGGGGCCCGCAACACCGGCATCCGGGCCGCCCGTGCGCCCTTTGTCTTCTTCCTCGACGCCGACGACCTCATCGAGCCCACCACGCTCGAGAAGTGCGCCTTAACCCTGGCCTGCAACCCCGAGTTCGCCTTCGCCAAGGGCTACTCCGTCGGCTTCGGGGCCCAGCAGTACCTCTGGGACAAGGGCTTCCACGATGGGCCCGCGGCCCTCACCGAGAACCGCGTCACCGCCACCACCATGGTGCGCACCAGCGTCTGCCACGCCGTCGGGCTCTTCGACGAGTCGATCCGCGGCGGCCTCGAAGATTGGGAGTTCTGGCTCCGCTGCGCGGCCCACGGGCACTGGGGATACACGGTTCCCGAGTATCTCGATTGGTACCGCCGCCGCGACAACCAGCACGCCGCGTGGGACAACCTCGCCCACGCCGACCGGCGCGACCAGTTCCGGGCGGGAATCCAGCGCCGCTACCCGGAGCTCTTCGAGCCCGGCAACTTTCCGTGCCCGGGCATGGCCTGGCAGATGCCCTTCTCGGACATCCCCGTTGAGCCGCCGCTCCACAACCCGCTGATTAAGGGCCGCCCGCGGCTGCTGCTGGTCGCCCCGTGGCTCCGCATGGGCGGGGCCGACCGCTTCAACCTCGATGCCCTGCGCTCGCTGACCCGCGCGGGCGATTGGCAGGCGACGGTGGCGACGACACTCTCGGGCCACCCCTGGCTGCCGGAGTTCACACGCCTCACGCCCGACGTGTTCACGCTGGATCACCTGGCCCGCCCGCCGCAATATCCCCGGCTGCTCAGCCACCTCATCACCTCGCGCCGCGTGGACGTGGTGATGATCTCCAACGCCCAGCACGGCTACGCCTGCCTGCCCTATCTCCGGGCCGCCCACCCGGGCGTGACGTTCGTTGATTTCAACCACATGGAAGAGCCGCACTGGCTCAACGGCGGCCACCCCCGCACCGGCGCGGGCTATCAGGAACAGCTCGACCTCTCGATGGTCGTCTCGGGCCACCTCAAGGGCTGGATGGTCGAGCGCGGCGCCGACGCGTCGCGCATAGAGGTCTGCCACATCAACGCCGACACAACGACCTTCCGACCCGACGCCTCGGCCCGCGCAGCGACTCGGGAAGAGCTCGGCATCGACACAGAGCAGACGGTGATCCTGTACGCCTGCCGCCTGTGCCCGCAGAAGCAGCCGCTCGTGTTCGGCCAGAGCATCGCGGAGCTGGGCAATCGCACCGACAACTTCACGGCCCTGGTCGCCGGCGACGGCGAGCTCGAGCACCAGCTTCGCGGCTGCATCGACCGCGCGGGCCTGACCGAGCGCGTGCGGTTCCTGGGGCCCGTGCCCGCCAGCGGCATGCCCGCGCTAATGGCCGCCAGCGACATCTTCTTCCTGCCGAGCCTGTGGGAGGGGATCGCGCTGTCGATCTACGAAGCGATGAGCGCGGGGCTGGCCGTTGTCGGGGCCGACGTGGGGGGCCAGGCCGAACTCGTCACACCCGAGACGGGCATCCTGCTCCGTCGCCCTTCGCCGCCGGACGCCGACTTGGAGGCGAACGCCTATGCCGACGTGCTCGCGACCCTGATCGCCGATCCGGCCCGGACCCGCGCCCTCGGGGCCGACGCACGGGCCCGGATCCAGCGGCACTTCGAGCTCGACACCATGGGCCGGCGCCTGCTGCAACTCTTCGAGCACGCCCGCGACCTGCACGACCGAGTCCCGCGGCAGGCCGTCACCCCGGCCCTTGCCAAAGAGCTCGCGCTCCAGGGCATCGAGATGGTCCGCGTCCACGAGCTTGCCGACTTTCTCTGGCCCTACCGCGGCCGCTGGCTCGACAAGGAGGCCCAGGAGCACCACGACCGCGAAGAGGTCCAGCGGGCCGAGCTTCAGCGCCGCGAGCACGCGCTGGAGATCGTCACGCGGATCGAGTCCAGCCGCCCCTATCGCCTGCTGAGCTCGGCCAAGAAGACCTGGGCCTATCGCCTCTACGCCAAGGCCCGCTGGGGCGAGGGCTGGGAGGTGCACGTCCGCCACCCGGATCCGGTGCACCGGCTGAACGTCATCTCGGCGAGCAGGACCTACAGGCTTCTGAGGTCACTCGGCGGCGGGGCCAACGGTCACTCTGCACGTTGAGCCAGCCGGACCGATACCCGCGCCCGCGCGCGTATCATCTACATATGCCCTTCACCCTCAAGCCCGAGCAGGCCCTCAACGTCGACATCGACACGACGGACTATCTCAAGAACCACGTCGATACCGGCGAACGCTGGGTCCTGAACTTCGGGCCCCAGCACCCCGCCACCCACACGACGCTGCGCCTGGTCCTCGAGCTCGACGGCGAGCGCATCGCCCGCTGCACGCCCCACATCGGCTACCTGCACTCGGGCTTCGAGAAGCTCGCCGAGCACCTGGACTACAACCAGTATGTCACCATCGTCTCGCGGATGGACTATCTGTCCCCGATCGCCAACGACATCTGCTGGCACCACGCCGTCGAGACTCTCTTCGGCATCGAGATCACGCCCCGCTGCAAGGTCCTCCGAACCATCATGGCGGAGTTCGCCCGCGTCCAGAACCACCTGCTCTGTGTGGGCGCCGCGGCCCTGGACCTCGGGGCCATCACGGGCTTCCTCTACGGCTTCAACCCCCGCGAGAAGATCTACGACATCTGCGACTTCATCTCGGGCCAGCGCTTCCACCCCGACTGGACCCGCGTGGGCGGCCTGATGCAGGACCTGCCCGACGAGGCCATGTTCAAGAAGCTCTGCTGGAGCGCGATCGCCGACATCGAGCCCGCCATGCTCGAGCTCGAGGGCCTGCTCAACCGCAACCGCATCTTCATCGACCGCACCGCCAACGTGGGCACGCTCACCAAGGACGACTGCATCGCCTACAGCATCACCGGCCCCCTCGCCCGGGCCTCGGGCGTCGAGCGCGACGTCCGCAAGGACTTCCCCTACCTCTGCTACAAGGACAACTGGGACGGCCAGGGGGCCAGGGCCGTCGACTTCAAGGTCCCCATCAGCTACGACGGCGACTGCTACTCCCGCTTCCGCGTCCGCGTCGAAGAGATCAAGCAGTCGATCCACATCCTCCGCCAGCTCATCGACCACATCCCCGAGGGCCCGGTCGACGCCTTCAGCGACTCGAAGATGGTCAAGCCCCCCAAGAAGGACGTCTACGGCTCCATCGAGGGCCTCATCCAGCACTTCGAGCTCATCATGAGTAACCGCGGCTGGAAGGCCCCGATCGCCGAGGCCTACGCCTGCACCGAGACGGCCAACGGCGAGCTGGGCTTCCACATCGTCTCCGACGGCGGCCCACGCCCCTGGCGCGTCCGCGTCCGCCCGCCCTGCTTCATGAACTACGCCACCGTCGCCAAGATGACCGAGGGCCACATGCTCAGCGACATCGTCGCCGTCATCGGCTCGATCAACGTCGTCGCGGCCGAGCTGGACCGGTAGAA
>JBBQRT010000012.1:0-61662 GCA_038214505.1 Phycisphaerales bacterium | reverse complement strand
CCACGGCCGGGCTGCACGGCGGCATAGAGCAGGATGCCCGCGTAGCCACCCAGCCCGATGATCATCACGGCCGGGTCCTTGCAGAGCGCGGCGGCGACGGTCGAGGCGGCCGCCATGAGCACGCCTCCGCGGCTCGCTCTTCCGGCGATGCGCCAGGTCTCCCACGACCAGGCGGCGGCGCCGATCGCCAGCGTGCAGGAGAGCGCGAGAAGCATGTCCAGCTCGCCGATGCGCCCGGAACGAACGAAGAGCGTCCCCGTGCCGACCAGGGCCGCGCCCCAGAGGGCGGCGCGGTCGGCGAGCCGGGCGTCGACGCGGACGCCGTCGAAGCCCGCGACGGCGTTCCCCGCGAGAAGCGCCCCGGCAAAGATTACTCGACCCGCGAAGTAGGTCGCCAGCACGCCGAGGACGCCCGAGACGGCGACGACCAGGCGGAGGTGCCAGAGCTCGGGCGACGATCCGGTTGCCCGGGCGGCGAGGAGCTGGGCCCAGTAGATCATCGGGGGTTTGGCCACGTAGGCCAGGCCGTTGACGCGGGGGACGATCAGCGCCTCGGCGGCGTCCCTGACCGTCACGCTCGCGCGGAGGCGTGCGTCCATCTGCTGGGCGACCAGTAGACGCTGGCCCTCCTGCCAGCCGTAGACCCCGTAGTTATCGAGGCCCGGAAGGAAGACGGCCGCGGCCAGGAGCAGGAGCGCCAACACGTGACGGACCGTCCGGGCACGGCGCTGGCCGGGCGTTTCCGCGATCGATCCGCCCGCCGCAAACACATGCCCGATGGGCATGTGCCTCACGCGTTGTCCAGGATCTCCACGGTCTTGAACGGCCTGCCGGCGAGCATCTCGAGGCTCGCCCCGCCGCCGGTGGACACGTGGCTGTACTTGTCCGCCAGGCCAAACATCTCCGCCGCGGCGGCCGAATCGCCGCCGCCCACGATGCTCACGCAGCCGTTCTTCTCTGTGGCGTAAACGATGGCCTGCGCGATGCTCATAGTGCCGACCTTGAACGGGGCCCACTCGAAGACGCCCATCGGCCCGTTCCAGACGATGGTCTTGGCCTTGCGGACGCGGAGGGCGAAGTCGGTCTGGGTCTTGGGGCCGATGTCCAGGCCCATGAACCCCTCCCTGATGCCCGCGTCGGTCGTGAAGGTCTCGATGTTGCCGGTCTTCTCGGCAAACTCCGTCGAGCAGACGTGGTCGACGGGCAGGACCAGATCGCACTTGAGCTTGAGGGCCTCGTCGATGATCTTCGCGGCCTCGCCGAGCATGTCGGTCTCGACGCGGGAGGCGCCGACCTTCTTGCCGGCGGCCTTGAGGAACGTGTACGCCATCGCCCCGCCGATGAGGATCGCGTCGGCCTTGCGGAGCACCTGGTGGATCATCGGCAGCTTGTCGCTGACCTTGGCCCCGCCCATCACCACCACGTAGGGCTTGGCGGGTTTGGCCAAGGCCGCGGCGAGATACTTGAGCTCCTTGTCCATCAGCAGGCCGACGACGCGGGGCCTGCCGGCCATCGCCATCGGGACGGCGTACATGCTCGCGTCCTCGCGGTGGGCGGTGCCGAAGGCGTCGTTGACGTATACGTCGCCCAGCGCGGCGAGCTTGGCGGCGAAGGCGGCATCGCCCTTCTTCTCGCCCTTGGCGAAGCGAAGATTATCCAGCAGGAGTACGTCGCCGTTCTTCATGGTGGCGACGGCGGTTGCCGCGGCCTCGTCGGCGGGGTCGTGGCTCGGGAAGGCGACGGGACGGTCCAGCAGCTCGGCGAGACGGTCGGCGCAGGGCTTGAGGCTCTCGGAGGCCTCGTAGCCGACGCCCTCCGGGCGGCCCAAGTGGCTCATGAGCACGGCGCGGCCGCCCCGATCGATGATGGACTTGATGGTCGGGATAGCCATGCGGATACGCCGATCGTCGGTGATCCGGCCGTCCTGGATGGGGACGTTGAAGTCCACGCGGGTGAGCACGCGCTTGCCGGAGACATCGATCTGCGTGACGGTCTTCTTCTGCATGGTGTGTTGCTTTCGGGCGGAATGGTCGGCGGGGAACGGCGGGCCGGGCCAAGGCTAGTCGCGGGGCGCGCCGGGCACGACAGGGCCGCGGGTGTGCCCGCGGTTGCCGCCGGTCGGGGGAAGGGGAGCGAGAGTCAGTCGATCAGGCGGGAGGCCGCGGCCCTAATCTTCGAGGCGCCGCCCTGGTTGAGCCGGCCGCGGATATTGCGGAGCTGGGTCTCGACGGAGGCGTCGATGAGCTGGTCGCCGACCTGGAGCTTGATGCCGCCGATCATCGAAGGCTCGGTGTAGGCGTGGAGCACCGGCTCGCGGCCCAGGCGATTCTGGAGCGACTGGCGGACCTGCTCGAGCGCGGCGGCGTCGATGGGGGCGGCGGTGTAGACGTCGACCTCGACCCGGCCGTAGGACTCCTGCACGGCCTGCTGATAGGCGCCGACGATGGCCGGCAGGTGGGCGAGGCGGCCCTTCTCGTTGAGCACGAGCAGGAATCGGAGGGTCAGGTCGCTGACGCGGCCGCCCAGGATCGCCCTGAGCGACTGCTCGCGCTTGGCCGCCGGAAGGATGCGGCTGGCGAGGAACTCGCTAAACGAGCGATCGGCCCGGGCCATCTCCAGGATGTCCTCGAGTTCCCCCAGCACGCTCTCGATCTGGGCCTGCCCTTCGGGCTTGGCCAGGTCCAGCAGCGCGGCGGAATAGATGCGTGCGAGGGCGTCGGGTTCGGCGTGGATCAGCGGCATGGGTGCTGGGTCTCGTGTGTGATCTGTGGGGGTCGCGCGGGGGGGCGTTCCCCGTCTTCGCCCCTCTCGAACCCGTCGATCGGACCGGCTCGTCAGTTCCGGCTGCCCTGCATCTCGGCGAGCGACTCGCTGATCAGGCGGGACTGGTCGCCCGCGTTGATCTCGCGGCGGAGGATCTTGCGGGCCATCTCGGTGGCCATCGACGCGGCGTGCTCGTTGAGCTCGATCACGGCGGAGGCCTTGGCGCTCTCGATGTCGCGCTTGGCCTTCTCTCGCATCTGGTTCAGCTCGGCCTCGCTTCGGGCGCGGAGTTCGGCACCGATGGCCAGCTGCTCGGTCTTGGCCTGGTCGAGCATCTTCTGGGCCTCGGCGCGGGCCTGGGCGAGGTTCTTCTCGTACTGCTCGAGGGCGGCCTTGGCTTGGTCTCTGGCCATCTCGGCCTCGTCGATGGCGTCCTTGATCTTGTTCTCGCGGTCGCTCAGGGCGTTGGTGACTTTGGGCCACACGAACACTTGGAGGAAGGCGGCCGTGATGGCGAAGACGACCAGCGCGGTGATCGCGGTCCACATGCCCTGCGCGGCGGTCGGAATCGCGCCGACAACCTCGTGGCCCGGATCGGCCGCGAGCGCGGCGGCGGAGAAGGCGAGAACCAAGAAGGCGGGGAGGACGGACCTGACGGGCTTCATGCGAAGGCTCCGGAGATGTGTGGACTGAGGGGGCTCGAATCGATGCGTGTCAATGCCCGGCGCACCCCGACGGGCGGGCCGGACGGGAGATCGATGCCGTGCTCAGGCCAGGAAGCCCGCGGCGACGCCGAACAGGGTGGCGCCTTCGATGAACACCGCGAGAATGATTGCCGCGGTCTGGACCTTGCCGGCCACCTCGGGCTGGCGGGCCATGCTCTCGGTGGCGCTCTTGCCGATGAGGCCGATGCCGATGCCGGCGCCGAGAACGGCAAGCCCGCCGCCGATGACGGCCAGGCCCTTGCCGTTGGACGCGCCGGCCTCGACGACGGCGACGCCCTGGGCCATGGCGGGTGAGGCGGCCGCGGCGACGACAGCGGCGACAATGATCTTGGTCACGATGCTCTTCATGGTGATATCCCTTATCTCGAACGTTCGCACGGGGGGAGCGGTGCCGGCCCACGGGATGTGGGTCCGGCGTGGCCCGTTATTCACGCCTTTGACGTTAGTGAGCGTGCTCGTGGCCGGAAGCTTGGGCGTGACCGTGCTCATGCCCATGCTCGTGTTCGTGGTCGTGGTGATCCATCAGGGAGATGAACACGATGTTCAGGAAGGTGAAGACGAAAGCCTGCATGAAGGCGACGAAGATCTCCAGCAGCATAATGCCGAAGCCGCCGGCGATGGAAATCAAAGTGACGGGTCCGCGGATCAGCCAGCCCTGCCCGACGACGGCCCCGGCGAAGGAGAAGAGGGTGGCGAGCAGGATGTGCCCGGCGGTCATGTTGGCGAAAAGCCGAAGCGCCAGCGCGAAGGGCTTGATGGCGATCTGGCTGAAGAGTTCGAGGACAAAGATGATGATGGAGGCCGGGAACGGCGCCCCGGCGGTCATGTGAGCGAAGTAGCCACCGATGCCCAGGCGCCGGATCGCCGCGAGGTTGAAGAACACCCCGGCGATGATGGCCAGGACACCAGTGACCCAGATGTTCTGCGTCGCGGTGCCGCCGACAAACAGCGTCGCGTGATTGGCCTTGGCCTCCCCGCTCACCAGGTGGACGACGTCCAGCAGAGGCACCAGACCCAGGAGGTTGTTGACCAGGATGAAGAAGAAGATGGTCCAGAGGAACGGCATGAGCGAGTTGGTGCGTTCGCCCAGCAGCGGGCGGGCGACCTCCTCGCGGAGGTAGACGCAGATAACCTCGATCATGTGGGCGAAGCGGTTCTTGGTGACGAAGCGTTCCGTGCCCTGGCTCTCGGGCCCGGTCTTGATCCTGCTGGCAACAAACCAGCCCACAAGTATCAGGATCAGCATGCTTAGAACCAGGTTGCCCTGGTTGCCCGACCACAGCCACGTCCCGTCGGCCGCCTTGGCGCCGAGGTGTACATGGTTGTATACGTGGTCCGCCGGGCTCCCGGCGCCGAGCGTGGTCAGCAGGTTCATCCGTCGACACTCCCCGGGCCGAGGCCCGCTGGGTTCTGAAGTTCGTCTTTGACCGTCACGCGTTGCCGGTCGCGCCTGGAGATCAACCACACCGCGGCACCCGCCTCCGCCACGAGCATCACCACCGTCCCCGCCAACATCGCGTAGACCGCCGGCTTGCGGTCCAGGCCCTGCACCTCGACCAGAACCAGCATCGCGCCAAGCGCCGCCATTGTCCGGACCCCCGAGACGCCCAGAACCACCAGGCCCCAGTTGTCGTCGGTCACCAGCGGCGGTCCCGCGAGCGCCGCAAGGCAGAGCCCCGCAAGGAGCGCAAGCGCGATGCCGACGCCCACGAGCGTGTCGGGTGAACCGCCCATCGACGACGCCATGCCGACACCCCCCGCGACCGAGGCGAGCGCACCGAGCCCGCAGATCGCGGCGAAGGGCAGACGCGGGATCGGGGCCGGCTGTGGCATCAAGTCGGGCAACTCCACCGAACGGGCCAACTGGCCCGCGGAACTCTCCGCGGTTGCTTGGGCCTGGGGGGCCGGAGTGTAGGGGGCCACTCTGATAAGGGCGAGCCGAACGGCCATCTGCTCATCCGGCGAGCACTCGCGACCCTAGCGACGGCTTCCGCCCTTTGTTGACCTGGCATCCTCACGATTCGACCGCTGAATGATCCGGATAGTCGCCAGCAGAAAACCCAGGCCCAGGCCGATGAGCAATCCGTATGGCGTCCAGCCCTGCCACCGGTCCAGCAGCCAGCCCAGCGCTCCGGCACCGCCGATGGTGAACAGAAAGTCCAGAGCGATCGAGAGAGCGCGACCGACCTCGCCGAGCCCGGAGCCGACGGCCCCGGGGGTGGACTGCCCCAGCGTCGGCCGCTTGACCGGTGTGCGCAGTACCTCCGGGATCTCCAGCCGCGGATCGGGTCTGCCGCCGCGGCTGTCTGGCTCGTCGCTCAAGGCCCACCTCCGGGGCTCAAAGCCCCACGTGCTTGCGTGCGAACGCGTTGGCCGCCGCGATGGCGTCCTTGACCTTCGACACGTCTGTGCCGCCGCCCTGGGCCGAGTCGGGCTTGCCGCCGCCCTTGCCGCCGACGATGGCCGATGCCTCGCGGATCCAGTCGCCGGCCCTGAGGCCCTTGGCGATCAGCGCGGGCGGGACGACGGCGGCCATGGCGACCTTGCCGCCGGACTGATCGACATCGGCCAGCAGCACAGCGGCCGCGGGGCACATCTGGGCGAGCTGGTTGACGGCGGCCTGTAGCGCGTTGCGGTCGCCGCCGGCGTCGATCGTCGTGGCGATGATCGCGTGGTTATGCCGGAGGGCATCGTCCGCGATGACCTTGGCGCGTGCGACGGCGGCGGTGGCGCGGGCCGCGCCGGCCTGCTTCTGATCGGTCTTGACCCGCTCGGCGATCTCGGCGAGCCGGGCCTTGATCGCGGCTTTGCGAGAGGCCGGGAGTGTGAGCTGATCGCTCTGGGCAAGGAGCTCGGCGATCGCCGCAGCGAGCGCCTCGCCGCGGAGGCTCGAAGCCTCGCGGGCCCGGGCCTCCAGGTCGTCGGCAGCCTTGAAGGCCGCCATCGCGGGCACGCCGGTGAGCCCGGCGATTCGACGCACACCCTTGGCCACGGCCTCTTCGCTGACCAGCGCGAAGGCGCCGATGTCGCGGGTGGTTTTGACGTGCGATCCGCCGCAGAACTCGATGGAGGCCTCGCGCCAGGCCTGGTTCTTCGGGCTGTCGAGCAGGTCGGCGACGGGGACGCCGACGCTGACGATGCGGACGGGATTTGGGTACTGCTCGCCGAAGACGGCCCGGAGACCCGAGACGTTTTTGGCCAGGTCCAGCGGGGCCATGTCGGTGTAGACCGTCAGGTCGGCCTCGACGTCGTGGCGGACCTTGGCCTCGATGCGGGCCAGCTCGTCGATGCCCACGGGCTTGTTCAGCGAAAAGTCGAAGCGCATGCGATCGGGGGCGACCAGCGAGCCCTTCTGATCAACGCCCTCGCCCAGGACCTCGCGGAGCGCGAGGTTGAGCAGGTGGGTCGCGGTGTGGTTGGCCTCGACGCCGCCGCGGCGGGCCGCGTCGACGTGCAGCTCGACGGTGTCGCCCACGGCGAGCTCGCCGCGGATGACGTGGCCGATGTGCAGGACATAGCCGCCGAAGGACTGGACGTGCTCGACCTTGAACTCGCCGCCGTCGTGGCGGTCGCCGGCGTGGGCCCGGCTCTCGGCGGTGACGAGCACGCGGCCGTGGTCGGCCTCCTGGCCGCCCATCTCGGCGTAGAAGCTGGTGCGATCCAGCACGACGCCGATGGCCTTGATCGAGCCGCTGCGGGCCGTGGCCCGCTCGTCGAAGTTGTGGCCGTTCCAGATGGCCTTGACGGCGGCGGAGATCATCCGGCGCGAAAACTTCTCGCTCTCGTCGGTCTTGGCGATGTGCTGCGATTCGAGCTTCGCGAGCGTGTCGGGCTGGAGCACCATGCCCCCCGCGGCGGCGGCGAACTTGTTGCCCGAGCCGGCGCGGGCCTTGTCCTTGGCCTCCTCCATCAACTTCTCGTAGCCGGCGACGTCGACGGTCATGCCGCGCTCGTCGGCCATCAACGTGGTCAGGTCGATGGGGAAGCCGAAGGTATCGTGGAGCTTGAAGGCATCTTCGGCGGAAATCGATCCGCGCTTGCCGGCCTCCTCGAAGAGCTTCAGCCCTCGGTCCAGCGTCTTGCCGAAGCTGTCCTCCTCCTCGCGGAGCACCTCCGCCACTCGGGCGGGGTTAGCGCGAAGCTCGGGGAACGCGTCGCCGAAGTTCTCGACCACCACCGGCACGAGCCGCGCGAAGAAGCCGCCCTCCAAGCCCAGCGTCTGCCGCCCGTAGCGAACGGCCCGGCGCAGAATGCGGCGCAGCACGTAGCCGCGGCCCTCGTTGCTGGGCACGGCGCCGTCGGTGACGGCGAAGGTCAGCGTGCGGATGTGGTCGGCGATGACGCGGAAGGCCGTATCGATGTGGTCCTTGTCGGCGGCCCCGAGGCGGCCCATGTACGAGTGACGACCGCGGGTCAGGTCCTCGATGGCCGCGAAGATCGGCACGAACACGTCGGTGTCGTAGTTGGAGCGTTTGGCCTGCAGGATGCTGGTGAGGCGCTCCAGGCCCATGCCGGTGTCGACGTGCTGCGCGGGAAGGGCTTTGAGCGCGCCGCCGGGCTCGCGGTTGAACTGGATGAAGACGTTGTTCCAGATCTCGATGACGTCGGGGTCCGACGAGTTGACCGAGGCCGAGGCGTCGCGGCCGCCACCGTTGAACGGGTCGCCAAAGTGGCCAAGGGCGGTGAGGCGGTCGACGTGGATCTCGGTGCAGGGCCCGCAGGGACCGGTCTCGCCCATCTCCCAGAAGTTGTCCTTCATGTTGCCCGGCAGAACGCGCTCGGGGGGCAGGAAGAGCTCCCAGAGGGCCTTAGTCTCGAGGTCGGGCTCGAGGCCGGACTGCGGGTTACCGCCGAAGTAGGTGGCGTAGAGCGCCGCGGGCGGCAGGCCGTAGACCTTGGTGAGCAGCTCCCAGGACCACTCGACGGCTTGCTTCTTGAAGTAGTCGCCGAAGGACCAGTTGCCGAGCATCTCGAAGAAGGTGTGGTGGTAGGTGTCCTTGCCGACGTCGTCGAGGTCGTTGTGCTTGCCGCCGGCGCGGATGCACTTCTGGCTGTTCACGGCCCGCTTAAGGCCGTAGAGCGGCGTCCCGGGCTTGGCGGCCCCGAGGAACAGCGGCTTGAACTGGTTCATGCCCGCGTTGGCGAACAGCAGCGTTGGGTCGTCGTGAGGCACGCACGGCGAGCTGGCCACGAAGACGTGGCAAGCGCCGGAACCAGGCTTGTTCTGGAAGAACTCGATGAACGCCTGCCGAACCCGGGCCACGGGCCAGAGCACGCGGGACGAGCCATGAGCGGGCGTTTGGGAACCGGTACCGGGAGCGGTGTGGGCCATAGGAGGCCGATGCTAGGGTGGATACGCGGGAGCGACCCGTCGATGGAGCGGTGGGCCGATGCCGGGCGAAAGGGATCGCCGGCCGGCCTCACCACTCGTAACCCATGTCCTCGGCGATGCGGTACAGCAGCACCAGCAGGGCGATCTGGCCTCCCGCGGCATCGGCCTCGGCAGTCTTGCCATCAAGCCTCGCAGACTGTCGAACCGCGGCGAGCTCGCCGAGCAGCGAGATGCCCCCATGCGCCTCTTCGATCGACGCCAGGATTTCCGCTTCACGGCCCTGAGTGACCGCGTCGCGGAGTACTTTGAGCTTCATGACATCCATGGACTGAAAGAAATCTCGAAGTTCAAGCGAAGGACGAGGTCGGCAGCACCCGCTCAAGCGATCTGCCAGCCATGTCTTGCCAAGGCGACTCTCGATGAACTCGAGCATGATTCGGGCTGGTTCGGGGTCGGGCAGTGCGATGGTCCAGCCATTTATGTAGAGGAACGACTCCATCGCCGCGAACGCGACACGCTTGTTCCCGTCCCGAAACGCGTGGTTCATCGCAAGGTGAAAGCCGTAAGCCGCCGCCATCCCGAACGGGAACTCGTGGACATACGCGCCCGCAAAGCTCTGTCTCGCCTGCGCGATCGCGGAGTCGAAAGCGCCCTCGTCGAGGAAGCCCTCGGCCCCGCCATACTCGCCGAGCGAGACCGCGTGCAGGAGCAGGATCTCGTCACGATTCAAGAACCGCGGTTGCCCGATCTTGAGCGGAAACTTCACTCCGCGAGCTTCTTCAGGGTCTTTGGATACTTCTTGAGGACATGCTTTAGCGCACTCACGAATCGCGGATCCGACGAGCCGCGAGATTCGGGTCCCGTGAGCTTTCGATACGATTCGATGCTCAACCCCATGGCCCGAGCTCGAGAAAGCTCGAGTTCCGACGCCACGGACGAGGGGGAGCCGATCCGGGGTTTATCCATACCCGATTATACAACCTGCAGCACTTCCAAGCCACACGGGAACGCCGGTCCCATTATCGGTCGCCCCTCACTCCCACTCGATCGTCGCCGGCGGCTTGGACGAAATGTCGTACACCACCCGGTTCACCCCACGCACCTCGTTGATGATCCGGTTGCTCACTGTCGCCAGCACCTCGTAGGGCAGGCGCGACCAGTCGGCGGTCATGAAGTCCTGGGTCTCTACGGATCGGACGGCGATCGTGCCCTCATACGTGCGGCCGTCGCCCATCACGCCCACGCTCTTGACCGGGAGCAGCACCGCGAAGACCTGGCTGGTGCTGCGGTAGAGGTTGGCCGAGACGATCTCTTCGAGCAGGATCTCGTCGGCGTCCCGCACGAGGTCGAGCTTCTCACGCGTGACCTCGCCCAGCACCCGCACCGCCAGGCCCGGGCCGGGGAAGGGGTGACGCCAGACGATCTGCTCGGGCAGGCCCAGAACCTCGCCGAGCTTTCGTACTTCGTCCTTGAACAGGTCGCGCAGCGGCTCGATGAGCTCGAACTTCAGATCCTCGGGCAGCCCGCCGACGTTGTGGTGCAGCTTGATGCTCGCGCTCTGGCCCGCGTGGCCGTGGCCCGATTCGATCACGTCGGGGTAGAGCGTGCCCTGAGCGAGCATCACCTCGCCGACGCCCAGTCGGCCCGCGAGCTCGACCTCGGCCTGCTCGAAGACCCGGATGAAGCGAGAACCGATACGCTTGCGCTTCTCGGATGGGTCGCTGATGCCCGCAAGGTCGCCCAGAAACTGCTCGGCCGCATCAACGACGGTGAGCTTCACCTTGAAGTGGTCGCGGAACGTCCTCTCGACGAGCTCGCGTTCGCCCTTGCGCAGCAGGCCGGTGTCGACGAAGATGCAGTGCAGCTGTTCACCGATAGCCTTGTGCAAGAGGGCGGCGCAGACCGACGAGTCGACGCCCCCCGACAGTCCGCAGATCACCCCGCGCTTGCCCACACGGGCCCGAACGCGGTCGATCTCCGTCTGCATGAAGTCGCTCATCCGCCACCCGCCGCCGACGCGGCAGGTCTCGTAGAGGAAGTTCCGCAGAACATCCACCCCGTGGGGCGTGTGGGTTACCTCCGGATGGAACTGCACGCCGAAGAACGTCAGCCCCGGCCGGACCACGCGCACGGCGGCCAGCGGGCACGTCTCGGTGCTGGCCAAGATGTCGATCTTCGTGCCGGCGGGGACCGGCTCGGCCATCACCTGGTCGCCGTGGCTCATCCAGACGGCGGTCTTCTCGGGGATCGACCCGAGCAGGTCCTTGCGGTCCACGATGTGCAGGCCCGCGCGGCCGAACTCCCGAGACTTGGCCCGGTCGACCCGCCAGCCCATCAGCGAGCAGGAGAGCTGCATGCCGTAGCAGATGCCCAGCACGGGGACGCCCAGCTCAAGAATCTTCGGGTCCATCGTCGGAGCGCCGGGCTCATAGACGCTGGCGGGACCGCCGGACAGAATGATGCCCTTAGGCTTGTGCTTCGCGATCTCGGCGGCCGAGACCTTGGGCGACATGAGCAGGCTGAATACCCCCGCCTCCCGCACCCGGCGGGCGATCAGCTGGGCCGTTTGGCTCCCGAAATCGAGGATGACCACGACCTCGTCATGCGGAAGCGTTCCCGAAGCGGGCGTGGAAGAGTGGGGGGAAGGGACGTTCTGGGCAGCCGACGCGGGTCCGCTCATGCATCAATCTCGCTAAAAGCGTGGAATCGCGATGGTAGCCGGTGCCCCTTGGCCCGCGCTTGAGCCGAAATAGCATTCACCCTGATGGTCAATCGACTCCTGGGCATCCCCGCGGCCGGTCTCTGCCTGTTCTCGGGCTCGCTGCTCTCGGCGTGCGCCGATCCTGGATCAGTCGCCGCGTTTGACGCACCCGACCCGGCGGCCCGGCTGCGGGCGGCCAGGCAGGCCGTGGTCGCCCGCGAAGCGTCGGCCGTGCCCGCGCTTATCAATATGCTCGGCAGCGATGACCCCGCCGAGCGGCTGATCGCCATCCGGTCCCTCGAAGACCTGACCGGGCGAACCCTGGGATACGACTACGCGGATTCGGCATCTGAGCGTGGGGCAGCCGCCCAACGCTGGGCGGTGTGGTACGCTCAACATCGTGCAACATCGCCGCCGCGTTCCCGATCTACTTTGAACGCGGCGTCCTGACCCGGATTCTTCCTCAGGCCATCACCGAGCGAGGACCATGACTCAGTTGCCCCACCAATCGCCCCAACTGCGCGTCGAACTCCGATCCAACCCGATCTACCTCAGCGGGGTCCGCGACATGATCTCCGCCGTCGCCAAGCGGCTGGGGTTTACCGAGGAAGCGTGCGGGCAGATGGCGCTCGCAGTGGACGAAGCACTCTGCAATGTCATCCGTCACGGCTACAACAAAGACCCGGATAAGCCGATATGGCTGAGCCTCTGGCCGGAAGGCGGCGCTTGGGACTCGTCCCATTCGCCGTCCCCCCTTGAAGGGGCGGTAGCCGATCATGCCGAGGCGCTCAGGATCGTTATTGAGGATGAGGCCAAGCAGGTGGATCCCGCCGTGATCAAGAGTCGGGATCTGGACCAGATCCGCCCCGGAGGGCTGGGCGTGCACATCATCAAGAGCGTGATGGACGAAGCCGTGTACGAGAAGCGTCCCAAGGGCGGCATGCGGCTGACGATGCTCAAGAAGCGGACCGGCGTGCCCGATGCTGCGGCGGCGGGATGCTGCTCTCGCAACTCGTGCCAGGAGGGCAACTAATGGCAAACTTCGGGCGGGCCGGGGCCGAGCCCCTCGTCATCAAAACGGATACGGTCGGTTCGGCGACGGTGGTGACACCGGTGGGGGATGTCGATCTCACGGGGTCGCCCACGCTCCGGCAGGAGATCCGCAAGGCCCAGGGCAGCAAACCGCAACGGCTGGTGATCAACCTCGGGCAGGTGCCGTACATGGATTCGTCGGGTGTCGCGACGCTTGTCGAGGCGATGCAGGTGGCCAAGCGGTCTGGCTCGGCGCTGGTGCTCTGCGCAATGCAGGACCGCGTCAAAAGCATCTTCGAGATCGCCCGGCTGGATACCGTCTTCACCATCGTGGACTCGCAAGAGGCCGCGCTGCAGTGACGACGGGCGGCGGCGGGGCTTGAAGCGGCCGGAGCGGCATGAGCGATCAGAACACCACAGCGGTCCCGGGCATGATTGCGGGCGTTGAGTTTTTGGGCAAGCGTGCGCTGGCGATGCTCGAGACCATCGGCTCGGCGTGGTATCTCCTTCTCGACGCGAGCGTGTGGCTCGTGCGCGGGATCACGCAGAAGCGTGTCCGCATCGGCAAGCAGGCGATCGTGAGCCAGCTCGTGCGGGTGGGCGTGCGGTCGATCTTCATCATCTCGCTGGTGTCGGGCTGCGTGGGGTTCATCCTCGCGCTGCAGATGGCCCCGCCGCTGGACAAGTTCGGGTCAAAGGACCTGGTGGCGAACATCACCGGGGTGGCGATCTTCCGCGAGCTTGGCCCGCTGATCGCCGCGATTGTGCTGACGGGATTTGCCGGGGCTGCGATCGCGGCCGAGATTGGCACGATGGTGGTGGGCGAGGAGATCGAGGCACTCGAGGCGCACGCGCTGAATCCCGTGCGTTTCCTGGTCGTGCCGCGGGTGATCGCGACGGTCATCTCGATGACCTGTCTGGCGGTGCTGGCGGATCTGGTGGCCGTTACGGCGGGCTGGGCGGTGGGCGTGACGATCCTGGGCATCCCCAGCGAGCGCTACGTGCAGAATCTTCTGGACCAAGTGCAGCTGGTGGACTTTCTGACCGGGGTGGGCAAGGGAACGATCTTCGGGCTGTTGATCGGCCTGATCGCCTGCAACAACGGGCTCCGCGTAACGGGCGGGGCCGCGGGCGTGGGCGCGGCGACGACCAACACGGTCGTTCAGTCGATCGTGGCGATCGTCGTGGCCGACCTGATCTTCACCGGGGTGTTCTACGCCACCGGGCTGGTGTGACCGCCGGTCCGGGTCAGCGGCGATAGCCCATGGGGTGTTCGAGCAGGGCCGCGGCCTCGCGCAGCACCGTCATGCCCAGGAGCCCGAGCCCGGCGACGATGCCCAGCACGATCCCGCCGCGGATGTCGCCGGAGGAGAGCAGCCACGCGGCTCCGTACATGGGCAGCCAGAGGGCACCGTAGCGGGCGATCTTCTCGGCGACGCGGGGGCCGCGGCCCAGAGAGTTGAGCCGCTTGACGATCAGCATCGCGTAGCCGGCGGCGAGGGCGAGTATCCACCAGAGCGCGGTGAGCGGGACGAACTCGGGCCACAGGCCGCCCGAGCCGCGGTTTCGGAGCCAGCCGGTGGTGAACATCACGCCGGTCCAGAAGCCCCAACCGGCCACGGCGAAGAACGCGGCGCGGGCCGAGAGACCCGGGGCCTTGCGGCCCAGAATGTGTGTAGCGCCAGCTACGGCAAGGGCGTGGGTCATCACGACCCAGACGGGCAGGACGAACTTGAGGTTCAGGTTGGGCACGACCATCTGCCCGGCATAGATGAGGCCCAGGACAATGAGCCCGATGGCGGGGATGTACTTCCCCGCAGCGTTGAAGAAGAGGATCGCGCCGGCGATGAGCAGGGTAAGCAGAACGCTGGACATGCCCAGCAGCGTTGCGCCCAGAACGGCGGCGCCGAGCGTGCAGACCACCAGCGAGACGGCGGCGTCGAAGCTGACGCGGCCCGAGGGGATGGGGCGCTCGGGGTGCAGGGCCTGATCACGCCGATAGTCGAGCACGTCGTTGAGCGCGGTGGCGAAACCGAAGAGGCCCAGGGCGTTGAGCGCGCCGCCCAGGAGCAGAACCCAGAGCGGCAGCGACGCGAACGCCGGCGTCGAGCCCTCGGGCTCGACCTGGGCCGTCCAGAAGATGACGAACCACACGTTCGCCACGGCGGCGAACGCGGTGGTGATCCGCGTGAGCTGCAGCGCGGCGACCAGGCGGAGGAACAGGCGGCGCATCTGAGATGATGCTACCGGGGCCGGGGCGGCGCGGTCGCCGCACGGGCCGGATCGGCACGGAAACGCCGCGCGCGGGCCTACCATCGGCCCCCATGCCGCGACCCAGCCCGAGCCGTGTTCCCGCCCCGAGCGTGGCGATCGTCGTGAGCCGCTACAACGCGACCGTGACCGACGCCCTGCTCTCCGGGGCGCGTGCGGCGTACGCGGAGCGGGGCGGGCGGGATGCGGATCTGTGCGTCGTCGATGCGCCGGGGGCGTTCGAGCTGCCGGCGCTTTGCAACGCCGCGGCGCGGACCGGGCGGTTCGCGGGGGTGCTCGCGCTCGGGTGCGTGATCAAGGGCGAGACAAGCCACGACCGGTACATCTCGCACGCGGTGGCCCAGGGGCTGGTAAATGTGACGCTCAACACGGACGTGCCGTGTGCGCTGGGCGTGCTGACGGTGGACACGCCCGAGCAGGCCCTCGAACGCGCCGGGGGCGTGCACGGGAACAAGGGTGTTGAGGCGATGGGGGCGCTGCTGGATACGATCGGACAGATCCGGGCCCTGGGCCGTTCCGGGGGCGACGAGCCGACCACGCGGGGTATGGACAAGAGCGGGGCCGGCCGACAGCTTCCCGACAAGGCCGCCCGCGGCCCGGCCAAGAGCAAGGCCGACAAAGCGCAAGGAAAGCGATAAGCATGGCGACCCCGCGAGAGATCCGGCGTCTGGCGTTCCAGACGCTCTACCAGCTCGACGCCCGGGGCGGCGCCGACGCCAGCCCGGATCATGACGCGGTGCTCAGCGCGATCATGGACGAGGACGAGCTCCGCCCGAACTTCACGCCCGGGGAGATCAAGAAGAGCTTCCTGATGGCCAGCGAGGCCTACGCGAAGCGAGGCGAGGCGGATGCGTTCATGCTCGAACTGGCCCCCACCTGGCCCGCGCACCGGCAGGCGGCGGTGGATCGGGCGATCCTTCGCCTGTCGTTCTTCGAGATGAACAACGCCGCGACGCACCCGAAGATCGTCGTCAACGAGGCCGTCGAGCTGGCCAAGGAGTTCTCGACCGAGAAGTCGCCGTCGTTCGTCAACGGCTTGCTCGACAAGGCGCTGCGGAAGGTGCTTCGCGAGCGTGGCGAGGACCCGGACGCGCCGGGTTCGACCGACGTGATCGGCGCGGCCGACGCTGCTGCGGGTGCCCACGCTCAACCCGAATCACCCGCCCCAGAGTCCGACGCGGCCAACCCCTGAGCAACCGGCACCCATGGGCTTCTTCGGCAAGGTCATCTCCAAGTTCAAGCAGGGTCTTGAGAAGACCCGCGAGGTGCTCGTCACCGGCGCTGGGGGGGTCAAGAACCTTCTTATGGGGCGGCGTCTCGACGAGGAGATGATCCTCGAACTCGAGAAGATCCTGCTCCAGGCCGACGTGGGCGTTGTCGGGACGCGCCGGCTCATCGACGGCATCCGTGTAGATTTTCAGGCTGGCAAGATGTCCCGAGGCGAGGACGTCATCGAGTACATGAAGCGAGAGATCAAGGCCATGTGGCCCGAGCAGGACCGGCAACTGGTCAGCGCCCCCTCGGGTCCGACGGTCGTGCTCGTGACGGGGATCAACGGCGCGGGGAAGACCACCAGCATCGCCAAGCTGTGCTGGATGCTTCGGAGCCAGGACAAGAAGGTGCTGCTCGCGGCCTGCGACACGTTCCGGGCCGGGGCCGTGCGGCAGCTCGAGATCTGGTCCGAGAGGCTGGGCGTGGAGGTCATCAAGGGGCAGCAGGGGGGCGACCCGGCGGCGGTCGCGTTCGACGCGTGCAAGGCGGCGGTGTCGCGCGGCGTCGACGTGCTGATCGTCGACACGGCGGGCCGGCTGCACACCCAGGACCCGCTGATGCGGCAGCTGACCAAGATCCGCTCGGTGATCGCCCGTCAGATCCCCGGTGCTCCGCACGAGACCCTGCTTGTGCTGGATGCCACGAGCGGGCAGAACGCGCTGCGGCAGGCCGACGAGTTCGCCAAGGCGCTGGCCGCCGCGGGCGAGCCCGCGGGAGCAGCAGCGGGGGGGCCGGGTGCGATCACCGGCATCTTCCTGGCCAAGCTCGACGGCACCGCCAAGGGCGGGATCGTCGTGGCCATCCGCGAGGTCACGAATATCCCGGTCAAGTTCGTCGGCTTGGGCGAAACGCCCGAGGACATCGAATCGTTCGACCCCGAGGCGTTCGTCGACGCGCTCTTCGCGGCGTGAGCGGATCGGCGGGGTGACTTTTTCTCGCTCGTGCTAGACGCGGGGCACGCTCAGGCCTGCCGGCCGTCGACGATCACGCGCTCGATCCACCGCTCATCGAACCCGTACAGCACGGCCGAGAGCGGGTCTGGGGCTTCCCACCAGCGGGCCTGAGCCGTTCCGAGCGGGAGGCTCTGCGGGGCCCGGAGGATTACGAGGTCCGCGGCGGCACCGTGCGCGATGCGGCCGGCGTCGGCCCAGCCCAGCGCGTCGGCGTTGCCAGCCGTGATCTGGCGCCAGGCCTGCGCGGGCGTGGGGACGGGTGTCACGCCGTCGAGCAGGCGGCGCGACTTGGCGGTCTCGATCATGGCCTGCGCGACGCGGAGCATGCACACGTCCGGGCCGCCGGCGACGTCGCTGCCCAGGGCGACGCCCAGGCCGGTGCGCAGGTGCGCGGCCCGGTCCATGCTGCCGGCCTGCAGGAAGAGGTTGGCCGTCGGACAGTGAGCGATGATCGACCCTGCGGCGGCGAGTGCCGCGACTCCGACGGGCGAGAGGTGGATCCCGTGACCCAGGACGGTCCGAGTTGTGAGCAGGCCGGCGCGGGCGTAGACGTCGGTATAGGAGGATGCGGCCGGATGCAGGCGAGCGACGAGCCGGCACTCGTCGAGCGTCTCGGACAGGTGCGTTTGGACCAGCCAGCCCGTGCGTCGAGCCAGCTCGCCGGCGCCGCGGAGCAGTGCTTCGGAGCACGAAACGGCGAACCGCGGCGTGACGGCGGGCTGGATCCGTCCCACGGGCACGCACGCCGCCGCTTCTTCGAGCAGCCGGGCCGCGGGTCGCAGCAGTTCGGCGGGGGCCTGCTGGTCCATGAGGACCTGCCCAACGACGCCGCGGAGCCCGAGCGAGGCAACGGCCCGCATGGCGGCGGCCGTGCCCTCGTGATGCACCGTGGCATAGGCGGCGATGCCCGTCGTGCCCGCGCCGAGCAGGCGGCGGCCAGCGTTAAGAGCCCGCTGTGCGGCGTGGTCGGGGTCGGCCCAGCGGGCCTCGGCGGGGAAGACGGCGGAGTTGAGCCAATCCAGGAGCGTCAGGCCGTCGATGCCGATGCAGTCAAACTGCGGGAGGTGGAGGTGGGCATCGATGAAGCCGGGCGAGATGAGGCGGTCGTCGCCACCAAGGTCGGGCGTGCCGATGGGCCTGTCGAGCGAGATTCGGGCGATCCGTCCGGCCTCGACCAGGATCTGGCCCGGGCGGAGGCGGAGCCCGGCTGCGGGGTCGTCGAGGAGCAAATGGCCGGAAACGAGCATGCCGGAGCCTCAAATTTTCCGGCCGATCGGGGGGCTGGCGGACCGGCGAAGAGTCAACGGTAGCGCGGAGGCGCTGTTTTGCCGCCCAAAACCGCTTGTCGGTTGCGCCGGACACGTATTTTCGTGTGGAAAACTAGCCTTCAGAGTTGAACCGGCCCGAAAAATGCAGCAGAATGCGGTAGATTTGTCGTGCTACGGAAAGCACGCGTCGCGTTCGATTGACGACTGTTCTGGAGAGAACACGCATGGCGAAGACCAAGACGGCCCCGAAGAAGTCTGCCCCCAAGAAGATCGCTTCCTCGGCCAAGCCCCGCAAGAAGAGCGAGTTGTACACCCTGATCGGCGAGCACACCGAGCTCTCACGCAAGCAGGTCGCGGGCGTGTTCGAGGCTCTGGGCAGCATCATGTCGGTCGACCTGGCCAAGCCTTCCGACGGAAAGCCTAAGATCTTCGTCGTCCCCGGGATGATGAAGGTTCAGTCGGTGTACAAGCCCGCCAGCAAGGCGCGCGAAGGCAAGAACCCGTTCACCGGCGAGATGCAGATGTTCAAGGCCAAGCCCGCCAAAACCGTCATCAAGATCCGCCCGCTCAAGGCCCTCAAGGACATGGTGTAATCGGCCCGCCGCGTCGGCGACCGCCGCAGAGCGGCGTGTCGGCCGACGACGGATCCCGCATTCAAGCGCCCCCGTCTCACGCAACCGGCCCCGGCCGGGCCGTGTGACGGGGGCGTTCGCGTTTGCAGCTTCGTGCTTGAACCTCGAGGACCGACGTTCAATCGGGGTGCTGGGCGGCGTCGAAGACCAAGCTGGAGCTCACAGGCGGGACGTAGAGCTTCCCCCCGATCTCGAACATACCCATGCCCCGGTCGTTCAGGCCGATGAGCGTGCCGGCGACCTTACCGCCGTCGGCCATGGAGACCATGACCTGCTCGCCGAGCGATGCGAGGTGGTCGCGAGCCTCGGCGAGCAGGCTCTCAGAGAGACCTTCGCGGAGGACGACCGCGCCAAGCGCCGCCAGCAGTTCGTCGCGGACCCACTCGGGATCGACGGGGCCATGAGCCCATGTGTGCAGGCTGCCGGCGGATGCCTGGAGCGGTGTGGGCAAAGCGGCCGGATCAACGTTAACGTTGACGCCGACGCCCACGAGGATCCAGGCCCGCGAGCCCTTCGTCGTGATCTCTGTCAGGGCACCCAGGACTTTCCGTCCATCGATCAGCACGTCGTTGGGCCAGCGAAGCAGGACGCGGGCTGGGCAGTCAATGCCGACCATCACCCGCTGTATGGCCGCGCGGCAGGCGACCCCGATGCGGAGCCCCAGTCCGTCGACCACCGCGAGGTAGCGATCGCGCTCGATCGGCCAGCAGGCGGTCATCCACAGCCCGCCCTCGGGGCTCTCCCACCGCCGCCCTAGGCGTCCCCGGCCGTCGGTCTGGCGTTTGGCAACCAACGCCACGGGCCTCTCACCAAGCCGCCCCGCGGCGAGCTCGCGACGCGCATGTAGGCCCGTCGAATCGAGCTCGTCGAAGGTTTGGATGTGGATTGTGTCGGCCGGTGGCATGGTCATGGGTCGACGGCTCGACGCCGCGTCAACATTCGATCGTGAATCAAGCCGACGGGCGTCGTCAGAGTTCGGCGGACGGAGAAGGTCCGCCGAAAAATCAGCGAGCGTCAATGAACTGGTTCCTATTTCTTGATTCTGGCAGCCGCCGCGCGGGCCCGCTGCTCAAGCGCCTGCATGTCCTCCGGGACGCTCGCGAGATAGATGCCCAAGACCTGCGCGTCGGGCCCGATGAGCGCGAGCCATGACGGATGACGGATGTTGTTCATGAACGAGCCGTCGGGGAGCTTGATGGGCTGCTCGGCATCCTCTTCAAGATCGAACTTCAGGCCGCCGGTCACGATCGACTTGACGGTGGCCATCTCCCCGGTGGCGAAGGTCCAGCGGGCGAGATCGGCGTTGTTCTCCTTGGCATACTCCGTGAGGCGGGCGGGCGTGTCGTTCATCGGGTCGACGCTGACGGAGAGGAAACGCACCGGCGTGTCGCCGAGCTGGATGCTGAGCTCCTTCATTTTGCCGGTGAGCGTTGGGCAGATGAAGGGGCAGTGGGTAAAGATGAAGTCGGCGATCGTGACGCGGCCCTTGAGCGTGTCGCGGGTCAGCGCCGTGCTGTCCTGGGCCGTGAGCGTGAACTCGGGGATGCTCAGCGTGCGGACGTGGTCGTCGGGCATGAGCGGATCGAACCCCGCGCCGGCGCGGCGGCGTTCGAGGGTGAGCAGAGCGACGGTGGCAAGGGTGGTGCACATGAGGACCAGCAGAGCGATTTTCAGCACTTTGGGCATGAGTAAGGCTATCCGGGAGCGCGGGGCACGCGGGCGAACCGCGCGGGCTCGGCGATGATCGGGCCGCCCGGGCCCGCCCCGGCGTACGATGGGAAGTGATGCCCGACTCGACCCAAAAGGCCCTTCCCGCTCTGCCGCCAAGCCCTGCCGAGGGTGCCGTTGTGTCGGCGTCGGCTGCGGACTCGGAGGCGATCGCGGCGTTGAGCGTTCGCACTCTTGCGCCCGAGGCGTTGGCGCCGTCGATCGAGGCGGTGCTGCTGAGCGTCGATCGGCCCGTGCCGGGCCCTCGGCTGGCCGAGGCCCTCGGGCTGGTGCACGAGGCGGAGGACGCCGTCGAGCCCGCGACGCCGACTTCCGGCAAGAAGCGGGGCAAGGGTGCCGGAGACCGAACGCTGACGCCGCTGGGCCAGATCGAGGCGGCGATCGCGCTGCTCAACGAGCAGTATCAGGCCAGCAAGCGGTCGTTCCGGATCGAGCGAATCGCCGGCGGCTATCGGGTGATGACGCTGCCGGCTTTCGGGGCCGTGCTCGAGGCATACCACGGGAAGCGAGAGCGGCACGCGCTGAGCCGGGCCGCCATCGAGACGCTGGCGATCATCGCGTATAAGCAGCCCATCACCCGCGCGGCGCTCGAGAGCATCCGCGGGGTGGCGTGCGGCGAGGTCCTCCGCTCGCTGATGGAGCGACGGCTGGTGACGATCATTGGGCGTGCCGAGGAACTCGGGCGGCCGATGCTCTACGGCACGTCCAAGGCGTTCTTGGAGACGTTCGGGCTGGCCAGCGTCAAAGATCTGCCCAGCGTTGACGATTTGCGGCCGACGGGCTCGGACGACTGAGCCGCCGGGCCAGCGCGGCGATTCTGGTTGGCCTCGGATGAGCAAAGTTCTGCCATTTTGCAGTCCCGGCCTGTCGGCGGCGTGCGTGGAACTTCGTATCTCGGTACAACAGCATGCCGCTATCTGCCCAGCCGGACCGAGGAACACCATGAACCAGAGCCACGAGACGAGCCTGTCACGCCGCGAGTTTCACCGCCTGTTGGCGATGGCCGGGATGGGGGGAGCGGCCGTGAGCATTCTCGGCGCCGTGCCCCGCGCGGCCGCCCAGTCTGGGCAGCCCACGCGGATCCAGCCGCGGCCCGGCACGGAGCCTCCAGCGGCACCGGCGGCGGCGGGGCCGACGTCGCTCATCGACCTAGCCCTGCGGCGCGGGCGGACGCGAGACTGGACGCTCAAGGTCGCGGTGGACCTGAACAGCTATCAGCGGACCGGACTGAACGGGGGGCCGCCGGACTCGGTTACGGTCGTGCCGTTCAAGTTCGCCGCGGCCGCGATCCTGTTCCCGGTGCTGGCGTCGACGGCGGCGAGCCAGACGGCGGTCAAGAGCGTCGCCTCGCGGCTGCGGTTCGATCAGCGCGAGCAGGCGATCGTGCCGACGGTTCTCGACGGCCTGCACTCGGGCGCGAGGTTCGCACGGTGGGACACGGGGGCAATGGAGGGCCGCGACATCACTATCGAGGTCGACATCCCGCTCACGTGCTGGGAACTGGCGTTCGACGAGCGGGCGGCGTCGATCGCGCGGTGGGCTCCGGGCGGCAGGTGGCCGGCGGTGGCACTCTCGACCTTCGGGCCGCAGATGGGCGTGGAGAACGGGCCGGTGGTGACGGAGCTGGTGGCCCAGTGGAGCGACCGCAAGCCCCCGACCAACGTGCCGCCGGTGACCCTGGCGAAGTACTTGGCGGGCAAGACGCTCGAGCACGTGCAGCCCTCGGGCGACGGGCTGACCAGCGCCCGCACGGGCCTGCTTCAGGGCTTCGACCTCCGCGGCTCGGAGCGGACGCTCGCCGAGGGCCGCGGGAGCGAGCACGACATCGCCTGTGCGATGGCGGCGGTATACCGGGCGGCGGGCCTGCCGTGCCGGACGGTGATCGGGCTGGACCTGACCGAGAGCAAGGGGCAGGACCAAGGCCTTGGTGGCTCGAGCTCGGAGAAGATCCGCTCGTGGGTCGAGCTCGGCCTTTGCGACGAGAAGGCCGAGAAGATAACCTGGATCCCCGTCGATGTCTATCGGCAGCGCAAGAGCAGCTCGAAAGCGCCGGCGTACACCCAAGCATGGAAGTGGTTCGGCAACAACGAGGACACCGACGACGTTCTGCCCATCGCGTTTCACTACCACCCGCCGGCACAGGTGATCGCCCACGGCTCCCCGGCGTTCTGGGGCTGGACGACCACGCCCCAGGCCCAGATCGCCGAGCAGGCGGTCCGACTGACGGCGATCACCACGCCGATCCGCGGCGAGCGGCCAGGCGATCGGCCATTAAAGTAAGCGGCTCGGCGACCCCGCGCGGCAGAGGGAGCAGGCTACTTCAGCCGCCCGCGGCCGCGATGTCCTTGACGGCCCGCTCCATCGCGGCGTCACGCCGCCAGAGGTGCACAAGCAGGATCGCGATCCCGATCAGCAGGAACAGGTCGGCGAGGTTGCTGACGTACGGCCAGACCTCGCGGTTGCCCAGGATGCTGAGATTGCCCGGCCACATGAGCCCGGGCAGCGGGTGGATGAAGTCGCGAACGCAGGCGTAGAGCACGCGGTCGTAGAGGTTGCCTAGCCCGCCGCCAATGACCAGTCCGATGCCCAGGTGGGCAACGCGGTCGGGGGCCTTGGTCCACCGGGCGAACATGAGCAGGCTGAAGCCCAGCGCCAGGGCCGTGAACCCGATGAAGAACAGCCGCTTGCCGGGCCCGACGCCGAAGACGGCACCAGGGTTAAGCACGAGCTGGAAATCAAGGACGCCCGGGACAACGGTCATGGGCGAGTGGGGGGGGATGAGCTCCTGGGTGATTGCGCGAGGGTCGATCTTCTCCTTGACGTACATCACCTGGGCCCGATCGACAACCACGGCGCGTCCGGCGACCGTCTCGAAGGCCCATTGCTTGCTGCCAAGGTCGGCGACGACCGAGAGCAGCACGGCCAGCAGCATCCAGGCCCAGGCCCGGGGACTGCGCCAGGCGCCTGGAGCGGTGCGCTGTTGGTGGAGCAGCTTGGCGGCGACCAGCGCCCGCGCAGGGGCGTCGTCGAGCGGCGCGCCCGGGGCGCGGTCGGTCGCGGGGAGGGAAGAGGGGCCCACGGGCGTCACTGGCTGGCGCTGGCGGCGGCGGAGGCCCGCTCCGCGGCGTAGGCGTTCTCGCGGATGAACAGCGGCTTGCGCTCCAGCTCTCGCGCGGCCTCGATGGTGTACTTGGTCCAGGGGACCTGCTCGAGCCGCTCGGCGGGGATCCGTTTGCCCGTGCGCAGGCACACGCCGTACGTCCCGTCGTCGATGCGCTTCAGGGCTTCGTCGATCTCGCGGATGAGGTTGCGGTCGACGTCGGCGAGGCTGAGGCTCATGGTCTGGTCGAAGTTGTCCGAGCCCTGGTCGGCCATGTGCTGGGGCATGCTCGAGAGCGAGCCGGAGTTCTGGCGGAGGGCCTCGTCCTCCATGTTGGTCATATCGCCCAACAGTTCGGCCCGCTTCTTGCGCAGGATCTCGCTGTAGCGGTCAAGGTCCTTGCGAGCAAGCTTGGCCTTCGGGTCGAGCTTGAACTCCTGCTTGACCGAGACGCCCGGCACGCCCGTCGACGGGGGCGCCTTGGGGCCCGACTGAATCAGCGGCTTCCACTTGCTGCCGGGCTTGAGCAGCGGCTCGGAGACGGGCATGGTCAGGATCTTCGGCTTCGGCTTTCGGACGGGCTTGTTGGAGACGACCGTGATGCCCTTGTTCGGGGCCTTCGCGCCGGACGCATCGCCCGCAGCGGGGGCCGGGGTCGCGGCGGGCGCCGGCGCAGCCGGGGCCTTGGTCTCAATCTTTGCAGGCTTCTCCGGGCCCTTGGCGGCGGCGGGCTTTAGCACCGGCTTGGCCGGGCCCTTGGACGTTGGGGCCGGCTTGGTCGGCTTGGCGGGGCTCTTCTTGCCCGCGACAGGCTTGGGCGCGGGCTTGGACGCCTTGGCCGCGAGCTTGGGAGCCGGCTTGGCGGGGGCCTTGGGCGCGGGCTTCGCGGCCTTCGCCGGCGGCTTGGGAGCGGGCTTGGCGGCGGGCTTTGCCGCGGGCTTGGCGGAGGACTTGCTCGCCGGCTTTTTCGCGGGAGCGGGCTTGGACTTGGCCAAAGGGTCATTCCTCCGTGAGAACGGGGCGGGCCGGAGACCTTGAACCCGATCTGGCTCCTCGCCAAGATTCGGGGTTTCGGCACCGGCCGGGGGACAAAAGTCGGGGAGTATACGGAATTGGGCGCGCCCGGTCAAAGCGGGCAATCCGGGTGGTCCCGGGAACATGAAACATCAGATTTACCGGCGGGCTCAGGCCGGCACAGCCTCGGTGAACGAGCCAAGACGCCGGAATCGTTCGTACCGGCTTGCCGGCAGCGTCGCCGGGGTAACGCGTTTGAGCTCGTAGAGCTGCTCGGTGATCCAGCGTTCGAGGTTGTGGGCGGTCTTCTGCGCGTCGCGGTGGGCCCCGCCGTGACCCTCGGGAATCACGGCGTCGATGATGCCCAGCGAAAGGTTGTCCCGCGAGGTGAGCTTGAGCGCGTTGGCCGCGGCGTTGTTGGTCTGCTCGTTGGCCGTCTTCCAGAGAATCGCGGCGCAGCCCTCGGGGCTGATGACGCTGTACCAGGCGTTCTGCAGCATGCCCACGCGGTCGGCGACGGCGATGCCCAGCGCGCCCCCCGAGCCGCCCTCGCCGATCACTACCGAGACGATGGGCGTCTTGAGGCGCGACATGTCGCGCAGGTTGACGGCGATCGCCTCGGCCTGGCCGCGGGCCTCGGCCCCGAGGCCGGGATAGGCCCCGGGTGTGTCGACGAGGGTCACGATCGGGAGGTTGAACTTCTCGGCGAGCCTCATCTTGGCCATCGCCTTGCGATAGCCCTCGGGGTGGGCGCACCCGAAGTGGCAGGCGATCTTCTCGGCCGTCGAACGGCCCTTCTGATGACCCACGACGAGCACCTTGGTCGAGCCCAGGCGTGCGAAGCCGACGACCATCGCGGGGTCGTCGCCGAAGCGGCGGTCGCCGTGGAGCTCGGCGAAGTCTTTGAAAATCATCTCGATGTAGTCGCGCGTCTGCGGGCGCCGCGGGTGGCGAGCCACGCGGACGGTGTCCCACGGCGTAAGGGCCGCGTAAAGCCCGTCGAGCGTCTGCTCGCGCTTGAGCTGCAGGTCCTTGAGCTCGACCTCGAGGGCGGCGGGATCGGTGGGGAGGGCGTCATCGTCAGCGCCCGACTCGGGCGCAACCCCGGGGCCGCCGCTCCCGCGGACACGCTTGAGCCGATCGTTCACGAGCTCGATGCGTTTCTCGATCTCGACAACGGGCTTCTCGAACTCGAGCTGGTAGAAGCTGGACATGGGCCAAGTCTAGAGCCGACCTGCCCCCGGCGGATGGCTACCAGCCGCGGACGCCGACGAGGCACACGGTGCACACGGCGTTGCCCAGGCGGTCGAGCACGGAGACGTGTCGCAGCACTGGGGAGCAGACCGGCAGCTCGCGGTCCAGACACTTGTGCAAGAGGATCGAAAGGTCGTGCTGGGCCGTCGCTTGCGTGTCGGTAAACAGGACCACCAGCGCCGCGGCGTGCACAACGCGCTCGTCGGCGGCGAGCTTGGCGAGGTCGGCCAGCGGGCCGCGGGAGAGCTCGGCGGCGTAGGACCGATTGGGCCCCAGCACGCCGTCGGTCAGGCCGTGCTGGGCGACGACCTTCACCTCGAGCCAGAAGGCGTCCTCGGGCCGCACGGCCAAGCCTTGGGTAGCCCGTGGGTCGCTGGCGAGTCCCCGTGTGCCCCGGAACTCCGGGCCGGTCGCTCCGTTCTCGGCCTCGGCCACCGCCAGCGACTCGAACAGCGTGCCCTCCGCCGCTCTCTTCCGTTTCCTTCCGGCCTTCTGCTGGAGCAACTGATCGTCAAGCCGTACGCCCGGCGGCTCGATGAGCACCAGATCGCACCGCTGCCGGTCGCGGTGTTCGGGAAGGATTTCGACGCCGGTGAACACGCTCTTGCGGGCCTTGCGAAGCCACTCGTGCGGATACGGCTGCTCGCGGAGGACTGTCAGCGGCATGTCGGCGTCGCTTGCGTCGGTCGTCCGCAGGGCCGGGGCCAGCAGCGGGTGGATGTCGACCTCTTGCAGCGCGTCCAACCCATGAACGGCCTGCTCGCGGCGCAGGGCCGCCTCGTGCGAAGCGATCGCCGCAGCGAGAGAATCGGCCATGGCGTCGAGCGACCACACGGTGCGGAATCTCCTTCGCCGGCCCGGCTCAGAACAGCCCCTTCTCCTCCACCGGCACCAGCTTCCCATTGACCATCCGCATCCGCGGCTTGGCCGGCTTCCCCGGCTTGGTCGCCGCCGCCGGCGCGGGTGGCTTCTGGGCGGCCTTGGACGGCTCGGGCTTTTTGGTGCGCGGCTTGACGACCGTCGTCCGCTTGGCCGCATCGACGTTGATGAGCCTGGGCTCGTCGTCGCCGTCGTCGCCCATCGCCGCGACTTTCAGACGTGCGGCTTCGGCCTTGCTCTGCGTGAACGGGTCGGTCGATGGTGCCGCGGCGGGGCCCGCCGCCGGCTGAACGACGATCACACCCTCCTGGTCGGCCGGATCCTCCTCGGCGAGCCTGCGGCCCTCGTCGTCGAGCTTGAGGTCGGCGACGGCCGTGCGCTTCCTGGCCTGCGCGAGCAGGGCGTCGTAGAGCTTGCCCGCGTCGGCCCCGTTGACGGCGGAAACCGCCTTGGAGATCTCGCCGATGTACCGCTCGAAGACGTCGCGCCGCTCGGCCTCCCGCTTCATCTTCAGCCGCTTGCGGAGATAGGTGCCGAGCTTGCGCCCGCACTCCATCAGCGCGAGCTTCATCTCCTTGCGGATCTCGTCGTAGTCGGCGATCGCTTCCTTGCTCTCGCTGGTGAACGGCACCCACACGCTGGCCATGTGGATCATGATCACGATCGGGCCGACGGGCACGCTGCCCCGCGGCTGCTGCAGGTCGTAGTTCTTCCAGTTGGTCTCCGTGCAAGCCTTGAAGCTCGAGCACGCCGCCTGCTGGAACAGCAGCGGGACGCGGTTGGCGAAGCGGATCACCCGGGCCGTGTCCTCGATAGGCAGCTCGCCGCCGAAGGCGATGGCGGCCTCGATCAGGAACGGCCGCCCGCGATAGACCTCGGCCTCGCGGCTCGACGCCGCGTAGAACTCGGCCCGCACGCCCTTGAACATCCCCTTGAGCAGCTGCTGCACGCCGATGGGGGCCAGGCAGTCCGTCGGTGGCGGGGGCAGCTGCGAGTCCTGCAGAGCCTTGAACAGCCGCTCGGCGACCGGGTGGTCGACGTCCGCGACCCTCGTCGAGCGCGTCAGGCCCACGCCCTTGCAGAACGCTGCCGCGGCCCCGACGCTGACTCGGCTGAACTTGTCCTGCAGGAAGTCCATCAGCGTGTAGCCGCGCTTCTCCTGCTCGGCCTCCTTGAGCATCTGCAGCAGGATGCCCAGCTCGATGCCCTTGGGATGGGGCATGATCTCCTTGGTCTCGGGCGGCAACTCCGACACGCCGCGGGGGAAGACGATCACGCCGCTGGTCTCGGTCGTGACCTCGGGGGCTCTGCCGGGCAGCGGGGCGCTTGAGGTTCCCGGGGCCGTTTCGGCGGGCCGCGCCTCCACGCCGGGCGGCACGCCCTCCCCACGGGCGAGCTTGCCCTTCTTGAAGCCCAGGTCCTCCTCGACCTCCGCCGCGCTCTCGCGGCTCGGGGGCACGAACGTCACCCTCGCGTGCGGGTTGGCGATGGCCGTGAGCTCGAGGAACTCGTCGACGGATCCGCGACCCTTCTGGTAGCGGCCCTCGAGCTCGATCGACACGCTCGTGCCGGTGGGATAGTCCTGGTGCGACAGGAACCCGCCCGTTTCGGCCAGCTCGCGCGTGCCGGCGGTCAGCCCCCGCAGACGCGCCAGCGGGAAGTCGTCGGTCTCGTCGTCGACGGTGACCTCGGCCCGGTTGGTCTTGGTGTTCATCGCCAGCTCGATGTGGTGAGCCGGCTTGTGGGCCGCGGGACGCGTGTGGATCACCATGGGCTTGCCGGTGGTGATCAGGCCGTACATCCCCGCGGCGGAGATGCCGATGCCCTGCTGCCCGCGCGACATCTTCAGGCGGTGGAACTTCGAGCCGTAGAGCAGACGCCCGAAGATGTTCTCGACCTGCTTGCGGACGATGCCCGGCCCGTTGTCGATGACGGTGATCCGGTAGCGCGACTGCTTGGACTCGCGGCCTCGGTCGGGCTGGAGGTCCTCGATGACGACGGTGATGTCCGGCAGGATGCCCGCCTCCTCGCAGGCGTCCAGCGAGTTGTCGACGGCCTCTTTGACGGTGGTGAGCAGGGCCTTGCGGGGGTTGTCGAAGCCCAGGAGGTGGCGGTTTTTGGCGAAGAACTCGCTGACGGAGATGTCGCGCTGCCGCATCGCCATCGACTCGGCGGTGGCGCGGGGTGCGCGGGCTTCCTGAGACTTCACGGCGGCCTTCTCTCGCGGGGCGGGGGGGGCGAGGGGGGCGGATGCGGGCGGGTTGGCGATGGCGGACAAGGGCAGCCCTCCGTGGCTGAAGAATCAAGCGTGTTGGGGCGGCCGGGTCGCCGCCGCGGGCGAGATCGTCCGGGCAATCCGCCCGACGGAAGAAAATGTAGGCACTGTCGAAAGGTACCCCAACGGGCTGCGTACGCATCGACGGCCGCCGGGCCCGGGATTTGGGCGGGCCAGAACAAACACCGCCGCGTCGGCCGACGCGGCGGCGTGGTCGGCAATGGATGTCGAGACTTCGCGGGGCTCAGGTGCAGCCAATCGCAATCGTTCCGTACTTTGCAGAGTACACGGAGGTCCGGGGCTTCTTCTTGGTCCTCTTCGCGGTTGATCGGTGAGGGGCGGGCTGTGGGGGTGGGGGGTGGGGGGTGGGCAGAGCGCACACGGGCGACTGGCGGGGTCCGCGTGAGACAGATCCTTGCGAGTTCATAAACGTCTGCTGGCACCGGCACTTGCAAGCAAGCCCGCGGGACAGCTGGCCGAAGCGCGCGCGCGCCCGGGGAGGTACGACCATGGGTAGGGGCGGAAGCCGTAACGAGGCTCCCGGACCGTACCGTACTTCGCTGAATAGAAAGAAGCACGGTACAGCTGCCCGAGTCGCTGGGGGGTGAGTGATGTACGAGCCACAGGACGGACTCGCGGGCCTCTGCAAGGAGATCGCGGATGAAACACGCAGAGCATGGGAGCCCGACATCGACCACAACCTGCGGCGGGCCGTCGCCCGGGGCGACTGGTTCGTCGCCTGCTTGTGGGCCGGTGAGCGGGACGCACGAAAAGATGCCGGTCCGGACTACCAAGGGGAGTTTTGGGGCTCGCCGGTTATGCAACGAGCAGGGTACGGTACGGTCGGGGCCGGGGGGGACGGGGGGGCCACGCACTGCCGACGGCAAGAGCCCGAATGGCTCCAAGGCCGCGCCGATGCAATCCGGGCCGTCGTCGGCGGACTGGCGGGGTGGCGTCGACAAGCGGTGGGAGGAGGAGGGGCGTTGGCAGATGCCTCGATGGGTCAAGCGGCGGCGGGGGGATGTGCTCAGCGCCGCACAGGTGCTGGCCAGCTCGTTTCCAGCGATCTTCGGGCCGACCGGGCGCCAGCCGTTGACCGACCGGACGCTCCGCAACCGGCTAGAGGACCTGGTGTCGGCGGTCGCCCGGTACAACGTCGCCTCGCACGACTGGGTATCCAGCTTGGCGGCGGCGATGGCCGTGGAGGAGCGGATTGTGGCCGACGGCCCGCCGCCGACGGAAAGGGAACTGCTGGAGATGCAGCGGGTGCAGGCGATGGCGGCGATGGAGGGCGACGGTGATGCCGACACGCTCTTCAGGATGCGGGAGCGGGAGTCGGCGCAGGAGCCGTTGGCTGCTCAAACTCCCCGGTCATCCCACCCTGGCCAACCCACCGCAACCGCCCATCCCGCTCTTCCTTTCCCCGTGGCTCCCGTCCCCCCCGTCCCCCCCGTCCCGGCGAGGTCCGGGCCGACTTGGGGGGCGGCCGGGGCGTGTCGAGGGCCGCGAGCATGGTGCGACACGCAACTGAAGCTCACCCAGACGGCCGACGACCTTCTGGACCTTGATGCGGAGTATGAGAAGCTCGTGCTTCGCCTTGGGAGGGCGGAGGAGTTCGTGGCGCTGACGGGCCGCTTCGGCAAAGCGGCGGTCGACGACAACGCCGCGCACAGCTCTGGCAGCGTGAGCCCGTCGGAACTGGCATCCATGCGGGCCGCGATGGAGGGGCTGCTGACGAAGATGGCGGAGGCGGTGAAGGACTGCCCGTTCCCGCCCGCCATCCCTCAGCAGACCGAGTAGCGCGCCGCCTGCTCTCTGCAATGCACCCGCCCCGACCCCACCCCCCGCGGGGGGTAGGGGGCTGGGTGGTAAGCGGCAGCGCGGAACTGCTCATTGTGGGGGGCTGATGTGGCTCGATGGCGTGTTGGCATTCGTAACAGTGAGCATCACCATCCTTATAGGCGGAAAGGGGGGCCCGTTTGCTGTTCTACCTGAATCTGGTGGTCGGTCGGTACACTCGGTCGTACCGTACCTTGCAGAATAGATACAGCAGCGGAGATAAGTACGAGATGTCCGTCGGCATCGGCTGGGTGCCGCAGACGCGGGGGGAGTTGACAAATGACTTGGGTGTACGACTACTTAAGGGGGGCGATGGTCATGGAATCAGAGCGCAACAACCGGCCAAGGGGACCCAGGGCCGTGACGTTCCGGATCTCGGACGTGAAGAGCCAGCCGCTGCGGTGGCTGTGGGAGAACATGATCCCGCGCGGCAAGCTCACGGTCATGTGCGGCGATCCCGGGCTGGGCAAGTCGTTCATGACGCTGGACATTCTGTCGCGGATCAGCACCGGGAGCCCGATGCCGGGGGAGGCGGAGTTCGGGGCGGGGGCGGGGCTGGGTGTGGGGGTGGGAGAATGTACGACGATGAGACGGGAGCCGATGAGCGGCATACTTCTGTCCGCCGAGGACGATCCCTCGGACACGATCCGGCCCCGGCTTGAAGTGATGGGCGCGAATCTCGAGAAGGCCATCGTGTTCGACGGGGTGGAGCAGGCCAACGGGGATGTCTTCGACTTCGTGCTCGGGGAGAACATCAAGCAGTTGTACGAGCTGGTGGAGCAGACCGGGGACGTCGGGCTGGTGGTGGTTGATCCGATCTCGGCGTATGTCGGCGAGACCGACTCCTACAACAACGCCCAGGTGCGGGCCATGCTCAAGCCGCTCTCGGACATGGCCGCCGATCTGGACGTCGCGGTGGTGCTGGTCACGCACCTTCGCAAGGGCGATGCCGAGAAGGCGGTGCACCGGGCGATGGGCAGCCTCGCGTTCACGGCGGCGGCCCGTACCGTACTCGTGGTCACCAAAGATCCGGACGATCCCGATCTTCGCGTGGTGCTCGTGGCCAAGAGCAACGTCGGCAAGGACCGGATGGGCTGGACCTACCGGATCGACGGCGGCAAGGTGGTCTGGGTGTCGCAGATCCAGGCGGGGGCCGACGAGTTCCTTGCGAAATCGGCCGCGACGAAGCCCGGGGCGGGTCGGGGAGGCCAACCCTCGAACCCGTCGATAGACAAGTTCGCCGACGATCTCCGCTGGTTGATGTCCCAGTCCCCGGACGGGAAGGTGCTGGTCGGGGTCATCAAAAAACTTGCGACCAGGAACGGCCTGGCCTTCGAGACCGTGTCCCAAACCAAGACCCGGGCCCGGTATGGGTTCGTGAGTTGCGATCGCAACGTTGTTCCGGCGTGGCGGAATCGGGAGCCGGGGGAGGATGAGGCGTAGTACTTTCGCGGAGGGTGTTCATTCTCCTGGGTACGGTACGGTTGGAGCCCACGGGGGGTGGGGGTGGGGGGTCGGGTGGGGGTGGGGCTGCGGCGGAAGGGAGAGAACAAGGGCATCGCACGGCTCCGGGCGCGGGATTCAGAGGACCGACTTCCGCGACGGACCAAAGGTGGGATGGTGAACGCCCGACGCGTGAAAAACGCGGTTGCTCCGGCCTCACGTTCGCGAATCCGGCCGCTCGGGCGGGCGGCGGCGGAGGGGCGGGCCGATACTCAGGACATGTGCAAACTCGGCGTGATCGTGCTGATCGGAATGGCATCGCTCGGCGGCGTGGCCCGGGCCGAGGGTCCCGACGTGGGCGGCACGCCGCCCGCCGACGGCCAGCTCGTGTCGCGCCCGGGGCAGCACCCGCTGCTGAACTTTCCCGTGACGGAGGTCGACCTCGGCCCGATCTCCGACGCGCGGCGAGTGACCACGGCGTTCCGATTCACCAACGCTTCGGGGCGTACGGTCCGGCTGGTCGTTGACGGGTGCCACCTTTGCGGGCTGCCTGCCACCGACAAGCCGGGCTATGGGCCGGGGGAATCCGGGACGGTGTTCATCGAGCTCGATCCCGTGGGCCGCCGCGGCGAGGTGCGGGGGATCGGGGGCATCGGCGTCGAGGGCGGCATGCCCGGGCGTCCGACACCCGAGGGCTTGGTGCAGCTGCTTGTCCGGGCCCAGGTGCGTCCCGAGGTATGGATCGATCCGCCTGAGATGATGGTGCCCGAGCTGGTGCGTCGGGAGGTACGGCCGCTGGTGTTCGAGGTCTGCGGCCGATCGGCGGATCTGTCGCGGCCGTTTGCGATCACCGAGGCTTCGGCGGGATCGGAGCATGCGGTGCTGGAGGTTTCGCCGCCGTCGCGGGTGGAGACGGCCGACGACCGGTTCACGCGGTACACGCTGAAGCTCCGGCTGAAGCCCGATGCGCCGCTGGGCCCGCTTGCGCTCAACGTGCGGATCGCGACCAGCAGCGAGGCGGCGCCGGTGCTGCACTATCCGATCTCGACGCTGGTGCGCGGGGAGCTTGTCGGCGAGCCGGACGTGGTGATTGTCGGCACGCCAGCGCCCGGCGGGGCGTTTGCCGGGAGCTTCGTGGTCCGGTCGCGGGTCGACGGCGAGCCGATGGTTGTGAAGGAAGTGGATGTGGCGGCGGCGGGCCTGGCCACGGGCGTGGTGCTCGATGCGCGGCCGGGGCCGGGGGGGACGTCGTGGACGGTGTGGGTGCGTGGAATCGCGCCGAGGCGGGAGATCATGTTCGACGAGGTCGGCGTGGCCGTCACGGGTCGGACGGCGCTTGGCGGCGAAGAGACCATCGTGGTCCCGCTGCGGATGAGCGTGCGGTTGCCGCCCGAGCCGGGGCGATAAGGGCTAGCGGCGGGCCCGTGTGCTGAAGCCCACGGCGTTGGACCAGTGGCGGATGACGGGGCTGGCGTTCTCGACAAACTCGATGGCGACCACGTCGATGCGGATGGTGGGCCAGCCGTTGGCCCGGGCGAGGTGGCGGGCGATGCTGACGAGCTTGCGCCGCTTGTGGGCGTGGACGCTGGCCTCGGGCCGGGCGAACGGGCGGGAGCCGGCGCGGACGCGGCGGGACTTGACTTCGACAAGTACGATTGTCCGGCCGTCGGGATCGCGGCAGAGCAGGTCTGCCTCGCCCATGGGGACGCGGAGGTTGCGACCCAGAAGGCGATAGCCGCGGGCTTTGAGGTAGGTCCAGGCCTGGGCTTCGCCCTGGGCGCCCAGGGGGTCGCGGCGGTCGCGGGGGCGGCCGAGATTGCGGAGGCGGGCGAGGGCAGCGGACCAGCGTCGAGCGATCACCGCGAGGACGCCGGGCTTGGGGCGGGGCTCGGCCGCCGGGGCAGGCGGGGGCACCCCGCTTACTCCTTGGCGGCCTTGAACCGCGGGGCGTAGCGGTCGGTAGCGATGGTCATGAGCCGTTCGGCCATGACCTCCACGCGGCTGATGTTGCCGCGTTTGCGCAGGCCGTCGATGTACCGGGTGACTTCCTCGTTGGTACGCACGTTGGTCAGGGCGGAGTTGATGTCGAGCTGGGCGTCGTAGAGCGAAACGCCGTCGGGGCGGTCGATGCGTTCGAGATACACCCAGCCGGTGCGGAAGGTGGCGGGGTCGGCGGCGGGTGCGGGTGCGGGGGCGGTGGGGGGGGCGTCCTTCTTCGCAGGCTCGACCGGCCGCGGGTTGAAGACGATCGGCCCGGCGACCTGGCCGACGTTGAGCCCGCGGATGGCGGCGTTGAGCTCGGGAATCGGGGAGAACTCACCCTCTGCGTAGCTTCCAGTGAAGGTACGTTCGAGCTTGCCGCCCTCTGAGCGGAGGAAGGCGTTGGCGTCGCTCTTGGCGACATCGACGAACGCTTTGCCCGAGGCGAGATCAGCCCCGACGCGTTCGATGGCGCCGGGGTTCTTGTTCTCGACGCTGATGAGCCGCACAAGCGCGACGGCGGGCGGGTTGAACTTGTCGAAGTCGTTCTCATAGGCCTGCTGGATGTCGCGCCAACTCACGACAATGCGGGAGCCGACACGCTCGCGGAGCTCCTTGACGATCAGGGCCCGGTCGAGCTCGCTCTGGGCCCGCTCGCGGAGGCCCTGTCCGGTCGATTCGCGGAGCGATTCGTCGGCGGCGATCTCGCTGCCGCGCTGGCCCGAGATGAGGTTCTGCTGGATCTGACCGAGGAAGCGGAAAAGGCCCTGCTTCTGCTCGGGGGAAAGGGAGCGGCGGGCCTCGGCGAGGACGAGCTCGTCCTCGATGGTGGTGCGGAGCTGCTGGACGATCGCCTGAGCCGACTCGCGCCGCCAGGCGGCGGCGGCCTTGGACTGAATGCCGGCCTGACGGAGGCGGCCGTCGAGCGGCTCGAGGATCTGGGAGGCGTAGACGGGCCGGCCGTTGATCTGACCAACGAGCGATTCGACCAGCACGCTCTCGACGGTCAGCGCGCCCGGGGCGGGCGGCGGCGGGGAGCCGACCTGCGTGATAAGCGTGGGGCGAGCCGGCGCGGGCGTCTGCACCGTCACAGGGGCGGACGCGGCGGCGGGGAATCGCGGTGCGGCCAAGCCAAGGTCGATGACGGGCGAGGCGGCAGAATCGCCGGTGGGCGCTACAGGTCGAACCTGCGGCGGCTGGGCGGGCGCATCGGGAACGGTGCCGACGAACGCGGTCGTCGTCAACGCTTCGCCGTCGCGAGAGAAGAGCTTGGAGGTCGAGTCGCACGCCGACAGGCCCAGAAGGACACCGAGGCCGATCGCCGAGCCGGCCGTGGCGGCGAAGCTTCGCGCGGGGAGGTTCAAGCGTAGTTGGGCGTCGCGGTCGCACGGCATGCGGGTGTCCTCGGGGGTGGTGGCGTCGCTCAACAGCGTACGACCTTTGGTCGTATGACGCAGATCGGCCGCTATACTGGCGTGTTCATCAGCAAAAGGGGTCCCGACATGGCCGATTCGCCCGAACAGCCCAAGATTATCGTCGACTCGGACTGGAAGGCCCAGGCCCAGAAGGAGCGGGAGAAGCTGGCCGCAAAAGAAAAGGAAGCCCTAGCCAAGCCCGCGGCGAAGGCCGGGATGGCCGGGGTTGGGGGAATGGCGGCCGGTAGCTCGGCCGGGGCCGCAGGCGAGGAGCAGGGGCTTCCCCCGGGCGATTTCCAGAGCCTCGTCGGGACACTGGTGACGCAATCGCTGATGTACATGGGCGGTTTTCCCGACCCGCAGACCGGCCGCGCAGTCGTGTCGCTGGAGCACGCGAAGTTCCATATCGATCTGCTGACCGTGCTCGAGGAGAAGACCAAGGGCAACCTGACGAAGGAAGAGGGCGACGATCTGTCGATGGCCCTGAGCGAGCTGCGGATGCGGTTTGTCGAAATCATCAAGATGATCGAAAAGGCCGGCCGCGAGGGACGGCTTGGTGGTGGAGCCGGCGGCGGCGGTGGGATGGGCGGGATGGGTGGCGGCCCGGGCGGCGGGATGCCGATCATGGGCACGCCGCCGGGTTTGTCATCCGGACCCTTGGCTTGAGCGAATCGCATCTGGTGGCGGAGTGGTTGTTTAGGGCAGGGTGGACGAGGCGGGGGCGCGGTCGTGACGGAGTGTCCCAAGCGTGACCCATCAGCAGTCGCTGTTTGACCGAAACTATTTCCTGCACCGCCGCCTGCACTCGCTTACGGGCATTGTGCCGGTGGGGCTGTTTCTGATCTTCCACATGACAACCAACGGGTCGGTGGTGTGGGGTCAGATCGATGCGCGGCAGCGCGTGTATGGCGACCCCGGCGTGGCGACGTTCCAGCACGAGGTAAACTTCATCCACTCGACGCCGTTCCTGCTGCTGCTGGAGATCTTCGGTATCTGGCTGCCCCTGGCGTATCACTCGGTGCTGGGCATCTATTTCGCGTTCACGGGCAAGAGCAATGTGTCGCGGTACGCGTATCAGGACAACTGGCGGTACACGTGGCAACGGATCACGGCGTATGTCGGGCTGGTTTTCATCGTCTGGCACATCTCAACGCTGCGGTGGGGGTGGGTGGGGCTGATCCCGTCCAACTGGGGTGCGGAAGAGGCCAAGGTGCTGGCTTGGGAGGCGGACCATGCCGCCTCAAGCATGGCAGCGATCATGCAGGGCGGCATCGAGGGCATGACGACTTGGGGCCTGGTGCACACGGCGGGCTACGCGATCGGGACCGCCGCGATGGTGTTCCACTTCGCCAACGGGCTCTGGACGGCGGCGATCACCTGGGGTCTGACGGTTTCCGGTGCGGCCCAGAAGCGGTGGGGCTGGGTGTGCCTGGGGCTTGGGGCGGGGCTGATGGTCCTGGGGCTTGGGGCGGTGGCCAAGTTTGCCACGCTGGACTACGACAAAGCGCGAGACACCGAGCTCAAGATGCTCGAGAAGTTCGGGGGCCCGGAGCGCGAACCGTTGCTGATGGGCGATTCGCGGGACGCGGGTGGCCGATTCGGGCCGGCAGTCGAGATGCTGGCTGGGGGGCTGGGCGGCCCAGGCGGCGGAACCGGCACCCGTTGGTGAGGCCGCGGCTCATCCAGGGCGGGTGGGCGGACGAATACCGGGTGCGGGGCGTGTTGCGAGTAGACCGGCCGGTGCCGAGGGCGGCACCGGGGAACCTTCGGCGAAAGAGTGCAGCATGGGCGAGTCCAGCTCGGGTCAGTCCGGATCGGGTCAGCGGGTGATCGTGGTGGGCGGCGGCCTGGCGGGCTTGGCCGCGGCCGTGCGCGTCGCCGAGAGCGGGCTGGCCGTCGATCTATTCAGCCTCGTGCCCGTGAAACGATCGCACAGTGTCTGCGCCCAAGGCGGGATCAACGCCTGCAACGAGATTGCGCGGCAGCAGGGCTATAGCGAGTACGAGCACTTCGACGAGACGATCTACGGCGGGGACTTTCTGTCCGACCAGCACCCTGTGCTCGAGATGGCCAACTGGGCACCCAAGATCATCGACCTCCTGGACCGCATGGGCGTGCCATTCAATAGGACGCAGGAGGGTTTCCGCGACCTGCGGCTGTTCGGCGGCTCGCTGTTCAAGCGGACGCACTTTGCCGGGGCGACGACGGGCCAGCAGCTCATCTACGCGCTCGACGAGCAGGTCCGGCGGTACGAGAGCGAGGGCAAGGTCAGCAAGTACGAGTTCTGGGAGTTCCTGTGGCCCGTCATCGAGGACGGGCGGTGCATCGGCATCGTGGCTCAGGACATGCGGACGATGCAGATCCGATCGTTCCGTGGCGACGCCGTGGTAATGGCCACCGGCGGGTGCGGGCTGGTCTATGGCAAGAGCACCAACTCGATCATCTGCACCGGGGCGGCGGCGGCCCGGTGCTTCCAGGCGGGGGCGTGGTACGGCAACCCGGAGATGATCCAGGTCCACCCGACCGCAATCCCCGGGGCGGACAAGACGCGGCTGATGAGCGAGTCGGCCCGCGGCGAGGGCGGGCGGGTGTGGGTGCCCCGGAAGAAGGGCGACGTCCGGCGGCCGCGCGAGATCCCCGAGGGCGAGCGGTACTACTTCCTCGAGGAGCGGTATCCCGACTACAAGAACCTCGTGCCGCGGGACATCGCGACGCGAGAGATCTTCACGATCTGCGTGAACGACGGCATGGGCGTCAATGGGCAGCGACAGGTGTACCTGGACCTTACCCATCTGCCCGAGGCGACGCACCACAAGCTCGAGGGCATCCTGGAGATCTACAAGAAGTTCGTCGGCGAAGATCCGGCCAAGGTGCCCATGCGGATCTTCCCGAGCGTCCACTATTCCATGGGCGGTCTGTACACGACGTTCACCAAGGGCTCGTACAACCCTTCGACGCCGCTCCCCAAGCACGCCTCGGGCACCGGGAGCCCGATCGACGCCCGCATCGGCATGGGCATGCAGCCGGGGGCGCTCAACAACGCGATGACGAACATCGACGGGCTTTACGCGTTCGGCGAGGTGAACTTCGCGTACCACGGGGCCAACCGCCTCGGGGCCAACGCGCTGCTGTCGTGCATCTTCGACGGGCTGTTCTGCGGCCAGTCGGTGACCAACTACGTGAACACGGTGGCGAAGAAGGCCCCGGCGGAGAAGCGGCCGCAATCGGTGTACGACGCGGTCGTGGCTCAGGAGGAGGCGAAGGCCAAGCGGTTGTCGGACACGTTCGTCGAGGGCGGCGGGGACGACAAGACCAACCCGTACCTGATCCACAAGGAACTCGGCGACGAGATGACCGACGCGTGCACGGTGGTGAAGTCCGAGGCCCGGCTGAAGCAGGCCTGGGCCAAGATCGGCGAGCTTAAGGAACGCTATCAGCGGGTCACGCTGTCCGACGCCGCGACCTGGACAAACCAGTCGTTCACGTACACGCGGGCGGTGGGGGACATGCTGGTGCTGGCCGAGGCGCTAACGCTCGGTTCGCTCGAGCGGAAGGAGAGCCGTGGGGCCCACTACCGGACCGACTATCCGACGCGCGACGACGCGAACTTCATGAAGACGACGCTGTGCAAGTGGGACCCGGTGTCGCGCCGCGTCAGCGTGGAGTTTGTTCCGATCGACGCGAGCCTGATCCAGCCCAAGAAGCGGGACTATTCGAGCAAGGACGCGTCGCCCGCGATCGCCGGCACCGCCGAGAAGCGCGTGTCCACGGCCCCCGTTGCCGTCTGAAGTCCCGAACCATGCCCAGAGATCCGGAGATCCCCACGCGGTTTGCTCTCGACCTGTTCGGTGAACAGCCGGAGATGCTGCGCCTGGCGAAGATCGTGACGGACGTGAGCGGGTGGCCGATGGTCGGCGGGATCGTGGTGTTCCTGCACGGGTACGCGCGCACGACACAGAACTTCGATATCTACACCTCGGACACGCTGGCGACGCACGACAAGCTGATCGCTGCCAGCATCCGCTTCGACGCCCGGCACAAAGAGCATGTCATCCAGGGTGTTGCGACACACATGGTCGGCTATGACTCGCTCGGCGGTCCACCGAAGCGGACGAGCACCATCCGCGGCGTCAAGGTCGTTGGCCTGGCCGATCTGGTCCGGGGCAAGCTCACCGTCGGGACCACCAGCATGAACCGGGCGAAGGACATCGCAGACGTGATCGAGCCCGTTCGGGCCATCCCGCTCGAGAAAGACTCTGCACCCAAGCTTCCCAAGCACCTGCGTCCGGCCTTCAAGGTGCTTGTCGAGCAGGTTCACGAGCCCCGCAGGACGCCCATCCCAACATTGCAGTTCTGGAAGAAGTACGCATGAGCGCCATCTCCACCCCGTCCTCCGGCGGCGCCGCCGCCCGTTCCTCACCCACCGCCGGCCGCAGGGTCGTCTTCAAGATCAAGCGCTCCGACGGCCCGGGCAAGCCGTCGCGCTGGGAGACGTTCAGCGTGCCCGTGGAGACGGGCTCGAACGTGATCTCGTGCCTGCAATACATCGCCGCCCATCCGACGACGACCGAGGGCGTGAAGACCTCGCCCGTCGCCTGGGACTCGGGCTGCCTCGAGGAGGTGTGCGGCTCGTGCACGATGGTGATCAACGGCAAGGTGCGGCAGTCGTGCTCGGCCGTGATCGACGTGATCGCCCCGGGCGAGGGCGATACGATCACGCTCGAGCCGATGAGCAAGTTCCCGGTGGTCCGCGACCTCTGGGTCGACCGGGCCCGGCTCTTTCACAACCTCAAGCGGGTCAAGGGCTGGGTGCCCATCGACGGAACCTACTCGCTGGGCTCGGGGCCCAAGGAGTCGCCCCGCAACCAGGACACGCGGTACACGCTCTCGACGTGCATGTCCTGCGGCTGCTGCCTCGAGGCCTGCCCGCAGTTCAATCTCGAGCCCGACCAGAAGCAGTGGGACGCGGCGTTCATTGGGGCCCACGCGATCAGCCAGGCGCGGCTTTTCAACATGCACGAGACTGGAAAGGAGCTCGCCGTCGACCGCCTCAAGGCCCTGATGGACCCGGGCGGGGTGGCCGACTGCGGCAACGCGCAGAACTGCGTGAAGGTCTGCCCGAAGAATATTCCGCTGACCGAGTCGATCGGCGCCATGGGGCGAGCCATCACGGCGTACTCGATCAAACGGTTCTTCACGCTCAAGTGAATCTGGGCGGGCGTGGCGGCGGTTCGTTCTCGGCCCCGCACGCACCGCCGCGCCGACCGGTGCAGACGGCCCACACTCTCGCGAGCCGGGCGTCTTCACGCGTGGGTGGCTTGGCGAGCGGGCCGCGAGTGCCGATCACCCGGGCATGACCACGCCCCCGCACAGCGAGTCCCCGGCGATCCAGCACCACATGACCGGGTTTGGTCCCAGAACCGCCGCCGTCGTCGGCGGGTGCGCGCTGGTGTTCACGGCATACGCGCTCGGCGCCCGGTGGCTCGGGGAACAGGCGCTCATGCTGCCGGTGGGCGTGTGGGTGGTGGGGGCGGTGTGGCTCGTGGCGCACGCGGTTGTGCGCGGGGCATTCTCTAGCCGCGGGGTCGTAAGGAGTGTCGAGCACTGCGCCTCGGCGGCTGCAAGAGAGCTCGCGGGGACATCGTTCGTGCCTGCATCCGGGACGGCCCACGCCAACCCGCTGATCCGCAACTCCGCCCGCGTGCTGAAGCGCACGGGCCGCGCGGTCGAGCGCATGGGACGCCGGGCCCGCGCGGGCAAAGGCGAGATCACGATCGGGCTCGACATGCCCGCGGCGGAGGCGGCTCAAGTTATCCTGGCGGCGGGCGAGCCGACCCTGGCGGGGGCGGCGGTGCGGTTCGAGCGGGCCGAGCCGGGCCTTGTGAAGAACGGGCCCGACGACGCGGCCGAGTTCGACGCGCTGCTCCGGCGCGGGCAGGACAACCGGCTCTACCTCTTTGTGCACGCACGCGAGGGGGCCCCAAGCACATGGGCCGATTGGTCCCAGCCCGCCGACGCCGGGTTTGCGAGCGTCTTTCCGCTGCGGATTGACACGGCCAAGGCCAAGCTGGGCGATGTGGATTTGATGCGCGACGATCTGTCCGGACTGACCGCGCGGCTGGTCATCACGGCCGCCGCGCTCGGGCGGATTCCGGCCCGCGCCGGCACATCGCGAGGATTCGCCTCGCGTCGTTCCTTGGCGAACTTCAGCGGGGCGACCTCGGCGGCGATCGCCGCGCTGGCCGACGCTCTGCTTGCCGTCCGGCCCGAGGGGGCCGAGCGGGCGTCGGGGCTCTGCCGGTCGGCCGCCCGGGTGGTCTCGGCGAATGTGGCCGGCGCCCAGAGCCAGCTTGCGGCGGCGGACCGGCTGCACCTTGCGACGGCGGCGGGCGCGTTCCTGGACAACGAGGTCGAGAGCCTGCTTCGGCTGGGGGCCCTCCGAATTGCCAGCGGGCAGGCCGAGCCGGGGCTGGCTGCGCTCACGGAGGCGGCGGAACAGCTTCGTCGCGGCGGCGTGGTCTGCAAGACGGACCCGATGCCGTTCGTGCTGGCAGAGGCGGAGCTTGCGGCCCAATCGGGCGACGACCGGCTGAGCCTGGGGCGGCTGTGCGCGGGCGTGGCGCTCTTGTGCGGAACGGCGAGCCCGCGGGCGCTCGAGTACATCCGGGATGATCTGACCGACGACCTGGATCGCGCGGGCTGGACGGCGGCCCGGCCGGGAGACGCGGCCCTGCTGCGGATGCTGCTTGCGCAGCTCGGGGCCGCGTCGTCGCCGCAGGCGGGCGCGGAGCAGTCTCGCGGGCTGGCGTCGCCGCGACCGCTCCGCGCCGCCGCCTGAGCGGGGCGTACGTGGTCGGTGCGGGTTACCGCCGCCGACGCCGCGCCGCGAGGATGCCAGCGGTGGCCAGGAGGCCGGCCGCGCCCGGTGCGGGGACCTGGAAGTAGTTGGCCATGACGTAGGAGGCGACATTGGCTCCGATGGTCTGGCCGTCGCTGTTGTCGGACATGTAGTGGATTCCTCCGTAGAGCCGGCTCATGCCGGCCTCGTTGGCGGCGGCGTCGAGGCTCGTGATGGTGCGGAGAAGCCCGAAGTCGCCCTGGAACGTCACGTTGATCGAGTCGGTGCCGAGGATGGACTGGAGAACGGCGGCGGCGGCGCGGCTGAACGCGGAGTGACCCGAGACGTACGAAGGGTGGTTGGGCGTGGTGAGCAGGGGGGACCAGGTGTCGTCGTCGAGGCTCGCGGTGTTGGCGATCTGGTCGGCCAGGCGGATCGCGTCGACGGGGCGCCACAGGTCGAGGCTGTACTTGCAGTCCCAGGCGCAGATGGCGGCGTCGGCCATGGCGACGTTGAGGGCGGCGAAGGCGCGGGCACTCTCGTCGCTGCTCCAGCTCTGCTGCTCGGCCACCTGCTGGGCGATGCGGTTCCAAGCGCCCGGGGGCGTGATCGTGCCGGCGTTGAAGGCCCAGGCGCGGGCGATGTCGGTCTGATCCTGGGTGCGAGGGGAGCCCGTGGCTCGGCCGATGTCCTTGACCTGCTGGAGCTCGTCGCGGTACTGCTGAGAGGTGAGCGCGGGCGGGCCGGCGGGGCGGAAGGCCTGGGCGCTCGGCACGGCGAAGCAGGTCACCGACGACCAGAAGGGCAGCACGGCGGGATCGGGGTTGTCGGCCGGGGGGCGGTACCGCCCGGGGGTGGTCGAGCCGGGGAACGTGATGCCGCCGGGGTTGGTCGAGCCGTCGCTGGCGCGAGAGGCCAGGTGCTGGCCGGCGACCGAGTCGCCCAAGGTGATGCCGGCGGTCTTGGCGGCCGAGTTGGGGATGAGGGCGAGGCGGGCGTTGCGCTCGGCGGTGATGGTGGCGGCTTGGGTGGGGAAGAGCTGTGCAAGCGCAGTGCTGGACGCCGCGATCACCGCGGCGTCCTTATTTGCACCGGGGGAAAATGTGTTGATAAGGAACGGCGTGGAGGCGCGATCGATCGCGTTCACCGAGTCGTAGACCGCGGTGGACATGATCGCGAGGTTGCGAGCGGCCCGTGGCGGGGGCGTCGAAGTTCCGCTTACAAGCTGGAGGGCGAGCTGGTTCCAGTCGCGGACCTGCTCGGCCATCGCCGAGCCTGAACCGGCCAGTAGAACGACCAGAGCGGCGGAAGACACAGCTGCGCGGACGAAGCCCCGGGTGCGGGTACGCATGGTTCGACCTGTCTTGAAAGGACTGTGTGAGAGGAACAACAACGACCGGGCAGGCGTCGGGGCTTGACCGTCCGGGTGATCGTGCCACACGGCGGCGAGGATGCAACACCTCTACAGCCGGATTGTCCAAAAAGATGCGGATGTGCAAGCCATTGGGACCCAGAACCGCAGACGGGCGGGCCCGGAGGTCCGCCCGTCTTTCCAACTCGCTCTGGCTTGACGTCAATCGACGAACCGATCACGAACGGTGAACGAGAAATCGTGAATAGTCTGGACATCCGCGGCGGACTTGGAGGAGACGTCGGCGTAGCGGGCGATCAGCCGCGTGACGGCAGCGCTGCTCCCCGGCTCGCCCATCGCGAGCCCGCCCAGGAGCGCGAACTTGTGGGCGAGGATGTCGTTGAGGTTGGCCGAGGTGTTCCGGGCGTGGCCCGAGGGATACATGACGAGTCCCGAGTCGTGCACGGCCCCGTCGGCGCCGGTGATGCGGATGGAGGTCGGGATGCCGTCGGGGTAGCGGCGGTCGTAGTCGGGGCCGCCGTGCTCGAAGTTCATCTTGCTCATGAGGGTGCGGGTGACGGGGTGCTGGATCGCCTCGGCGGAGAAGTCGTAGGGCGTAAGCATGAGGGTCTTGAAGTCGAAGGTCTTGGCTCCAGCCTTGCGGGCCTCCAGGGCCTTGCGGAGCTTGGTGCAGACAAGGTAGAGCATGGAATGGTCGGCCGACTGGCGGGTCTTGGGGTCGCGCTTGGCCGGGTCGCCGATGATGCCGAAGGCCGGCTCGTAGGCGACGACCGTCATGCCCTTGATGCCGCCGCCCTGGGGATCGTCGAGCAGGCGAGGTGCCTTGTTGATCAGGTCGATGAGGCCCTGGAGGGCGCCGGCGGACTGGTGCTCGTAGAGCCCGAGCTTGAAGTGCATGCCCATGACGGCGAAGTCGTCGCCGCCCTTCGCCAGAACAAGCTCGAAGGGGGAGGCGTAGGCGGCTGTCTTCGTATGGCCGCTCTGGGCATCGCGCCGCGGCTCGGCCCCGACCTTCTGGAACATCTGCCCAGGCCCCTCGAAGATGCGGAAGATGGCCTCGGGATTGCGGAAGATGTCGCGCGGGCCAAGGAATCCCATCATGCTGCGCTTCATGCTCAGCACGGCGGCCTCGCTCGAGATCGCCGCGCTCGCGCCCTTCGAGTCCGAAAGCTGCTTGCCCGCGCGGATGGCGCGGAACGGAATGTAGTGGGCGACCATCATGCCGATCGCGCTCTCGATCTGCTCGGGGGTGGCCTTGAGCATGGCCCCGAACGTCGCCGCCGAAGCAATGGCCCCGTGGACAACGTGGTCGACCTTGTAGCTCTTGAGGCTGAAGACTTCCGCCAAGCGGCCGCGGATCTCGTCAAGAAGGATCATGCCCTTCACGGCGGCCTTGCCGTCGAGGCCCATGAGCTGCGCGGCGGCGATCGGGACCGCATAAAAGTCGTTGTGCCCGAACTCGCCCGCGGTGTGGTTCAGCCGCGGGTTGAAGCCGAAGTTGGTCCCGTTGGAATCCCACTCGCGGACAGCCGCGGCGTTGGCGACGACGGCCTTCTCGGGCTGGACCTGAACGCTGGACCCAAACACTGTCGCACCGGCGTGGCGGGCCCCGAAGGGTGCGGCGAGGGAGCCGACCCCCGCGGGCGGGACCGCATAGCTAAGGGCCTCGCGGCGGAGCAGATTCGGGGCGTTGGTGCCGAGCGCGAGGGCTGAGACGCCGCAGAGGCAGGCATCGGTGTGGAACTTCTCGGTCTTTTCGACAACGCGCTTGCCGGGATCGGCGAAGCCGACCGCGCCCTTGCGGGCCCACATGAAGTCCAGTGCGTACTGGGCGATGCCCAGGGCCTGGTTGGAGTCGGCTGGGAGCGTGACGTGGGTATCGGAATGGTGGAGGTCGGCGGTGTGGCTGGCGGCGTGGGCGGTGGGGGGCATGGCGGTGCGCATCCGTGTTCAGGGGGTGACTGGGCGGAGTCGCGCAAGGATATCCTCCGCCGTGACCAAGAAGACTCCACAAGACCCCGCCGCACTGCCGTTCGAGGACGCCCTGGCCCAGATCGAGGCGATCATCGAGAAGATCGAGTCCGGCGAGGCCGGGCTGGAACAATCGATCGCCGACTATGAGCGGGGCGTGAAGCTCGTGAACCACTGCCGCACGACCCTTGACAAGGCCCGGCGGCACGTGGAAGACCTCACGCGGAAGCTGGAAGCTGCCGATAACTCCCCAGCGACCCCGGCCGCGCCGGCTCACGACGAGCCCGACGCCGACGGGGACCCCGACGAGGCCCCGTTCTGATGCCCGACTATCGCCTGCTCGAGTACGGACTGGCGGCCATGTGGGTCTTCTTCGTGTTCGCGTGGGGCGCGTGCCTGGGGTCGCTCATCAACGTGCTGGTGTACCGGCTGCCGCTGGGCATCGGGGTCGTCACGCCGCCGAGCCGGTGCCCCGCGTGCGAGACAAAGCTGACGTGGCGAGAGAACGTTCCGGTGCTCGGCTGGCTGATGCTCAAGGGTCGGTGCCGGTTCTGCCGGAGCAGGATCTCGGGGGAGTATCCGCTGGTCGAGCTGCTGGTGGGCGTGCTGTGGGTCAGTCTCTTTGCGCTCTACTACCTGGTGCCTGTCGGAACGCGGCTGCTCGGGGTGCCGATCGATCAGATCCGGCCCGAGTGGGCGATGGCGGACGCGTGGACGGGCTGGCCGCGGACGACGTGGCCGATGTTCGCGGCGCTCCTGCTGCTCGTTGCATCGCTGGTGGCGATGACGTTGACGGACCTCAAGACGTTCACGATCCCCTTGGTATTGCCGTGGTTTGCGACGATTGTCGGCGTGTCGCTTCACACGCTGGGCGGGGTGCTCAACCCGGAGGGACTGATGCGGGTCGCGCCGGGCTGGGCGTGGGCGATCCCCACGCCGGGGGGCGCGGCACCCGCGACCCCGGGTGCCTGGTGGTGGATCGGCGCGACGCTTGGCGGCGTTCTGGGGCTTGGCGTCGCCAACCTGCTGCTGCATTTCAAGCTCATCCGCCGGTCGTTCGACGACTATGCCGACTGGGAACGGGCGACGTATCCGCAAGCCGTCGAGGCAGCCAGGGCGGAGCATGATCGCGAAGCGCCGGGCGATCGGCCCGGCGAGTATCTCGTGGGTGAGCACGCAGGGTCGGGCGTGCGAAGCGTGGTTGTGTTTGCCGGGGTGTGGCTGGGGGCGATTGTGGTGGGTGGAGCGGCCGGTGCCGTGATCGGGCCGCGGGCCGGGATTGCGCCGTGGTGGGGTGTGCTGGTCGGCGCTGTTGGCGGTCCGATTCTCGCGGCGGTGCTTGGGCGCGGGTCGGCCGCCGGCGTGGCGACGCAGGGAGCGGCGGGGGCCAGCTCGCCAACAGAGGCTTCGGCACCGGAGATGTGGATCGCGTATCCGCACGCGCGGCGCGAGATGCTCAAGGAGCTGATCTTCCTGACCCCGTGTCTCGCGCTCGGGCTGCTCGGCGGGCTGATCGCCCAGCGTGCAGTCGGAGTCGCGCCGCCGACGCCGCCGATGTGGCTGCTGACGCTCTCGGGTTCGCTGATGGGCTACCTGATCGGCGGCGGGGTGGTGTGGGGGATCCGTATCCTCGGGTCGCTTGGGTTTGGGAAAGAGGCGATGGGGCTCGGGGACGTACACCTCATGGCGGCCGTCGGCGCGGTAGCAGGCTGGATCACAGCTTCGCTCGCGGTCCCGATCGCGGCGGTTGTCGGGCTGTATTGGTTCGTCATCTCGGCGGTGATGAACCGGCCCGCGGGACGTGCGATGCCGTTCGGGCCATACCTGGCGGTTGCGAGCGTGCTGGTGATCCTCGGGCGGCCGGCGATCGAGCTGGGGCTCAACTGGCTCCTGGCGACCGGGGTGGACGTGTCGCGCCTCACGCTGCCCTGACGCACGGGGCTGGCGGGGCTCCGCATCTGCCGATCTGGCAGGCCCGGGTCGGGTGTGGCTGTCGCAGGCGGCGTTGGTACGCTCGACGGAGGGTCGACACCCGGGCAAACGGCCCGGCGTGGGGTGGCATTCAAGTTGCCTAGCGAGTCACAGGTGTCGGCGCAACTGGTGCCGACGGCACGACCGAAGATCGACCGAACATCCGCCGCAAGACTCGTACCCATACCACCCCTTGGTTTCTGGAGAGCACGTTCATGGCCGTCAAGGAACTCTCGTTTGATATCGAAGCCCGTCACGCCCTCCTGGCCGGCGTCGAGAAGCTGGCCCGGGCCGTCAAAAGCACGCTTGGCCCGCGGGGCCGCAACGCCATCCTGGACAAGTCCTGGGGCGGCCCGACGGTGACCAAGGATGGGGTGTCGGTCGCCGAGGAGATCGAGCTCCGCGACAAGGCGGAGAACATGGGGGCGCGGCTTGTCAAGGAAGCCGCCAGCAAGTCGTCCGACGACGCCGGCGACGGCACGACGACTGCCACGGTGCTCGCCGAGGCGCTGTTCCGCGAGGGGCTCAAGCACATCGCGGCCGGCGTCGACGCCAACCAGCTCGTCCGCGGCATGAAGAAGGCCGTCGAGGTCGCCAGCGCCGAGATCAAGGGCTTGGCCAAGCCCATCTCGGGCAAGGCCGACATCCAGAACATCGCCAGCATTTCGGCCAACAACGACCCGTCGATCGGCAAGATCATGGCCGACGCGTTCGACAAGGTCGGCAAGGACGGCGTCATCACGGTCGAGGAGGGCAAGACCCAGGAGACGACGGTGGACGTCGTCGAGGGCATGCAGTTCGACCGGGGCTTCCTGTCGCCCAACTTCGTCACCAACGTCGACGACATGACCTGCGCGTTCGACAAGGCGCTCGTGCTCATCCACGAGGACAAGATCGACAGCGTGTCCAAGCTCGTCCCGCTGCTCGAGAAGGTCATGCAGGCCAAGAAGCCCCTGCTCATCATCGCCGAGGATGTGTCCGGCGAGGCCCTCTCCACCCTGGTCATCAACAAGCTCCGCGGCACGCTTCAGGTCTGCGCCGTCAAGGCCCCAGGCTACGGCGACCGCCGCAAGGCCATGCTTGAGGACATCGCGGTCCTTACAGGTGCGACGCCCGTCATGAAGGACGTGGGCATCGAGCTCGACAAGGTCGAGCTGGCCCACCTGGGCATGGCCAAGAAGCTCGAGGTCGACGCCGACAACACAACGATCATCGAGGGTGCGGGCGAGACCAAGGCGATCCAGGCCCGCATCGAGCAGATCCGCCGCGAGATCTCGACGACCACCAGCGACTACGACCGCGAGAAGCTCCAGGAGCGTCTGGCGAAGCTCGCCGGCGGCGTGGCCCAGGTCAACGTCGGCGCGGCGTCCGAGGCCGAGCTGAAGGAGAAGAAGGCCCGCGTCGAGGATGCGCTGCACGCAACCCGCGCAGCCGTCGCCGACGGCGTGGTTCCCGGCGGCGGCGTGAGCTTCATCCGGGCCCGCAAGGCCGTCGCGGCCATCAAAGAGTACAAGAGCGTGTACGGCGGCAAGGGCGAGGATAAGTCATCCGACGACGTTGGCCGCTACAAGTACGACTTCGCCGCCGGCGTGGACGTCGTGTATAAGGCCCTGACCGTCCCGGCGCAAACCATCGCCGACAACGCGGGCGAGAAGGGTACCGTCGTAGTCGCCAAGATCGAAGAGGGCGGCGAGAAGAACCCGAACTTCGGATTCAACGCGCTCACGCTTGAGTACGCCGATATGGTTAAGCAGGGCGTGCTGACCCCGGCGAAGGTCGACCTGTCGGCCCTTCAGAACGCCGCGTCGGTCGCGTCGATTCTGCTGACGGCCGATTGCGTCATCACCGAGAAGCCCGCCGACAAGGACGACCACGACCACGGCCACTCCCACGGCGGCGGCGGCGGCATGGGTGGTATGGGCGGCATGGGTGGCATGGGCGGTATGGGTGGCATGGGCTTCTAAAGCAGTCTCGCACGCAGCGCCGCGGCGTCCCAATCTCGCCGCGGCTTCACTTCCGATCCGATCGCTAGGAGATACTCGAACATGGCCATCAAGCCCCTCGAAGACCGCGTCCTCGTCAAGCCCATCGAAGCCCAGAGCAAGACCGCCTCGGGCATCTTCCTGCCCGAGTCGGCCAAGGAGAAGCCCGTCCGCGGCGAGGTCATCTCCATCGGGCCCGGCAAGCGCCTCGACAACGGGCAGCGGGCCCAAATGAGCGTCAAGAAGGGCGACACCGTCGTCTACGGCAAGTACGCCGGCACCGAGGTCGAGCTCAAGGGCGACAAGCTACTGATCTTGCGAGAGAACGAGCTGCTGGGCGTCCTCGCCGGTTGAGGCGTCCCTGCAAAGGAGCATCGATGGCGGACGAGCGGCCGGGGTCTTCGGGCTCGCGCGGAGGCTGGGCGCGGCGCGTTAAGAGCGCCGTCCCCGCGTCGCTGCGGCGGGCCCTCAAGCCCCTCGTCGCACCGCTTGCCCCGTCGCCGGTGCTCCGACACCCGTGGATGATCGCCGACCGGCGGACCGACAACGCCTGGACCATCGACACGGGCGAACGGATCCACAAGTTCTTCTTCATCACCGGCTGCTACAAGAGCGGAACCAACTGGGTGATGAACATCCTCAACCTTCACCCCGAGGTGGTCGTCAAGGGCGAGTTCCACTTCGAGGTGCTCTACCAGGGTGTCGGCCCGCTGACACAGGTGCCCTGGTTTCTATCCAGCCGCGAACCCGCGCGGACGGTCGCCCTTGAATCGACGAACGATCTGGTCCGAAGAATGATGTACGCCAGCACTCGAGACAAGCCCGACGCCACCTGGATCGGCGACCGCACGCCGCGGGCCCTGGGCGAGGTGCTGCCCGGCGCGCCGACGATCAACATCGTGCGTGACGGGCGGGACGTGATGGTGAGCTGGAACTTCCATCATCTTCGGGTGCCGGACGTGAACCGGCTGCTGCCGCAGTTCCGCCACCTCGGCGAGCGGGAAGTACCCGGGTTCCGCGCGGATCCCGCGTCCTATGAATGTGCCGGCCGCGGGTTCATCACCGACGAAGCGTGGTTTCGATTCCACGCGCGGCAGTGGGCGGAAACCGTTCACCAGGAGCACGCCCAGGCCCCCCGTTTCGCCGAGACCGGAACGCCGCTCATGCGCCTCAGCTACGAGCGCATGCACGAGGACGCCGGTGCCTGCCGCGAAGCGCTCTATGCGTTCCTGGGGGTAGACCCCGCCCGCGCCGAGCCGCTGAGCCGCGAGACGAAAACCACACCGGGGTTCAGCCTCAACAAACCCACCAACTTCTATCGCAAGGGCACGACCGGCGAGTGGCGGTCGTACTTCGACGACAACGCCCGCCGCTGGTTCAAGGAGGAGGCGGGCGATGCGCTCATCGCCGCCGGGTACGAGGAGGGCGACGCGTGGTGAGCCCCCTGAGAGCCATTGTTTCCAAGGCCAAGAAGGCCCTTGTCGACGCGCCCGAGCCCAAGCCGCGGTTTGCGCCGCTGTTGCCCAGGGACGAGCCGCCGGTGCTCGGCCACCGCCCCGGGATCGACCGGACGATCTATGCCCCCGACGCCGCCTCCGAGATGGAGCCTCCGTTCGGGTCCGAGCGGGCGGCCGACTACACGGTGATGGCCGAAGGGCAGCCGCGGAAGTGCTTTTTCATCATCGGTCATCCGCGGTCGGGAACGCACTGGCTCGGACACGTGGTCAACCAGCACCCGGCGATCACATCCTTCGGCGAGTATCGTTTCGAGGCGCTGCGAACGGGCTTCGACGACCTGGTCCGTCATGACTGGCACGCCTGCCACGTCGAGCCGATGCGCTCCGCCGCGGAGCGTGCTTTCCGAGATTCCATCCGCGGGATCCTCGCATCGTCCTGCGTCCGAAAGCCCGAGGCCGTCTGGCTCGGCGATCGCACGCCACGGTCGCTGCAGGTCTACTTGGACTGGGCCCCGACGTTCATGATCATCCGCGATCCGCGCGACATCCTGGTCAGTTGGGCCCACACCGAGCTGACCAACGCCGGGCCCGACTACACGACCGGCGACTTCGCCAAGGACCTCGAGCCTCTGCGGCAGGAGTTCCTCAAGGACAAGGACTTCTTCAAAAACAACCCGCACCTTCTGCTGGGGCACGAGCGGTGGGCCATCCTGCTTGCGAGCAAGTGGCGGAAGCACACGCACGATGACCTCACGGCGCTCAAGGGCGTGCTCGCCGGCACGGTCCGGTCGCGGGTGTACGCCGTGCGGTACGAGGCGCTGCACGCTGATGTCGAGGGCGAGCGGGCGAAGATGTACCGGTTCTTGGGCGTCGATCCGGCGCAGGCGGGGCCGCTGAGCGAGCAGACGCGCTCCAAGCCCGGCTTCTCGCAGGAGAATCCGTACGACATCTATCGCGCCGGCAAGGTGGGGGAGTGGCGGAAGTACTTCACGCCCGACGTGAAGCGATGGTTCAAGCACGCCGCCGGCGATGCTCTGATCGAGATGGGGTACGAAAAGGACCACTCCTGGTGAGCCGCGAGCCCGGACATCCCGAGCCAGTCGCCCCCGCACCCGCGGCGAGCCTCGCCGATCGCGCGGGGCGGAAGCTTCGCGCGGCCGTCGCGGGGTTGACGGGCGGTTCGGCGTTGCGAAACGACCTCGTGTATCTGTTCATCAGCGGGTGCGCCCGCTCGGGGACCAACTGGCTCAATGCGCTCGTGAATCTTCATCCGCACGCCGTGGCCGATGGCGAGTTCAAGCTGCAGTGGGTCGCCGACGGCGTGGAGCGAGCGACACGCAACGAGTGGAACGTCGCGGGGCGTGTGCCCGCGGCGGGCGAGGCGATGCGGCGTCATCTTACGGAGATGGTCCGCGAGGCGATGCAGGCGGGTCTTCCGGCGCGTCCCGAAACTCGGGTTCTGGCGGACCACTCGCCGGTCGCGTTCGTGCCGATGCTCTCTCCGGAGCAGGCGAGGCATGTGATCATCGTGCGTGACGGGCGCGACGTGCTGGTGTCGTGGACCTATCACACGCTGCGGATCGCGAGGCCGAGCTTCGTGCTCCGGCCGCTGCGTGCGCCGTATCAGCAATCGCTCTCGACGCTCGACGGTACCGACGCCGCGCTCAAGCAGGCGGCCCGGGTGCTGCTGCTGAATCCCGAGTGGGTCGGCCGGTATGCCGACGACTGGGCCCGCCGCGTAACCGACGATGACCAGCGGCTGGCTGGCCTCGACGATGCGACTCGCCGCGCGTGCATGCTGATCCGCTACGAGGATGTCCACGCCGATGTCGATGCCCGGCGGGCGGACATATATCGCCTCTGCGGCTTGGACCCGGCCCTCGCCGCCGCCACTTCGCACGAGACCCGGACCGCCCCAGGCTTCGCGACCGAGCGGCCGGGCAAGATGCTCCGCAAGGGGCAGACGGGCGACTGGCGAAACTACTTTGTCCGCGCGACGGCCGAGGCGTTCCACGCCCGCGCTGGCACGGCGCTTGCTTCACACGACTATGAGACAAGCGACGCCTGGGTCCATGGGCTTCCCGAATCGCCCGCGGCGTCGGGCGTCGCCCGAGACACGATGAGTTCTGTTCAAACGTTTTCCACCAGCACAATCGGCACCGGCTAGACCGACCTGTTTCCAAGCATCTATTCACAAGCACACCAAGACGGCAGACAAGCCCAGCACACAGGAGCGTTGACAATGGCGACCAAGCAGATCATGTTCGACGATGCGGCCCTGATCGAGATGAAGAAGGGCGTCGAGGCCCTCGCGCGGGCAGTGAAGGTCACGATGGGCCCCACGGGCCGCAACGTGATCATCCAGAAGTCCTACGGCGGACCCTCGGTCACGAAGGACGGCGTGAGCGTCGCCAAGGAGATCACGCTGCCGGGGGCGTTCGAGTCGATGGGCGCGAAGATGGTCAACGAGGTCGCCAAGAGGACGGCCGACAAGGCCGGCGACGGCACGACCGCCGCCACGGTCCTGGCCGAGGCGATCTTCAACCAGGGCCTGCGGTTCGTGACCAGCGGGGCCAACCCGGTCCAGATCCAGCGCGGCATCAACGCCGCCGCCGAGGCCGCCGCCGCCGCCATCGACAACATGGCCGTGAAGTGCAAGGGCCTCGAGGACTACAAGAAGATCGCGACGGTCTCCGCCAACCACGACACCGAGATCGGCGGCCTGATCGCTCAGGCGATCAACAAGGTCGGTGCCGAGGGCGTCGTCGAGGTCGAGGAAGGCAAGGGCGCGACAACGAGCCTCGACTATGTCGAGGGCATGCAGTTCGACAAGGGCTACATCAGCCCGTACTTCATGACCGACCCGAAGTCGGCCGAGTGCGTGCTGGAGAACGCGAAGGTGCTGATCTTCGAGAAGAAGATCGCGAACCTGGCCGACCTGCTTCCCCTGCTCAACAAGGTCGCGACCTCGAGCGTGCCCCTGCTCATCATCGCCGAGGAGGTCGAGAACGAGGCGCTGGCGGCGCTGGTGGTCAACCGGCTCCGCGGCACGATCAAGATCTGCGCCGTGAAGGCCCCGGGCTTCGGCGATCGTCGCAAGGCGATGCTGGGCGACATCGCGGTGCTGACCAATGGCACGTTCTTCGCCGAGGACCTCGGCCGCTCGCTCGACTCGATCGAGCTCTCCGAGCTCGGCGCCGCCAAGAAGATCGTCGTCGACAAGGACAACTGCACGATCATCGAGGGCGCTGGCAAGAAGAAGGACATCGAGGCCCGGGCATCTCAGATCAAGGCCCAGCACGACAAGTCCACCTCCGACTATGACCGCGAGAAGCTCCAAGAGCGCTTGGCCAAGCTTACCGGCGGCGTCGCCATCATCAATGTCGGCGCGGCAACCGAGACGGCGATGAAGGAGAAGAAGGACCGCGTCGACGACGCGCTCCACGCCACCCGCGCGGCGGCCAAGGAGGGCTACGTCCCCGGCGGCGGCGTCGCGCTGCTCCGCACGCAGAAGGCCATCATGGACGCCAAGAGGAAGGCCAAGGGCGACGAGGGCTTCGGCTTCGACATCGTCGCCAAGGCCGTCGAGGCGTGCGTGTACCAGATCGCCGAGAACGCCGGAGTCGACGGCGACCTGGTGGTCGAGAAGGTCAAGGAAGGCTCGGGCGGCTTCGGCTACAACGCCGCGACCGGCGAGTACCTCGACCTCGTCAAGGCCGGCATCATCGACCCGGCCCTGGTCGCCAAGACGGCGCTGGTGAACGCGGCGTCGGTCGCCGGGCTCATGCTCACGACCAACTGCCTGGTCAGCGAGCTCAAGGACGACACGGCGGCGGTCGCGGGATCGGTGAGCTGAGCGGGACGGTCGCGAAGCGTTCAACGCAGAGTCGCGGAGACGCGGAGATGAGGCCCGATTTGGCGGTGCAATCACGCGACGGAGACGATCTCATCCGGTCAACCGGCGAGGTCGTCGCCGCGGCGATCAAGGTGCATCGGGCGATCGGTCCGGGGCTCCTTAAGTCGGTGTACGAAGCGCTTTTATGCCGGGAGTTGACGCTCCGCAGGGTTGGGGTTCAGACTCGGGTGCCCCATCCGGTCGTGTACACGGGCTTCGCGATCGAGTCGAACGCGTTGCGGCTGGGTCTACTCGTAGAGAACGCTGTGATCGTCGAGCTCGAGTGCGCAGAGCGCGTGCTCAAGGTTCACGAAGCGCAGTCGCTTTCGTAGCTGCGCCTCAGCGATCTGCGGGTCGGCCTGCTCATTAACTGCAACGTCCCTACTCTAAAAAAAGGTCTTCACAGGATCGTTAACAAGTTCTAATGCCTTCCCTCTGCGTCTTTACGTCTCTGCGTTGAAGCCTCAGAACACGGAATCCCATGCCCCCCGCCCAACGCGACTACTACGAAACCCTCGGCGTCACCAAGGTCGCCGACGCCGAGGAGATCAAGCGTGCCTATCGCCGCGCGGCAATGAAGCACCATCCCGACCGCAACCCCGGCGACGTCGAGGCCGAGAAGGCCTTCAAGGACGCCGCCGAGGCCTACGAGGTCCTCTCCGACGACCAGAAACGCAAGATCTATGACCAGTTCGGGCACGACGGGCTCAAGCGAGGCGGCGGGCCCGCCACCCACGACTTCTCGCGGATGGATGCCACCGACATCTTCTCGATGTTCAACGACATCTTCGGCGGCGGGGCGAACGGCATGGGCGGAATGGGCGGCGCTGGTGCTGGAGGGCGCGGGCGGTCCGGGCCGCCGCGGGGCTACGACCTCGAGACCGAAGTCCAGATCACGCTCAAGGATGTTCTGGCCGGGACCGAGCAGGACGTCTCGTTCACGCGGCTGGACATCTGCGAAACCTGCGCGGGAACGGGGGCCAAGCCGGGGACCAAGCCCGTCATGTGCGGAACCTGCGCCGGGCGCGGGCAAGTGCAGCAGACGGGTCTCGGCGGGATGTTCCGGATGGTCACCGTCTGCCCGGCGTGCGCCGGGCGGGGCCAGGTGGTCAAAGAGTTCTGCGACTCGTGCCGGGGCAAGGGGCGCGTGCCGAAGAAGCGGAAGATCTCGGTTCGAGTCCCCGCGGGGATCTCCGACGGTCAGGCCGTGCGGGTGCGTGGAGAGGGCGAGCCGCCGCCGCCGGGAGCGTCGGCGGGCGGCGAGGGAACACGCGGCGACCTCCACGTGGTTGTCCGCGTGAAGGAAGACCCGGCGTTCCAGCGCGAGGACGACCACCTCATCACGCGGGTGCCCCTGAGCTTTGCGCAGTCGGCCCTCGGCGCGGATATCGAGGTGCAGGGCCTCGACGCCAAGCACACCGTCAGCGTCCCGCGGGGAACCCAGCACCAGACACTGTTCCGCGTCAGCGGCGCCGGGCTGCCGGATCTACGGAGCGGGCGGCGGGGCGACCTCGTCGTGGTCGCGCAGCTTGTAGTTCCGAGCAAGCTCTCGTCGCAGCAGGAAAAAATCCTGCGGGAACTCGCCGCGACCGAGGCGCACCCGGTGGCGGCACCCAAGAAGGGTTTCCTCGATTCCCTCAGAGAATCGCTGCACGGCAAGTCCTGACCTCTACCGTCCTGCCATCTAACCAGAGGCGTCCACAATGTTCTCCAAGCCTTCGCCCAAGCCAGACAACTCGCCGTCCGACGGCCCCGGCGGCGACGCCGAGCGGCACGACTTGTCCGAGCAGGTTCTCCGCCTGGCGGAAGAACGTGATCAGGCCCAGGGCGACTTCAAGCGAGCGCTCGCCGACTTCCAGAACTATCAGCGGCGGGCCGCGCTCAACGAGCAGGAGGCCCGGCGGCAGGGTGTGACCAGCGTGCTGGGGAGCGTGCTGCCCGTCCTGGATCACTTCGACTTGGCGCTCACGCAGACAACGCCGGACGACGCAAGCCGGCGCATTCTGGATGGCGTCAAGCTGATCCGGGCCGAGCTGGTGCGGGCGCTCGAGGCCCACGGCGTCAAGCTGATTAGCCCCCAGCCAAACGATGAGTTTGATCCGAACATGCACTCGGCGATCATGCAGCAGGCGGGGGAGGGTGTGCAGCCGGGGCGCGTGAGCTCGACGTTCCAGCCCGGGTACATGATGGGCGATCGGGTCATCCGATCGGCCAAGGTAGCCGTCGCGCCCGCGGGCGCGCCCGGCGGCGGTAACAGCCCAGATCGCGGCGCCGGCCGTCGGCCCCACGGCGAGATGCCGCTCGACGAGTGATCTTTCACCTCCAAAAAGCCCAACCAATGCCGACCTACGACTACCACTGCACCGCGTGCAAGCACCGCTTCGAGCAGTTTCAGTCCATGAAGGACAAGCCCCTCCGGAAGTGCCCGTCGTGCGGCAAAGGTGCGCTCGAGCGGCTCATCGGCATCGGGGCAGCCGTGATCTTCAAGGGGTCGGGCTTCTACCAGACGGACTACCGCTCCGAGAGCTACAAGAAGGCCGCAGAGGCGGACACGAAGTCGGCCGAGCCCGCGCCCGCCGCGGCGGCCTCGACCGAGGCGAAGCCGGCGACGACCAAGCCCGAGAGCACGCCAGCAAAGCCCGCCAAGGCCGAGGCGGCGGCAACGGTCAAGGCCGATGCGCCCAAAGGCACGCCCGGCAAGTCCAAGTCGAAACGGTCGTGATCGGGCCGCGAGTCGTGGCCGGTTGCGTTCGGTGCAGGCCTAGGGACCAGACATGCGCATCCTCGGACATGGCATCGACGCGGTCGCCGTCTCCCGCATCCAGCGGCTGATGTCCGATCACGCCGAGCGGTTTCTGGATCGCTGCTTCACCATCGAGGAGCGGTCGCGGGGCGAGGAGACGCGCCGGTACGCCGAGCACATCGCCGCGAGGTTCGCGGCGAAGGAAGCCGCGATGAAGGCGCTCGGAACAGGACTGGCCAGCGGCGTGGCGTGGACGGATTTCTCCGTCAGTGTCGCGGCCAGCGGTCGGCCGCTGCTTGTTGTTGCGGGAGCCGCTCAACGCCTGGCGGCGGAGCGCGGAATCGTTGAATGGTGGGTGTCGCTGACGCACACCGACGATCTGGCGATGGCGTCGGTCATCGCCGTCGGGGCATAACGCCGGGCGCTATGGCTTGGGGCTGGCCTTCGCGGCGGCGTCGACCGCGGCGCGGTAGGGTATGAACTGGTCCTTGTACCAATAGCTCCAGGCCCAGGCGTCGGAGCCCAGGTGCGTGACGGGCTGGCCGCCCCAGTTGCGCGAGGCCAGGGCGCCTAGGGCCGTTGTAACCTCCGTGCGATACGTGATCACGTTCGCATCGATGATCCTCAGGACCGTGCCGGTGTTGAGCACCGAGACCTGCGGATTGAAGCCGACGGCGGAGTTGCCCACGATGGGCGTAAGGCCCGAGACGAACGACTCCTGCTGGCCGACCACGAGCGCGGCGATCGCGGGCTGGGCGTCGCCGTTGACGGGCCTCCCGAGCGACGCGTTGTTGGTCGCCTGGGCGGAGATGAGCAGCGGGATCGCGTCGATCAGATTGAGCACGTCGCACAGCTGGGCGGCGGCGACGGTCGCGGCGTAGCTGGAGGTCCGGAGACCGTCGGCCAAGGGCTGCTGAACCACGTACGGCACGGCGATCCGGCCCCGGTCGTAGCGGTCGGCGAGTTCCTTTCCGGCTCGCTCCCGGAGCGACCGCTCCTCGCCGAAAACGGCGATGCGGGCGAGGTTGGTATCGGCCTCGACCGTCTTCCGTGCGGCGAGATGCTCAACAAGCGCCCTCCGGACTTCGGTGTCCTCAGTGCCAAACAGCTTCACCAGCAGCGGGAAGACCGCGGCGTCGGTATAGCTGCGAAGCTTGGTGTAGCCGATCTCCCGCGTCTGCGCGTTCCGGGTGGCGCGGAAATACTTGGCCCGGAGCTGCTTGAGCTCCTTCTCGACCTTGTCCAGATCGATCGGCGCGCGGACCGTCTGATCGGCTCCGGTCGGTTCGGCCGCGGGGATCTGCACCTGAACGGCGGCGTCGCCGGCAGCGGAGGCATGCGGAGCGTCCGGCGCTGCCCAAGCCGAGGCGACCAGTGTGAGGGCAAGGAGCGTGACTACGGGCCTGAGTGTTTGCAGCTGGAGCATCGTGCACCGTCCCCGTCGAGAGGGCCTAAAACCTAGAGTACCGAACAAGAAGCTATTCCGTCAGACGCATTGGCCGGTTGCACGGTTCCGCTCGGACGCACGAATGCTCTTGAAGACGCCGTCCGGAAGACGAACAAGCTGATCCTTCTTCCCAACCGATCACGGCTAAGGGAATGGACTGGTCAATCGAGCAGCGGCGTCGCACCGCGGCTCACCACATTTGACTGCTCGATCAGGTCGAGCAGGCGTTCATCGACACTGGCGCGCTGGCCGGTAATGTCGCCCTCGGCCTGAACAGCGCGGAAGTACCCGTTGCGGTTGAGCGTTGACGCGATGAGCGTCGCGGCCGGCTCGCTAGAACGCCGCGAGCGGGCCGCGGGCCGACCCTTGGGCCGGGCGATGGGCGTGAAGCCCGCGATCTTGCGTGTGGCCTTGACGAGCTGGATGTCCGAGGTTCGGGCTTCGAGGTGCGGACCGCCGTCCAGCGGGTCGATCCGGTTGTGGTAGCTGAAGCCGAGCCGTTCGAGGATCGCGCGGGCCGGGCGGGTGTCGTCGGAGACCTCGCCGGCGGCGTTGGCGACCTCGGGGTCGAGGATCGAGAGGAACATGTCGCCGTGGGGCATGAGCGTGTCGAGGAACTCGCGGGATGTCTGGGAGAAGCGGTAGACGTCGTTGAACGGCCGCGTGATGAAGTGGCGGGTGAACTTCTCGTAGAAAGGGTTGTAGCCGGTGCGTGTGATGGGCCCGAGCATCTCGGCGACGATGGTGTCGGCGAAGGCCTTGCGGTGCAGACCGATGAGGTGGAAGCGGACGAACGAGAGGAAGCGGCCCAGGCGGAGGGGGTGGCCGCGGAACGCCTGGTTGAGGATCAGGCCGCCAATCTCGGAGGGGCCGCTGGGGTCCGACCCCATGCGGCCGACGAGGTGGGTCCAGCCGATCCCGAGCGAGCGGCTGGAGTTGGAAGCCTGCTCAAGAGTCATGAAGTGCCGGGGCGACGCGGGCCCACCCATGCGGGCGACCACCTGCGACGTGCCAATGACGCCCTTAGTGTCAAGGTTCTCGAGCACCACTAGGAAGAGGTCGGACTGGCCGGTGATGGCTCGCAGCCCAGAAGTGGACGAATGTGCCCCGCGGCCGTGGGCTTCCGGGTGCGGCTTGGCGGCCGGCCGGCTGGCGGGAAAGCTCGATTTGCTGGACGGGCTGCCGCGCATGCCGCCGGCGACCGGCCGTGGCTTGGGGCCCGATGAAGCGGCGAGGCGGGCGAACGACCGGACGCTCTGGTCGATCTTGTGCGCGATAATCTCGCGGTCGGGAGGCAGGTTGATGAAGAACGTCTGCTTCGCCAGGGCGTGCAGGTCGTCAACGTCGGCGGGCATGGCTTGGCGGATGAGGAACATGGGGTGCAAGCGTACGGGCGCGCTGTCGATGGGTCCGGGAACACGATGGGAGCGAAGACCGCAATCTCTCCTTCGGTCCGCCGTTAGACTCGCAACCTCTGGAGGTGCCCAATGAGCCGCGGACTGCTTGCGATCGTGATGCTGGGCGGGATTGTGACGGCGGCCGCGCCCGCGCCAGGTCAGGCCGGTGAGACGCCGCCCGCCTCGCGCGATCCCGCGGCCGCGGTTCCCGATTGGCAGGCCCGCGGTGCCGCCGCGGCGGACTATTCAGCGCGGCACTCGGGTCGGGTGGTCGTGGTCATGGTGGACGGGAAGGTTGTGTTCGAGCGGGCGGACAACGGCTGGACGGTCGACAGGCCGCACCCGCTGGCGAGCGGGACGAAGTCGTTTGTTGGCGTCGTGGCGTCAAAGGCCGTCGATGATGGGCTGCTGACGCTGGACGAACTGGCGAGCGACACGCTGACGGAATGGAAGAACGACCCGCGCAGGAGCAAGATCACCGTGCGGCACCTACTCACGCTTTCGAGCGGTTTGGACCCGTCCGACGCGCTGCTGGGCGGGCGCGGCGGGGGGCGGATCCTGGGAGAGGGGGCGTCGAGCCGCGACCGTTGGCTGGGCGGCACGGAGCGGCGGCGGCCGGAAAACAACTTCGCCGAGGCCGTCAAGGTGCCGACGATCGGCGAGCCGGGGGCGAAGTTCGACTACGGACCGTCGCACTTCTATGCGTTCGGCGA
>JBBQRT010000011.1:0-61998 GCA_038214505.1 Phycisphaerales bacterium | reverse complement strand
GACCAGCAGTCCCGCTGGCGCCTTCCGCTTTCGCGTTGAGTCTTACGGGCCCGATCGCACGACCTTCCTCGGATTCCAGAACGATGGCACCGGCAACCTGATTGCTCGCGCCTTCGGCATGGATTCCAGCGCCAACTTTGTCAGCCAGGACATCACCGGCCTGAACTGGGGCGACTGGTACCGCGTGGCAGGCACGCTCACGTTCGCCGATGGCGGCGTGGCCAACGACTCGATCAGCTACTCCATCTTCGACAGCACCAACTCTCTGGTTGGTTCTGCCACCACGCCGTCGTGGGAAGAGGGTGCTCGCCAACTCGCTTACAACGGTGGTAATATCTTCGGCGTCGATGCGCTCCAGTTCCACAGCCGCGGTGGCTTTGCTGGTGATCACGCGATCGTCGATGACATCAGCTACGCCGCCATCCCCGCCCCCGGCGCGGCCCTGCTGCTTGGCGTTGGCGGCCTGATGGCCGCCCGTCGTCGTCGGTAAGCGCTCGCCCGATTCACGCTCAACATCTACATCATCACCACACGGCCCGGGCACCCGCTCGGGCCGTGTTTGTTCGCGTGCCCGCCATCGACAGCCTCCGCCCCTCCCCGGCGTCGTGCCGCTTGCTGAAGCGACCTGTTGAACCACGGGCCGTGGCAGCGGCTGTATCCGGCTTTGGAGAGCCTGACCATCGAGAGGCCACCGAGAGGCCGAGGGCGTTGTCTCACACCTGCAAGACCCCGGTCTTAAAACTGCGCGAATAGTCCCAGCCTGCCGTGGCGTCCAGGGCGGCGATGAGTTCTTCGCGGGTGCGGGTTGGCTCGATGATCCGGTCGATCCAGCCGCGGGCGGCGCCGTGGCGGATGTCGGCCTGCTCGGTGTAGCTCGCGTGGATGGCCGAATAGATCTCTTTGCGGGCCGCGTCGTCGATCTCCTCGCCCTTGCGCTTGCGGCTGGCCTCCTCGATGGTGGTCAGGACTCCGGTGGCCTGGTTGGCGCCCATGACGGCGCACTTGCCGCAGGGCCAGGCGAGGGAGATGAACGGGTCGAAGGCTCGGCCGCACATGGCGTAGTTGCCCGCGCCGTACGAGCCGCCGAGGATGAGGACGATCTTGGGGACGACGGAGTTGCTCATGGCGTTGACCATCTTGGCGCCGGCCCGGATGATGCCCGCGTGCTCGGACTCCTTGCCGACCATGAAGCCGGTGGTGTCGTGCAGGAAGATCAGCGGGACTTTGCGTTGATTGCAGTCCATGATGAACCGGGCGGCCTTGTCGGCCGAGTCGTGGTAGATGACGCCGGGGAGCTGGACGGTGCCGCCGGGGAAGCCGCCGCCGGTCTTGGTGAGTTTCTTCTGATTGGCGACGATGCCGACCGGGCGGCCGCCGAGGCGGGCGTAGCCGCAGACGAGCGAGGGGCCGTAGTCGGCCTTGTATTCGTCGAAGTCGGGCTCGAGGGACGCTCGCTTCTCGCTTCCCCCGTCGGAGCCGGCCTCGGTAACGCCGCGGGAGTCGACGAGGTTCACGATCACCTCGCGGACGTCGTATTGGGCACCGCTCTTGTCTGTGAAGACGTCGAGCAGGCGCGAGGCTTCGTGCAGAGGCGGGGGGACGCGGGGGCGGAGTGTCGAGGGCGGTGCCGGGGTGTCGGGGTTTCGAGGTGCCGAGGGTCGGGACTCAGAACCCACGACACCCTGCCACCTCGAAACCTCGGCAGCTGTTTCGCCGTACTTTCCCATCACCTCGCGGAGACGGCGCAGGCATGACTCGTCGTCCTTCTCGCGGAAGTCGATGGTGCCGCTGATGGCCGCGTGCATCTTTGCGCCGCCGAGCTCTTCGTCGGTGACGACCTGCCCGATGGCGGCCTTGACGAGGGCGGGGCCGGCGAGATAGAGGCCCGAGCCCTCGGTCATCAGGAGCGTGTCGCAGAGGACGGGGAGATAGCCGCCGCCGGCGACGCAGTAGCCCATGATCGCGGCGACCTGCGGGATGCCCTGGGCGGAGATGACGGCGTTGTTGCGGAAGATCCGGCCGAAGTCGTCGGTGTCGGGAAAAACGTCTTCCTGGAGGGGAAGGAAGACGCCGGCGGAGTCGACGAGATAGACCATTGGCAGGCGGGCCATCATGGCCATGGTCTGGGCCCGGATGATCTTTTTGCAGGTCATCGGGAAGAACGCGCCGGCCTTCACGGTGGCGTCGTTGGCGATGATCATGGTGGGGCGGCCATGGATCGGCGCGATGCCCGTAACGACGCCCGCGCCGGGGGCCCCGCCATATTCGACGTACATGCCGAAGGCGGCCCAGAGGCCGAGCTCGGTGAACTTCCTGGGGTCGTCGATGAGGCGGTCGATGCGCTCTCGGGCCGTGAGGCGGCCCTTGTCGTGCTGGCGGTCAATGGCGGGCTTGCCACCGCCGAGCTTGAGCTTTGCTTCAATCAGGAGCAGCTCTGCCGTGAGCGCGGCAAGCCCCGCGGCGGGAGTCGTGGCGGTGCTCGACGGACTTGGAGCGGGCTTGGACATGAGTCCCGCAGGGTAGCGGTGGGGCCCCGCGGCGAACAAGCAACCGGGCGGCCCGATTGAGCCGCCCGGTGCAAGTGTGTTCAGGTTGAACTGTCTAGAAGTTTCAGCGGCGGCGACGGCGGAGGGCGAGAGCGCCCAAGCCCAGCACCACGCCCGCGCCGGGGGCGGGGATCGAGGAGTAGGAGATGTCATCAACGTAGGCCGTGTCGCCAGTGGGGCTGAAGCGGGCCTGGAACTGCAATGCGTCGAGGCCGGTGACCAGGTTGCCGTTTCCGGCCTGCTCGGTCGAGAAACGGTAATAGTTCTCCCAAGTCGTGTCAATAGCGGTCCACAGCAGAGCGTTGGAGTCGTCGTAGAGCCGGGTGGTCACGACGTCGTTGGACGGGCCGTCGATGAACTGGACACTCTGCTCGACGCGGTACCACGCGCCCCAGATCAGCGTGCCGGAATAGATGTTATCGTTGAAGTTGACTGTCGCGTTGGTCAGGCCGGTGACGCCGCTGTAGTTGGCCTTGAGATTGCCGTTGTCCTCGTAGATCGAAAGCCAGGTGGTGCGGTCGCGACCCCAAGACTCGGTCTTGAAGTCCAGCCCGGAGACGGGCGTGGTCGACGCGGTGCGGAAGCGGTACGAGGCGTTGAACTGGGTGATGCCCGCAGCGCCGAAGCCGGTCTCGCCGGCGCGGTCATTGAGCTGCGGCGTGTGGATGTTGTCGATCACGCCGTCGAAGCCGTTACCACGATTGCCGACGACCAGTCCGCGGGTTCCGAGATAGCCGATCCCGTCGCGGATATCGCCTGCGGTTGCAGCGTTGTCGGGCAGCCAGAAAGCGCCGTTGCCCGGAGCGCGGGTGTCCACACCGCCGGCGATCGGGCCGGTGGGCATGGAGTTGAAGTTGTTAGTGTACACGTCGGCAAAGGCCGACCCGGCCACGCCCATGACGGCAGCGGCAAGAATGATCGCGCGGGACATACTCTCTCTCCTCGTAAAGCACCGAACCGGGAACGCGGACATAGTGTCCGCGCTACAGAAAAACCGTCCCTGCGCCAAGATCGGCCAAGGATTTCACCATGGTACTACCGATCGACCCGATTCACAAGGGTTGTGTCGATGGAATTCATTCCGAATGTGCTGAGAGGAGCAATCCTCACTGAAACTGAACAGTTGCCAGTTAGAGCCGGCAAACTCGGAAGTTCAGGGAAGCCGGTCATTGAAGAGAGTTTGAGCCGTTAGGCCCGTGTTCCTGCTTATGTTGTGGTCACATCCCGCCGGGCCAGCCAGACGCCCGCGGCGGTCCACAGCCCGAGGCTCAGCCCGCCCAGGATCGCCAGGTTCCGCCAGGGCACGGCGTTCTCCATGAGCATCTGGATGGGCTTGTAGTATTCGAGGAAACTGAGGAACCGCAGGCGACGGGTGAAGTCCAGCGACGGGTCGAGGATGTACAGGAAGTTGATCAGCAGCGAGAAGACCGTGAGCAGCAGCACCACCAGCACCGCGCGGACGCGGCGGTCGGTGAGCACCGCGGCGAGGCTCGACGCGGCGGCGATGAGCGTGTAGACCAGCGACAGGTTGGCCAGAACCAGGGCCAGGCGGCCGAAATCGGGCCGCAGCTCGGGCTTGATGTACTGGGCACCGATGAAGCTGCCGGCGAAGACTGCGCCCAGCACGATCGCTCCGGCCAGCAGCCACGCCGCCGTCTCGCTGAGGTAGAGTTTCCAGCGGGAGACGGGCATCGAGAGCAGGATGTCGACGGTTCCCCGCTCGACCTCGCTGGCGAGGATTCGGGTGCAGACCATGATCGCGTGGGCACTGATGAGGGCCAGGAGGATCGGGTGGCTCCAGGCCAGCGCGAACGCGACGTCGCCGGCGTTTGCGCCCGCGCCGTCGAACCCGAAGAGGGCGGTGCGGAAGGCCCGCAGCGGCGGCGGGATGAACTGCCGCTGCATGAACCGCTCCTGAATCCGCGGCAGCATGAACGCAAGCAGACCGCTGATGGCGGCGGCGATCCCCGCGAACACCAGCGTGGTCCAGAGAATCTCCCGCATGGCCCGACGGATGAGGCCGATGTTCATCGAGCACCCCCTGCGATGGCGACGGTGCCAGTGGCGCTCGCACCGGGCTCGGGTGCCCCGGGGTCTTCCTGACTGTCGTAGTAGCGCCGGAAGATTGTCTCAAGATCCGGCTTGCCCAGCCGCATGTCTGATACGGGCTTGCCGGCGAGAAACGCGAGGAATGCCGGCAGCCCGGAGGGCTCGACGATCCCCGACCACTGGGCGTCTGTTCGCGTGAGGAGGCGGACACCGGCCGGCGGCTCGAGCCGCGTGCCGACGCCGCCGGACCAGCGGATGTCGAACTCGTGGCGGGCGAGCGAGCGGAGCCCGTCGAGGGTGTCGTCGGCGACGATCAGCCCGCGCTTGACGATCGCGACGCGTTCGCACAGCGACTCGACCTCGCCGAGCGTGTGGCTGGAGAAGAACACCGTTGCGCCCTGTCGGGCCGAGTCGCGGAGCAGGCCGCGGAAGCGTTCCTGCATGAGCGGGTCGAGTGCGGAACTTGGTTCGTCGAGGATCAAGAGCCGCGGCTTGTGGGCCATGGCCAGGATGAGACCGAGTTTCTGCCGCATCCCGCGTGACATGGAGCGGACTTTGACGGAAAGGTCGAGCTCGAAGACCTTGGCGAGGTGTTGGCCGTGGGCCTTGAGGTCGCGGCCGCGGATGCTGGCAAAGAGTGACAACGCCGAATGCCCGTTCAGCCAAGGCCAGAGGCGGAGGTCGCCCGGGACATAGCCGACGTCGGCCTTGATCTTGGCCGAACGCGACCAGGCGTCGAGCCCGAAGACGGCGGCCCGCCCGGTGGTGGGCCGAAGAAAGCCCAGCAGGACGCGGATGGTGGTTGTCTTTCCCGCGCCGTTTGGCCCGAGGAAGCCATAGAGGGAGCCTTCGGGGATGGTGAGGTCGACGCTCTCGATTCCGCGCCGCGAGCCATAGGTGCGGGTGAGATTCTCGGTTCGGATCGCGTGCAATCGATGGTTCCTGGGCAGGCGGGTTGGCCGGCCTGCTTCCCCCGCGTTCTCCCGGGGGAGGAACGTACGCCGCCGGGGCGGTGTTCGCTTGGGGTGGGTTCGGATCGTGATGAGACACTCAAGCTTGCGGTATGCTGGAGTTGTCTGGCAGGAACGAGACGGCGCGGAGGCGGCGCGTGGATGGCCGGGCGAGCGGCTGACGAGTTATCCACAAACGCGACCCGAACATTGACAGATGTTCGGGATGTGGTACCCTTCGTCTGTCCCGGCCCGCGTCCAGCACCGCCCCGGGATCGAGGCATCCTCGCCCTATGGATGGGAAGGACCTCGCTGGGTGCTCGGCGTTCGTGAGCCTGACTGCTTCCCCGCGTGTGTTCGGCCTCGGTCCACGGTCGTTGGCGACCGCCCGACAAGCCTCCGCAAGGGCCGGCACCCATCAGCCACTCACGACAAGGTTTGAGAAAGGATGGCCACCATGGCCCGCGGTTCCCGTTCATCGTCCTCGTCCGACTCCGCCCACTCCAACGGCACCGTTGATTCCGAGGTGAAGCCCGGCGCAGCGCCCCCGGCGCTCCGGCCCACCAAGGAGAAGATGCAGGCCCTGGGCCAAGCGCTCGGCCAGATCGAGAAGGCCTTCGGTAAGGGCTCGATCATGAAGCTCGACGAGAAGGCCTATATGGCCATTCCGGGCATTTCCACAGGCTCGATCTCGCTGGACCTTGCCCTGGGCGGCAAGGGCATCCCCCGCGGGCGCATCGTCGAGATTTTCGGGCCGGAATCGTCTGGTAAGACGACCCTCGCGCTGACCGTCGCGGGGCAGGCCCAGAAGGCCGGCGGCGTGGCGGCTGTCATCGACGCCGAGCATGCGCTCGACCCGTCTTGGGCCCGCAAGATCGGCGTGAACATCGACGATCTTCTGGTCAGCCAACCCGATTCGGGCGAGCAGGCCCTGGAGATCTGCGAGCTGCTGGTCCGCTCCAACGCGGTCGACGTGATCATCATCGACTCGGTGGCGGCCCTGATCCCCAGGGCCGAGATCGAGGGCGAGATGGGCGACAGCGTCATGGGTCTGCAGGCCCGGCTGATGAGCCAGGCGATGCGGAAGCTCACGGGCCTGATCGCCCGCAGCAACTGCACGGTCATCTTCATCAACCAGATCCGCGAGAAGATCGGCGTGATGTTCGGCTCGCCCGAGACCACGCCCGGCGGGCGGGCGCTCAAGTTCTACGCCTCGGTCCGCATCGACATCCGGCGGACCGGCTCGCTCAAGGAGGGCGACCTCGCCGTGGGCAACCGTGTGCGGACCCGCATCGTCAAGAACAAGGTCGCGCCGCCCTTCCGCGACGCGGAGTTCGACATCATGTTCGACGAGGGCATCTCGGCCTCGGGCGACCTGTTGGATCTGGCCGTCGAGTCGGGCGTGATCGACAAGGCGGGCGCGTGGTTCAGCTACGGCGAGACGCGCGTCGGGCAGGGCCGCGAGACGAGCAAGAAGTTCCTGAAGGACAACCCCGCGCTGTTCGACGAGATCCGACGGAACGTGCTGGCCCTCAAGGCGGCCGCTCCGACTAAGCCCGGCGCGCCCACCCCGGCCGAGGCCGCCGACGCTGAAGTGGACTCCGACGATTCGGCCGAGTGAGCCCCGGGATCAACAACTCGAAGTAGACGGCACGCAGGGAAGAGCCTCGTGCCCGGGCGGAGTCGTGCCGGACTCCGCCCGGTTTCGTTTGCCCGGGGTGCTTCCCCTTGGGCAACAGCCGGGCCGTCTTGGCTCCGTTCGCGGCGGCTGCGCGAAGGTGTTTGCGCAGAGGTGGCGGGGCCGAAGCGCAAGTCCTCGTACGAATCGACGTTGAACGTTGGGCGAAACTTCGATCTCTCGGCGAAGCGGAGGGAGCCCGCCGGGGACCGGCGGGGCACCCAAGATGCCCAGGTTGCATCGGTGATTCGTATCAGGCCTTCTTTAACGGGCGGGCCGATTCGAGCGCCTTGACGGCGGACTTGGTCTTGATTCGCGACACCTGGGTGAAGCGGCTGAGGATGAGCACGCCATCGAGGTGGTCCATCTCGTGCTGCCAGCAGCGGGCAAGCAGGCCGGTGGCAGACTGGGTGAAGGGCTGGCCGTCGATGTCGAGGGCCTGGATGGTGATCGTGGGGGAGCGGAGGACGTCGCCGCGGATGTTGGGGAGGGAGAGGCAGCCCTCTTCCATGGGTTCGGGCGAGCCCAGGGGGTTGGTGAAGGTGGGATTGATGTAGACTTCGGGGCCGTCGGTGTATGTCGGGAGCCCCGACGGGTCCGGGCCGGGTCCGTCGCCGGGGGCGTCCTCGTCTTCAGGGGGCTCGATGTCCACGACGAACATCCGCCAGGGCAGGCCCACCTGCGGGGCGGCCAGGCCGATGCCCTCGGCCTGGCGCATGAGTTCGAGCATCCGCTGGGCTACGGCTTGGACCTCGGAGGTCACCTCCGGCACTTTGGCGGCCTTTTTGAGCAGAACCGGGGCCGGATAGGTGACGATTTTCAGCGACTTCACGTCGATGGCCATGGGACGGGGAGGATATCGGCTCCGGACAGGCGGGGAGAGCGGTGATAGGGAACGCGGCGGACCTCCGGGACGCCTCGCCGCGTATCGGACCGCAACGAGAGATCGGGTTGACGCTTGTCGCACGCGCCGGTTAGCATCCGCATCCGCGACGGGCCGAGCAGTCGCACGACCCGGCGCGGGGCCCGAGCCCGTGCCCAAGGAGCCTGCGTTGGCGTTGTTCCCCTGGAAGAAGAACGAATCGGCGGACAAGCCCGGTGGCAGTGGCGCTCTCGGCGCGGGCGGATCCGGTGCTGGCAGCGCCGGTGGTGGTGGGGGCGGCTCGGCGCCTGGCTTCGAGTTCGACTCGGGCAAGGCCAAGCGGTTTTTCGACCACGCCGTGACCGTGCACGAGGCGACGAACTTCGGCTATGCGATGAACCTCTGGCTCAAGGGGCTGCGCTTTGATCCGGCGGATATGAAGGGCATCGAGGGGTTCTTCAACTCGGCCGGCAAGTTCTTCACGGAGAACCCCAAGGGCGAGAAGGACGAGTCGTACCGCTCGACGTACAAGGATTTCACCGGCCGGAATGACCTCGACAAGTATCTGCTTGGATTGCTCGAATGGAGCGCTCACCCGACCGAGGCGGCGTTCGCTGTCAAGGCGCTTCAGGGGGCCGCGGGCCTGAGCCTCGAGGGGCCGTCGCTGTGGATGGCCGAGCGGGTGCTGGCGTGCATCAGCCGGGACAAGAAGCCCAAGAAGGAGCAGTATTTGACGGTGATGGAGGTGTTCAAGAAGTTCGACAAGCTGGACCGGGCCGTCGAGGCGGGCGAGGCGGCCGTCCGTCTGGACCCGACCGACTCGCGGCTGGCGTCGGAGATCAAGAACCTCTCGGCCGAGTGGACGACCAAGCGGGGCGGGTTTGACCAGAAGGGCCAGGAGGGCGGGTTCCGTTCCAACCTCCGCGACTCGGACAAGCAGAAACGACTCGACGAGCAGGATCGCGTGGTCACGACCGAGGAAGTGCTCGACCGGCAGGTCGCCGCGGCGAGGATGGACCACGAGACAAGCCCGGAGGACCGGCCGAGCACCCTGAAATACATCGACGTGCTGATCAAGCGCGGGCGGCCCGAGGACGAGGATGCGGCGCACGCGCTCGCCGAGCAGTGGCACGCCAAGACCAGCGAGTTCCGGTTCCGCGAGACGGCCGACACGCTCAAGGTGCGACAGTCGGCACGCCGAGCGGCCCGGCTGCGGGCCTTGGCCGAGCAGCCCGGGGCGAGCGAAGAAGCCAAGGAATCCGCCCGCGCCGCGCTCAAGGAGCGCATCGTTCTGGAACTCCGCCTGCTGGAGGGCCAAGTGGCGGCGTATCCGACCGACCTGACCCGCAAGTTCAATCTAGCAAAGCTCTACTACCAGGTGCGGAAGTACGAGGAGGCCATCGGCCTGTTGCAGGAAGCCAAGTCGGACGTCAAGAACAAGGCGCAGGTGTTCTTCTATCTCGGGCTGAGTTTTCAACAGGCTGGCTTCATTGACGAGGCGATCGAGACGCTGCGGCAGGCCCTGCCGATGACCTCTGAATCCGACGAGAAGGCCGTGATGGAGCTGCACTACGGGCTGATGGAGGCGCTCTTCGCGCGGGCGCAGGAACTGCGGACCCTGCCCGACGCCGAGGAGGCGAACAAGATCGCCTCGTCGATCACGATCAAGAACATTGGGTTCAAGCAGATCCGTCAGCGGCGCGACGAGATCCGGGCCCTGATCCAGCGGCTCAAGGGTGGGGATGCGTCCGCCGCCGCCGCCCCGGGAAGCTCGGCGTGAGCAGGGGACGAACGGTCGGGATCATCCCCGCGCGGCTGGGATCGACGCGGTTGCCCGGCAAGGTGCTGCTGAGAGAGACGGGCTGGCCGCTGATCCGGCACGTGTTCGAGTCCGCCAGGCGGGCGGCGAGCCTGAGCGAGGTTGTGGTGGCGACCGACGACCAGCGGGTGCTGGACGCCTGCCGGGGCTTCGGAGCGCGGGCGGTGGCGACCCGGACGGACCACGCCAATGGGACGAGTCGGCTGTGCGAAGCGGCGACAGCCCTGGGGCTCGGCCCGGACGACGTTGTGGTCAACGTGCAGGGCGACGAGCCGGAGGTCGAGCCCGAGGCGATAGACGCGGCCGTCGCGGCGCTCCGCACGCGGCGGATGGGGGGGACCGGAGAAAATGGTGAAGCGAGCATCGGAACGGTGGCCGTGCCGTTCGGTCCGAGCGAAGACACGAAGGACCCCAACTGTGTGAAGGTGGTTGTGGGGGTCGACGGCCGGGCGCTGTATTTCTCGCGGTCGCTCATCCCGTTCGACCGCGACGCGCGGGGTGGGGACGACGCCGGGGTGCTTCGACATGTCGGGCTGTATGCCTATCGCACGGGCTTTTTGCTGCGGTACGCCGGGCTTGAGCCGACGCCGCTGGAGCGGGCCGAGCAGCTCGAGCAGCTGCGGGCCCTCGAGCACGGGTACACGATCGGGGTGGCGATCCGACCCTCGGCCCGCCCGGGCATCGATACGGCGGAGCAGTACCGGGCGTTTGTGGAACGATTTCGCGCGGGTTGATAACTGGTCTGAGAATGCGGGGCGGCGTTTGATTCCGCGTGTCGGACGCCCGCCCAAGCGGGCTGGGATGGGGCGGATGTGGAAATCGTGGCCGGGGAATCGTTTGCGTACGACGCGGCGCGGGAGAACTCCCTAGTATTGCGCCATGCCGCAGCCGACGCCGATGACTCGAGCGCAGCAGACCCCTCGAACCTCTAGCCGCACTACCGACACAATGATCGAAGTCCGACCGATGACGCGGTCTGGCGCGATGGCCGACTTCGCCCCCCGGTCGGCGCTGGCACCGACGCGGGTCGAGCACGACCACGCGGGGGACGACGGGCGCGACGACACCGAGGGTGTGGGGGCGTCGAGCCTGATCGCCCGGCACGCGGACAAGTCGACGGAGACGGAGTTCTTCTCGCCCATCCCCGAGGGGTACAAGCGCGGGCGGACGAAGTACGTGGTCGTGCTGGGCACGGTCATGAGCGGGCTGGGCAAGGGCATCTTTGCATCGAGCGTGGCCAAGCTCCTCAAGGACAAGGGCCTGGTCGTCGCGCCCATCAAGCTCGAAGGCTATCTAAACATCGATGCGGGAACGCTCAACCCGTTCCGCCACGGCGAGGTCTTCGTTCTTGACGACGGGACCGAATGCGACATGGACCTGGGCACCTACGAGCGGCTGCTCGACCAGGATCTGTCGCGCCGCAACTTCATGACCAGCGGGCAGATCTTCTCGACGATCGTCGACCGCGAGCGGCACGGGGCCTACTTGGGGCGTGATGTTCAGTGGATCCCGCACGTGACGGGCGAGGTGAAGCGGCGGCTTCGCGACCTGGCGATATACGGCGACGGGCAGAAGCAGGCCGACGTGGTGTTCGTGGAGGTCGGCGGGACGGTGGGGGACTACGAGAACGGCTTTTATATCGAGGCCCTGCGGGAACTGGCGTTCGAGGAGGGGGAGAAGTCGGTGTGCTTCGTGGCGCTCACGTACGTGATCAAGCCGCAGACACTGGGGGAGCAGAAGAGCAAGGCGGCGCAGCTGGGGATCAAGCGGCTGATGGAGGCGGGGGTGCAGCCGCACATCATCGCGTGCCGGGCCAACGAGCCGGTGGGCGAGCAGGTGGCGCAGAAGATCGCGATGTTCTCGAACGTCCCGCTCAAGCGGGTGTTCAGCATGCACGACCGCTCGAGCGTGTACACGATCCCCGACGACATGCGGGCCGAGGGGCTCGACCGGGAGATCCTGTCGCTTCTGGACCTTCACGACCGGGTGGACTCGAAGAACGAGGACCGCTCGCGGAAGGAGTGGACAGGCTTCTACGAGCAAGTCGTCCGGTCCAAGAAGCGGAGCGTGACGATCGGCGTGACGGGCAAGTACGTGGCGATGCGGGATGCGTATGCCTCGATCGACAAGGCCGTGGAGCACTGTTCGGCGCACCTGCACACCGCCGTCGATCTGCGGTGGATCGAGACGACGGACCTGGCACCCGGGACAGTCGGCTCCACGCTGGAGGGGCTCGACGGCGTGATAGTGCCCGGCGGCTTCGGCTCGCGTGGGGTCGAGGGCAAGATCCTGTGCGTGCAGTATTGCCGCGAGAACCTTGTGCCGTACCTGGGCATCTGCCTGGGATTCCAGGTCGCGGTTATCGAGTTCGCCCGGAACGTCGCGGGCCTCAAGGGGGCCAACTCCACCGAGTTTGAGCCTCAGAGTCCGCACCCGGTCATCGGCGAGCTGCCCGATCAGAAGCGCATCGAGGGTCTGGGTGGAACGATGCGGCTAGGCGGCCAGGAGGTCCTGATCCGCGGCTCGTCGCTGGCCGAGTTCCTCTACCGCGGCCGCTCGCGACCGGCGCCGGCCGGCATTGGCGGTTCGAGCGGCGATGTGCTGGCCCGCGAGCGCTTCCGTCACCGATTCGAAGTCGAGCCGATGTACGTTGAGCGGCTCGAGGCGGTTGGCATGCGCTTCAGCGGACGACATCCGCGGCAGCCGATCATGCAGATGCTCGAACTCGCCCAATCGGTCGAGGGTGCGGCCGGTGGGGCGGGCGTGTCGGCCCATCCGTTTTTTATCGCGGGGCAGTTTCATCCCGAGCTCACCAGCCGCCCGTTGCACCCCCAGCCGCTGTTCATGGGCCTTGTGGCGGCGTGCATCCAGCGGAAGTATCGCCTTACCGACGTTAAGCCGTCGGCGCATGCGGATCCGGTGTATCAGTGGCTGTACCAGCCCGTGAAGGCCGTCGCGGCCCACGTCTGAGACGCCCGCGGGACGGGGGGTTCTAGGCGATCGTCGTCGCGAGAGCGCGCCCGGCGTCGATGAGGATGACGGCCGAGAGCCGGTCGGGGCGGCCCAGGCTGACATGGCAGTTGTGCAGGAGCGTCTCGGCGAACATGCGGCTCTCGGGCTCGCCGGTCTTCGCCGCCCGCTCGAGGAACACCTGGATCGCCCAGGGGTGGTTGGTCGCGTTGTCGGGCTGCATCGTTCGGATGTGCCAGAGGGCTGCGCCGGCGGCGCGGCGGGCCCAGTCGGCCCGAGCATGAACCGCGGCCAGTCGGCTGAGGGCGTGCAGGGCGCTCAGTTCGGCCTCGGTGCGGACCTCGATCGACGTGTCCTCGGGGAGGTCCAGCAAGGGGCCTTCCATCGGCTGGTCGGCGATGCGGACGTCCGGGGCGGCCTGGTGCAGCGCGTACCACAGCCGCACGTCTGGCGCGGCACCGGTCGGCGCGGGCCCGGGCGACACCCCCAGGACGGCGGCGACCAGCGGGTGGGCGATTTCGGGGCGTGAGCCGAACTCGTCGGCAAAGTCGTCGAGTCCCGAGGCCCCGGAGGTGAGGAACCCCGGTCCGAGGGCGCGGGTTCCTGTTGCGATCAGACGCTCGGACCAGTCATGAAGATCGATCATGGTCGCTCCGCGCGGCCGTGTGGCCCGGGGTTTGCAAAAACTCTTGCACGGATTCGATGCGGCGGTAGACTCGATGCGATGTCCGCCACCCGGTCCGGATCCGCCGTCTGGATGCACACCAAGGTATGCCCGCGCTGCGGCTACCACGGGTGGGAGGTGCAGCCAGCGGCATCCGACGAGGTCCGCGCCGACGTGTTCGAGTGCCCGTCGTGCGGTGGGGACCTGTATGCCCGCCCGCCGCGGAGCTATGCGGAGATGGAGGGGCTCGCTGAACTCCCGGGCAGCCAACGGCTGGCGGGCGTGATGCCCGCGAGCGAATCAGGATGCCGGAGCAGCGGGGGGCTCGTGGGTCGCGTGCTGAGGTTCCTGGGGTGCCTGCTCGGCATGCGCCGGAGCGATTGAGACCGGTTCGGGGCGCCCTTCGCGGCACATCCACACGCTGACTGGCGGTTGGGGCGCAGCGTTGTCGATCCCGAGAAGCGATCGGTTGGGCGCAGGCTGCTTGAAGCGAACTACGCCGGGCGCAGTGTCCCACGCGGCCGGGGCGCGGGTGGGGTGGTGGAGGTGATAAACAGGGAGGTCGCGCACGGCAACAACGGACAGCCAGCCGGCGCGGTTGAGGCGGCGGGCGAGGTCGTCGTCCTCCTGGCCGTAGCCCTCGTAGGCCTCGTCGGTGCCGTTGACGGCGAGGTATGCGGCGAGCGGAACGGAGAAGTGGCCGCCGATCAGGCGCGGCTTGTGGGGTTTGCCGAGCCCCAGTCGTCTCCAAAACAACTGGCGGCGATAGCGGGTGTGGCGGGCGGCGAGGTCGCGGGATTGCTCGGGGCTGAGCGGAACGGGGGGCTCGTGGCGGGAGAGGCGATCGAAGTCGAAGCGCTCGGTCTGTTCGGGCGTGAGGTTGACGCGGAAGGCGCTGACGAGTCCGCGCGGGCCGCCGAGATGCTCGTGCCCGAGGACCATGTGGCGGGCGGGGACAGTGTCGGCATCAAGAAAGATCAGGCGTGCATCCTCGCGAGGCGCGGCGGCGGCTATGAGCGACCGGACGGCGTTGTTACGGACCTGGGCGCAGCGGGCCTTGCCGGTGTGCGGCCGCTGGACGAGGAGGACGGGCGTGAGCGAACTGGCCGAGAACTCCAGAGCGATCCGGGCGATCTCCGGGCTGAGCACGTCGCACGAGAGCGTGAGCGAGTCGGGCGCGCGGGACTGGCCCGCGAAGCCGCGCAGGCAGGCGGCAAGGTGGAGCGTGGTGTGTGTCGAGAGGATGACGTGCTGTTGCGGCATAGGGGACGCTGGGGCAGGGTACGCGCAGCGGGAGAGCGTCCGAAATGCGCGACGACGAGGGTGCTTTACCGGTTGTTCGGGCTGTGCGAGGGGAGACGGCGGTCGCGGGCCGCGAGCGGGCAAACTCGGAGAGGTGGCGGACCGATCGATGGGGTGCCAGCAAGCGGAGTGAGGCACGGTTATGAGCCCATCGTTTCAACAGTTCGACTCGTCGAGTGCGCGTCGGTCGTCGGCGTCGGACCGCCGTGCGGGCGGCGGGATGCGCGACGACGATGACATGCCGCTGACGCCGCCCAAGGCCAAGCCGGCGTTTGCATTCCGGGCCGAGCTGGACATGGCCGAGTTGGACGGGCGCGGGCGTCCGGGGCCGACCTGGAGCGGGCGGGCGGTGGAGATCAGCCGGTCGCATTTGGTGGTGCGTTCGCGCCGGATGTGCTACGAAGGGCGAGAGGTGCTCATTGCGGTGCATCTGATCGACGACAAGCCGACCTCGCTGTTCGGCGTCGTTTCCAAGAGCGACTACGACGGCGACGGGCTGTACCGCACGGTGTTCAGCCTTCAGCGGCTGCCGGAGAACGACGCCGTGGCGGCGTGGACCAACACGCTGCAGCCCAAGCACAGAGACTGAGCGTGCGCCGGGCGGGGGCGAACACAGCGACGCTATTCTCGCCCGATGCGCATCGTCACCACGGCCAGGGAACTCGGAGACTTCCGCGGGGGCGTTCTGGTCCCCACGATGGGCGCCCTGCACGCGGGCCACCTGGCGCTGGTGAGTGCCGCGCGGGCCGAGGCGGCGAGGCGGGGCGGCGGGAAGCCGGTGGTCGTCAGCGTATTTGTCAACCCCACGCAGTTCAACGATCCGAAGGATCTGGATCGCTATCCGCGCACGCTCGACGCCGACTCGGCGGGGTGCGAGCGGGCCGGCGCGGACATCGTGTTCGCGCCCAGCCCCGATGAGGTGTACCCGCCCGGGCAGCTATTTCCGACGCCGGCGCTGCCGGCGGTGGCGGCCGGGCCGGGGCTCGAGGACGCGTCGCGCCCCGGGCACTTCGCGGGGGTGTGCCAGGTTGTCGAGCGGCTGTTCGAGCTGGTGCGGCCGGCCGCGGCAATCTTCGGCGAGAAGGACTGGCAGCAGCTCAAGGTCATCGAGGCGATGGCGCGCGATCTCCGGCCCGATCTGTCGATCATCGCGCATCCGACGGCACGGGAGCCCGATGGCCTGGCGATGAGCAGCCGGAACGTGTTTCTGACGCCCGCCGACCGGTCGAGGGCAAGGGCGCTCTGGAGGGGCCTTGCGGCAGCCCGCGACAGATCTACGCCCATGGCGGCCGAGGCCGCGATGCGGGAGGTGCTGGAGCGCGAAGGTATCGCCATCGAGTATGCCGTGGTGCGTGATGCCTGGACGCTGCTTGGGCCTGTTGAGGGATGTGCGTCGCGGGCGCTCGTCGCCGCGCGGCTGGGGACGGTTCGGCTGATCGACAACGCGGAGTGGCGGGGGGACCGATGAGACACACCCGGGTGCAGAGACCTCACGACGGCGTGGGGATCTCTTCCCAATGCCCGCCCATGTGGCGGACGATGGTGCCGGTGGCTGCGTAGAGGGCCTGCTCGGCGATGTTCGTGCAGTGCTGGCTCATGATCTCGCAGAGGGTTGCCAGCTCGTGGACGACGAACGCCGCATCGACGTTGAGCCGCCCGGTGGAGACCTGGACCTGGGCGTCGCGGAGGATCGCCCGCTTGAAGGCCTCGACGGCGTCTTCGGACGCGAGCACGACCTTCGCCAGGTGGGGATCGGAGCGTTCCAGGGACAGGGAAGCGTCGCGGAGGATGCCCACGACGGAGTTGGTCATGACCCGGAAGTTGTCCGGGAGCGTGACGCCGGTCTGGAGCATGGGCCCGACCATCTCGCCGACGATGACACCCGCGTCGGCGATGCGTTCCAGCTCGTTGTTGACCTTGACAATTGTCAGGACCATGCGGAGCTGGGCGGGATCGAGCGCCGCGCCCTGGGCCGTCGCGTCGGTCAGGAGCGCGACGGCGGAGCGTTCGAGCGCGACATCGACTTGATCGATCTGGTCGTCCATCTCGACCACGCGGCGTGCGGCGGCCTGATCGCGGGCGAACGCCGCGTCGAAGCCGGCCTCGACGAGCGTCTGCACCGACCGCGCCTGGCCGACGAGGTCGGCCTTCAGGTCGGAGATCCGCTGGGCGAAGCCGTCGGGTGAGATGGGCATGGGATCGGTGGGGGGTCCGGGGCGTGGCGGAAGCGAAGACTATCACATCCGGGACCGGCACGCCGGTGATTCTGTGGCGGCATTGCCGGATGGGAGCGTGCGGGCGGGCCGGGGGTATCATCGGCCCCGTCGCATCGTTCCCCGATTCAATCCTCCGCACGGAGCAGGCCGCCATGTACGAGATCGATGTTGTTCACGCCCGTCAGATCCTGGATTCCCGCGGCAACCCGACCGTCGAGGTCGAGGTGGCGCTGACGAGCGGGATCGTGGCCCGGGCGGCGGTCCCCAGCGGAGCGTCGACCGGCGAGAACGAGGCCGTGGAGCTTCGCGACGGGGATAAGAAGCGGTACATGGGCAAGGGTGTGTCGCAGGCGGTCAAGAACGTGCTGGAGAAGATCGCGCCCGAGATCGAGGGCCGCGATGTCCGCATGCAGGAGCAGATCGACGCGGCGATGCTGGAGCTCGACGGGACGCCGACGAAGAGCAAGCTCGGGGCCAACGCGATTCTGGGGGTGAGCATGGCGGTGGCCAAGGCGGCGGCCGAGGCGTGCGACCTGCCGCTGTACCGCTACCTGGGCGGGGCCGGGGCCAAGACGCTGCCGGTGCCGATGTTCAACGTGCTCAACGGGGGCAAGCACGCGGACAACAACATGGACTTCCAGGAGTTCATGATCCAGCCTTGGGGCTTTGACAACTTCGCCGACGGGCTTCGCTCGTGCGTGGAGATTTATCACACGCTCAAGAAGGTGCTGCACGAGCGGCACCTCTCGACGGCGGTGGGCGACGAGGGCGGCTTCGCGCCCGACCTCAAGACCGCCGAGGACGCGCTGAAGCTGCTCGAAGAGGCGACCGAAAAGGCCGGGTACGACTGGGGGCGTGAGATTTTCGTTGCGCTCGACCCGGCGACGACCGAGCTTTGGAACGAGGCTCAGCACAAGAGCGCCGGCGGCTCCAAGAAGGGCAAGGCCGCGGGCGGCTACTGTTTCTTCAAGAGCGACCCGAAACGGATCGCCAGCAGCGACGAGATGATCGACCTCTGGGCGGGCTGGTGCAAGAAGTATCCGATCCGTTCGATCGAGGACGGCCTGGCGGAGAACGATTGGGCCGGCTGGGCAAAGCTCACCGACCGCCTGGGCGACAAGGTCCAGCTCGTGGGCGACGATCTCTTCGTGACCAATCCCAAGTTCCTGCAGCGCGGCCTCGACGAGGATTGCGCCAACGCAATCCTGGTCAAGGTCAACCAGATCGGCACGCTCAGCGAAACCTTCGACGCCGTCAACCTCGCGCTCCGCAACGACTACGGCGCGATCCTCAGCCACCGCTCGGGCGAGTCGGAAGACTCGACCATCGCCGACCTGGCCGTCGCGACCAACTGCGGCCAGATCAAGACCGGTGCGCCGTGCCGCAGCGACCGGAACGCCAAGTACAACCAGCTCATCCGTATCGCGGAAGACCTGGGCGACGCGGCGGTCTACGGGGCGCGGATGTGGAAGCACGACTGAACCGAGTCACACGGCGCCACGGCCTTGGGGGACGGCCCCAAGGTCGTGGCGGGTGAGACTCAACCGTTCACCGGCGACGGCGGCTCAGCAGCCAGCCAGTCGCTAGCAAGCTCAACGCCCCCGGGCCGGGGATCGGCACCGCATACTCAATGACGTATCCGCGCACCAGCACCGTGCTCGCTCGCGCGTAGTCGCCCAGCGTGTTCTGGTTGGCGGCGAAGAACCCGGCGGCGTAGGGCTGGTTGCCCTCGGCAAAGTCGACGACCCAGGCGTTCGAGATGCTCGTGGGCACGCTCACGCCGTCAGTCCACGTCCAGTTCTCCGCGACAGGCCCGATCGCGTTGGCCCGGGTGGCCCCGACCCAGTAGAACTGCGAGCCCGTGCCCAGGCCCGGGGAATAGACGTTCGCAAACACCCAGTCGCGCTCGGCGGCGTAGCTTGGCGTCTCGAGAACCAGAAGGCGGCCGAAGAACCCGTCGAACGTGCGGCTCTCGGCGGCGGCCCGGGCGTCGGCGAAGGTCAGCCCTGGAGCCTCGACGCGCTCGTAGAACTGGCCGTTGCCGCCCGAGGCGACCGGCCATTGCACGGGCTGGGCGATTGCGCCCGCCGCGACACCGAGGGTTACGGCGAGGGTCAGGGAGCGGAAAATACACGCTGGGATGAAGCTGGTCGAGGCTGGCATAGGAGCGGTCCTTGGTAAGACCCTCTCGCCGCCGTCTGCATACATACTACTCGATCCGCCAGCGGACGCAAGGCCCTTGAGCAGGCGGGGAGATTGCCCATTGTGGCGTCGGGGGGGGTGTGATAGCGATCTTCGCGCTTTGTGAACTCGGGTCTCCGGTACCATCGACATGACCACGCCCCCCCAAGGAACGTCGCTGGGTTCGAGCGGTTCGCGAGATTCAGCCCCCTCACCGCCGACGATTCTGGGTCGGACACTCGTTCGGCAAGGCCGCAAGTTCGATTTTGAGCTCGTCAAGGTCGCCCAACCTCGGGGGAAGACGACCGATCGGGAGATCGTCCGGCATCCGGGAGCCGTCGTCGTGGTGCCGATTCTCGATGAGTTTCGAGGCAGAAACGTGGTGCTCATCCGCAACTTCCGCTTTTCGGTGGGCGAGGGGCTGCTGGAGTGCTGCGCGGGGACGATCGAGCGGCCGCGCGTGCGAGATGTGGGCGTGGGGGGCTCGGGGGGCGAGTCGGCGGGCTTCGGCCCGGGCGAGGATCCGGCCCCGTGCGCCGCCCGGGAGCTTGTAGAAGAGACCGGCTACCTGGCAAGCACGCTCACGCCGCTTGGGGACAAGGGCTGGTTCTACACGAGCCCGGGTCTGAGCGACGAGAAGATGTTCGCGTACGCCGCCACCAACCTGACGCACGTGGGCCAGCAGCTCGAAGAGGACGAGCACATCCAGGTCGAACTGGTGCCGGTGGCGAACATCGTGGGCTTGGTCACGTCGGGAAAGATTGTGGACGCCAAGAGCATGCTGGCGATTTTGTTGGCCGAGCGGGCGGGGTATTTGAGCTGATCGTCTCCGATCCGAGGAAACGCGGGCGCGGGCCGCGAATGATCTGAAACATGGGCTTTCAGGACCGACGCTACGACACGGGCGACTACGGCGAGGGTGGGGGCGTCCGGCGGGCCCTCCGCCGAATGTTCGTCGAGGGCGACGACTTCTTCGGTTGGTCGCTGCCGCTGTTCAGCGTGCCGCGGGGGGTGCCGGGGATCGGCGGGATCGCGGTGCGGATCCACCTGCTGTATGTGCTGTTCATCGTGGTTCAGCTGCTGGTTTCGCTGCGGCGTGACGGCTTGGGGGTGCACTACACCGCGGCGATGATGGCGACGCTGTTTGTGCTGGTCCTGCTGCACGAGTTCGGGCACTGCCTTGCGTGCCGGCGGGTGGGCGGCGAGGCCGACCGGGTGCTGATGTGGCCGCTGGGCGGGCTGGCGTTCTGCCGCCCGCCGCACCGCTGGGACGCTTCGCTGATCACGACCCTGGGCGGCCCGGGCGTGAACGTCGTGCTTGTGCCGGTGCTTGGCGGGGCGCTGTTGGCGGCCGGGGCGGGGTGGGATGCGCTGATCTTCAACCCGTTTGATCCGCAGTCGGTGCTGCTCAGCGGGTGGTTCACCGAGTACTGGCGGATTTGGCTGTGGTCGGCGTATTTCACCAACCTGGTGCTCCTGGGCTTCAACATGCTTTTGCCCATGTTCCCGATGGATGCGGGGCGGGTGGTGCAGGAAGTGCTCTGGGCCCGCATCGGCTATCGCAAGTCGATGACGATCGCGGTCAATCTCGGGCTGGTGCTCGCGATCGCCGTGGGGCTCTTTGCTCTGATGGGCGGGACGAACATGCTGTTTGCCGTCGCGGTGTTCGCCGGCATCACCTGCTTCGCCGAGAAGCGGCGGCTAGCGATGATGGAGGACGCCGGACCGCTGGAGGGCTACGACTTTTCTCGGGGCTACGGCGGTATGCCCAATGTCGCGGGCGGGGGTGGGCGTGAGGGGGCGGGAGAAGGTGGCGGATGGAGGGCGAGCTCCGCCCAGGACCGGGCCTTTGCGGCGGCCGCCAAGCGACAGGAAGCCGATCGTCTGATCCAGGTCGAGGTCGATCGGATTCTCGAAAAGATCGCCCGCGAGGGGATGGGAAGCCTGACGCGGAAAGAGCGGGCAACGCTCAAAGACGCCACCGAGCGGAAGCGGGGAAGCTCGCCTGTCGACCCTCGCGGGCGGTGATGGTGAAGGGCGATTCGCACCGATGAACACCCCCGGGCGTACAACCGCCGACCCGGGTTGACCCACTCCTTGTTCGGAGCCGCCAGCCTCAATGGGCATCGCCGACCGCCATTACGCCCGTCCGACGCCCGCCCGCGCAAGATCGCGCTTGCGCATGCTGTCGGTCAACACGTGGCTGATCATCATCAATGTCGCGGTGTTCGGGCTCGGGCACCTGCTGTTCCCGGCGATCCAGCGGCTGGCGGGCCCCTCGCCCGCGACCGACGCGCTCACCGTCCGGATGGCGGCCGGGCAGGTGTATCTCGCGGGCGTGACGCCCGAGCAGCAACGCCGCGGCGTGGTCGATCGGTCGGTCGTCAAGCCCCTGCCCAACATGCCGGGCTTCCTCTACTACCCGATCAACGATCCCCAGGCGGTCATCTCCGATCCGCACGGCCGCGTGCTGATCAACCCTCAGAGCGGTCGGCCGGTGCCCGTCGAGATCGGTGGCCAGCGGCTTCTGCCGCTGCCGGTTCTGGATGCCTGGGGTCATTTCTCCACGGGCAAGGCGTTTCTTGAGCTGCAGGTCTGGCGATTCATCACGTTCCAGTTTCTGCACGTTGATATCACGCACCTGCTGTTCAACATGCTCGGGCTGTGGTTCGTGGGCTGGATCGTCGAGGAGTATCTGGGTCGGCGGCGGTATCTGGCGTTCTATCTGGCCTGCGGGATCTTCGGGGCCGTCGGGTATTTGCTGCTCAACTTCCTGGGCAAGATCGTCTTCCCCGGCATGGCCGCGAGCTTTCCGGGGCTGTTGGTGGACGATGTGTTCACGCCGCTGGTTGGGGCGAGCGCCGGGGTTTTCGGCGTGCTGATGGCCGCGGCGTTCATCGCGCCGACGGCGATCGTGGACGTGTTCCTGATCATCCCCATGAAGATGCGGACGGCGGTGTACCTGTTCCTGGGCCTGGCGGCGCTCAACCTGCTCCGCGGGGGCAGCAACGCGGGGGGCGACGCGGCACACGTCGGCGGGGCGCTCGCCGGGGCCTATCTCATCCGCCACACCCACCTGCTTCGCGATTTCTTCGATATTCTTGGCGATTCCCGCGGCTCGCGCCGCGCGGCGAGGGCCGAGCGTGTCGACACGGCCGAGATTGACCGTATCCTCGACAAGGTCAAGTCCGACGGGCTGGCCAGCCTGACGCCCGCCGAGCGGGCCGTGCTCCGTGCGGCGACGGGGCGACCGTAACGCCGCGTCGTCCTACACACCGCATGCCGCTGAGCTTCTCCATCTCCGCACGCTCGACGTCTACCCGGGCCCGCGTCGGGCGCGTCACGACGCCCCACGGCTCGTTCGACACGCCCGCGTTCATGCCCGTGGGTACCCGCGGCACCGTCAAGGGCCTGCTCCCCGGCTCCGTCGGCGCCACCGGGGCCCAGATCATCCTCGGCAACACGTATCACCTGCTGCTGCGCCCGGGGCCGGAGCTCATCGCAAAGATGGGCGGGCTACAGCGATTCACGGGCTGGGCCGGGCCCATGCTCACCGACTCGGGCGGGTATCAGGCGTATTCGATGGCCGGCATCAACACGGTGAACGACGACGGCGTCACGTTCCGGTCGATCATCGACGGTTCGATGGTGACCATGACGCCCGAGTCGGCCACGCAAACCCAGAATCTTCTGGGCGCCGACATCATCATGGCGTTTGACGACTGCCCGCCGAGCGTTGACCCGGGCGCGGGGCCGGTGAATCAGACGCGGATCCGGCTCGCCGCGGCGCGGGACTCGACTTCGACGCGGACTCCGGGGCTCAAGGCGCGGAGCCGTGTGTACGACCACGCCGCGCGGCTGGCACTGGCCAACGAGCGGACGATCCGCTGGCTGGAGCGTTGCAAGGCCGAGCACCACCGGCTGGGCGGGCATGAAGCGAGGGCGCTCTTCGGGATCGTTCAAGGCGGGACGGACCTCGAGCAGCGGACGTGGTCGGCGAACCGCGTGTGCGGCGTCGAACTGCCGGGCTACGCGATCGGCGGCGTGGCGGTGGGGGAGCAGTCGGGCGACATCGCCCGCGTCGTCGAGCACACGGCTCCGCTGCTGCCCGAGGACAAGCCTCGATACCTGATGGGTGTGGGGTATGAGCGGGATATCTACGCCGCTGTGCGTGCGGGAGTGGATATGTTCGACTGCGTGCTTCCCACCCGGAACGGGCGGAATGCCAGCGCGTTTACCCGGACGGGGCAGATCAGGCTCCGGAACGCAAAGTTTGCCGACGATCCGCGTCCGATCGACGAGACCTGCGACTGTCCGGCGTGCGCACCGGGCCCGAGCCGGGGGATGCCCTGGGCGTCGGCCGGTGATTTACCTTTCACCCGCGCCTATATTCGTCATCTGTTCTTGGCCGAGGAGATGCTCGGTCCGATCTTGGTCAGCCTGCACAACCTGCGGCACTTTCAGCGGTTCATGTCGGACCTTCGGGCCGTCATCGCCGAAGAAGGTCGGGGAGTGTTCCCGGCTGAGGCGTGGGGGCGGTTCGAGACGGCTTGGCCGGTAGCGGTCGCGCCGTCCGAGCCGGGACAGCCGGCACCCGTGGACGGGGCGTCGGGGAAGATCGACGACGAATAAGGATCCCGAAGTCATCATGACCGACACGACGCTTTCGATGTGGACGCTGGCCCAGGCGGGCGGCGGCTCCGTTTCCGGTACCGAGGCCATCACCGGCGCCAGCGGCGCGGCTCCCGCGACGGGCACCGCCAGCACCGGCGCGCCCGTCCCGCCTCCGGGCGGCGGGTCGGCATCGCCCTTCGGCGGCCCGTTCATCTTCATGATGTTCGGTTTGCTCGGGCTCATGATCTTCATGCAGGTCATGGCTGGGCGGAGAGAGAAGAAGAAGCGGGCCGCCCTGATGGCCTTGCTGAAGCGGGGCGACAAGGTCATGACCATCGCCGGCATCATCGGCACGGTCGACAGCCTGCGCGACGACGAGGTCGTGCTCAAGGTCGATCAGAACTCCAATGCCAAGCTGACGTTCGCCCGCTCGGCGGTGCAGACGATCCTGAACTCGTCGACCTCCACCCCCGACGCGGCCCCGAGCGTCGAGGTGAAGACCAAGGCCGAGAAGGCCGCGGCGCGCTGAGTCCGCGCCCGACCGATTCCGCGTCCCCGCTCCATTGCCCGAAGACTCTTGCGAGAAGCCGCCCGAATGTCACCGCTCATCCGCAACGGCCTGATCTGCCTTGCCGTCCTGATCCTGTCGGTCGTCGCCATCACCCCCCCGGCGCAGAAGCTGCGTCTGGGCAAGGACCTGGCGGGCGGCGCGAGCCTGGTGTACGGCGTTGACGTGCCCCCCGGGCAGTCGGACGTGATGGAGCGTGTGAAGACGGTTGTGAAGGAGCGTCTTGATCCGCAGGGTGTGCTGGAGATCTCCGTGGTGCCGCAGGGCTCGGACCGGCTTGAGATCACCATGCCGCTGCCGGGCGAGGATGTGAAGAAGGAGCGGGCGAAGTTCGAGGCGGTGCTAGCCCAGTTCAGCGCCGTGAGCATCTCGCCCGAGGAGTTCGAGTCGGTCGTGCAGCGCAGCACGGAGTCGCGCCGGGCGTGGATCGATGCCAAGGCGGGTACGAACAGCGAGCTCAAGACGCGGCTGGAGCAGGCCGTCCGCGATGCCGAGGCGGCGACGACCGCGCGGGCGGCCGTGACCAAGGCCCTGGACGACGAGCGGGCCGTCCGCGACCAGATCCGCAACCAGAACCTGCCCGAGGGCGACCCGACTCTGGCGAACCTCAACCTCGCGCTGGCAGCGGCCCAGGCCGCGTCGCGCGAGGCCGTGGACGTTGCGGCGAAGGCGAACATCACGCTGGAGACGACGCGGGCCGCCGCGCTCTCGACGGGGCTCTCGGCGGCGGACCTGCGTCGGGCCCTGAACCTGGACAACCGCCCGCTCAAGCTTCTGGACAAGAACAAGGAGCCGGTGATACGCGACTCTCCGCGTGCCGCGGCGCTCAAGGCGATCGAGGAGCGTTATCCCGATCAGAAGGGCAAGGTCGAGCAGGTCGTGGCCGCCTGGGGCGACTATCAGACCAAGCGGCGGTCGCTGGACGACCCGGAGGACATCGTCCGGATCCTTCGGGGCGCGGGCGTGCTGAACTTCCGCATCGCGGTGCAGCCCGGCGAGTATCAGCAGGAGGGGGACCTGCGGTCGAGCCTCCGCGAGAAGGGCCCGACGGCGACCCCGCCGGCGAGCGAGGCCCGCTGGTACAAGGTCAACAAGCTCGAGAACTGGGTCGAGACCGTCGAGCAGCTCGATGATCTACGCAAGGCCCCGGCCCTTTACTTCTCGGGGCGCGGCCTGGTCGCCGATGAGTACAAGGGTCAGCCGTTCATCCTGCTCTGGGACCGTCCGGGCTCGCGCCTGCTCGAGTCAGATGGGCAGGTCTCCGGGGGCAGTCAGGGGGCGGACCAGCTGGGTCGGCCGGCGATCGACTTCACGATGGACCCGATCGGGGCCGACCGCCTGGGCGATCTGACGGGGCGAAACGTCGGCAAGCAGATGGCCGTGCTGCTGGACGACGAGGTGTACACCGCCCCGCGCTTGCAGAGCCGCATCTCGAGCCAGGGGCAGATCACCGGCAGCTTCTCGCAGACCGAGCTCGACTACATCGTTCGCGTGCTTTCGGCGGGCTCGCTTCAGGCCAAGCTTTCACCGGGCCCGCTGAGCAAGAGCGTGCTGGGCCCGCAGCTTGGTGCCGACAATCTCGACCGTGGGCTCAACGCGGGCCTGATCGCGTTCGCGGTCGTTAGCGCGTTCATGCTCGTGTACTACTTCTGGTGCGGCGCGATCGCGATGGTCGGGCTGATGATCAACCTGATGATGATCCTCGCCGCGATGGCCTTGAACCACGCGGCGTTCACGCTGCCGGGCATCGCGGGCGTGATCCTGACCTTCGGCATGGCGGTGGACGCCAACGTGCTGGTCTACGAGCGCATGCGCGAGGAGCGTGAGAAGGGCGCGGACGCCAAGACCGCCGTGCGGCTGGGCTACGCCAAGGCCCTGTCGGCCATCGTTGACGGCAATGTCACGACGCTGATCGTGTGCGTCGTTCTGGGCTTCACGGGCACGCAGGAGATCCGCGGCTTCGCCCTGACCTTGGGCATCGGCACCGTCACCACGCTCTTTGCCCAGCTTTTCGTCACCCGCTACCTGTTCAGCGTGCTGGTCGGCAAGTTTCGGTGGCGGTCGTTCCCGATGCTGGCAACGATCAACAACAACTGGCTGGGCAAGCGGCTGGTCCCGAAGATCGACTGGATGAGCCTGCGGTATGTCACCCTCGCGGTCTCGGTCCTGCTGACGGGCGTCGGACTGTTCTTTATCGTTTACGAGGGCAAGGGCCTGCTTGGCACCGAGTTTCGCGGCGGCACGTCCGTCACGATGCAGCTCAAGGCCGACCCGGCCGGCGAAGCGTCCGACGGGCGCATGCTGATGTCCCGCACGGCCGTCGAGGACCGCGTGAAGGGGCTGGGCAAGGGCCGGACAGAGTCCGATCCGCTGAGCAACCTGAAGTTCGCGGAGATCATCGCCGTCAACCCCGAGAGCGACGGATTTCGCTCCAGCACGTTCACCGTCAAGACGCTGGTCACCGACTCGGAACTGCTGCAGAAGACGCTTGTCGGGGAGTTTCAGAACGAGCTCGACAGCCGTCCGGCGCTGGCCTTCGCCGGGGCGGGCGGCGCGACGCCGCAGGCGTTTCCGATCACCACGCCAACGCTCGGCGAGAGCATCGAGCGGCCGGGCGTGCGCGAGGCGGTGGGCGAGTTCCGCGGCGGCGTCGCCATCGTGCTGAACAACATCACTCCCCCGACGACCAAGGCCGAGCTCGAGGCCCGGCTGGCCACCAAGCGGGCCCAGCCCGATTTCCAGGACGCGGCGGCGAGGCAGAGCCGCGTGGTCGTGCTCGACGGGACCGACGCGGCGGTCAAGTCGGCGGTGGTCATGGTGAAGGACCCGACGGTCAGCTATTTCGACGACCCGCGGCGATGGGAGACGGACGTCTCCGAGCGTGAGTGGTCGCTAGCGACCGCGGCGCTGACCACCGCGCAGACGCAGGCCGAGGTGCAGAGCTTCTCGGCGGCCGTCGCCGACACTTTCCGCAACCAGGCGATCTTCGCCGTGCTGCTCTCGGCGACTCTCGTCGTGATCTATATCTGGGTGCGGTTCAACGCTTTTCGGTATTCAGCAGCATCGATCATCACCACGCTGCACGACTGCCTCGTGGCCGTCGGCTTCGTTGGTCTGGCGACGGTGATCTACCGCAACATGCCCGAGTTTGCCGCCGCCACGGGGATCCTGCCGTTCAAGATCGACCTGAACGTGATGGCGGCGATCCTGACGATTCTGGGCTATTCGCTCAACGACACGGTGATCGTGCTCGACCGCATCCGCGAGTATCGCGGCAAGTCGATCTTCGCTTCGCGGGCGATCATCAACAAAGCCATCAATCACACCATCAGCCGCACGATCATCACCTCCGGCACGACGCTGGTGGCAACACTGATCCTCTACATCTATGGTGGCGAGGGCGTCCGCGTGTTCGCGTACACCATGCTGGTGGGCATCATCGTGGGGACGTATTCCTCGATCGCCATCGCGGCCCCGCTGGTCTGGGTTCGGAAAGCCGATCCGACCGGCGGTTCGGCGGAAACGAAGGTCGAAACTCGCGAACCGGCCTTGGCGGTTTAACCCCAGCGAGGGACCGTGCCGATGAGCGGTGATCGGAGCCGTTGAGCATGACCGACACGCCGAGTCGACTTTTCGGGCTTCTCTTGGTCATGGTCGCGATCTGGATCGGTGTCTATTGGCTGTGGGAGCCATCGGACCGGATTGTCACGATCGATCCGCGGCCGCCGCTGGCGGGCGATGTCGAGGGCCCGCGACCGGGGTCGCCGGTGCTGGCGCCGTCGGTCGATGTTCCTCGGACCGACCTTTTACCGCTGCCCATCCGCCCGCCGGTGGTCGAAGCGCCCTCGGAGGCGCGGAAGGCGACCGAAACGGCGAAGAGGCCGGTGCCGAGTGGCAAGCCGGCAACGCGGAAGGTGGCGAGGGTCATCAGGCCCGAGTTTCGAGCGTACACGGTGCAGGCCGGCGACATCTCGTGGGAACGTATCGCGGCCCGCAGGGAGGTCTACGGCGACCGGCGGCTTTGGCGGGCCGTGGCGCAGGCGAATCCGCTGACGACCTCCGATCGATTGCGGGCTGGCGTGAAGCTGAAGATCGCCGTGGACCCGGAGAACAATCAGGAGGGAAAGACGGTCTGGGTGGACGAGCCCGTTCCCGGATCAGCGCGATCCGCCGGGGGCTCGGGAGCCAAGGCCGAAGTGACCTACGAGATCAAGGGGGACGACACGCTGTGGTCGATTGCGCGGCAGTTCTACGGGTCGGGGGCCAACTGGCGGAAGATCTATGACGCCAACCGCGAGGTGATCAAAAACCCCGACCGGCCGCCGACCGGAGCGATGATCCGCATCCCCGCGAAAGACGATGAGTAACCTACCGGCCCGTCGGGGTGATCCGTGACGGTGTTGAATGAGCGATCGCCCGGTGCACGCACCGGGCTCTAGTGGAGACCGACCTTGGCGGCGACCAAACGCATCCTCGTGACCGGCGGGGCCGGCTTCCTGGGCTCGCACCTGTGCGACCGGCTCGTGGCTCAGGGCCATGATGTCATCTGTCTGGACAACTTCTTCACCAGCCAGAAGACCAATGTTGCGCACCTGCTCGGCAAGCCGAACTTCGAGCTTGTGCGGCACGACGTGACGCACCCGATCTGGCTCGAGGTCGACGAGATCTACAACGCCGCGTGCCCCGCGGCGCCGGGGCACTATCAGTACAACCCCGTCAAGACGATGAAGACGTCGGTGATGGGGGCGATCAACATGCTCGGGCTCGCCAAGCGCTGCCGGGCCCGGATCCTGCAGTTTTCGACCAGCGAGGTCTATGGCGACCCGACCGTGCACCCCCAGCCCGAGAGCTATCGCGGGAACGTGAACCCCATCGGCATCCGGGCCTGCTACGACGAGGGCAAGCGGGCCGCCGAGACGCTGTTCTTCGATTACCAGCGGATGAACAATGTCCAGATCAAGGTCGTGCGGATCTTCAACACGTATGGGCCCCGCATGCACCCGTTCGACGGGCGCGTGGTGAGTAACTTTATCCGCCAGGCCATCCGCGGCGAGGACATCACGCTCTACGGCGAGGGGCAGCAGTCCCGGTCGTTCTGCTTCGTGGACGACCTGATCGAGGTCATCAACCGCATGATGAACTCCGACAAGGACTTCGTGGGACCGGTGAACATCGGCAACCCGACGGAGTTCACGATCAAGCAGCTCGCCGAGCTGGTCGTGCAGCTCACGCCCGAGGTGACGGGCAGGCCCGTCAGCAGCAAGATCGTTTTTAAGCCCATGCCGGCCGACGACCCCACTCAGCGGCAGCCCGACATCACGCTGGCCAAGGCGAAGTTGGGCTGGGAGCCCAAGGTGCCGCTGCGCGAGGGCCTGAAGAAGACGATCGCGTACTTTGCGGGCGTGGATATCGAGAGCTTCCGGGCGCCGACGCCGAACTACTAGTTCTCCGGGAGGCCGGCGCGGGTGTGTTCGCCGCGGCAGCTTTGTGCAGCCGGCGAGTTCGGGATATCCGCGTCCGATGATTCCTGCGAGCCAGCCCGACGGGCGGGCTGGTTGGCGGCTTCCTGCCGCCGCCGCTTCGGCGAGCCCGAGTGGACCCGGCGCTGGCCGGTTGTAAACTCCACGGTCCCGGATTCGGTCCGGGTGGCATCGGCGGGGTTTCGGGGTCATGGAGCTTGTCATGCGCGCACGCGGTACGTCGCTGGTCGCCCTGAAGTGTCTGGTCGCGGGTCTTGCCCTGTCGCTCGCCGCGGCCGGCGCTCTGGCACAGGAGAACGGAAGGGGCCAGCGCGTCAAGGCGCTCGCGGGCGGTGAAGCCTCTTTCGCCATCACACGCTTCCATCCCGCGGGCGACGACCCGATGAAGTATCCGCCCTCGATCGCGCTGAAGAACCCGGTGCAGGAGTTCGCCGGCGACGCCGGGGCCGACGCGAAGGTTCGGCCGCAGTTCTGGAAGACGGCCGACGGCCGATTCGCGACGCGGGTGGACATTGCGCCGGGCACGAGCCTGTACGGCACGGGCGAGATCGCCGGCCCGCTGCTCCGTAACGGACGCAAGACGGTGTGCTGGAACACCGACGCGTACGGCTACACCGAGGAGTATCCGTCGCTGTACCAGTCGCACCCGTGGGTGCTGGCGGTGCGGGCCGACGGGACCGCGTTCGGCGTGCTGGCCGACACGACCTGGCGGGTGGAGATCGATCTGACGGGCGCGGAGAAGTCGTCCGAGGCGTCCGGCTCGATCGTGTTCCGCGGCGAGGGCGCGAGCTATCCGGTGTGGATCATCGAGGGGGCCACGCCGCAGGACGTGGTGCGGGGGCTGGGCAGTCTGTCCGGGACGATGCCGATGCCGCCGCTCTGGGCGATCGGGTATCACCAGTGCCGGTACTCGTACTACCCCGAGGCCCGCGTCCGCGAGATCGCGCAGAACTTCCGGGACCGCAAGATCCCGGCCGACGTGATCTGGATGGACATCGACTACATGGACCAGTTCAAGGTCTTCACGTTCGACAAGTCACACTTTCCCGATCCCAAGAAGCTCAACGACGATCTGGGCGCGATGGGCTTCTCGAACATCTGGATGATCAACCCGGGCGTCAAGGCGGAGAAGGGGTTCTCGATCAACGACCAGATGGAGGCCGGCGACCTGATGGTCAAGGACGCCGCTGGAAAGCCCTACCGCGGGGAGGTCTGGCCCGGCTGGTGCATCTTCCCGGACTACACGCGTCCGGACGTGCGGCTGTGGTGGGAGGGGCTGTACAAGGAGTTCATGGCCCAGGGCATCGACGGCGTGTGGAACGACATGAACGAGCCGGCGATCTTCAACGTCAAGAGCAAGACGATGCCCGAGGACAACCTTCATCAGGGCGGGGCCTGGGCATACGGCGGGACGCTCCCGAGCGGGAACCACCTGCAGTACCACAACGTCTACGGCCTGCTCATGGCCAAGGGCACCTTCGACGGCATCCAGAAGGCCAACCCCGACAAGCGGCCGTTCGTGCTGACGCGGGCCGGCTATCTCGGCTCGCACCGTTATGCTGCGACCTGGACGGGCGACAACTCGGCGACGTGGGCCGACGTCGAGAACTCCGTATCGATGGCCGCGAATCTCGGGCTCTCGGGCTCCCCGTTCATCGGGCCGGACATCGGCGGTTTCAATGGCAACGGCGACGGGAAGATGTTTGCCCGCTGGATGGGCGTGGGGGCGCTGCTGCCGTTCAGCCGCGGGCACACGGGCAAGGGCAATATCGACAAGGAGCCGTGGTCGTTCGGGCCGGAGGTCGAGCACATCAGCCGGCTCGCGCTGGAGCGGCGGTACCGACTGATGCCGTATCTATACACCCTGTTCCGCGAGGCGAGCCAGACGGGCATGCCGGTGCTGCGTCCGGTGTTCTTCGCCGACCCGGCCGACCCAGCGCTCCGTTCAGAGGACGACGCGTTCCTCCTGGGCTCGGATCTGCTCGTGGTTCCGAAGCTCACGCCCGAGGGCGATCGACGGTCCGCGCTGCCCAAGGGTGTGTGGAATGAGGTCATGCTCGTTGACGAGGGGCACATCGACGACCTGCCTCGGCTGTACGTTCGCGGTGGGTCGATCGTCCCGGTCGGCCCTGTGATCCAGCACACCGGCGAGAAGCCGCTGGACCCGCTCACGCTGGTGGTCAGCCTCAACGAGGCGGGGTCGGCCACCGGCACGCTCTACGAGGATGCCGGCGACGGGTACGGCTATCGCACCGGCGACTATCTGCTGACCACCTACGCGGCCCGGATGGACGGCGAGAGGGTCCGTATCGAGGTCGCGGCGACCGAGGGCAAGCGGCCGCGCGGGACGCGCGAGCTGCGCGTCATGCTCGTCAAGGACGGCTGGTACTACGCCGGTGTCGGGACCGACGGGCAGCCGCTGACGTTCGTGCTCTCCAAGATGACCCCCAACCGCTTCAACACCGAGCCGTCCAAGGCTCCTAAGAGCGCGGCGGTGGGGGACTGACGCGTGTTGCTCATCTGCCCCGGGCGCGTCAGCGGCCCGGGGCGGGCTGGCACTGCGACAGCAAGCATTCCATGACGTCGTCGACGCCGATGCGGTCCATCAGGCGTCGGCCGGCGGCCTCGTCCTTGTGGTCCATCATGTCGCCGGGGATCAGCCGCTGAACCACGTGGGCCGAGCGGTTGTAGGGGCCGACCCGCTCGACCCGTGTCGGTCCGTAGAGGGCGCACAGCGGGCGGTCGAACCCGACGGCCATGTGCACGGCGGCCGAGTCGCACCCGACCAGCACGGCCGATCGTTCGATGACCGCCATGAGCTGCCCGACGGACGTTCCGCCGATCAGGTCGACCACGCGGGGATCGCGGGAGGCCAGGGCCAGCAGCTCGCCGCACTGCTCGCGCTCGCTCTGGGCCCCCACCAGCACGACTCGATCACAGTCGAGCGTGCGCCTTTCAAGGATCTGTTCTGCGAGGGTCGCGAAGCGGTCCATGGCCCAGCGCTTGCCGGGCCAGCGGGTGGTGGGGGCGATGACGGCATAGCCGCCCCCGAGCCCGGCGCGGTCCGCGGCCCACGCGCGCTCGGCGGCGGAGGTATAAAGACGCAGGTCAACCACGCTCGGCGCTCCGGCGGCCTCGCACAGCAGCAGCATGCGATCGACGGCGTGGAGCTTGCGCGGCGCGGGCACGCGTTCGGTCAGACCGAGCCAGCCGAGCTCCTGTGCATTCTCGAAGCCGATGCGCCGCGGGGCCCGCGTCGCCAGAGCGAACAGGCCCGAGCGGAGCAAGCCCTGGCAGTCCAGCACGAGGTCGTACTTGGCGGCGGCGAGCCCGGCGAGAAAATCCCGAACTGCGGGCGTTGTTGCCGGGGCGTACCAGCGCCGTAGGCGGGCCCGCGGGAACGAGACGACTTTGCCGCCGTGGGCGAGGAGCGCGGGGTGGAACGCGACCGCGTCGGCGAAGCCGTCCTGCACCAGCCAGTCGATGCGGGCCAGCGGGAACGCGGCTCGCAGGGACGCAAGCACGGGCACCGATCGGCACACGTCGCCCAGGGCGCTTGGCCGGATGATGAGAATGCGCTCGGGCGTGGTCATGCGGTGCGGCGGGCGGGCCTAGTCAACCGTGGGGTAGGTGCAGCTGGTTTTGTCGGTCTCCCAGACGGTGATGCTCCGCAGGCGGGCGGGTTTGCCGCAGGAGGCGACGGCCGGGGCGAGCAGTTCGTAGAACACCTTGGCGATGTTCTCGACCGAGGGATTGAGCCCGCCGGGGAGACGCTGGTCGAACTCGGCCGTGTCTTCGTTGAGGTGGGTGTGGTCGTAGCGGTCGAGGATGGTCCGCGCGACGATGCGCTCGAGGTCGCGAAGCCCGAAGCCCGCAGCGGCGGGGTCGACCGGGAACTCGACGCAGGGCTCGACGCGATAGTTGTGCCCGTGCCCGCGCGGGTTGCTGCACTTGCCGAAGGTCTCTCGGTTGGCGGCCTCGTCGAGCCCCGGGCTGGAGAGCCGGTGAGCGGCGGCGAAATCGAACTGCTGGCGGAGCAGGGCCAGATGCCCGGCCCGACCGGCGGCGGTGGGAAACGCAGAAGGGTTCGGGAGTAGGGGTGACATCTGGATGGAATAGTACGGGCTCAGGCTCCATCGCACGCTCCGCACCAAGCCGCCGAGCGCGTCGTTGAGCGCGGCCGCGGCGATGGTGAGCACGCGGGCCGGATCATCGCCCGGGGTTCGGGCGCAGGCATTGGCGATGATCGGTAACGCGCTGGCCCGCGTAGCGCGGTCTATGGCCTTGATGTTGAGGAAGTAGCCGGTGATCGGGTCGACCTCGCCGCGGCAGGTGACGTGGAGCTCGTAGTAGCGCCCGAGCCCGCGCATCGAGGGGTAGCCCGCGAAAGCGTTGTCGGCAGGCTCGTCGGCACCGGGCAGCGACGGATCGTTCACGCAGAATCGGACGGTGCGGGTCAGGTCGACGCCCATACCCGAGGATAGTGCCCAGGTGCGTTCGCGCGAGGCCAGATCCGTTGCTCGCGGTCCGGTGCGGGCCCGGGCGGCCTGCATCGCTAGAATAGGGGTCCGCGAACCCCGCGGACCCCGAAGGAGGCTCCCCGTGCCGACCGTCCGTTCTCTCCGCCGTGCCCGATTTACTGCTCTATCGATTCTGGTCGTCGCTGCTGGGGCCATCGGTGCTGGCGTGGCGATGCTCGAGGATCCCATGCCCACCCCCGCCCCCACGCCCGCCCCCACGCCCGCCCCCGCCAAGCCCGCGACAGATCCGGCGGACGTCCTGGATGTGAAGGCCAAGCGCATCGACGGCAGCGAGGAGAATCTGTCCGCCTATCGCGGCAAGGTGGTGCTGATCGTGAATGTCGCGAGCAAGTGCGGCTTCACGCCGCAGTATGCCGGGTTGGAGTCGCTCTATGCGGCGAAGAAGGAGGCCGGGCTGGTGGTGCTGGGCTTCCCTTCCAACGACTTTGGTCAGCAGGAGCCGGGCAGTAACGAAGAGATTAAGACGTTCTGCGATGCCCGCTACAAGATCAGCTTCCCGCTGTTTGAGAAGGTCGGCGTCAAGGGCAACGGAGCACACCCTCTGTTCAAGAAGCTCGCGGCCCAGCCTGCCCCCATCGGGGGAGAGCCGAAGTGGAACTTTACCAAGTTCCTGGTTGACCGTTCTGGCAAGGTCGTGGCTCGGTTCGAGTCGCGTGTCAAGCCCGACGACAAGGATCTTGAGAAGCAGATCGAAGCGCTTCTGGCAGCCAAGCCCGGTTGACGCGTCCGGGGAGGGCTGCGACTCGGTCCGGCTCGCGTCCGCGCCCGCAGCGGGCAGCCTGCCAACAATCTGTCCATCCGATGAGCGACCGCATCACCGTCATCCTCGCCGACGACAGCGTCGATCTGTGCAACGCCGTCGCGCGGGCGGCGCGGTTCGAGCCGGATATCCAGGTGGTCCGGTGTGTTGATTCGTGTACGGGGCTCAGGGAGCTTCTGGTGGAGCTCAAGCCTTCGGTCCTGCTCATGGATCTGACGATGCCCGGCGACGACCCGATGGGCTTGATCCCATCGATCGCGGAGATGGTGAAGGTCGTGGCCTTCAGCGGCTACGACGACTCTGACACCCGGGACCGGGTGCTCATGGCCGGGGCTTGGGGATTTGTTTCCAAGACTCAGGGCCCGGCGGATGTGTTCGCGGCGATCCGCACCGTCGCCGCGGGCCAGATGTACGGACTGGTTCCGGGCTGAGCGACCTGCCCGGGGCTCACCCTACCCCCGTGTGCGGTTCCCCGCGGTTGCTGGGGGGCCCATCGTCGTCTTTACACAAGCTTCACCTTTGACCGACCAAGGCTTCCTGTGGCTTTGGGTATCGTTGACGCGTCCTGTGCGTGCGCAGTCGGGCGACCCCGCGGGGGAGCGTGCCGGGGCGATGTCCAAGCCAGGCCAAAGGAGCATTCCTTGTTGAACGTGATCAATGTGATGAGCGGAATGAAGTCGGTCGTCCGCAGCGCCTCGGTCGGATTGGCGGTTGCCGCCGCGATGGCCGGCTCTGTCGCTTTGGCGAACGTGCGTCTCACCGGCGCGGGCGCGACCTTCCCCGCCCCGCTGTATAAGAAGTGGGTCGTCGAGTTTGAGCGAATCGATCCGGCGGTCAAGATCGATTACAACTCGATCGGTTCGGGCGGCGGGATCAAGGCGATCACCGACAAGACAGTCGCGTTCGGCGCCAGCGATGCCCCCTTGAGCAAGAAGGAAATCGAAGGCCTGGGCGGGGCCGACAAGCTGGTGCAGATCCCGACGACCGCCGGCGCGGTCGTCCCGGCGTACAACCTGCCCGGAGTGACGGGCGAGATCAAGTTCTCCGGCGAGGTGCTCGCGGGGATTTACACGGGCAAGATTGCCAAGTGGAACGACCCCGCGATCGCCGCGATGAACGCGGACATCAAGCTGCCCGACACGGCCATTACGCCGGCGTACCGGACCGACGGTTCGGGCACGACGTACGTCTTCACAAGCTATTTGGCTACGCAGAGCGAAGAGTTCAAGGGCTCCGTCGGTTCGGGCAAGAGCGTGAAGTTCCCCGTGGGTCAGGGCGGCAAGGGCAACGAGGGCGTCACCGCCGTCGTGCAGCAGACCCCCGGCGCGATCGGCTACATCGAGCTCAACTACGCGACGGCGAACAAGATCGCGTTCGGCGCTGTCAGGAACGCTGGCGGAGAGTATGTCAAGGCCTCGCCGGACTCGGTCGCCGCCGCCGGCGCCGCGGCGGCCACAAAGCTTACCGGCACGCTGATGGCTGCGAACATCTGGAACCAGCCGGGCGCGACGGCCTACCCGATCTCGGCGTTCACCTACATCATCCTGCATAAGGACCTGTCGGCGAGCGTCGCCAGTGCCGACGAGGCCAACGCGCTCAAGCGATTCCTTGTGTGGGCCACCACCGAGGGTCAGAAGACGGCCAAGGACATGGACTACGCCCCGCTGGCACCGGAGGTGCAAAGCCAGGTTGGCCGGGCCCTCTCCAGCCTGACCTATAAGGGCGAGGCGCTCAAGTAACTATCGGCGACGCCGACTCGACACCCGGGCCCGGAGCGTGTGGGAAGATCTCCGCGACGCACCGGGCCTGATTGCTTCAGGACAGAGCGCCGTCGCGACACCCATGAACCCGGGGCAAGCCTCCATCTCGCCGCCACACTCGAACTCGGCCCGGCGTCGGAGCCTCGGGGATGCTGCGCTGCTGTGGGCGGCCCGCGGCTCGGGCGTGCTGATCCTGCTGATGCTCGCGGCCCTGCTTTTCGTGCTCGTGCGGGCGTCGGTCCCGGCGATGCAGACCTTTGGGGTCGGGTTCCTGGTCACGACGGAATGGAGGCCCAACGAGCGGGAGGTGCCCGCCCGCGGCCCGGACGGCCGGGTGATCATCGAGGACGGCGAGACGGTCATGCGGACGCTCCCGGCCGAGTTCGGGGCCGGGCCGGTGATCTGGGGCACGATGATGACCTCGCTGATCGCGCTGGTCGTGGCCGTGCCGCTGGCGTTGGGGGCGGCGCTGTTCATCGTGCGAGTGGCGCCGAAGCTGCGGATCGCCGCGCCGCTGAGTTTTCTGATCGAGTTTCTCGCGTCGATCCCGAGCATCGCGTACGGGATGTGGGGGCTGTTCGTGCTGGCCCCGTTCCTTCAGAGCGTGGTCGAGCCGGCGATCGCGCGGGCGTTGGGAGACGTGCCCGGGTTTGGATGGATGTTCACGCAGACGGTTGTGCTGGCCGATGGTCCGACGCGTCGCCCCTTGCCGCTCACGGGGCGGGACGCACTCTGCGGCGGGCTCATTCTGGCGATCATGATCCTGCCGATCATCACGGCGATCAGCCGGGACGTGCTCAAGAATGTGCCCAAGGGACAGATCGAGGGGACGCTGGCGCTTGGCGCGACGTGGTGGCAGAGCTGCTGGGGGATGCTCAAGTACAGCCGCTCGGGCCTGTTCGGCGCGGTGATGCTGGGCCTTGCGCGGGCGGCGGGGGAGACGATGGCGGTGGCGATGGTGATCGGGAACAACAACCAGATCGAGTTTTCGCCATTTGCCCCGGCCCAGACGATGGCGAGCCTCCTGGCCAACGAGTTCCGCGAGGCCTCGGGCGGTCTGTACCAGTCGTCGCTGCTGTATGTCGCGCTGATCCTGCTGGTGATGTCGCTGGCGTTCAATGTGGTGGCCCGCTGGCTGGTGGTTGGGAAGGGAGCGCGGACGGCCGCGGCCCACTGAGCATGTCGATGCTGCTTGCCCATCCCCGCGTGCGCACGCTGCTGAGCTCGGCGATGTTCGCGCTCTGCGCCGGCTTCAGCGTGGTCATCGTCGCCGTGCTGGGGCTGGTGACGTGGTTTCTGGTCTCGCGCGGCTGGGCGGCGATGAGCCTGGATCTGTTCACAAAGCTGCCGACCGAAGACCTGAACAACCCGGGTGGGCTCAAGCATGCGATTCTGGGCACGGGGCAACTGCTGCTGATGGCCGGGCTGGTCGGTGTGCCGATGGGCATGTTGGCGGGCGTGTACTTGTCGGAATACTCCAACGACAGCCGGATCGTCGGCCCCGTGCGTTTCACGGCGGACGTGCTGACGGGGGTGCCGAGCATCGTGGTGGGGATCCTGGGCTACGAGCTGCTGGTGCGGCCGCTGGGCAACTTCAACGGCTGGGCCGGCGCATTCGCTTTGGCCTTTATCATGATCCCGATCGTGGCCCGGACGACCGAGGAGATGCTGCGGCTGGTGCCCGACAGCTACCGGGCGGGCTCGCTGGCGCTCGGGGCGACCAAGAGCCAGACGATCACCCGGGTCGTGCTCCCGGCGGCGACGGGCAGCGTGGTGACGGGTGTCATGCTCGCGATGGCCCGGGTGGCTGGGGAGACGGCGCCGCTGCTGTTCACGGCCTTGGGCTCGCGATTTGTGACGTTCAATCCGTCGGAGCCGTTCCCCTCGCTGACCGTGCAGATCTACCAGTACGCGACCGGCCCGTATCAGGGCCAGAAGGAGCTCGCGTGGGCGGGCATTCTCGTGCTCATCTCGCTGCTGTTCGTGCTCAACCTGGCGATCCGGGCGGTGACGTCGCGGTCGATCCGCTCCCGCGTGGGGACCTGACGCCGCGGCACAACCCGACGGGTATTCAAGTATGATCCTCGCTCCACCCATGAAAACACCCGCCGCCACACCCGTCCCGACCACCGCGAGCGCCGCGGGCCCCATCCGGGTCGGCGTCGCCGCGGGCGCGCCGGGAGTCAACATGCTCGACGCGATCCGCCGCGGCGAGAAGGTGACGGGCTACACGCACAAGGAGGTCGCCGGCGAGAAGCACGTGCTGAGCATCCACGACTTCAACCTCTACTACGGCAAGAACCACGCGCTGCACGACATCAACATGCACATAGCCCACGGGAAGGTGTCGGCGATGATCGGGCCTTCGGGCTGCGGCAAGTCGACCCTTCTGCGCTCGATCAACAGGATGAACGACCTTGTCGACGGCGTTCGCGTCGCGGGCGAGATCCGGCTCAACGGCAGCAATATTTTCGATCGCTCGACGGACGTGATCTCCCTGCGTCGCCGGGTTGGAATGGTGTTTCAGAAGCCTAATCCATTCCCCATGAGCATCTTCGAGAATGTTGCGTACCCGCTGCGGATCGTCGGCGAGGGGCGACGCTCGCGTCTAGAGGAGGCGGCGGAGAAGGCCCTGCGTTCGGCGGCACTCTGGGACGAGGTGAAGGACCGGCTCAAAGGCTCGGCGCTCGGGCTCTCGGGCGGGCAGCAGCAGCGGCTGTGCATCGCCCGATCGATCGTGGGCGAGCCGGAGATGCTGCTGATGGACGAGCCGTGCTCGGCGCTTGATCCGATCGCGACGCTCAAGATCGAAGAACTCATCACGCAGATCGCCGGTCGGTACACGGTGGTGATCGTGACCCACAACATGCAGCAGGCCAGCCGCGTGAGCGACTACACGGCGTTCATGTACCTCGGCCGACTGGTCGAGTACGGGCCGACGGCGAAGATCTTCCAGGCCCCGGCGCTGACGGAGACCGAGCAGTACGTCACCGGACGCTTCGGCTGAGCGCCCGCGATGTGCGGGCAGGTGCGGCTGCTCGGGCCTCATGCTCGGGGTGATTTGCCCGGGCGGAGCAACGCGTATCGGCCCGCGTTGACGGACCCGTGGCGGCGGTCAATGCTTGTCCATGCAGAGCCCGGTGACCGTGGCGCCCGTGTTGGGAACGGGCGGCTTCCAGTACTACTTCCTGAACAATCCCGTGTGGACGTGGATCGTTGCCGCGTCGGTGGCGCTCGCGGTGGTGGCGGCGGCGGCGATCCTGCGGCGAGCTCTGGCCGGACGGACATCTCGATTCGAGACGGCGACCAAGGGGTGGCGGGGTTTCCTGGTGGCGGTCGCAAAGTCGCTGAACTTGTGGCTCGTGGTGCCATGGGCGGTCTGGGTGGGCAGCCAGTCGCTCCTTCTGCCGGACGCCGTGTCTCGGGCCCTGCAGCTGGCGTCGGTGGCGGCGGTGACGGCGCAGCTGCTGATGTGGTCGCCGGTGGTGGTGGACCACTTCATCCGGCTGCTCATCGCACGCACGAGCCGCGACGGCGTGCCGGACAACGCGATCGTGAGCTCGTCGGGGGTGATCAAGGCCGTGGGCATGATCGTGGCGGTGGCACTTGTGCTGCTGCTGGCGCTCGACAACCTCGGGGTGAAGATCACGCCGCTGGTGGCCGGGCTGGGCGTGGGCGGGATCGCGGTCGCGCTGGCGGTGCAGAGCATCCTGGGCGACATCTTCGCGTCGGTGTCGATTCTGTTGGACAAGCCGTTCGTGGTCGGCGACTTCATTGTCGTGGGCGACAAGATGGGGACGGTCGAACGGATCGGCGTGAAGACAACGCGGGTGCGGGCCTTGTCCGGCGAGCAGCTGGTGTTCGCGAACTCCGATCTGCTCACGTCGCGGATCCAGAACTTCAAGCGGATGCAGGAGCGACGGGCGTTGTTCGCCTTTGGGGTGGTGTACCACACACCAGCGGAGCGTCTCCGCGCGATCCCGCGGATCGTGCGCGAGGCCATCGAGCACAACCCCAACACGCGCTTTGATCGCTGCCACTTCAAGAGCTTCGGGGCCTATTCGCTGGATTTCGAGTGCGTGTATTTCATGCTCGTGGCCGACTTCAACGCGTACATGGACACGCAGCAGGCGGTCAATCTCGAGATCTTTGAGCGGTTCGGCCGCGAGGGAATCGAGTTCGCGTATCCGACGCAGGTCGAGATCCACCACTCGCCGGCATCCCGTGAGTCAGGCGGGGGGGGATCGGCCGGGCGTCGCCAAAGTGACCCGGGTGGGGCGATGGACGGCTCGGGTGACTGATCGGTGGACCCCGTGGGGATACGATTGCGGGATGGGCCGGCGATGGGTCGATGTCACCTCTCCGGCACGCCGTACGGATCACGGATGCTGCTGGATCGGACGACGCCGATTCCAGCTCCCTTTCAGCCTGCCGGCGCGACATGGTTTGCCCCGCGCTCCCAGTGAAGGTCTCCCCAATGAGTGGCCCCGCCTCTTCTGCCGCCCGACCGAGTTCCGCCCAGGATTCCCCGAACGCCGAACTGGCCGCCGTGGGCCCGAGCGTGAACGGGTGGAACGCCGAGTATCTTGAACAGCAGTATCGTGCGTTCAAGACGGACCCGGCCAGCCTGTCGGCGGACGTGCGGGCGTTTTTCCAGGGCTTTGATTTGGCGATCGGTTCGGGGCTGACCCCGGTCGGCCGGGCGCCTGGTAGCGATTCGGCGACCGGCAAGGCGGGCTCGGACCGGCTGCAGGGTGCTGCCGAGGACCTGATCAACGCGTACCGGGCGCTCGGACATCTCATCGCCCAGATCGATCCCTTCGGCCGCGGGCGGGCCAGGCCGGCGGCGTTGTCGCTCGAATACTTCGGGCTCTCGACGGCCGACCTGAGCGCCCGCGTCACGAGCGAGGTGCTCCCGGGCGGGAGCGGGAGCCTCGAGCAGCTCATCGCCGCTCTGGAGCGGGCCTACTGCGGCACGCTGGGCGTCGAGTTCATGCACATCCCGTCCGACCCCGAGCGGGCGTGGTGGCGTGAACGACTGGAGGGCTCCAAGCGGGCCGGGCCGCTGTCGAGCGCCGAGCGGCTGACGCTGCTCGAGCAGCTGCTGAGCGTCGAAAAGTTCGAGGGCTTCCTGGGCAAGCGGTTCCAGGGCAAGAAGCGCTTCAGCCTAGAGGGCGGCGAGAGCACGCTGCCCCTTCTGAAGTTCATGACCCAGCGGGCCGGCGAGCTGGGTGTTGAAGAGATCATCCTCGGGATGGCTCACCGCGGCCGCCTATCGGTGCTTAAGGATTATCTGGGCAAGGAGCTCCCGAAGCTCTTCACCGAGTTCAAGGACGCCTGGCACGAGAACGGCCTGCTTCCCGCGGGCGGCGGCGACGTGAAGTACCACCGGGGCTACTCGGGCGACCAGTCGGTCGCGGGCAGCGACGGGCGCGTCGTTCACCTCTCGATGCTCAACAACCCAAGCCACTTGGAGAGCGTCAATCCCATCGTCATGGGCCGCTGCCGCGCCAAGCAGGATCTGGTCAAGGACTCGGAGCGGTCGCGCATCGCCAGCCTGCTGATCCACGGCGACGCCGCCGTCGCGGGTCAGGGGATCGTCGCCGAGTGCTTGGCGATGAGCCAGCTCGACGGCTATTTCGTGGGCGGCACGCTGCATGTGGTGATCAACAACCTCGTGGGCTTCACGACCGACCCGGTCGACGCGCGGTCGACGGAATACTGCACCGACATTGCCAAGTTCGTCAACGCCCCCATTCTGCACGTCAACGGCGACGACCCCGAGGCCGTGGTGGTCGCGGCCCGGCTGGCGATCGAGTACCGCCAGCAGTTTAAGAAGGACGTGTTTGTCGACCTGGTCTGCTTCCGCCGCTGGGGCCACAACGAGCAGGACGAGCCCGCGTACACCCAGCCGACGCTGTACACGCTCGTCAGGGCCCATCCCGGCACGCCGATCAAGTACCGCGACGCGCTCCTGGCCTCGGGCGCCGTCTCGCCCGAGCAGGTGCAGTCGATCGAGGACCGGCTGCTCGCCGAGCTCAACGCGGCGTACGACGCGGCCGCCGAGAAGCCCGTCGACCCTTTGCCCCCGCCGGGCGGCGGGCAGTGGGCCGGGATCGTGGGCACATACTCGTTTGACTCGCCCAAGACGACGGTGGACCCGAAGACCGTGTCGGAGGTGTGCGCCGCGATGGGGCGTGCGCCCGACGGGTTCAACGTCCATCCGAAGCTCAGGCAGTCGGTATTGACGCCGCGCGGGGCCTTGCCGCAGACGGGCCGCATCGGGCACGCGGATGCGGAGCAGATCGCGGTCGGGAGCCTGCTGCTGGAGGGCGTGAATGTGCGGCTCAGCGGGCAGGATTGCCGCCGCGGAACCTTCACGCAGCGGCACGCGGTGTATCGAGACGAGCAGACGGGCGAGCGGTATACGCCGCTGAACAACATCCGGGCCGGGCAGGGGGGCAAGTTCCTGGTGTGGGACTCGCCGCTGAGCGAGTTCGGCGTCATGGGCTTCGATTACGGCTACAGCCGCGGCAACCCGCGGTGCCTGGTGATGTGGGAGGGCCAGTTCGGGGACTTCGTCAACGGCGCCCAGGTGATGATCGACCAGTACATCGCCTCCAGCGAGGTCAAGTGGTCGCGGTGGTCCGGCTTGGTGCTCCTGCTCCCCCACGGCTACGAGGGCCAGGGGCCCGAGCACTCCTCTGCGAGGCTCGAGCGATTCCTGCAGCTGTGCGCCGACGACAACATGGAGGTCTGCTATCCCTCGACGGCGGCCCAGACTTTCCACATGCTTCGTCGGCAGGCCCTGCGCAACTTCCGCAAGCCGCTGATCGTGATGACGCCCAAGCGGTACCTCCGCATCGAGACCTCGAACGTCGCGGAGTTCAGCACCGGCTCGTTCCAGCACCTGATCGACGACCCGACGCTGTCGCCGCAGGCGGCCAAGAGCGTTTCGAGCGTGCTGTATTGCTCCGGCAAGCTGTTCCACGAGCTCCAGGAGCGCCGCTCGGAGCTTGAGCGGAAGGACGTAGCGATCGTTCGGCTCGAGCAGCTTTATCCGCTGCACACGCGCCTGCTGGGCGAGATCGACGCGAAGTACCCCAAGGCCGCACGGCGGACCTGGGTTCAGGAAGAGCCACGGAACCAGGGCGGGTATCTCTACGCGGCCGATGCGTTCCGCCAGGCGTGCGGGATCGAGCTCGGCTTCATCGGCCGCCCGGCGTGCGCGTCGCCGGCGACGGGCTCGGAGAAGAGCCACGCCAAGCAGCAGGAGGCAATCCTGACCGAGGCGGTGGGAATCAAGTCGGGCAAGCACGCGGAACTCAACAACGTGGCGGCGAAGGCCCCCGTGGCGGCAGGATCCAAGGGGCAGGCGGTCAGCGGATGATTCGTCGTTATCGCGGCCCTTCCGGGCCGGTACTGGTCGGGTGACATATCGCACGGCACAGAGCGGCCGAGAACCTCGCTCGGAGCAAGCAGCATGGCGGTCGACATCGTGATCCCTTCGGCCGGCGAGAGCGTGACCAGCGGCGTGATCAGCCGGTGGCTCAAGAACGACGGCGATTTCGTCAAGCGAGACGAGGACGTGCTCGAGGTCGAGACCGACAAGGTCACCCTCGCCGTGCCCGCCCCGGCGGCGGGAGTTCTGAAGACCGGCGTGAAGCCCGGGGACACGGTCAACATCGGGCAGGTTGTCGGCGCGGTCGATGACAAGGCCGCGGCCCCCGGCGGCGCGGCCGCGCCCAAGCCTGCGGCTCTGGCGGCCACCCCGGCGCCCCAGGCCGAAGGGTCGAGCAACGGGCATGCGGCGGCGGCGGGTGTCGACGCCGACGTGCGAGCCACGCCGCTGGCCAAGAAGCTGGCGAGCGAGCACGGCGTCGATTTGGCCAACGTCCACGGCTCGGGCGCCGGCGGGCGCATCCGGGAACAGGACGTCCAGCAGTTGATCGAGGCCAAGGACAGTGGCCCCGCAGTCGCCACCGTGGCCAAGCCGGCGCCATCCAGCCCCGCCCCGCAGCCAGTCGCGGGCTCCAACGCGTCGCGGCGAGAGCGGATGAGCCCGCTTCGGCAACGGATCGCCCAGCGCCTCGTCGAGGCGCAGCACACCGCGGCGATGCTCACGACCTTCAACGAGGTCGACATGTCCGCCGTCATGAGCCTCCGTTCGGCCCACAAGGAGGCGTTCGAGAAGAAGAACGGCGTGGGCCTGGGCTTCATGTCGTTCTTCGTCAAGGCCGTCGTGCAGGCGCTTAAAGGCTTCCCGACTGTGAACGCGTCGATCGTGACCGACCGCTCGGGGCAGATGGAGGTCGAGCACCACGACTTTTACGACGTCGCCGTTGCCGTTGGCACACCCAAGGGGCTGACGGTACCTGTCCTCCGCGGCTGCGACAGGCTGAGCTTTGCGCAGATCGAATCGGGCATCAAGGAGCTTGCCGGCAAGGCCCGCGACGGGAAGCTGACGCTCGCCGAGTTGCAGGGCGGGACGTTCACGATCACCAATGGCGGGATCTACGGGTCGCTGATGTCGACACCCATCCTCAACCCGCCGCAGTCGGGCATCCTGGGCATGCACTCGATCAAGAATCGGGCTGTCGAGTATCCGGTCGGCTCCGGGCAGGTCGGCGTCCGTCCGATGATGTACCTGGCCTTGAGCTACGACCACCGCCTGGTGGACGGCGCCGAGGCGGTGCAGTTTTTGGTGAGCATCAAGAACTCGCTCGAGTCGCCCGAGCGGCTGCTGCTGGGGCTCTAGCCGCGCCAGCGCAATCCGCCATGCTCAACTCCATCTCCACAAGCTTCATTGCGCGCCTGCGGGCCAACGACCAGGCCGCGTGGTTCGAGCTCTGGGAAACCTTCGGCCCGGTGCTCCGGGCCCAGCTCACCAAGTGGGGACGCGGCCGCATCGGCCCCGAAACCGTGCGCGATCTGTCGCAGGAGACGCTCGCGGCCCTGAGCGACTCGATCGACCGATTCGACCCGACCCGCGGCGCGAGATTCAGCACGTGGCTCCTGGCGATCGCCAAGCATGTTCTGGGCGACGAGCTCGATCGGCGCGGGGCGCAGAAGCGGGGGGGCGACCAGCCCAGGGCCGGGGCGCTCGACGAGTCGTGGATGGGCCGCGACGACGGGCCGGGGCCGGACCAGGTGTACGAGGCGGCGGTGTTCCGCGCCAAGGTCGAGGCCGCGCTTCGGCTGGTCGAAAAGGCGTGCGACTTCGAGGACTTCGCCGTCTACCGCATGCGCGTGCTCGACGGCCGGCCGGGGCGCGAGGTTGCCGAATCGATGGGCATCAGCGAGCCGACGGTGAGTCGGCGGCTCGCGCGTGTTCGAACGATCCTTCGCGAGCGACTGCAGCGCGTCATCGCGGCCTACTCGTTCACGCCCGAGGAGATCGCCGAGGCCGACGCCGCGGGCCTCCCGCTGGGTGCCGTCGGCCCGTTCACGGCGGCCGAGGACGCGGCGTTCGATGACTCGGTGGGCGAGATCTATAGACGACTCGCGGAGGGGACGTGATGGGCACCGCGGGCCCGGACTGGGCCGTGCTGGCCGGGGCGGGCGTCGCGGTCCTGCTCACGCTGCTTGTCGCGGCGATCATCCTGCTCCCGATCTTCGTTGGGGGCCGCTGGCTGATCAGGCGGCTCTGGGCGTTCCTCGCGGGCGAGGCGGCGGACCTCGTGCGGCTAATCGGGGCGGTCGTCGCGGGGCTGGTCTTCGGGGCCGCGGCGATGATAAACGCCGCGCTGATGCGCAAGCCGAGCGTCGAGCACTACCTCCACGGCCTCCACGCCGAGGGAGAAGTTCTGCTGGGTTGCCTATACCGCGTGCTGATCGGCCACCCGGCGAAGCTGCTGTCGCTCACGCCGCTGACGGAGATCCTCGAGGACCGGGTGCCCCGCGTGATGGCGACGGCCCCGAGCACGTCGGGCGCGAGGGCGGGGAAGTTCGACGGCTACGCGATCGTCGGCACCTTGCCCACGGGCGGATCCGGCGCCCGCCTGTACATCGCCGAGCCGTCGCCGCGAAAACTCGCCGAGCTCAACGTGGCGGGCCGGCAACCGGTCGGGCGCGTGGTCATCAAGTCGTTCGTGCTGGGCGACGGTTCGAGCCTGCCGCAGATCGTGAGCGAGAGCCGCGTGCTGACGGCCGCCAGCCAGCTTGGGCTGGTGCTCGACCACCGGCTCGGCGAGGGCGAGTTTCACTACGTGACGCGCTACGAGCCGGGAGAGCCGCTGACGCGGGTGATCCGTTCGCTGCACGACGAGGCGGGGAGCGCCGGGCTCCGGGGGCAGCCCCTTGGGCGAGGCCTGGGCCTGGTGGCCGATCTGTTGCGGACGCTGCGCGAGTATCACGCCGCCGCGCTCTGGCACAAGGACGTCAAGCCCGACAACGTGATCGTCACGGAGGCCGGTGCGAAGCTGGTCGACTTCGGGCTTGTGACGCCGATGCGGTCGGGGCTGACGCTCACGACCCACGGCACCGAGTATTTCCGCGACCCGGAGATGGTTCGTCTGGCGCTCCGCGGGACGAAGGTGCAGGACGTCGACGGGGCCAAGTTCGATGTGTACGGTGCAGGGGCCGTGCTCTACGCGCTCATCGAGAACACGTTTCCCGCCCATGGCGGGCTCAGCCGCATTTCCAAGCCCTGTCCGGACGCGGTGCGGTGGATCGTCAATCGGGCGATGGCCGAGTACGACAAACGATACTCGTCGGCGGCGGCGATGCTCGCTGACGTTGAGCACGTGCTTTCGGCACCCGATGCGTTCGGAGTCAGGATCGGCGAGTTGCCGAGCGTTGCCGGTGCTACCGCCGAGCCGATCGTGGAGCCGGAACCGCTCCCCGATACCTGGCCGGTTGATTCCGGTGAGCCGAGTTCGCTGTCGGAGGTTCCTGATGCCGGTCTGCCGACGCAGGCAGCCGCACGCGCCAAGTCCGAGCCGCAGCCCGATGACGGCCCCGCGGACTCCGGCGATGTTCCGGCATCGGGGCCTGCGACGCCCAGGTTGCGCGTTCGCAACTGGTGGACCGGCCGCTACGACATCGACGGGCGCTGACGCGCCCAGACTCGCTCATCAGTCCTCGTCCATCTTCTGTCTCGCCCGGCGCTTGGCCGCCAGCAATCCGCCCGTGTCCGTGTCGTCACTGCCCATCGGCGGCTTCACCTGCACTATCGGCGCCGCAGGCCCCGGGGCGGCCGCGGCACGCCGCGCGTCTTCACGGGCTGCCTTTCGACGCACCTGCTCCGCGCGCGCGATGGCGAGGGCATCGGCGTCGGTCAGCGGCCCGGGTGTCGGTTGCGACGCCGCCGCGATCGTGGTTTGCTCGTCGCGGTCTCGAAGGCGTCGGACGGCTACCTCGGCCTTACCGCCGCGTTCTTGGACAGCCTCGGCGGCACGCCGCTTGACATCTGTCCCGAACTGGCGAGAGAGCAGACGGTCCCACGCGACGCGACGCGTGGCGACGTCCAGAAGCATGACGGCGATCGCCCATATCGCCAGCAGCCGCCACAGGCTCGTTCGGCTCTGTGCGGGCTCTACACCGACGCGGCTGAAGAGGTCCGCCGCTGACGGGTCTGAAAGGGCAAGGACGCGACCGTCCGACGCCGCGGCAATACGTTCGAGCGCGGCGCGGTCCGAGGTCAGACGCCGGAACTCCGGCCCGGTCGGGCGACTGACGCCGCCGATCACCGGCGCCAGGGCCCGCGTGCCCTGTCGCGGCGCGAGCGTGACAACATACACCCCGGGATCGCTCGCCGCCCCGGCCGGTGAAGCGGCCTCGTACTGGCCCGGGCCGATCTGCTGGAGCCTCAGATCGAGGCGTCGCCCGCTCGGGGAGTAGATCGACGCGGGCACATCGAGCAGGTCGAGCGGCCGTCCGTCGTCGCTGGTGGCTTCGAGTCGCGCGGTGATCCGGTCGCCCGCGGCGTCGAGCGTGAGTATCTGCGTCCGGCTGGTCGGCGGCCGCGCGACGGTGCGAACAAGCTGGGTCCAGAAGCCGGCGTAGACCCCCTCGGACGAGGCTACCCAGCCCGCGGCCCAGCGGTGCGCATCGCTCGTGAAGGCGGCGACCCGGCCGAGCCCCGCGCTCCAGTACGACAGCACCGGCTCGCCGCCGCCGATCGTGCCCGCACGCGACGGCGCGACGAGCACGCTCACCACCGTCGGCTCGGCCCGCGGCTGGGTAAGCACGAGCCCTCCCAGGGGCGGGAGCGTGCCGAGGCCCTCGAGCACCGGCGAGCCGGGCGAAATCGGCACGGGTGTGAAGGGCGTTTCGCGGATCAGCGGGGATCGGACGATCCGCACCGCCCGCAGGAAGATGCGAGGGAGCGTGCTGGGGTCTGTCACGCGATAAAACTGGCCGCCGCCGATCGAAGCCATGTCGGCCATGACCTTCCCGTCGGAGTCGTCGCCGACGGCGATGGTCGTCAGCCGGACGTTGTCGCGGGCGACGGATTGCGCCAGCGCGTTGAGGCGCTCCTTGCCCATCGACACGCCGTCGGAGAGCACGATGATGTGCTTGATCTCGGCCTGGGAAGACCGAAGCTGCTTCTGGGCCTGCTCGAGCGCCGGAGGCAGGAACGTGCCGCCGTCGGCGCCGATCGAGCGGATCTTTTCGGCCGCGGCCTTCGGGTCGGTGTTCGGGCCCAGCGGGATCTCGACGGTGTAATCGCTATTGAACGAGATGACGCCGACGAGATCGGTCTTGTCCATGCTCAGCACGGCGGCCGCCGCGCCCTCGCCGGCGATCTGCATCTGCGAGCGATCCGAGCCCATGACCGAGCGGTTCATCGAGCCCGAGTTATCGATGACCAGCACGACGGCCATCGCCGGGACCACGAGCCGCTCGGGCAGATCAAGGAGCACAGGGAGGATCGGTTCGAGCGTCGAGCCCTTCCAGCCGCCGGCACCGAACGAATCCGGGCCGCCGACCATGATCAGCCCGCCGCCGAGCTGGGAGACATAGGAGACCAGCGCCTGCTGCGTCCGCTCCGGCACGGCGTCGGCGCCGACGTTCTGCAGGACGATGAGGTCGAAGGCCTGAAGCCACAACAGTTCCGCGCGAAGCCCCTCGGCGGAGACGACCTCTACATCCATGCCAGCGCTTCGGAGGGCCGCGGGCAGCGTGGCGCCCGGCCCCGAGGCATCGGCCCCGCTCACACCGTCGACGACCAGAACCGAGCCCTTGCCGGGCGCGACGGTGAAGCTGCTGGCCCGGTTGTTGGCGAGGATGGTGTCGGCATCGGGATCATCGGGCTCCCAGACGGCCTCGAAGCGGTGCACGCGCCCGTCGCCAAGCGGCACGATCGCGCGACGCACCGTCTGACCGGGCGACAGCGTCATCCGCAGTCCGGTCTCGCCACCCTCGAGCGGCACCGGGCGGTCCTCGTGGATCAGGCGGAGCGTGCCGGAGCCCTCGCCGGCAGACGAAAGCACCACGCGGACGGGAACGCTGGAGCCGGCGGGAGCGGTGGGGGGCGAATCGACGCTCTCCACGATCACCTCGCGCTCGACGCGGTAGTCCAGCGGGACCACGTCGATCGGCACGCCCGCGGCCCGGGCCGCACGCTCGGCGTCGCCCGCGGTGGAGACGCCGTCGGAGAAGAGCACCAGCCGCCGCGTCGTTCCCGGCGGGAGCATCGCGGCCCCGAGGCCGATCGCTCGCTCGATGTCCGTCCCCTCGCGAAGCTCGACGTCGCCCGAGAAGCCGAAGCCGGACCCCGGCGCCGATGCGACGGCCGGCTGGCCGTCGAACACGATCACGCCCGAGATATCGTCCGGCCGGCGCGAGCCGGATGCCGCCGCGAGGAACGCACGGATCGACTCGTCGGTGGGAACCGGCCTCCCCTGCAGGTCGACGCCGGGCCTGACGAAACGCTTGACCGAGCCCGAAACATCAACGAGCGCGACCACCGCGGCCCGGTCGCTGGTCTGCACCATGCTCGCCCCGGCGACCATACCTATCAGCAGGCACAGGAGCACCGCACGAAAAACGATCGCGGACCACTTCCTGGCCGCGCCGATTCCGCTGAACCATCGCCACGCCACGATCCCCATCGGCAGCAGCAGCGCGAGCACACCGAGGTACAGCGGCTCGTCGAGCCGGATGGTCACTTTGCGTCCTCGGCCGGTCGCGGAGCATCGGCCGCGGGCGCGACCCCCGCGCCCCCCCCAGCCTCCCCAGCTCCCCCGGCCCGCTCGGGCAAGCGACGGAAGTACCGCTCCAGCAGCCGATCGAATCGCGCGGGCACGGCACGATCATCCACCGCCCGCTCGGCGCTCTTCTGGGCGGCGCGGAACACTTCCGACGCCTCGGAAGAGACACCTTGTCCGTCCTTGCTCCCCCGCCCCAGCCACTCGGCCGCGACGCGCTCTCGGGGCGATCCGCCCGGCTCCGGGCGAGAGCGGGCATCGACAGGATCGCTGCGATTGAAAGTGGGGGGGACGTCCTGGGAGGGAAGCAGGGGTGCTGGGTCACGGCCGAGCGTCTGGCCCGCGGCTCCGCCGAGGCCGTCGCCGCCCCCCTCGCCGCCCCGATCGCCCGCACTGCCCGAACCTTGGCCCTGCTCAGGCTTGCTGGCCGGCGGCTGCCTGCTCCACTGCTCTAGATCACGCCGCTGCTCCGGCGTCAGTCGCTCGGCCATGCGGCGAGCCTGCTCGCGGAGGTCCTGGGCACGGCGAGCTTCCTGCTGCCCTTCACGCCGCTGCTCGGAGAGACGCTTGAGTTGATCGGTAAACCGCTGAACACCACCGGCCCCCGGCTGGTCCGTCGGACGAGCGCCTGGCGAGTCGCCGCCTGGCTCCTGCTCACCCGCGGCCGTCGGCATGCCCTGTCCTGTTGGCTGCCCTTGGGCACCGCGTTCGCCACCGGGCGATGCCTGCGGCGGAGTTGACCCATCGTTCGGACGCGAAGCAGCGCTTTGTTGACCACTCGGCCGCGGCTCCGCTGAGTCTGGCGATGTTTGCGCGTCCGAGGACGGCTGCGCCCCGCCGTTCGGAGGCGTCTGCTCTTGCTTCGTTGTCTCCGCGGGCTTCTGCTCACCGGTGGGAGCGGCCTTGTCGGGCCGTGGAGGCGGTCCCTCACCGGTTGCCCCGCTCGCACCCGCTTGAGGTTCGCCCGTCGGTGTGGATGCGCTTGGCGAAGCAGGGGATCCCGGGGTTGGCGGTTCACGGTCACCGCTCGGACTCGTCGGCTGCTCCCGCGGCGTGGCTGGGTCGCTCCGATTTACGTCAGCAGGCTTCTGCTCCTGACCCGGTGTGGAGGTGGGCGTCGGGGGGGCGGAATCTGACGGCTTGGCCGTGGCAGACGACTGCCCAGCAGGGGTCTGCGAGCCATTCGGCGTCGGCTGCTCGCTCGAGGACGAGCGCGCATCTGTCTGCCGCCGCTCAGCCGCTGTCGGTGAGGGCGTTTCAGACTTGCGAGGAAGTTCGCCCGCGCGAGGATCAGCCGGCGATGGGCGCTCTGGGGGTGCCCCGGGCGGCGTGGCGGGTCGCTCGCCGGACGCGCTATCCGAGGCGGGCGTCGTCGGCTGTGGGGCAGACTTGGGCAACTCACCGCCCGGACGACCCGCATCCGCAGCCCGGGCCGCGGCATCCGGTTGTCTCAACTCATTCGCGGCCTGCTGCGCCGCCTCGGCGAGCTCGCTCGCCTGCTCCGCCGCGCGCTCGCGAGCCTGGCGCTCCCGCTGGGCTTCGGCAAGGCGATCGGAGAGCTTCTTAGCCGTTTCTGGCGGCACACCCATCCGCTCCATCGCCGCTTGGGCTGCCGAGCGCTCGGGCTCATTGGCGATGCGTCTGGCCTCGTCGGGCGATAGTCCCTGCTCGCGCAGCGCCCGCTGGGCTTCGGCGTTCTCGTCCCGTGGATCGCCGTCCTGGCCAGCATTCTTCGGCGGGGTCGCCAAGGCCCGAGCGAGTTCCTCGAGTTCGCGCGCCATTGCCTCGCGCTGCTCCGGGCTCGACCGCTCGGACAGCTTTGCAAGATCGTCCGCCGCGGCCTGAGCAGACTCGACATCGCCACCCGTGATCGCGCGGCTCAGCCGCCCGTCGGTTGGCGACCCGCCCGGCCGCTTTTCGCCGGCGCTTGCAAGCCGCTCTCGCAACGCCTCCTGCTCGCGACGAAGCTGCTCGGCTCGTTCATCGGCCGCTTGCGCGAGCTCGTCGAGGCGGTTGGACGCCTTCTGAGCCGCGTCCGCCGGCGACAGCCGCCCGGCCTCAAGTTCGCCGCGGATGTCGTCGAGGGTTGCGAGCTGGTCCGGCCGCGCCGCGCTGGCCTCGTCGCTCGGCCGATTGTCGTTGGTCGTACGGGCAGCCTGCTCGATCTGAACCGAGACAGCCGCCCGCGCTTGCTCGTTCTGCGCGGCTACCTCCGCCCGGCGTTTGCCACCCAGAACGTCCAGCCGCGGCAGGAACATCCCGCCGCATGCCGCCACACCGGCCAGAACGGCGGTCCAGAGCCAACTGGACCCGGCACGCAGTGGCACCGCTGCCGGCACGCTCGCTCGCTCCCCGGCCATGAGAGCCTCCTGCCGCGAGAGCGCTGCGAACGGATCATCGGCATCGTTCCCGAGCGCCAGGCCAGTCGAGACGCGGTCCTTGAGCCCGAGGGCCGCGTCGAGAGACACCGCCGCGTTCAGTAGGGCAGGCCGACGCCAGATCGCTAGGGCGGCCCCGGCAATGGCCCCCAGCACGATCGGACCTCCGCCCAGAACCGGCCATCCGACCGGCGAGCCGAGCAATGCCTCAACGCCGACCAGCACCACCCCGACACCGGCTCCGAGCATCGAGCCGCGACCCGCGGCTTCGAGGACCGCCGCCGCGGTCATACGGCGTTGGGCCTGCTTGGCTATGTCGCGGATACGGTCCATCCGTCAATGATATGAATCGCCGGACCGGCCGGTTCGGATTCTCGCAAACACGGTCCGCCGCCCGTTCCGCACGGCCCGCGGTGGTTCATGGTGCCGGGCGATCCGGTCGATACCGTTGTCGAGATGATCCAGGCCCAAGACATCCTGAAGCAGCTCCTGGCCCAGCGCCCGCTTAGCGAGCCGCAGGCCGAGGAGGTCTTCACCGCGATCCTCTCGGGCCAGCTTGACGAGGCACAGGTTGGTTGCCTGCTGGGCCTGATCGCCGCTCGGGGTCCGAGTGTTGACGAGCTCGTCGGCGGGGCGCGGGTGATGCGTCGGCATGTCACCCCGGTTCGGCCGCCCCCAACGGGGGCAACGCTCATCGATACCTGCGGCACGGGTGGCACGACCAAACTTTTCAACGTCTCCACGGCGGGCGCGATCATCGCCGCGGCCGCCGCCCCCGGCCGCCTGATGGTCGCGAAGCACGGGAGCCTCAGCCGCACAGGTCGCGGCTCGTCCGAGGTGCTCGCCGCGCTGGGTGTCAATGTCGCCGCGTCGCCGGAGGTACAGACCGAGTGTCTCCGGAGCGTCGGGTTGTGCTTCAGCTTCTCCGTGCACCATCACCCGGCGATGCGTTTCGCCGCAGGGCCGCGCAAGAGCCTGGGCTTCCCGACAATCTTCAATCTTCTCGGCCCGCTGACGAATCCCGCGGGAGCTCGGCGGCAGCTCATCGGCACCTATTCGCAGGACCTCTCTCTCAAGGTCGCACACACGCTGGCGCGATTGGGCGTCGACCACGCCCTGGTCGTTACCAGCCACGACGGGCTCGACGAGCTCACGACGACCAACACGAACCTCGCCCACACCGTCCTCGACGGACAGGTGGTTACTCGCGTCATCGATGCCGCCGACCTGGGCCTGGCACGGGCCACCGTCGAGCAGCTGCAAGTCCACTCGCTCGAAGCGGCGGCTCGCGCGGTTCGTGACTGCGCTCGTGGCGTTGGCGGGCCGACGCTCGACATGGCGATTCTCAACGCTGGTGCGGCGCTACAAGTGGGGGGGATCGCGGGCTCGCTCCAGGAGGGCGTCTCGCTCGCCCGCGCCGCGGCCGCCTCTGGTGCCGCCGCGGCGACGCTGGACGCCCTCGTCAAGCTTTCGAACAACTGACCGGGTTCCGGCCTCCCTTCGCGGCAATCGCGTTCTTCACCGGCGAACCCGCCGACTTTGCGGGTTTGGTTCGCCGCGGCTTTGTCCCTCCGTCCGCCGCCTCCTACCCTGCCAATCACCCCCGAGAAAAAGGATCTGCAATGCCCATCCGCGTCGGCATCAACGGTTTCGGTCGCATCGGTCGCCTCTTCTACCGCATCGCAGCCGAGCACGGATTGGAGATCGTCGCCGTCAACGACCTGGTCCCCGCCGACAATCTCGCGTACTTGCTCAAGTACGACACCATGCACCGCCAGTTCATGCTCGGCGGCAAGCCCGCGGACGTTCACGCCGAGGCGTCGGAGACCGGCGGATCGTTCACCGTCAACGGCAAGACCACCAAGACCATGGCGATCCGGGACCCGGGCACGCTGCCCTGGAAGGATTTGGGCGTCGAGTATGTGCTCGAGTCGACCGGCCTCTTCACCGAGGGCGAGAAGGCCGCCCTGCACCTCAAGGCCGGCGCCAAGCGCGTCGTCATCTCCGCCCCGACCAAGAGCGAGCCCGCCCAGGTGCCCACGCTCGTGCTGGGCGTGAATCACGAGTCCTACGACCCCGCCAAGCACCAGATCGTCTCCAACGCCTCCTGCACGACCAACTGCCTGGCCCCGGTCGCCAAGGTCATCAACGACGCCTTCGGGCTCGACGAGGGCCTGATGACGACCATCCACGCCGCCACCGCGACCCAGCCCACGCAGGACGGCCCGAGCAAGAAGGATTGGCGCGGCGGCCGCAACGCCTATCAGAACATCATCCCGAGTTCGACCGGCGCTGCCAAGGCCGTCACACTCGCGATCCCGGCGCTCAAGGGCAAGCTCACCGGCATGGCCTTCCGCGTGCCGACCGCCGACGTCTCCGCCGTCGATCTGACCTTCCGGACCGCCAAGGACACCACGCTCGCCGACATCCACGCGGCGATGAAGGCCGCCGCAGATGGCTCGATGAAGGGCTTCCTCGGCTACACGGACGAAGAGGTTGTCAGCTCCGACTTCATCGGCGACCGCCGCTCGTCTATCTACGACTCCAAGGCCGGCATCGAGCTCAACAAGCGGTTCTTCAAAGTCGTGAGCTGGTACGACAACGAGGCGGGGTACGCCGCCCGCTGCGTCGACCTCATCAATCTCATGGCCTCCAAGGACGGCGTGAAGTAAGCCGATCTTCAGAGCACCGACGGGACGGGCGTCCGGCGTGAACTTTGCATCGATCATCGTTTGTTCGCTCAAAGGCCCCGGCCCACACCGGGGCCTTTCTGCTGGATCCTCCCACATGCTCGCGACCACCCCGATTCTCGAAGGTCCGCGCGTCCGCCTGGTCCCGAACACCCTCGACCACGACGCGGCGCTCTTCGACCAAACGCCCGAGGACACGTTTCGCTACTTCCTCTCCGCACCCGCGGCCTGGAATCCCGACGCCTTCGCCTCGCACATGAGGGCCCATCGCGAGAACCCCAAGTCCCGCGTCTTCTCGGTGATCGACCGCGCGAGCGGCGCCGTCGTGGGCTCGAGCTCGTACATGGACATCGATCCCAAGAACCGCTGCGTCGAGATCGGCTCCACGTGGTACGCCGCCGCTGCCCGCGGTACGGCCGTGAATCCCGAGTGCAAGCTCCTATTGCTCGAGCACGCGTTCGGCATCCTCGACTGCGTCCGCGTGACGCTCAAGACCGACGAACGCAATCTCCATAGCCAGCGGGCCATCGCCAAGCTCGGGGCCGTGCGAGAGGGCGTTCTGCGGGCCCACCGGATCACCTCCAGCGGATACGTCCGCAACACGGTGATGTTCAGTGTGATCGCGGCGGAGTGGCCGGCGGTCCGCGAACAGTTGACTGCCCGGATCAAGGCCGGTTGAAAAGGTGGACATGCAAGTACACACACCGAGAACCGCTTGGCGAGCACCGTCGGTCGTCGCCCTTGGTCGCGGGACTAGCAGCCACCGAACCACATCGACAGATAGGCGAACAAATCGCCGACGGTGCGGGCGCCGTCGGGCAGGACATCCACCCCCGGCGCGTCATTGAACCAGGCGTGGAGGTACTCGAGCAGGTCGTAGATGTTTCCCACGCCGTCGGCGTTGAAGTCGGCGGCACAGGCGCTGATGCTGTAGAGCTCCGCGCCGACATCGGGCGTCTGGGCCATGAAGATCACGCGGGCCCCGGCACGGAAGAACGCGCCGGGGACAGAGCCGGTCGGGCCTCGCCAGAGCTCGGCGACCAGCCGCGTGCCGGCCGGCGTTCCGTCGCTGGACCAAAGTTCCTGGCCTCTTCCGGGCGCAGCTGCGCTGAAGAACGCGCGGTTCCCGGCCGAGTAGAGGTCCGTGGGCACGCCGTTGTCGGGCCCGGGCACGGTCTCGAAGATCGACGTTCCCTGCGGCGTGCCGCTGCTGATCAGCAGTTCGGTATTCTCCTGACGAAACGTCTCTGCGAAGTTCACGGACACGACCGCGGCTCCGGAGCTCAACACTGCGGCAGGCCGGCCCAAACTACTCGACGAGACATCGGGCAGCAAGTCGATGAACGACAGGTCGACACCGATCGCTCCGACTGTGGAACGTGCCGCGGCAACCGACGCGACCGTCACGTCACCAAGCCGGAAGCCATCCCTCAGTTGTGACTGATTTGGAGCCGGGCCGACGCCGGGTGCGGTGTACGGCGCGAGAAAGACCAGATCGTTCGACGGCGCGCCCCGGGACGCGTAGACGGCGCCGACTAGCGGTGTGAGGCTCGCGGGGAACGAGCTCGCCGGGCTCGGCGTCAAAGACGTCGTTCCCGCCGGAGTGCCGTCCGTTCGGAAGACCTCGAAGCGCAAGCCTCCGCCGCTGAGCAGCCGTACACCGGAGAACACCATGACCTCCCCGCCCGCGCCATCGGGCTGAACGAAGACCTGATCCCTCGCGGTTGCCGCAAATCCTTCCGCCAAGAGTTCGGCATCCCCGGGCTGCCCGGCGGTCGCGAACAGCCCGACGATTGCAGGCACCCCGCCGCGGGCCGAGAACAGCAGGCGTCCGCCGATGCTTCCGGCGACCCCGGACACGCCGTTGCCGTTGATTCCTGACTCCGCGAACGTTGTCAATCGGACGGTGCCCGAAGCAGTTCCGTCTGAAATCCATAGATCGCGTCCGGGCCCCCCGGCGGTGCCGATGAACACCGCCCGGCCGTTGAGCTCGAACGGGCCGTCGGCGTAGACGAAGCCCTGCCCGATCGACTCCGGCGCCGACGCGACGCCGCTTGCTCCGACGCGCGTCGCGAAGAGTCCGAGCGACCGGTTCCGGGCGTACACGACCGCCGACTGCCCATCGCCGGCCGCCGCCGACCCAAGCACCTCCGTAGGGTCCGTCGCCCTGGGTGTTTGAGCAAGGTCTGCCGCCACCAGCGCAGGCGAGGCCGACCGGAGCCGCGTTCCTTGATCGTCGCTGGACATCAGGTACGCCAAACCGCCATTGACCGTGCCCAGCGGCCTGGCCCACGCGTCGGGCGCTAGCGGCACCGTGGCATCGTCGATGATCTGCGCGCCGGCACCGTCGTCCAAGGCGTATAGCTGTGTGCGTCGGGTTGCCGCGTCAACGCGATACCCGCGTGCCTGAACCATCCGGCCCCCGAGGGCTCGCGGCGTGGACTGGTTGAACTGCAGCCGTCCCTGGCCCGGCCCGGTCAGCCGTCGAGTTCCTGCGGCCGTGCCTTCGGTCAGCAGCCACTCCCGCCGTCGCTCGCCCGTGGGCGATTGGCTCCCGGGCACATCGATCCCCGCCAGCACGCCGGCCTCGACGCGGGCAGGCGGATCACGCCGAAAGACAACGCCGGAGGCTCCCAGGTCGGCCAGCAGAGCCGACGTCTGCCCCGCGACCGCGACCATGCGGGTCGTCGACCACACCAGCAGCCGCGACCCGCTGGTCGCCAACCCGACGATCGGCGCTCCAAGCAGATCGGGGGGTGTCGGTACCACCACGATCGCCGCCGCTGGATCAGGCGGCAGCAGCCGCAACTGCTGGCCGAGGTTCAGAAAGTACAGTCCGTCGGCCGTGCTGATGAGCGGCGATCCGTTGCCGGGACCGGCGATACTCGTCACCGCTGCCGTCGTGAGATTGACGGAATAGGCAGCCAGCCCGCCGCCCGCGAGTGCGAAAAGACGGTTCGGCCCCGCCCAGGCCGCTCGTAGGACCGTGTTGGTCCCGAGGCTGGACGCGACGCGGCTGGTGCCCGCGGGCGTGCCGTCGGTGACCAGCAGCCCGGCGGTGCTCGCCAGCGCGGAGGTCGCGCCGCTCGGCGAAGATGCACGGTCGAGCACCTCGCCCGTCTCCACGATTCCTCGCCGAAGTGGCACGGTGCCCGCCGCCGTGCCATCGCTGGTCCAGAGCACTCGGTCGCCGCCCGCGCTCAGGGCGGCGACAAACAGCAGCCGCCCGTTCACCGCGTCCCACCGCCGCGGGATCGTGGATGTCGCCCCGTCAAACGCTTTGACCAGCGACACCTGCAGCGTCTGCGTGTTCATTCCCCAGAGCGACCACGTCCGCGGCCCGTCGACCGTGGTGAAGTACGCCGTCGTCCCGGCGAGGATCGGCCGCCCGCTGAGAGTGCTCTCCGGGCCGGGGACCGTCGCGTGAGCAAGCCGCGTGCCCGGCGTCGTGCCGTCGGAGATCCAGAGCTCTCGCCCCTCGTTCGGCGTGGTGACGGTAAACACCGCCAGATCAGCCCTCGCGTCCACCCACGCCGCGATCGGCTGGGATTCCAGCCGTGACGTGGTGAGATCGGCGACCAGCACGGGCGACGTCTGGGCCATCGCGGGAGCGGCCAGAGCGACCGCCGCGACCAGCGGCAGAGCCGCGACACGGAACATATACATGATGGCAACTCCTGGGCTCGGACGGACGAACGCTTCCAACGCGGACTACCTGCCGGCGTGAACGGCCGGACAACCGGAGGTACGTGCCTTGGCCGCCGACCCTGCGCCGCTCTGATGATCTTTGCACCATGCGCGGAGATTTCCCGCCCCAGTACATCGGCCGGGTTCTGACAGTTGCGGGCGGCCTCCAGGCCGCGATGACAAACACAGTCCGGCGGAGAGGATCAGCCGGGCAGTCGCTGTACGCCACATGGGTGGAGCCTGGTCGGTTCGGCTTTGGAGCGAAGCGGGGGCACAGGGATACACGCCCGGGTTCGCTCACGCCCACAGTCGAGACGTCGGTCAAACGCACAAGGGCCGACCCGGAATCCGGATCGGCCCTGTGCATGGACTTGGCTTCGTGGCCGAAGGCCGAAGGCCGCGACCTACGCCGCCATCTTGAGGCCGTCGGCCCGGCCCGCGGTGCCCGGCACGGGCGTGCTTGCAGCGCCGAAGTTGATCACCAGGATGTTGCTCACCGGCCCGGCCTTGTCGGAGCGCTGGGCCTGGATGGTGTACTCGACGCGGTCCGGCCCGGCGGTGAAGGTGCCGTCGGTGAAGGACTTCTTCCCCGTGACGCCCACGAACTGGAAGGCCGTCTGTCCGGGCGTCCGGCGGCGGACGATGTACGACGTCCCGGAAGCCCCGGGCGGGTTCACGCACTTCCACTTGAGCGTGATCGCGCCCGATGTTGGCGCCACACCGACGGTGATGTTCGTCGGCTGGCCCGGCGCGGGCACGGGCGAGGGCGCATCGGGCGCGGGGATCTGGGCCAGCGAGTACACGGCCGGGTTGTTGGTCGTGCTCGCGTAGGTCTTGATGAGCTTGACGGTGTCGCTCGCGGATTTCCGGAGCGACGAGACACCGGCCGTGGCCGTGTCGGTCGCGGCCTGGGCCGCCAGCCTGGCCTCGCCCTGGGCCCCGACGGCGTCGAAGGCGCTCTGATACGCCTCGGAGAACGTGGCGGCCTGCGCGGGGGTGAGGCCGATGGACGCGGGGTTGAGCGCGAACACCTTGACGTGGTCGCGGCACCAGTTGAGGAACGCGTCGCGGGGCGAGGTCGGATAGACGGCCATGATCGGGATCTCCTGCGGTGAATCGTGTCGTCGGTCGGTGCGCGACCGCCGCCGACGACCCATTGCCGCCGGCATGGCCATACGCATCGACCCAGGGGCCGTGCGAGTTGAGCCAAGGTTGCCTGGTGCCGGTTCGGGCATCGACCCCGACAACGTTGTGTTCTTATATGGACCGCCAGCAGTCCCCGGCAGTGGGGGTGCGATCGCGCTCGCCCGGTTGACCACTCGGAGGCTCGGGTCGGAAGTCCGGGCCGGAAACTCGGGTCGGAAATCCAGTTCGGAAGTTCGGGTCGGAAGTTCGTGCGTCCCCGGGCCGCCGAGGGGTGCAGTTGCGGATTCTCGCGTGAGCTCGTGCGACTGGGTCTCCCCCCCGCCCCCCGCCCCCCGCCCCCCGCACCCCGCCCCCCGCACCCCCCCCCGCCGCGGCACACACACGCTCCGCGTGCGGCTTGGCGATCTCGCGTTTGGTCCGCTTCGCGAGCACACGTTCGAGCCCGAAGCGGCATTGCAGCCGCCCGCGCTTGATGTTGGCGTAGTCAATGCTCTCAATAAACCGGGTGCTGCTCATGCAGAAAGGGGCGCCGCCCCTCTCCGCACCTCTCCGCACCTCTCCCCGCGAGGCACGATCCCGCACCCCCCGCCCGCACCGCCGTCAAGCGTTCCACCCCACCGCTCCCCTCCGCCACTGCATCCCGCCTTCGCCCGCTCCGTCATCCGATGAACCGTCCACCCACCAGAGGGCATGCGGCCACGCTTGCCCGGCAGACCCCTCGGGGGTGGGGTGCCACCCAGCCCCGGCGCAGCCGGCTTCCTTCCGCCCGTCTGTATTGGCGGTCCCGCCTTTGGATCAAACGCCGGGACGTTCGGGGGAAGGGGGCGGAGAGGGGCGGAGAGGGGCGGAGGGGGGCGGAGGGGGGCGTTCGAGGCCATCCCGCGATCGGTGCCGTGGCCTGCCGCCGGTGTGAGAGGCAGGAGGACCTCCTTCCCCCGCAGCTCACGCTCTTCGGCCCGCCGAGCCGGCCGCCACCTTGCCCAG
>JBBQRT010000010.1:0-64844 GCA_038214505.1 Phycisphaerales bacterium | reverse complement strand
AATCCCCACGACTTCTCCGGCATCTTCGATGCCGGGCGTGTACGTGGAGCGTACTCATCGCGGTCCGATCGACGGAAAATCGACACTGGCCTCGATCGTCGCCACTCGCCAGACTTCCGGCGTTTGCCAATACTTCACCGTGTCCGACCACCTGCCACAACTCGAGGCCGAGGCCATCGGGATCATCCGTGAGACCGCGGCGTGCTTCGACCGCGCCGCCCTGCTCTTCTCGGGCGGCAAGGACTCGATCGTCATGGCGCGCCTGGCCGTCAAGGCGTTTTATCCGGGAAAACTTCCCTTCCCGCTGCTGCACATCGACACCGGCCACAACTTCCCCGAGACCATCCGATTCCGCGACCGCCTCGTCGAAGCCCTCGGCGAGCGGCTGATCGTCAAGAGCGTTCAGGACTGCATTGACCGCGGCATTGCGACCGAGGATGCCGGACCCGAGCCCAGCCGCAACCGCAGCCAGATCCCGGCCCTGCTCGAGGCGATCGCCGAGCTGAAGCTCGCGGCGGTCTTCGGCGGGGCCCGGCGCGACGAGGAGCGGGCCCGGGCCAAGGAGCGCATCTTCTCCGTCCGCGACGAGTTCGGCCAGTGGGACCCGCGGGCCCAGCGTCCCGAGCTTTGGGGCACGTACAACACCACGCTCCGTCGCGGCCAGCACATGCGCGTCTTCCCGCTCTCCAACTGGACCGAGCTGGACGTCTGGCGCTATATCCGCCAGGAAAGCCTCGACCTGCCGGAGCTCTACTTCGCCCACCAGCGCGAGGTCGTCAAGCGCGACGGCCGGGTCGTGCCGGTCTCGGAGTTCTGCGGGCCGAGGTCGGGCGAAACGGCGATCACCACCAGCGTCCGCTTCCGCACCGTCGGCGACGCGACGTGCACCGCCGCGTTCGAATCCGTCGCCGTTTCCGTCGACGACATCATCCGGGAGATCTCCGCCTCTCGCATCAGCGAGCGCGGGGCCCGGCTGGACGACAAGACATCGGAAGCCGCCATGGAAGACCGCAAGCGCGAGGGCTATTTCTGATGACCCCCCCCGCGCCCTCGGCGCCCCCCGCCCCCCCCGCCCCCCCGGCGCCGCTCCTCGCCCGACCCGTCGCCCTCGACGCAGCGGCCCCGCTCCGCCGCCCGATGCTCCGGATCACGACCTGCGGATCGGTCGACGACGGCAAATCGACACTCATCGGCCGCCTGCTTCTGGACTGCCGGGCCGTCCCCGAGGACCAGATGCAGGCTGTCGTCGAGACCAGCCGCCAGAAGGGTCACGAGCAGGTCGATCTCGCGCTTCTGACCGACGGCCTGCGGGCCGAGCGCGAGCAGGGCATCACGATCGACGTCGCCTACCGCTACTTCGATTCCCCCTCTCGCCGCATCGTCATCGCCGACGCCCCGGGCCACGAGCAGTACACCCGCAACATGGCCACCGCGGCCAGCGTCGCCGACCTGGCCATCGTGCTCATCGACGCCCGACTGGGCGTGAGCGTGCAGACCCGCCGCCACACACTCATCGCCGCCCTGCTCCGCGTGCCCATCATCGTCTTCGCTGTGAATAAGTGCGACCTGATTGGATACGACCGCGCCACCATCGAACGCATCGGCGAAGAGGCCCGCCAGATCGCCCTCTCGCTCGGGGCCGCCTGCGTCCACGTCGTCCCGATCGCCGCCCTCCACGGCGAGAACGTCGCCCGGCCGAGCGCCTCGACGCCCTGGTACCCCGGCCCCACCCTGCTCGAGATCCTCGATACGGCCGAGCCCGAGAGGACCCTCCCCGCCGACCTCCGCTTCCCCGTCCAGCACGTCGTCCGTCCCCGGTCCGACAGCCACCACGACTACCGCGGCTACACCGGCACCATCGCCTCGGGAACTCTCCGGCCCGGCGACCGCGTCCTGGCCCTCCCCAGCGGGCTGGAATCGCGCGTCCGCGACATCCATCTCCACGACCGCCGCCTCGACGAGGCCCACGCCGGCCAGGCCGTCGCCATCACGCTCGACACCAATATCGATGTTCCCCGCGGCGAGACGCTCGTCTCCCCCGACGCGCCGTCGCCGCCCCCCACGCCCGCTACCCGCATCGAGGCCGACGTGGTCTGGATGGATGCCAAGAAGCTCACTCCCGGCGCCCGCCTTCTGCTCAAGCACACGACGCGTCAGGTCAAGGCGATCGTCGAGAGCATCGATTGCCGTATCGACCTCGCGACCTGGGAGAAGGCCCCGGCCGACGAGCTGGGGCTCAACGATGTTGGCCGCGTGACCATCCGACTGTCCGCCCCGATCGTCGCGGATACATACGCGCACAACCGCGCCACGGGCGCGTGCGTGCTCATCAGCGAGCAGACCGCCGGCACCGTCGCCGCCGCGATGATCACGCGGCTGCTCGAAGACTGATGGTGCCCTTGCCCCCGCGCCCGCGTCCATAAACCCGCCGCTCAGTGCCCCGTGCCCGCCTTGGCCCAGTCTGTCGAGAGCAGCTTCTCGGTTGCGTCGTAGCTGACCGCCGGGTGCTCGCGAAGAAGACGGATCATCGCCTCAAGCTCGGCCGGCGAGTCGACCGCCAGTTCAGCGGTCTGGCCCGAGGCGAGCTTCAGGAACAGCCGGCCGGTGTTGCTCTCGGCGTGCCAATACGCGCGATACGCGGTAACAGGGTCCATAGGTGGCTTCTCTCGAGTTCTGGAAAGGGTGTGACGGTCGGGAGCTTATGGGGGCTTAGGGCTCGGACGTTTCACTCCGTCAGTCTGAACAGCCGGATGTCCTTGCCCTGCACGAGCAGCTCGCCCCGCGGCGTCTCCGCCGCCGACCTGCCGACATCGCTCGCCACGTCCAGCATGAGCCGCTCGCCCGTCTGCCCCGTCCACGTCGCTGGCCACTCCCGCCCGAGCATCACCATCTGCGGCGCGTGAGGGTGGGCCCGGGGCGTGGCATACAGGGGCACGCCCGGACGCCGCGAAACCTCCTCGAGCACGCGGTCCCACTCCTTCGCCCGGGGATGGTGGATCAGCCGCCCGGGGATGAGTATGGCCGCCGCCAGCCCGGCGACCAGCGCCGCCGGCCCCAGCCAGAGCATGGCCCGCGTGCTGGCCCGCCGCGAGCCGGGCGCGGACTTCCGCCGAGCGATCCACCACGCCGAGATGAAGCCAGCGATCGGCCAGACCAGGAGCAGGTACCGCGAGCTCTTTCCGGCGCTGAGGCTCAACAGCAGCAGCCACACCCCGCACCAGATCGCGCACAATAGCAGCAGCCGCCGGTCGCGCTCGCCCGGGCCGCAGCGAAGCCATGCCAGCACGCCCAAGGCCAGCGTCACCAGCCACGGCCAGTACCCCTCGCCGATGATCCGCAGGTAGTACCACCAGGGCTCGCTCCCCGTGTCGTCCGACCCGCGGGTGATCCGCTCCAGCGACTGCCGCCCGAAGTAGATCTCGACAAACTCCGGGTGCCGCAAGGCCATGAACACGTGCCACGGGCTCGCGATCGCGACCGCGACCAGCCCCGCGAGCCCGAGCCACACTGCCAACCGGCCACGCCCGGCCGTCACAAGCCACACCCCGAGCACCGGGAGCGTCACCAGTGCCACCAGCGGTTTGCACAACAGCGCCAGCCCCAGCGGCACGCCCGAGAGCACGAGCAACCACGCCCGATCCCGCCCGCCTTCCCGCATTCGGCCCACCCCTGCGACCACGCACCAGACCGCAAGCATGATCAGCGCCGCCTGCCAGAGGTCGAGCGAAACCGCCCGCGTATATCTGAACACTTCGATCGTCGTCGCCGCCACCAAGCCCGCCAGCACCGCTACACGGGGGCCCGAGAGCCGCCGGGCCACGCCCGCCGCCGACACGCATAGCACGATCGCGGCCACCAGCGAGGGCAGCCGCACCGTCCAGATATCGAGCCCCAGCCACCGGATAGTCAATCCCTCGATCACGAACACCAGCGGCGGCTTGTTGAAGTAGGCCCGGTCGCCGGCCATGAGTTCCAGCAGCGGCATCGCGCTGCCCCGCTGGATCGCCGCGTCCACAGCCTGCTTGCCGACCGCGGCGTAATAGTGCGTGTCGGTTCGGTACCACCCCGCGTTGACCCCCGGCAGCCAGAGCGCCACTAGGAGCAGCGCCGGCAGCCAGAACCACCGCAATCGCACAAGCCTCCCAATCATCGGGGCGGGGACGTTCATGGTTCGAGCGTATCTGATTCTTCCGCCGCGCGTCATCAGTCGGCCGTCGGTCGCACCGGGGGCTCCTGGTCCGTCGCCCGCCAGGTCGTGATCGCGGCGTGCTGCTGCTCGAGCACCCGCAGCGCGATCCGCGTCTCCCGCAGCAGAACCACTCTCCCGTGCACCAGGCCCGCCACGCCCGCTCACCAATGAACACGACCGGGCCAAGCGGCCCGGTCGCGTGATTCAGCGTCCATCACTCATTCCGCTCGTGTTCCGGACTCGCGCCCCCCCTCACCGCGGCGAGTTGACCCAGCCAAACTGCCGGTTCGTCGCCGGCCAGCTCGGCGCGATCGGCAGCCACTGCCCGTTCGTCCGCCGGGCGTAGATGTCGTTCCCGGTGAACTCGCCAAGGTCGTTCTGCGTCGCCTTGTTATTCCCCCGCGGCGGCTTGAACGCCTCAACATCGCCGTTCGAATACACCACATGGGCCCGTCCGCCGTGCCGGTCCGTCAGCTCGTCCCAGTTGGAGTACATCCCGTCGGGCCCCTGCCCGTTCCACCACGTCACGTCCTCTTCCATGAAGACGGGCACGGCCCGCAGGTATCGCAGGTTGTTCTGGCTGGGCGCCGGCCGAGGCGCCTGCCCGCCGAAGTTCCGGCACCCCTCGTCCCAGGCCACCTGCGTCTGCAAGTCCACCCGGGCCCCCGACGAGCCGGTCACCATAGTGTAATCGAAGTTCAAGGCCCGCGGCGTCAGAAACTCGTTGATGAGCACAATCTGCAGCTGCATCGCCGGCGACGAGTTCCAAAGCGGGTCCGTCGCGCTTGTGGACATCTTCGCGCCGTTCCGCCGCTGGTTGGTCGGGCACGCGAAGATGCGGTCCACATTCGTCAGATACGCGAACGCCGGGCCGATCCGCGCCGGGTTCGCCGCGCTCATCGCCTGGTTGGGGTTGTCCGGCTGGGCGTACCAGAACCTCAGCGCGGGAATGTTCGTCCCCGACTCCCAGATCTGGCTCTTGAAGTCGTACGCGTATGCCTGAAGGCCCGTCGCGATCTGTTTGTTGTTGCTCAGGCACACCACCGTCCGCCCCGACTCCCGCGCCGACTTGAGCGCCGGCAGAAGCAGGCTCACCAGAATCGCGATGATCGCAATCACAACCAGCAGCTCGATGAGCGTGAATGCCTGCGCGACGGTTTGGCGACGCCCGCCCGCGGGAGCAGAGGTCGGGGCCCGGCCCGGATCAGCACACCAAGAGTGCCGCATGTCGATCTCCTGCGGCGGGACCTGCCGGCGCGAACGCACCTCAGCCCCGCGTTCAAACCCAGCGGCACTCCGGGCCCACGAGCGGGGCGGCTTGAGGAGCATCGCGGTCGCAAGTATGCCCGGAGCTCCGGAGAAACGCAAGCCGATTACCGGGTTCGCCCCCAAGAACCCTGACCTCTTCGCCCAACCTACCCAGATCCGGGCAAGCCTGCATCCCCAAGGTGTGTGTTCCGGCGCTGAGTCGGTAAACTGCCCAAATGAGCAATGCATGCCCTTGCCGTGCCGGATTCGTCGGGGTGCTGCTCGCCGCCACGATCCTGACCGGCTGTGCAAACCAAGTCCCGGCTGAACCGGCCGCCGACCGGGCTGGGGTCCAGCGGCTCCTGGTAGACCTCGACACCGACCCGGCGGCGGCCCGCAATCTGCCCATCTTCACTTCCGCCGGCCAGCCGGTCACTTGGAGCGAATTGGTTTCTCGGGCCGCCGCCGCAGACGTGGTGCTGATCGGCGAGATCCACGGCCATCCGCGCGGGCTGCCCGCCGCCGCCGCCCTCTTCGCCGATCTGGTCCGCGAGCGGGCATCCGCCGCCACCCGCCCCATGCTCGCACTGGAGTTCTTCGAGCGCGACCAGCAGGCCGCCCTAGACGATTTCCTCGGCGGCCTCACCGACGAGCCCGCCATGCTCCGGGCCACCGGCAAGGCCACCCCCGACGCCTACCCCCCGGGCCACCGGGCCATGATCCTGCTGGCCAAGCGTGAGGGGCTGGGCGTGGTTGCCGCCAATGCGCCGCGGCGGTATGTCCGCCTCGCCCGGACCGACGGCTACGACCGCCTCCGCGGCCTGACCACCGAGCAGCGGCGGCTCTTCGACCTGCCCACGCAGGAAGCCTCTCTTCAGTATCGCGAAGCCTTCGACCGCGTCATGAACAGCAACGCCGGCGTAACCGACGCCGACCTGTCTGACGACGCCGCCCGGGCCAAGCGCCGCGCATCGCTCGACGCGACCTTCCGCAGCCAGTGGCTCTGGGACTGGACCATGGGCTCGAGCGTCTCGCGAGCCCTGGAGACCGGCCGCCCGGTCGTGCTGGTGGTGGGTGTGTTCCACGTGGAACACCAGGGCGGGACCGTGCAGGCGATCCGGGCCCTCGTGCCGGGAACGCGAGTGGTGTGCGTTTCGTTCGTCGAGCAGTCCGCTCCGGCCGAACCGGGCCACCTGGGCAACTCGGGTACCTCGGGGTCGGCCGAAGAGTTTCGGGTGCTGGTCGGGGCCACCGCAGGCACTCACCAACCTCAGTGACGGGGCGGAACATCTCCGCAAGTCGATATTTGTCGATACTCGGTGCATTGCGCAACGGCTGGTTTCTGGTAGAGTGTTCCGGTGGACGATGGGGCGGTCCAAGCGGAGGCAGACCATGTATCAAGCACAGAGGACGCACCTCGCATCTTCCTTGGCAATCTTGGGCGTCCTGGCGCTCTCCAGCGTTGCCGCCGGCCAGAAGAGCATCTTCCGGCAAGACGTTCCGGACTTCGATCAGGTCCGATCGACGCTCCCCAACACCGGCACGCAATACTGCGTCCCCACCTCGGCGGCCAACTTCATGGCCTATTTGGGAAGCAAGGGCATCGTCGGCGTGTCCGCCATCGGCGTGTCCGACTGGCAGGCTCAGATCAACTATGGCATGTCCACGGGCCTGATTGAGCTAATAGGCCAACGGATGCAGACCAACTCCACCAGCGGGACGAACTCGAGCAACGCACGCAGCGGCTTGGCCGCTTACTTGGAGAGCGGACAGCCAGGCAGGTTCACCGTCAGCACATACCACGGGCACGTGAGGCTGGAAGACCTCTATGACTTCATGGCCGACAACCGCTTAATCCTCATCTGCTACGGCCGATACAGGCCCAACTCAGATGGCGAATACTCCCGCAACGGCGGCCACTGCGTGTCGCTGACGGGCATGCTGGATATCGGTGGCAACGGGACCGTGCCGCGGATCCGCTACCGCGACCCGGGGACCGACGATGGGAACCCGACGCTGCAGTCCACCTTCACCTCCCGGGTGACAAGGTGCGTGACGCGGACACTGCCCGACGACTCGCTCTTCGGCGGGACGTTCACGCGGGTGGAACTCATCGACGTGGAGGGCAGCAACACAGCCACCCGAGTTTTGCTGGACACACACGTCACCATTCGGCCGCGGTACGCGGTCTACCCGTCGGCCATCAACGGCTCGTGGGTCCGCTATGAGCTGGTGAACTCGATCCGGGCCCAAGGCGGGACGCTGTCGAACTTCGCGACCGTCAACGCCCAGCCGATCGACCAGATGGCGCTCTCGCCGACGGGCGACTGGCTGTACTACACGACGGTAACGTCGGGGCCCGACGTTGTCCCCCTCCTGCACAAGCAGAACACCTCGACGGGGGCCGGGGCGACGATGGCGGTGCTCGACCGCGTGACGCCGCTGACCACCGACCGCTTCGGGTCGCTGTACATGCTCCGCAACGGCGCGGTCCGCAAATACGACGCCAGCGGCACGGCGCTTGTCCAGCAGGCCTCGTTCGTCTGGCCCACCAGCGTGTTCTATGAAGCGCTGGTTTGCGACGACCGGAACGACCGGTTGATGGCGGCTGGCCCGGCGGGCATTCAGTTTCTCAGCCGAACGCTTGTCGGGCAGGGGTCGCTGGCGTGGCCCTCGGGCGTCGCGATCAGCGGCGCGGTCCGAATGGACGTGACGCCCGCCGGGACGTTCGTGGTGGGCTCGGGCAACTCGTCGAACCTCTTTCACGTGCAGATCAACCCGGTCATCGCCCGGCTGGACCTCTTGCAGACCATCACGCTCCCCGCCTCGGCACGCCCCCGAGCGATACAGATCACCGAGGCCGGCCTCGGGCGGCTGGTGGTGATGACTACCGCCGGCGTGCGCGAGTACACCCGGAACCCGACGACGTTCGTCTTCGAGCCCGCTGCCCCCCTCTTCGCCGCCGTCCCGACCGGCAATCAGATAATCCTGTCCAAGGGACGGACCAACGCCGAGGTTGGGGTGCACGACACGCCCGCATGGAACGACGTGCTGGTCCCCGCGACTGGCGCGGAGATCCCCACCTGCGACGTCGACGTGGACCTCAGCGGAACCCGGACCGTTGCGGACATCTTTTTCTTCCTCTCCGCGTGGTTCAGGTCCGATCGGATGGCCGATTGGGACACCAGCGGCTTGACCAACGTGCAGGACATCTTCAGCTACCTGAGCGGCTGGTTCGCCGGCTGCTGAACTCTTGAGCACTTGCAGACCGTTCCGAGGCGGCGGGGCGGCCCGCGCTCCCCTAGCCTTGGGGTTCATGTCCCGCATCCCCGTCATCTCGCCATCCGAGACGGATTTCGCCTACTCTGCGGCCCAGTGCGTTGTGGAGATCCACCGGCGCACGAGCGCCCACATGCGCCTGGGCCAGACGCTCGCCCAGATCGATGCGTTTGTCGCCAAGCAGCTCATCGACCTCAAGTGCACGTCGTGCTTCATCGGCTACCGCGTTGGCCGCGGGCCGGCGTTCCCAAGCTACGCCTGCCTCAGCGTCAACGAATGCGTCGTCCACGGCACGGCGGGCTATTACACGCAACCAATGGTCGAGGGCGACGTGCTCAAGCTCGATATCGGCGTCTGGCACAAGGGCTGGATCGGGGACGCCGCCTGGACATACGCCTTCAAGGCCCAGACGCCCCAGGCACGAAGGCTCATGGATGTCGGGAAGGAGTCGCTGGCCCGCGGGGTCAGGGAGCTCCGCCCCGGCAACGTCTACATGCACTGGGCCCGGGCCGTGCAGGACTGCGTGGAGCGCGAGGCCGGCTTCAAGCTCATCCGCGGGCTCGGGGGCCACGGCATCGGTCGGAAGCTTCACGGCCCGCCGTTTGTCAGCAACGTCATCCCCGCCAACCTGGGCGAGTGGCCCGACGCGACGCTCAAGTGCACGCCCGGGACGCTCATCGCCGTCGAGCCCATGATCGCCGTCTCGACCGGCGAGACGCGGCAGAAGCGCAACGAGTGGCCCGTGTTCACAGCCGACGGCTCGCTGAGCGTGCACTACGAGCACGACGTGCTCATCACCGAGAGCGGCCCGCGGGTGCTCAGCGAGGGCATGGAGGAGTTGCCGGACGTGGTGGGGTGATGAGCGGGCCAGACAGACACCCCAGCGACGACGCCGTGCCGGACATCTTCGATCTCCCGGGCGATCCCTTGCCCGGGCAGCGGCCATCCCGCAGCCAGCCGGCGTCAAAGCGTCCCGAGCGGCCGCGCCCCGCCCATGCCCGCGTTGACAGGCCCGCGCCGCGGCAAGACAGTCCGGCCAGGGCATTAGATCGCGCCCTGCCCCAAGCGAGCACCTCGTCGCCGCCCGAGCCGCCCCCGACGCCCAGCGAACTGCTCGAACGCCTGAGCCGTTGCACCATCGCCGACGAGCGCCGCCTGCACGCCCGCATCAAGAGCCTGCTCCGCGGGGGCCGGCATCACCAGCCCGAGGGCCGGGCCCGCCAGGACGAGCAGCTCCGCGACATCGCCCGCGAGATCGACCGCTCGGCGGCCCGCGTCGATTGGCGACGGACCGTTGTGCCGTTGATCCAGTATCCCGCCGACCTGCCCGTGGCGGCCCGCAAGGTCGAGATCATGGCGGCGGTCGCCGCGCACCAGGTCACGGTCGTCTGCGGGGCCACCGGCTCGGGCAAGACGACGCAGATCCCCAAGATGCTGCTGGAGCTGGGTCGCGGCGTGCGGGGGTTCATCGGGCACACCCAGCCCCGGCGGATCGCCGCCCGGGCCGTGGGGGCTCGCATCGCGCAGGAGCTCGGCGGCCAGCTGGGCGGGATCGTCGGCTACAAGGTCCGGTTCACCGATCAGACCAGCGAGCGATCGCTGGTCAAGCTCATGACCGACGGCATCCTGCTGGCCGAGACACAGCACGATCCTTACCTGTCGATGTACGACACGATCATCATCGACGAGGCCCACGAGCGCTCGCTGAACATCGACTTCCTGCTGGGCTATCTCCGTCAGCTCCTGCCCCGCCGCCCGGACCTGAAGGTCGTCATCACGTCCGCGACGATCGACCCGGCGAGCTTCGCGGAACACTTCGCGCTGCCGGGCAATCCCAAGCCACCGGTGATCGAGGTGAGCGGAAGAACGTACCCCGTAGACATCGTGTATAGGCCGCTGGAGGCCCAGCACGAGGACGAGGAGGACCGCGATCTCGAGCAGGGCATCCTGCACGCCGTCGACGAGCTGAGCCAGGGCCCGAACCCAGAGGGCGACATTCTGGTATTTCTGCCCGGCGAGCGAGAGATCCGCGAGACGGCCGAGGCTCTGCGCAAGCACCCGCTCCGCCCGGCCCACCGTGTCGACGTGATCCCGCTGTTCGCACGCCTGAGCACCGACGAGCAGAACCGGGTGTTCAAGCCGGAGGCCGGACGCCGGCGGATCGTGCTGGCGACCAACGTCGCCGAGACCTCGCTGACGGTCCCGGGCATCAAGTACGTGATCGACTCGGGCCTCGCTCGCATCAGCCGCTACTCGCCCCGAATCAAGGTCCAGCGGCTGCCCATCGAGCCCATCAGCAGGGCCTCGGCCGACCAGCGCTCGGGCCGCTCGGGCCGCACCAGCGCGGGCGTCTGCATCCGGCTGTACACGCCGGAGAACTTCGAGGCCCGCCCGGCGTTCACCGATCCGGAGATCCTGCGGACCAATCTCGCCAGCGTAATTCTGCAGATGAAGGCCCTGGACCTCGGCGATATCGAGGACTTTCCGTTCCTCCTGCCACCCGAATCGCGATCGGTCCGCGATGGCTACGACACGCTGCTGGAGATCAATGCGCTCGAGGGCGGCGGGCTCCGCAACGACCTGACGGACATCGGGCGCCGCCTCGCGCGGCTCCCTATCGACCCGCGGATCGGGCGCATGCTCATCGCCGCGCAGGACGAGCACTGCCTGAGCGAGGTGCTCGTAATCGCCGCGGCCCTCTCGACGCAGGACCCGCGCGACCGCCCGATCGACAAGGCCGACGCCGCCGACACGGCCCACGGGTTCTTCCGCGAGGAGGGCTCGGACTTTCTGGGCTTCGTCAAGCTCTGGAAGGCCCTGCACGCGGAGCAGAAGCGGCTCAGCGGCGGGCAGTTCCGCAAGTGGTGCCACGCCCACTTCCTCTCCTACATCCGCTTCCGCGAGTGGCACGACACCCACGCCCAGCTCCGCGAGCTCATGATCGACATGGGCGGCAAGCCCGTTGACAAGCCCGCGCGGCCCGACCAGGTCCACCGCGCGCTGATGAGCGGGCTGCTCTCGTCGCTTGGGCGCAAGAACGAGTCGGCCAGCCGCGAGCAGCAGATGACCGAGGGGGAGTACGACGGGGCCCGGGGGCTCAGGTTCGGCGTCTTCCCGGGCTCGGTGCTGTTCAAGAAGAGCCCCAAGTGGGTCATGGCGGCGGAGATCGTCAAGACCACCCGTACCTACGCCCGCCACGCGGCTCAGATCGATCCCAAGTGGATCGAGCCCGTCGCCGCCCACCTCGTCAAACGCACGTATCAGGATCCGCACTGGGACGCCGACCTCGCACGGGCGTCGGCCTTCGAGACCGTCACGCTCTACGGCCTGGAGATCGTCAAGCGGCGCACGGTCGACTACTCGGCCATCGACCCCGTCACCAGCCGGGCCCTGTTCATCCAGCACGGGCTAGTCGGCGGCGAATACCTCACCGAGGCGCCCTTCTTCGAGCACAACCACGCGCTGACGACGAGGGTCAAGCAGCTCCAGGAACGCAGCCGCAAAGCCGACCTGCTCAGCGATACAACGACGCGGTACTCGTTCTACGACAAGCGCCTGCCGGCGGAGGTCGCCAGCCCGGAGCAGTTTGAGGACTGGCGCCGCCGGGCCGAGCAGCGCGAGCCGGGCCTTCTGGAGATGAAGAAAGAGGACGTGCTGGCCCCGGGCGTGGTCGAGCCGGCGCTCGAGCAGTTTCCCGAGTCGGTCACGCTCGGGGGCCGGAGCTACCTGCTCGAGTACAAGCACGACCCGGGCGATCCCGACGACGGCGTAACGATCACCGTCAACGTCGACGACCTCGCACGCGTTCCCTCGGCGCGTCTGGACTGGCTCGTGCCGGGGCTTTTGCCCGAAAAGATCGAGACGCTCATCCGCGAGCTTCCCAAGCATCTTCGCGCGGCCCTCGTGCCCGTTCCCCAGACGGCGGCCCAGGCGTTCTCGAAGCTCAAGTTCGCCCAGGGCGACTTGCTCGATGCCCTCGGGAGCGCCGTGGCGAGCGTGGCCCGGGTGGTCGTCGAGCGCGCAGCATGGCGTGCCGACGCGCTGCCACCCCACCTGAGGATGAACGTCCGCGTGCTGGACGCCAAGGGCAAGCTGCTGGCAAAGGGGCGCGACCTCGGGGCCCTGCGGCGCGAGCTGGCCGGGCAGGCCGAGGTCACGATGGTCCGCCTGAGCGAGGGGCCGTTCAACCGCGCCGGCGTGCTCATCTGGGACTTCGGCCCGCTGCCCACGAGCTTCGACGAGCGGCTCGACGGCCGCACGCTCACGCTGCACCCGGCGCTGCACGACGAGGGCGAAGCCGAGGCCGTGAGCATCCGCCCGTTCACGGAGCTGCCACGGGCGAAGCGGGCCCACGCCGCGGGGCTGCGGAAGCTCTTCGCGATCCAGACGCGGCGCGAGTGCCGCTCGCTCATCAAGACCATGCCGGGCATCGAGAAGCTGCTGCTGTTCTCCAAGGCGATGCCCGAGACGGCCGACTCGGATCGCTTCGTGCGCGAGCTGGCCGATCTGACGGCGTTTGTCGCCTTCGAGCGGGCCACGCCCGGGCTCGACCTCTGGAGCGTCCGAACGCAGGAGGCCTTCGAGCCCATTCTTAGCGCCGCCTGGCCGCTGATCGGGAAGTCTGGGCGCGAGGTGTTCTCGCTCGCGGAGGCGATCCTCGCCGAGTATCGCGCGCTGGTCGCGAAGCTCGACCGCGTGCCCCCCGACTGGGGCGCGGCGACGGCTGATATCAAAACACAGCTGATCTACCTGCTCGTTCCTCGCTTTCTGGTGTCCACGCCCTTCGAATGGCTCAAGCAGTTTCCAAGATATCTGGCCGGCATCTCGCGGCGGCTCGAGAAGCTCTCGCTCCAGGAGCCCCACGGCGGCGTGGCCCGCGACACCCGCCTGCTCCGCGAGATCGAGCCCTATTGGCGCCAGCTCCGCATCCGCGTCGAGCAGGGCACGCCCGAGATGCGGGCCGACCCGGAGCTCATGGCCTTCCGCTGGATGGTCGAGGAGTACCGCGTGGCCGTGTTCGGGGCCGACCAGCGCACGCTCGTCTCCGTCTCGCCCAAGCGGCTCGCGCAGCAGTGGGAGAAGGCCACGCTCGGCGACAATCGGCCCGCATGACCCACCCCACCCCACCCCACCCCCCCGGCAACCCGCGCCGGCACCGGCGTACCGTGGGCCACCCCATGAAGCTCCCAGACAAGCACACGCTCTACGAACTCTGCGCCCAGAACCCTGCGCGCGATGCCGCCCTGCTGCGGGCGATGGCTGATGATGCCGGTGGGCCGCGGCGGGCCGGCCCCACGCTCGGCGAGGACTTCTGCGCAACGGCCGCCCTTTCCCGCGCCTGGTGCGGGCTCGGCAGGACGTATCGCGCCGTCGCCGTCGACCACGACCCGGACGTGCTCGCGCTGGCGCGCCCCCACCCGCGCGTCCGGCTCCTGTGCGCCGACATATTGAAGGCCAAGGCCCGCGTCGACCTGATCGCGGTGCAGAACTTCTCGATCTGCGAGCTGCACCGTCGCGCCGCGCTGGTCGCGTATCTCGCCCACGCACGCTCTCGCCTCGGCCGCGCTGGCTCGTTCATCTGCGACATCTACGGCGGGTCGGATGCCTATTCCACCGGCCGCATCCGCCAGCGCGTCGCGACCGGGCCCGGCGTCCTGCCCGAGGGCGCCAAGCTCACCTACGTCTGGGAGCAGCGCACCGCCGACCCGCTCAGCGGGCGCGTCGTCAACGCCATGCACTTCCAGATCGAACTGGCAAAGGCCGACGCGACGGGCCGCCGCCGCACCGTGCTCACCGACGCGTTCGTCTACGACTGGCGGCTCTGGTCGCCCGCCGAGCTCACCGAGGCGATGCTCGAGGCCGGCTTCGCGCGCGTCGATGCCTACCACCGCACGCCCGACGCGATTGACCAGGACGGCCACCCGCACGTAGCGCCCATCGAGGACGCCGACGAGCTGCCCGAGGCGTTCAACATTTACCTCGCTGGACGGACCGCCTGAGCGGCCGGCTCGGCACCCCGTGCACCACCGCCGCATAACCAGAAAGCTGTCCTCGACCCCCAGGGTCGGCGACGCAGCGGTGACAAGCGGGCTGGGATCGGCCGCGGAGCGCGGGTCCAGAAGCTGTCGACGCGAGGACCATGGGTGCCAGCGATCAACGAAAAACCCCCGACCGGACGAGCCCGGTCGGGGGCGAAGGGAGGGAGCTTGGGATTCGAGTATGCGTTGAGGAGAATCCGAGTTACGAGACCAGGGTGTTTCGGGGGCCGGCCAGCGGGGCTGTCGAGATTCGCCTCCGTGGCTTGCTTAGCCGACTGTGTATTCTCGTCCAGCCGCCGACCCTGACCGATCCTTCGGTCGGGGTCGGGGCGGCAGTTTCCATCTGCCGCTCCGGCCGCTGTGCCGGCCCCACGAAACGCCTGGAAACCATGCAGGCCCGAGCCCGGCGATCCGGGTCGGGCCTGGTCAATCAATCGTCACGAGCAGCCCATCGAGGCGCCGCAGTTGAGGCACTTGTAGCACGTGCCCGAGCGGACGGTTATCGCGCCGCAGCTGTCGCAGGCGGGGGCGTCCTGCTGATTATCGCGCATCGCCATCGAAAGCGCCGAGACGGCCGAGGACCCGGCCGAGGCGGTGTTCCGGGCGCTGGGCGAGGCCGACGGACGCGTCGTCGCCTGGGCGGCGCGGGGCCCGCCGCCGAGCAGCAGGCTGTCGCCGGCACCCGGCTTGATCGCCGGGGCGACGCTCGGGGAGGTCGGTGCGTTCGGCCCGGTCTTCGCCGGGACGGCGGGAGAAGTCACCGACGCGAGTGCGGGAGTTTCGTTCCACGGTGTGCGGACCTCCTGGCTCGACCCCTCCACCCCGATCGCGTCGCTCTCGGGCGACTCTTCTTCGTCGGTCATCGCATGAACCGGGTCTGAGCCCATATTCATTCGGCCCCCACCCTTTCTCGGGTCCAAGAAAGAGTCCTCGCGGATGATTGCTTCACGCCGGGGCGCATTTGCCTCCCTATAACCGGGGATGAACTCCATCCCCATCCAGCGGAAGATGTAGTCGACGAAGCTCTTGGCGAACGGGATGTCGCGGTTGGCGGTCATGCCCGCAGGCTCGAAGCGCTGGTGCGTGAACTTGTTGACCAAGCCTTCGACAGGGACGCCGTACTGAAGGGCGACGCTGATGGCGGTACCCAGGGAATCCATCATGCCACCGATGGTTGACCCTTCCTTGGCCATGGTGATGAACAGCTCGCCGGGGGTGCCGTCCTCGTAAAGCCCGACGGTGATGTACCCCTCGTGGCCAGCGATATTGAACTTATGGGTGATGCTGGCGCGGGTGTCGGGCAGGCGGCGCCGCATCGGGCGTTCGACGATCCGCACCAGCGGCTCGACCTCTACCGGTACATCGCTGAAGACCGTGGAAGCGGCCTCGGCGGTTCTCTGTGCCGCCTTCTCGACGGCGGGTGCCTCTTCCTCCTTGGTATCGCTGGAGGAGTTCAGTGGCTGGCTGAGCTTGCAGCCGTCGCGGTAGAGGGCGTTGGCCTTGAGGCCCAGCTCCCAGGACAGGCGGTAGCAGTCCTTGATGTCCTGGATGCTCGCATCGTTCGGGAGGTTGATGGTCTTGGAGATCGCGCCCGAGATGAAGGGCTGGGCGGCGGCCATCATGCGGATGTGGCCGTGGGGGGCGATGAAGCGCTTGCCGCGCTTGCCGCAGGTGTTGGCGCAGTCGAAGACGCTCAGGTCCGTGTCCTTGAGGTGCGGAGCGCCCTCGACGGTCTGCTGGCCGCAGATGACCTCGTTGAGCGCGTCGATCTGCTTGCGCGTCAGGCCGAGCTCTCGCAGCAGATTGAACGAATGGTCGGCCTTGCTCCTGGCGGCGTCGATCCCGAGCCGCTGCACCGCATCGTCGCCCAAGGTCCAGGCGTTGAACGCGAAGCCCAGCTCGAAGACCCCCGGGAGTGCCGCGTCGATCTTCTCGATATCGGCGGCGAGCAGGCCCTTGGACATGAGCCAGCGCTTGAACGTGGTGCCCGTCGCGGTGGAACCGTCGGTGCCCGGGAGCGGGACATCGACGTGCAGCGTCCCGAGCAAGTAGGTCAGGATGGCGTCGCACTGGTTCGCGTCATAGCCCATGGCCTGAAGGGCGGGCTTGACGGACGCGTTGGCGATCTTGAAGTACCCGCCGCCGGCGAGCTTCTTGAACTTGACGAGCGCGAAGTCGGGCTCGATGCCGGTGGTGTCGCAGTCCATCAAGAGGCCGATGGTGCCCGTAGGGGCGATGACGGTGACCTGGGCGTTGCGGTAGCCATACTTGTCGCCGGCGGTGACTGCCTCGTCCCACGCGCGAACGGCGTGGTCCAGAAGATCGTCGGCGTTGGCGATGTGGATGCGGCCGGTGTTGATGATCTCGTGATTGATCGGGACGGGCGCGATGCGGAGGTCCTCGTAGCCGCCGGAGCCGACGGGAACGTCTCGGGCCACGCCGTGGGCCGCGCGGCGGTGATTGCGGACGACCTTGAGCATCGCGTCCTTGTTGGCGGCGTAGCCCTCGAAGGCTCCGAGCTGGGCGGCCATGATGGCCGACTGGCGGTAGGAACGCCCGGTGAGGATGGCCGTCAGGGTCGAGCAGACGGCGCGGGCCTCCTCGGAGTCGTACGCGATGCCGGCCTGCATGAGCATGGCGCCCAGGTTGGCGTAGCCCAAGCCAAGAGTGCGGTACTTGTAGCTCAGCTCCGCGACCTCGCGGCTGGGGAAGCTGGCCATCAGCACGCTGATCTCCAGCACGATCGTCCACAGGTCGATCGCGTGCTCGTAGCGGTCGACGTCGAAGGCGCGGGACTGCGAGTCGTAGAACTTCATCACGTTCAGGGACGCGAGGTTGCACGCCGTGTTGTCGAGGAACATGTACTCCGAGCAGTTGTGGACCACCATGCCGTTGGCGACGAAGTGGTGGGTAGTCGGCTCGGTGAGGTCGAAGACGTCCTCCACGCCCAAGGGCTCAAGGCGGTCGACGCGATCGAGCATCCGGTCTTCGTAGGCATCCACGCGTCGGTCGAGGGCCGACAAGCGGGCTGACTTGGCCGAGCCGGCCATGAAACCCACCTCTCGCTCGAAGGCGACCCGTGAGGAGCGGGAGATCCGCAGCGAGTTGATCTGCTGCACCGGGTACTCGCGCATCCCGCCCTTGCCGTCGGGGAGCATGGCCGTCTCCTGGCCCAAAGCGCGGCGGTCGGTATAGAGCTTGCTCTTGATCCCGAAGCTCAGCAGCAGGAGCTGGGCCTGGCGGAGCAGCTCGGCGCTGACCGAGTCGAGCGCGACATACTGCGACTTGTCGGAGTAGTCCGCGACAGTACCGTCGGCGGTGAACAGCCCGCGGAGGATCGCGGCCTGACTCCGCCGATCCAGCGCGAACACCGCGTCGGTCAGGCGCTTGGCCTGGGTGCCGGCGTCGAGCAGGGCGTACTGGGCCACGCGTTCGAGCAGCGCCTCGACGCTCGTGCCGACGCGCAGGCCGGTCTGCGTCTGCACCACGCCCGTGGGGCGGGTCGAGCGGGCGTCGCCGGTGGAGAGCCACTGCTTGCAGTGGTCCATATTGGCCTGAAGCTGGCGGGCCAGGTCGCCGTCGCCGGAGCCGACGGAGATGAACAGGTGCGACTGGCCGGGCTGGCGGGTGACGCAGCCGTCGCCCAGGGCCGCCCCGACGATCTCGCCGAACTGCTCGGGCAGGAAGGCGTCGCCGAATCCTGCACCCTTGAGGATCACCACATCGTCGCGGGTCAGCTCGCAGGCGGGCACGTCGCCGCGGTTGGCAGTGAGCACCTTGTGATCGCCCGTGAGCTTGAGGGAGTAGCCCGAGCGGGTCGTCAGGCGGTAGACGTGCTTGGTGCCGGTCTTGAACACCTTCTCCACCAGCGCCGCCTCGCCCTTGCCGTTGATGACCTCGACGACCTGGCCCACCAGGTCGCCGATCCGCCGGTAGCCGGTCGTGGTGGACACAAGCGCATCGGCGGTCACGCATGGGTTGGACGCGTTGATCCGCCCGCCTGCCGGGCACGTGTGCCAGGCGTTGATGGTGGTGTCGAACTGCACGCCCGGATCAGCGCAGCGCCAGGCGGCGTAGGCGATCTGGTCCCAGAGGTCGGCGGACTTGTAGGTGCGGGCGAGCTTCTGGTTGGTGCGGTTGAAGGTCTTCCACTCGGCGCTCGAGTCGAGCGCGTCGAAGAACGCGTCGGGGATGCGGACGGAGTTGTTGGAGTTCTGGCCGCTGACGGTCAGGTAGGCCTCGCCGTTGAAGTCATAGTCGAGCTTCAGGCCCAGCTTGGCGGCCGTCTCGCCGATGGTGAACTCGTCGGCGGGGCCGGACTTCTTGCCGGCGATCGTCTTGAAGCCCTCGACCATCGCTTGGACCTTGATCTCCTCGCGGACCTTCCAGTTGACAAAGTCGCCGATGTCGGGGTGGTCCATGTCGAGGCAGACCATCTTGGCGGCCCGGCGCGTGGTGCCGCCGGACTTGATGGCGGCGGCGGCCCGGTCGCCGATCTTCAGCCAGCTCATCAGCCCGCTGGAGCGCCCGCCGCCGGAGAGCTTCTCGCCGTCGGCGCGAAGGTGCGAGAAGTTGGTGCCCGTGCCCGATCCATACTTGAAGAGCCGGGCCTCGCGGACCCAAAGGTCCATGATGCCGCCCTCGTTGACCAGATCGTCCGACACGCTCTGAATGAAGCACGCGTGCGGCTGGGGGTGCGTGTAGGCGTCCTTGGCCAAGTCGACCTTGCCGGTGTGCGGATCGGGAACGAAGTGGCCCTGGGCCGGGCCGGTGATGCCGTAGGCGAAGTTCAGGCCCGTGTTGAACCACTGCGGCGAGTTCGGGGCGGCCATCTGGTGGACAAGCATGTAGACCAGCTCGTCATAAAACGCCTTTGCGTCGCCGGGGGTGTCGAAGTAGTGGTGCTTCTCGCCCCAGTGCCGCCAGCAGCCGGCGAGGCGATGGATGACCTGCCGCGCCGATTTCTCGGGGCCGGTCCGGGGCTTGCCGTGCTCATCGAGCACGGGCTTGCCCGCGCCATCGACCAGCGGCACGCCCGCCTTGCGGAAGTATTTGCTCACCATGATGTCGGTGGCGAGCTGGCTCCAGGTTTCCGGGATCTCGGCGTCGTCCATCTGGAAGACGATCGAGCCGTCGGGGTTGGTGATGCGGCTGGTGCGCTTCGACCACTTGACGGTGGCGAAGGGGTCCTGGCCGATGGTCGTGAACTTGCGGGTGATCTTCATGAGTGATCCAGAGGCACCGGGCACCAGGCACCGGGCACCAGTAAAAGGCAACAGTCAATGTCCTTCGATGCTGCGAATCAGGCCCGCGAGCACTCGCCCGCACTCGGCCAACATGCTCTGTGTGTCCTGCACCAACTCAACGGGCACATACCTGAACTCCGCGGCAAAGAGCAACTACGTCTCCAACTCAGACGAACAGCCGCGCGATCCGAAGAAACCGGAAATAGTCTGCCGTGCTCGGTCTTCCATGCCCCTCGGCGATGTCGCTCGCTACCGACACAGCCCCGGGCCGAAGCTGACTGGTGAGCCCGAAGCACTCGTGATCCGGAAACGCCTTGGTCACTTCGGACACTCGGAGCCCAACGGCAAAGGCCTTCTGCCAAGCCACCAGATCTCGATAGTCGCGAAACTCGCCCATCAATCCTCCCCTGGTGCCCGGTGCCGAGTGCCCGGTGCCTGCTCCCCTCAATCCACCTTCGGCAGCGTCAACCCACCCTGATCCTGATACTTCCCGTTCTTGTCCGCGTAGCTCACCGCGCACACACGGTCGGCCTTCAGGAACACCAACTGCGCAATCCCCTCGTTCGCATACACCTTCGCCGGCAGCGGCGTGGTGTTGGAGATTTCCAGCGTGATCTTGCCGCGCCATTCGGGCTCGAGCGGCGTGACGTTGACGATCAGGCCGCAGCGGGCGTAGGTGGACTTGCCGACGCAGATGACCAGGACGTTGCGCGGGATGGTCAGCGTCTCGACGGTTTCGCAGAGGGCGAAGGAGTTGGGAGGGATGATGACGTGGTCGAGGCCATGGTTAGCGCAGTCGATCTCGACGAAGAGCTCGTCGGAGAAGTTCTTCGGGTCGACGATGCTGACGCCGCCGGAGCGGGGCGTGGGGGTGAAGATCTTGAACTTGGTGCCGACGCGGATGTCGTAGCCGTAGGACGACACGCCGTAGGAGATGCGGCCGGGACGCTTGACGGCGTCGGCGAAGGGCTCGATGGAGACGAGTTCGCGGATCTGGGTATCGCAGAGAACAGACATGGCACGACTCCGCGTGGCTCTTGGCACCGGGAGGGGAAAACCCCTTTGGCGACAAGAGTTGGGGCAGGGAACAGACGGGCGAGACGCTGTAGGCCGGGGATGGGTCCGAACGCCGGGTATGAAGGACGTGAAGACGGACGACCGGGGTTCGAGCTGGATCCGTGGAGAGATTCGCGACGAGGGAGCATACCACCACCTGTCGTGGGTTCAAACCGGGGGATCCGCAAAGGGATGGGGAGCGGGCGTGGAGAACCTGTCATGTGTGCGCAAGTGTCTTTTTTGCAGCCGGTTACACCAGTCCAAAAACTTATCCCCAGCGCAGATCAGGGGTGTCGGAAATGAACGTTTGCGCCGGGAGTCCCCCACTACCCCTTGTGGTGTGAAAGTGGCAGTTGTCGCCAAGCGACAGCCGGAAACTGGGTGAACATCCGCCACGGAATATCCAAACATACACCAATCTCGGCCCGCGGCCATCGGCAAACTTCCTGTCGGGAATAGGCTTGCGCGCCAGGGTTGTACCGGACGTCTTTACCCGGCGATCGGATGTCGGTCGCTGTCGGCGGTTGCTGCTGAGTGGTTGGTCCGTTAGCCTGTAGTCCGAACCGGGCTGGTGGCCTGGGCGGATCGGGTGGGCTTGGGTGGTGCGCGGCACCACCACGCCGCCGGGCGGCGAACGGGATGGGCGGGGGCTTGGAGATGCGCTGATGAGTCGGACGAACCGTGCCGGGCGGAGCTGTGGCCGGTCGCTGGTCGCCTTGGGCGGCGTTGTGTCCATTCTGGCCATCGCCGGGATGGGCGCGGGCTTGTCGGGCTGCGGCGAGACCAAAACCAGGGATGTCAAGAAGGTCGAGCCGGTCGCTCGCGACGTTCCCAATGTGCTGCGCGGGACAATCGGGGCCGAGGCGAGCTTCCGCGGGATCGAGCCCACTCTCGTCAGCGGGCTGGGGATTGTCGTGGGGCTCAACGGCACCGGGGGCGGGGAGCTGCCGGTGTCGGTCTCGAGCACGATGGAGCGAGAGGCGGCGCGGAACGGGATCGGCAAGGGGGCGATCGGGGCGGAGGGCGAACTGGGGCCCGTCTCGCCGCAGGAGTTTCTGCGGAGCCCGAACGTGGCGGTGGTGATCGTCGAGGCGAGGATCCCGCCCGGGACGCCCGACGGGACGAAGTTTGACGTGTATGTGCGGACGCTGCCGGGCTCCGGGGTCAGTAGCCTGGAGGGCGGGCGGCTGTGGACGACGGACCTCCGGATCGGTCCGGCGGCGGTGTTCGGGGCCGTCAAGACTCGGAAGCTGGCCGAGGCGAGCGGTCCGATCTATATCAATCCGTTCAGCGCACCGACGACGGGGCCGGGGGGCGAGCTGACGGTGACGCGGACCAGCGGCCGGGTGCTCAACGGCGGGCGGGTGACCGAGCCGCTGCTGATCGAGATGGTGCTCGACAACGACAGCCACACGCGGGCCAGATCGATCGTCTCGGCGATCAACTCGAAGTTTCCGCGCGAGGCTGGCGACGACGGGCAGACGGCCCGCGGCCGCGGCTCGAGCGGGGGTGCGTCGGAGGGCTTTCAGAGCGTCGCGCTGCGCGTGCCGACCCGATATCGCGACGAGCCGGCGGAGTTCCTGCAGCTCGTGCGGTACATGCGGGTGGACACGAGCTTCTCGCAGGAGTTTGCGCGGCAGTATGTCGAGGAGCTGAAGGCCAACCCATCGCTGGCGGGCGATATCCGCTGGCTCATGGAGGCTCTCGGCAAGCCGGCGCTGCCGTTCGTCGCGTCGATGTACGACTATCCGGAGTTCGGGCCGCGGATGTCGGCCCTGGCGGCGGGCGCGCGGCTGGGCGACGCCCGGGCCGTGGGGCCGCTGGTGGAGCTGGCGAAGACCGGACCGGCGAACCTGCGGAACGACGCGATCCGGCTCCTGGGCGAGATGCCCAAGAACCCGAACATCGGGATGGCGATGCGAGAACTGCTGGACGCACCCACGCTCGACGCAAAGGTGTCGGCGTACGAGGCGCTGCGGAAGCAGCGGGACCCGCTCATCGTCCGGGTGCCCATCGGGTCCGAGCAGACGGGCGCGAAGTTCACCTTGGAGCTGGTGCCATCCGCTGAGCCGATGATCTATGTGACGCAGCAGGGCGAGGCGCGGGTCGTGGTGTTCGGCGGGATTGATCCGGCCGCCCGCAGGAGTGCGGCGGCGAGCGGCAACGCGGCGAAGCGGGGCAAGTACGGCGGCCTGTACGTCAGCAAGCCGATGCTGCTCAGCGCGTTCAACGACCGACTGATGATGGCGGCGGATTCCCCGGGCGCGGAGGTGCGGCTGCGGTACACCTCGTCGAGGGATCTCAAGCCGATCGTGATGACGCGCACGCCCGAGGACGTGGGCGAGCTCATCGAGTTCCTGGCCCGGACGACCTCGCCCGAAGAGCCGCGGCCGGGGCTGGGGATGACCTACTCGGAAGTCGTGGGCACGCTCTACGAGATGACGCGGCAGGGTGCGATCGCGGCGACGTTCGCGACCGAGGAGGACCGGCTGCGGGCGGAGATCTTCGAGGCCTCGCGGACCACCAAGCTGCGGGATCGGCCCGAGGGCGAGGGCGACCTTGGGCCGGACGCCACGGTGTTCGAGCCGCAGGCGCCGGCGGCGTTGCCCAGCGCAGAGCCGTCGACGGGCGAGCGGCCGCGGGTCGTGCCGCTGAGCAAGCCGAAGACTTCGGCCAAGAAGAACTAGGCAAGCTTTGGCAGCGCGTGCCCTCGCCTGCTTGAGGCTGCGCCTCAAGCGGTGCCCATCGGCTCGCGGGGGAAGTTGGGTCTGGCAATGAAACAGACGCCCGGCCGCTGGGCCGGGCGTCTGTGTTTTCAGGTCGTGAAGGCTCGGGCTGTTTGGCTCAGCAGCCGGCGAACCAGAAGCTCAGGAACGAGAAGATGTCGGCCACGTCGCGGACGCCGCTGAGGTCGATGTCGGCCTCGGGCGTGCCGGCGAACCAGGCGGAGAGGAAGGCGAAGATGTCGGCCACATCGCGGGTGCCGCTGCCGTCGAAGTCGGCGATGCAGCCGAGGCGGAACTGCACCGTTCCGGCGACGGCGTTGGTGTTGAGGATCACCACGCCCCAGACGCCCGCGACGCCGGGGATGAAGTTGGCACGCTCGGAAACGCCGGGGCCGCCGGTGTTGCGGTTGAGGGATGCTCCAGAGCGGCCCGCGTAGGCCGTGTTCGGCTGGAACAGGAAGATGTGCGGATCGATGAGCCCCGCGGTGACGTTCGCCGTCAGGCGCTGGGTCTTGCCGACGGCGGACGCCGGCACGTTGACCTCCATGACCTCGATGATCTCGTCGGCAACGAAGGGCTCGACGCGTGCCGAGCCGTAGCTGACGTCGAAGCCGCGGTCGAGCTCGACGCTGTAGTCGGTGACTACGCCGGAGAATCGCGTGACTTGGGCCCAGTTGGAAACGCCGGTTGCGACGGCGGCGTTGTTTCCGTTGGCGACGACGAAGTCGCGGGCGGTGCCTCCGGAGAGGCTGCTGGCCTCGACACCGTTGGTGCACAGGTTGGTGTCGAGCTGGACATCGATGTCGGCCGTGCCCGAACCGATGGACGTGGCGACCACGTTGAAATCGGCGTTATTGACGGTGAAGGGGTAGGCCCGGGCGAGGACCGTCGAGTCGACCACCACGTCCTGAACCAGCGCGGGCGCGAGTGCGTTGACGGTCAGCAGCGACGAGCCAGCGTCGGAGAAGGACTCGCCGTAGCTGGAGGAGGAGACGGAGTAGTTGAGGGTGGCGCTGCCCACTGCGGTGCAGGGGGCTCGGACGGAGAAGGTGTTCCCATCGAGTCCGCCACCGGCGATGGTCCCGAGGTCGACGAAGCTTGCGCCGCTGGTAAGGGACCAACCGGCCGGGAGGCTGAGCGAAAGGTTCACATTCTGCGCCGGCGAGCCGCCGGTGTTGTTGACGGTGACGCGGAAGCTGAACTCCTGGCCGGGGAAGACCGCCGGGGTCGGGGCCGAGATGGCGAGCGCCGGGGCGCCCACCGCGACGAAGCCCGGCGGGGTTGCCAAGGCGTAGTTCTCAGTGGCGACGTCCGGGTCCAGGGCCCCGAAGACATCGATCTTGAGGATCACATCGCCCGCGGCGGCGACGGTCCCGACCTGCTCGATGTTGTTGATCGACGTGGTGCTGCTATCGACAGTCGTGCCGTCGGTCGCGCGGTAGGCGAACAGGTTGAGGTTCGAGAGGGTCTGGATCGCGGTCGGGAAGCTGGCGCCGTTCCAGCCGACGTGGCGGTTCCACGTGAGCGTGGCCTTGCCGCCCGCGGCCATGGTCCCGCGGAAGAGTTTGTAGTCGGGGCCGACGGGCGTAATGCCATCGTCGACCGTGCCCGTGAAGACGGCGGCACGGGCCGTGTATGCCCGCCCGAGGTTGATGTAGCCCCAGCCGTAGACCTTGTTCCACTCCGAACCGGTGATGAGGTTGTCGTCGGTTCCGGTCACCGTGCCGGCGTCGGTGAAGGCGTCGGCGGTGTTGACCAGAATGGCGCGGGCGGAGAGCGGGCTGGAGTATCCCGCATCGGCGAGCAGGAGCAGGCCGCCGGTGACGTGGGGAGCCGCCGCGGAGGTGCCGCCGAAGCCGACGAAATCGGCCTGGGTGGCCCAGAGGTTGTTGGCGGCCTGAACGCCCTGGCCCGGGGCCGCCAGATCGGGCTTGCGGCGGCCGGAGGTAGTAGGCCCGCGGGAGGAGCCGCCGGTGATGTTGTCGTCGGCGCGGCTTTGTGTGCCGAAGAAGCTCATGTTGGCGGTCGAGATCCCGTTGTAGGCGTTGCCCGGGCGTGTGAGCGTGTTGTCGCCCGAGCCCTCGTTGCCGCAGGACTTGACGAAACTATTGTTGGTGTCGTCGACCATGCCGTCGACAAACTGCTCGAAGTCACCGTATTCAAAGGGCGGACCGCCCAGACTCCAGGACATGTTCATGACGTCGGCGTCGTCGCTAGCGGTGACGTACATCCAGTTGGCGTGGCTTGTGAAGCTGCTGGGGAAGCCCAGGAGGAAGGTGGAGATGCCGAACGCAAGGCCGCGGTTGGTCGGGTCGTTGGAAGCGATGATGCTGCAGACGGAGGTGCCGTGGCCGTCGGTGTCGGTGAGGCCGACGGTCGGGGCTCGAAGGAAGGTGAGGTGGTCGATGTCCGGGTGATCCTGCTGGGCGCCCGAGTCGAAGGTGCCCGCGTCCCAGATCCCGCCGTCGAAACTGTTGGCCCAGAACCCGGCGGGCACGCCCAGGGAGGGGACGGTGATGGAGAGTTCCTTCTTGCCCACAGGATTCTCGAACACGCGGGCGACGATGGGCAGGGCGGCCAAGTCGCTCAGGCGGGCCAGGGGGATGCTGAGGCTGGCACCGTTGAGGAGCATCAGCCGGCTCTCGATGCTTGCGCCAAGGGCGGTCGCCGCGGCGACCAAGGCGTCTTGGTCGTCCTGGACCAGCGGGAGCGTGGCCTTGAACACCTGCTCGCGGAGGGCCTTCTCGAGGGCTTCGTGGCGCTCGGAGATGGACGTCAGGCGGCGCCGCTGATCGGGGGTGAGGGCGAAGAGGCCGCGGGCGACGTGGTTGTTCAAGCCTTCGTGGGCTTCGGGGCTGAGCACGCCGTCGGGGAACTGCTCGCGGGCGATCTGATCGGCCTTCGCCTTGAGATCGGCGAACTCGTCGGCGAGGGCCTCGCGGGCCATGCGCATCAGGCGGGGGAAAGGGTTGCTCTTGAGCGCGACGGTCACGGAGATCCGCGTCTGCGTGTCACCGACCTTGGCGGCGCTCAGCGAGCGGTCCAGCAGGTCCTGATCGATGATGGGGCGCGGATTGGCCTCTTCCCATGCGCGGAACTCGCCCGCGTCGAGCGTGCGGCCGTCGGGGAGGGTGTAGTGCATCAGCTCCCGCTCACCGTCGACGGAGGCGATGAAGCCAACCATGATGCCGTTGCGGGCCTGCATACGGCCAGTGTCGACGACGGTGGGGGCAGCCAAGCCCGAGGCGGCGGCGAGCGAAACGGCCAGACCAGAAACAAGAACCAGAGTACGACTACGCATGACAATGCTCCTTTGCGACAGGCCATCAATGCACGGGGCGGGCCCATTTGAGCACGCACGCCACATCAATGCTTTCCAAACGCATTCCGAACGTGGACGGCGCTCGGTATCAACTCACGCACTATGACAGAATTGTCACGGCGAGTCAATGCCCAGATGTGGCGATTTGCCCGCACGTTCGCGGATGTTGGTCAAGGCGCGTCGAAGTGACCAATAACCCTCCGCGCCCGCGACCGGGAGGGAGCCGGTCGAGCGTTCGCGAGATCTGGCAGGCGCAGGGCGTGAAACGGCGGCGAGGCGATGGTGGTTCCCGCGTCGGGGTTGCCAGCACGTGTCTTCACCGGCTTCAGGCTACAACTCAAGCGGTTGTCTCGCGCTCGGGGGAGTGTGGGTCCGCGAGGTAGATCGCCATCCTCGGACCCCAAGCTCACTCGGAACTTTGGCTCGGCGAAGAAGCCGGACGGACACGCCAGATGACTCCGCCCGCGTCGTCGGCGACCAGCAGCGAACCGTCGGGCGTGAACGTGACGCCGCAGGGGCGGCCGAAGGTTGCCCCCGAGGCATCGTCGGCGACAAAGCCGGTCAGAAAGTCTTCGGGCGGGCCGGACGGGCGGCCGTCGGCGAACGGGACGAAGACGATCTTGTAGCCCACCAGCTCCGAGCGGTTCCAGGAGCCGTGCTGACCGATGAACGCGCCGGAGCGGTACTTCTCGGGGAACTCGTCGGAGGAGCCGAAGGCGAGGCCCAGCGAGGCGGTGTGCGAGCCCAGGGCGTAGGCGGGGATGGCGATGGGGCCGTCGGGAGTGTGGTCCTTGTGTCGCGGGTCGGGGTGGGTGCCCCAGTAGGTGTACGGCCAGCCGTAGTTCTGGCCTTCGGTCACCGCGGCGAGGTAGTCGGGCACGATCCGATCGCCGATCTCGTCGCGTTCATTGACGGCGGTCCAGAGCTGGCCGGTGCCGGGCTCGAAGGCCATCCCGACGGGGTTGCGGAGGCCGCTGGCGAAGATTCGTTCGTTCTTTCCGTCGAGATCGACGGCGAGGATGTTGGCCCGGCGGAACTCCTTCCCAATGCCGTCCTCGGCGACGTTGCTGGCCGAGCCGACGGAGATGAACAGCGTGCGGCCATCCTTGGCGGGCAGGAGGTTTCGGGTCCAGTGGCCGTGGTAGCCCTTTCCGGGCAGGTCGAGGATCTTCTCGCCCTTGCCTTCGATTTTGGTCTGGCCGGGCTGGAACGCGAAGCGGCGGACATCGGCGGTGCTGGCGACGTAGAGGTGGTCGCCGACCAAGGCCATGCCGAAGGGCATGTCGACGCCGTTGGCGTCGGTGAGGAGAGTGACGGGACTCTGGTCGTCGCCCTTTGACTTGAAGAGCAGCACGCGGCTGACGCGCTCGCCGACATGGCTTGCGCCGGAGTTCTCCTCGCCGGGCCGGGGCTTCTCGGCACCGGGGCGGGACTCGGCGCAGAGCACGTCGCCGTTGGGCAGCACGTAGAGCCAGCGGGGATAGGTCAGGCCGGAGGCGAGCCGCGTGACGGCGAACCCTGGCGGAGCCTTTGGCGTCTGGCCCTTGGGCCAGGGACGCATTTTGGCGAACTTGATCTTGCTTGCCGATTCATCGGGGGCAGCAAGGATGGGCTTGGGGCCGTACTCGGTGGGCGGCTGGGACGAGCCGGTGCCCGGCTGGGCGAGGGCGGCTTGGGCGAGCAATACAGACAGGACGAGGGCGCGCATGCGATTGCTCCGGGCTCGGGGATTGCGACGAGGCTCGGGCCGGAGTGAGGAGCGGGAGATGAGGGAGAGATGAAGCGAGACGGTGAGTAAGGGCTCGGGCGAGCACTGTCGGTTGGGGGCGGCCGAGCAAAGGACAGACAAAAACCGCTACAGGTCGTCTCTCGAACTCCGCGGGCGTGAAAAGTCGTGTATGCTGGGCGTGATTGGTCGATACGCCTTGCGTTGTGAGGCGGTCGCCCATCGCCTCGCTCTGGCCCCGGAGGGGCCGAAATCGGCTTGGCGGCGCACCCCACCCCCGGCGCTCTCGGGAAGGATCGCCGTCAGGCCCCGCAACACGGAGGTTGCCTGCACCCATGCGCCTGGCCAAACTCACGCTCAACGGCTTCAAATCCTTCGCCGACAAGACCGAGTTCAGGTTCGATGATCCCGTCACGGCGATCGTCGGGCCCAACGGTTGCGGCAAGAGCAACGTTGTTGACGCCATCAAGTGGGTCCTGGGCGAGCGGTCGAGCAAGTCGCTCCGCGGCAAGGAAATGACAGACGTAATCTTCGCCGGCTCGGGCGGGCGCAAGCCGCTGGGCATGGCGAGCGTCACGCTCACCTTCGAGAACCCGGTGCTGGGCGAGCCCTCCAAGGCGGCGGGGCAGATCGAGGGCAAGCCTTCGGTCGAGGCGGTGCCGGTCAACGAGGCGGTGGAGGCGGTGGAGGCGGGCGTGGGGGGCGTGGGGGGCGAGAGGGGGGACAGCGGGGCAGTGACGAGCGTCGCGATAGACGACGGCGGGCGGGATGCCCGCCCCACGGAAGCCGAGGCCGAGACCGAGATTGTCATCCAGCGGAAGCTGATCAACCGCGGGCTGCCGATCGAGGCGGACATGGTCGAGGTCGAGCGGCGGCTGTTCCGGGACGGGACGAGCCAGTACCTCATCAACGCCCGGCGGTGCCGGCTGAAGGACATCGTCGAGCTGTTCATGGACACGGGCATCGGGGCCGACGCCTACTCGATCATCGAGCAGGGGAAGGTCGATGCGATGCTGATGGCCTCGCCGCAGGAGCGAAGGACGATCTTCGAAGAGGCGGCGGGGATCGCCAAGTACAAGGCCCGGCGCGTCGAGGCGGAGCGGAAGCTGGAGCGGACGGAGGCGAACCTGACGCTGACTCGCGAGCAGCTGATCAACACCGAGCGGCGGCTGAAGATCGTCAAGGGGCAGGCGGCCAAGGCGCGGACATTCAGGACGCTCGACTCGGAGTATCGCGCGCTGCGGGCCCTTGTGGTGCTGGACACGTACGACGACCTGCAGCGGCGGCTGAGCGGGCTGACGCACCAGCTGGCGGACCTTGACGAGAAGCGGAGGCACGCCGCCGAGACGCTCGCGACCCTCGACGGGGCGAGGCAGGAGGCAGAGCAGCGTCGGGGCGAGCTGAGCGCGCAGCAGCGGCAGGCCGAGTCGTCGCTGCAGAACGCGCGGCACGCCGAGCAGAGCGGGGCCCAGCGGCGGGCGATGACCGAGCGGACAATCGCCGACGCGGTGCGGCAGGTGGGCGAGGATTCCCGCCAGCTCGAGGCCGTGGAGCAATGGCTCACGCAGACGTCCGATGCGATCCAGGAGCAGGCCTTGGCGATCGGGAAGCTGGCCGAGGACCTTCAGGGGGCCGAGCGCGACCTGGGCATGCTTGCGCAGGAGCGGAGCGCGGCCCAGACGCGGCTGAACGAGGCCCGCAGCGAGCAGGGGCAGAAGCGCTCGCAGGCGGCTCAGATTGATCGCGAACGGACGGCGCTCTTGGCCGCGGTCGAGAGCGACCGTCGCCGGGCGGCATCGATGCGCGAGCAGATGTCGGTGATCGCCAACAAGGCCACGGGGCACAAGAGCGAGCAGGAGATGCTGGCGGGGCGGCTGGCCGACGTGCAGGGGCGGAGCGAGAGCACGCGCGCGATGCTGCATGAGTCGGAGGCGGGCCTCACGGAGGTACAGGTGCTTCTCGGGAAGGTCGGCGACGACCGGCGCGGGCTGACCAGGCAGGTGGGCGAGAGCCAAGCGGCGCTGGTGCGGCTCGAGAGCCGGCGGGCAACGCTTCAGGAGCTGCACGACAAGCACGCCGGGCTTGCCGAGAGCGTGCGATTTGTGCTCGAGAGGAAGAAGGCGGGCAAGGGGTATTCGAGCGTGCGCGGGGTGCTTGCGGACCTGATCCAGGTCAAGCGCGAGCACGCGGCCGTGGTCGAGGCGGCGCTCGGGGCCGGGCTGCAGGCGCTGGTGGTCGACACTCTGGCGGATGTGCCGGTGGGCGAGGAGTTGGCAAGCCTGCCTGGACGTGCGATCTTTCTGCCGGCGGAGTGGGTCGACCGGCACTTGCGGAGCTCGCCGGTCGCTGGCGAGAGCGTGCCGGGGAGCGCGGCCGACGTCGAGCCCGCCGGGGACCGGCGGGGTACGCCGGAGCCCGCTGCGCAGGACGTCGTGGCCGTCATCGGCGGGGCGACGGGATATATCGCGCGGGCTCGCGATCTGGTTCAGCCCAAGCCCGGGCACGAGCACGCCGAGGCGGTGTGTGCGCTGCTGGATCGTCTGCTGGGGCGGACGCTGATGGTGCGTGATCTGGACGCCGCGATGCTGCTGGCGGCGGGTCCGCTGGCGGGCGAGATGCACACCGGGGTGCGGTTTGTCACGTCCGACGGGCGCGTGCTGGAGTCCGACGGGCGGGTGCTCGCGGGGCCTTCGCACGGCGAGACCGGCGGCGTTCTGCAGCGGGCCAGCGAGCTTGAGCAGCTTCGGGGGCAGGTCGATCAGCAGCGTGCGGTGCTGGAGGCCGAGCGCGAGCGGCTGGCGGGCGCGGACGCGAAGGCCGCGGAGCTGAGCCGGAGCGAGGGTGAGCTGCGGACACGCGTGGCGCAGCTGCAGCGAGACCTGGTGGGTCAGGAGTCGCAGCTCGAGCGGCACGCCGCGGATCTGTCGCGGCTGGAGCGCGAGCAGAAGAACCTGGCGCAAGAGGTCGATGGGCTGACGCGGCGGTGCGCCGCGGTCGAGGACGAGCAGGCCCAGACGGCCGAGCGCGCTGAGAAGCTGCGGCGGCTGTACGAGGAGCAGGTGGCGCTGGCCGCCGAGCTCGACGAGCGGATCGAGCAGGCGCAGAAGGACGCGGACGGGGCGACCGAGAAGCTCACAAGCGCGAAGGTGCTCTCGGGGCGGGTCAACGAGCAGCTCTCCTCGGCGCGGCGCGAGAAGGGCCGACTGGACGCGGCGATCGAGGAAGGCGACCGGCGGAAGCGGCACCTAGTCAGCCAGGCCCAGCAGCGTCGCGACGGGCTGAAGCACCACGAGGGGGTGCTCGCCGAGGCGGCCCTGGCGATCGCCCGGGCCCAGGCGGAGGCCGGCGGTGCGCAGCAGGACGTTCGGGCCATCGGGCTCGAGCTGGCGGCCGTCGCGGCGCGGGCGACGGACCTAGGCGACAAGGTGCGGCTGGCCCGCGAGCAGGCCTCGGGCGTTGAGCGCGACTGGCACAGCGTCGAGGTCGCCAAGCGCGAGGTCGAGGTGAAACGCGAGAGCCTGGAAGACCGGGCCCAGCAGGAGCTGGGGATGGACCTTCCGAGGGAGCACGCGGAGTATGTCGAGGCCGCGAGCGACACGGAGCACGGGACGCTGGTGCGGATCGACCACGCCTTCGCCGTGCCTCGGGTGGACGAGCTGAAGAAGCAGATCAAGGAGCTGGGGAATGTCAACCTGGATTCGATCGAGGAGGAGTCGCTGCTGGCGGCCCGAAACGACGAGCTCGTGAAGCAGGTCGCCGATATCGACGCGGCCCGCGGGCAGCTTGTCGAGTTGATCCAGAAGCTCAACGTCGCCAGCGAGAAGCGATTCAAGGACACCTTCGAGGCGATCCAGGATCGGTTCAGCGGCAAGGGCGACTCGGCCGCCGACGGCGGGATGTTCCGCCAGCTCTTCGGCGGCGGGCGGGCCGAGGTCCGCCTCATGCCGATCGTCAAGGAAGGTCCCAACGGCGAGAAGATCGTCACCGACGAGGTCTCGTGGCTCGAGTCGGGCGTCGAGGTCATCGCCAAGCCGCCGGGCAAGGAGCCGCGGAGCATCAACCAGCTCTCGGGCGGCGAGAAGACGATGACGGCGATCGCGCTGCTGCTGTCGATCTTCAAGAGCAAGCCGTCGTGCTTCTGCGTGCTCGACGAGGTGGACGCCGCGCTTGATGAGGCGAACGTCGAGCGGTTCTGCAATGTCATCCACAAGTTCCTGGACCACTCGCACTTTGTCGTCATCACGCACCGCAAGCGGACGATGGCGTCGGCCGACCGGCTCTACGGCGTGACGATGCAGGAGCGGGGCGTCTCCAAGCGCGTGACCGTCAAGGTCGAGCAGGTTGGCGAGAAGGGCGAGTTTGTGCCCGCCGCCGACGCCCGCGAGCTCGACGAGCGGATGGCCGAGGCCCCGATCGACCACGTTGTGCATACCGGCCACGCGTACGACCCTGCGGCCCGCGGGCCGATGGAGGTCGTCACCGTTGGGCCGGGCAGGAAGGGCCGGGGGTCCAAGCCCGAGGACATCGGGACGACCAAGCCCAGCGGGATACTGCGGAAGGCACTCGCGGCGATGCGAGAAGAATCGGCGCAAAGCGTCGAGCCAAGCCCGACCCAAGCCGGGTAATCGGGCCTACGGCCGGACGGCCCCGACCAGCTCCGAAATACTCGAGCAGCCTTGGCTCCTGACCCACTTCTCGAGCCCCCGCGCGACTTTCAGCGGCGAGCGGGGATCGACGAACAGGCCCGTGCCCATCTGCACGGCGCTCGCGCCGGCGAGGATGAACTCGGCGGCGTCTTCCCAGGTGAGCACGCCGCCGGCGCCGATGATCGGCACCGGGCGGCCCCGGCCTAGGCCGTCCTTGCATACGCGGCTCCAGCACTCGTACACAAGCCGCACGGCGACGGGGTGCAGGCCCGGGCCGGACAGGCCGCCGGTCGTATTGGCCAGCCGCGGTGCGCGGGTATGGACGTCGATGGCCATGGCGGGCAGGGTGTTGCTGATGGTCAGCGCGTCGGCCCCGGCGTCGATGGCGGCCTTGGCCAGCTCGTTGAGGTCGGTCACCATGGGCGAGAGCTTGACGATCAGGCGCGTCCGAGTCATGACCTTGCGGACCTCGACCACCAGCTCGCGCAGGGCCGGGGCGTGCAGCGAAAAGGTGCAGCCGGTCTTGACGTTCGGGCACGAGACGTTGAGCTCGATAGCGTCGAGCGAGGGCGCTGCGGGGTTGGCGCGGGCGGGCACGTCCGAGCCGGGGGTAGAGCGGGCGTGCGGGGCGGGCTGATCGGTGCCCTCGGCGGGACGCCGGCCCCACTCGTCCATTGCGGCGCACACAACGACGTAGTCATCCACGCCGAAGCCCGCGACCGAGCCGAGCACGGCGCACGGCATGGCCGCGGCACGCGGGAGGTAGGATTCCTCGAACTTGACGATGCCCGGGTTGGCCAGGCCGATCGCGTTGAGCATCCCCGCGCGGTGCTCGATGATTCGCCACGTCGGGTTGCCCTCGCGCGGCTCGCGGGTGATCGACTTGGCGACCACGCCGCCGATCCGGGACAGGTCGAGCACGTCGCCGAACTCGTCCAGCGTTCCCGATGCGCCCGCGGCGAGGAGTACGGGGTTGCGGAGGGGAATGCCGGCGAGCGTGGTGGCGAGCGGGGCGGGCATGGCTTTGGGAGAGGGACGGAGGGACGGAGGGACGGAGGCACAAGGTCTGCATCATATCGAGTCTGAGTCGGACCTTTGTGCCTTCGTGCCTTCGTGCCTCCTCCCCTACCCTTCCGCCATGACAGACCCCGACCGCCGCATCGCTCAGTTTCAGAACATGGCCCAGGCCGATCCCGAGAACGAGATGGCCCACTTCTCGCTGGGCAAGGCCCTGATGGACGCCGGCCGCCAGAAAGACGCCGCGGCGAGCTTTATCCGCTGCACAGAGCTGGCGCCGCAGATGAGCAAGGCGTTCCAACTCGCGGCCGAGTGCCTCGTGAAAGTGGGCGATGTGGATCTCGGGGCCCAACTGGCGACGCGGGGCTACACGATCGCCGCCGAGCGGGGCGACCTGATGCCCAAGAACGCGCTCGGCGAGCTGCTGACCACGCTGGGGCGGCCGGTGCCGGAGGTCGCGGGCAAGAAGGGCGGGGCAAGCGCGGGTGGGGATGTCTCGCTGCTGGGCGGCGGGTCGATGCCCAAGAAGTACGACGGGCCGATCCCCGAGGGAGCCTTTGTGTGCCAGCGCACCGGGCGGCCGGGAACCAAGATGACGCGCTCGCCGTTCAAGGGAACGGTCGGAACGTGGATCTTCGAGAATATCACCAAGGAGACCTTCGACACCTGGATCGCCCAGGGGACGAAGGTCATCAACGAGCTCCGCCTCGACCTCTCACGCGAGCAGGACGAGGAGGTCTACGACCAGCACATGCGCGAGTATCTGGGGATCGATGACGAGTTGATGGAACGCCTGAGGCACCCGGCACCCGGCACCGGGCACCAGTCGGAGGCGACGCGGACCTGACTTCTGGCGCCCGGTGACTGGTGCCTATCTCACCATGAACTATTACCACATGTGGTTCAACCTGAAGGATCAGCGGCCGCCGGCGGACCTTCAGTTCGCGGGGGCGGTGAAGGCGTACCTGGACTACCTGAAGGACGCGGGCCGGATCGAGGGCTGGAACCTGAGCCGGCGGAAGTTTGGCTTCTCGCCGCCGAGTTTGCACGAGTTTCACTGCGTGGTGTGGACGCGGGACCTCGCGCAGCTGGACGCGGCTTTCGGAACCGTTGCGACGCGCACGGGCGAGGTCGAGCGGCTGCACATGCCGGTCTACTCGGGAGTAACGGACTTCTGCTCGGCGCTCTACCGGGACTTTCCCGATCCGGAGCGGGCAACAGAGCCTCTCGCGTAAGCGAGAGGCACAGATGAGCGATCGGGCAACGCGAACCGACGCAAGGGTCGCCGAAGCAAGCCGGGGCGAGCCCTGCTCCCGCTTCCGCGGAAGGCTCCGTCAGACCCGGATCGTCTGCTCGCGGTCCGGGCCCACGCTGATGAGGCCCACGGGCACCCCGACGGCCTGCTCGATCAGATCCACATACGCCCGAGCGCCCTCGGGCAGGTCGGACCGGCGGCGGACCCCCGTGATATCTTCGCCGAAGCCGGGGACGGTCGTATACACCGGCTCGGCCTGGTCGAGCTCGTCGGCGTCGGCCGGGAAACGGTCGACGCGCTTGCCGCGGAGCGAGTATGCCGTGCAGATGTTCAGTTCATCGAGCCCGGCCAGGACGTCCAAGAGCATGACGGCAAGGGCGGTTGCGCCGTTGAGCATGGCCGAGTAGCGCACGGCGACCAGATCGAGCCAGCCGACACGGCGCGGGCGGCCGGTGGTGGTGCCGTACTCGCGGCCGCGTTCGCGGATCCGCGAGCCGATCTCGTTCATGAGCTCTGTGGGCAGCGGGCCGTTGCCGACGCGAGTGGAATAGGCCTTCATGACGCCGACGACCTCGCCGATCCGCGAGCCGGGGACGCCGGTGCCCGAGGGGATGCCCAGGACGGTGGTCGATGAACTCGTGACGAACGGGTGGGTGCCGTGGTCGACGTCGAGCAGCGCCGCGTTGGCGCCCTCGAAGAGCAGGCGCTTGCGGTCGGCGAGCATGTCGTGGAGGAGGTACGTCGTGTCCTTGACCCGCGGGGCGAGGCGCTGGGCCAGCGGCGTGGCCCAGTCCATCATCTGCCGGGCCGTGTACTGCTTGTCCGACGCGGTGCCCGCGGCGGAGCCCAGGCCCTGAATCAACGCGTTCTTGATCGCGCACGCGAGCTCGATCTTCTTCTCGAGCACGTCGGGCCGGAGCAGGTCGCCCATCCGGACGGCCGTCGCCCGGTGGGCCTTGTCTGCATAGGCCGGGCCGATGCCGCGCTTGGTGGTGCCGATGGCCTTGGAGGCGCTCGAAACGCTCGAGCCGGGGCCGGCGGAGCGGGCTTGGGAGAGAACGTGCTCGCGCAGCTCGTCCTCGGCCTTGTGGTACGGGAAGACGACGTGGGCCCGATCAGAGATGATCAGCCCGGCGGTCGAGACGCCCTTGGCTTCCAGCCCGTCGATCTCCTTGAGCACGACTTCCGGGTCCACCACGACGCCGTTGGCGATGATCGCGAGTTTGCCGGCGTGCATGATGCCCGAGGGGACCAGGTGCAGGGCGTGGCGTTGGCCCCTGACGACCACGGAGTGGCCCGCGTTGGCCCCGCCGTTGTAGCGGACGATCGCGTCGTAGCCGGGGGTGATGAGATCGACGACCTTCCCCTTGCCCTCGTCGCCCCACTGCAGGCCGACAACGGCGGTGCACTGGGCGGGGGCGGGGTTGGCCGCATGATTCGCGGCGCTTTGGGCGGTCGCGGCTGGGGAGGGCGGAGCGGTGGGGGCGATGGTCATCGGCGTCTTCCGGTCGGGTGCGGGGGACGGGGCGCTGGGAAGCGGGGCAGCGAAGAGCGGATGAGAGGATAGGGTCGGAACGGTCCGAGGCTATCGGACCGCCGGCTCGGGGGATCGTCCTACAACTCGCGGGGCGATGACATGAGCGGTGAAGACCGCGGCGGTGCGGGCCGATGCACCCCGGCCTGATCTAGGCGGAGCCGCGAATGACTGTCGATCAACTGCGGATCATGTGCCCGAGTCTGAACTGTCGCCGTGTGCTGGCGGTGCCCGCAAACTCGCGCGGGAAGAACGTTCGCTGCAAGAACTGCGGCGCGACGATCCGTGTGCCCGAGAAGCAGGTCCCCCAGGCGACCCACTCCCCGGCCGCGGCCGAGAAGCCCGGCGATGGGGCGCAGACGAAGGCGGCCTAACCCCCCCGCGTGCGTTCGCCGGCGGCCTCCCCCCCAACTTCAACCAATGTCACGCCTGTTCGATCTCGAGGTCGAGTTCGATGGTGACCGGCTGCAGGCACGCTGTGTCTGTGCAGGCCTGATAGGTGACGCCGATGATCGGGTTGCCGCGCCACTCGCCGGAACGCTCGACGATAATGGGCAGGTCGACCTGGCCCGAATAGACCCTGACGCCCGGCTGCGACGCGAGCTCGTGGCCCGCGGGGTAGTCGGCGTACACCTTCACGCCCGCGCCCGAGACCAGCAGCACCTTGAACGGCGAGAGGTTGTCGGCGCCCGGGTCGGCGGCCGTCACGTGATAGCCCTCGGCGATGCTCACGCGCAGCATGACGCCGACTGGCTCATCGGCAGGGACCGATAGATGATCGGCGGCGGCGAGGATCTCCACCGGCGTGAACTCGGTGTCCTCAAGCTTGGTGGCCGCTGGCGAGGCGACGCCCGTCTGCACCTCGTCAAGGACCCGCGGATCGGTCTGCATCAGCCGGAGCAGCCCGCGGAGCGAGCTTGCGCAGCCCAGCGGCACGCGGTCGATGTGGCCCGAGATCGAACGTAGCAGTCTCGCTGCCCGCCGGGCGTAGGCCTGGTCGCTGGTCGCAATCGCAAGGTCGATGAGCACGTCGAGCATGATCGCTGTGCCGCTGGCCATGGCGCCGTCGTGGACCGAGCGGGTGCGGACGAAGAGCTCGGCGTGATGCTCGGGCGTGTCGTACAGGCCGCCTGCGTCGTCGCCGAACAGGCGGGCCGCGTGGTCGGCCAGTCCGCGGGCCGCGGCGAGGTACTTCCCGCCCGACGACGCATCCGCCGCGTGCAGCCGCAGCAGGCCCTGCGCGAGCATCGCGTAGTCCTCAAGGAACGCCGGGATCTGGGCCCGGCCCTTCGCGAAGGAGCGGTACAAGCCGCCGTCGGGCGAGCGCATGGAGGCCAGGATGAAGTCGGCGGCGGTCCGGGCCCCGCTGATGAACCGGGGCTCGCCAAGCGTCGCGCCCGCGCGGGCGAGCCCGCCGATCATCAAGCCGTTCCACGAGGCGAGGACCTTGTCGTCGGTTCCGGGCTGATCGCGCTTCAGCCGCTCCTTGTAGAGGGCCCTGTTGATCTCGTCGAGACGTTCGACGCGGGCCGCGTCGCTCCAGAGAGGTGCGGTGGCGTGAGCTTCAGGGGCGACAAAGAGCACATTGGAAGGCGGGTCTGACGCGTGATGCGGATCGCGGAAGTTGGGGCCGCCAGCGACGCCGTAGACGGGCTTGATCCACGCCGCGTCCGCCGGCGCAAGCGCGGCGTCGATCTGGTCGGCACTCCAGAGGTAGTTCTGTCCCTCGCGGTGGTTGACCTCGGCGTCCTGGGCGGCGAAGAAGCCGCCCTGGGGCGAGGTCATCTCCGAGAGCACGTAGTCGCAGATGCGTCGGGCCGTGCGGTCGTAGAGCGGGTCTTGGAAAACCGCATACGCATCGGCGTAGGTCGCGGCGAGCGCGCCGTTGTCGTAGAGCATCTTCTCGAAGTGCGGCACCAACCACTTCTCGTCGACGCTGTAGCGGTGGAACCCGCCGCCGACCTGGTCGAAGACGCCACCCTCGGCCATGCGGGTGAGCGTGGTGTTCAGGGCCTGATCGACGGCGGCCCGCGTCTGGTCGTCGCCCGCCGCGGCCCGCACGGCCAGGAGCAGGTCGAGGAAAACCGGCTGGGGAAACTTTGGCGCCGAGCCGAAACCGCCGTAGACGCGGTCGTGCAGGCGGACGAGCTGCTGGACGCCCCGGGCGATCTGCTCCTGACCGAGCCGAACAGGCGCGAGCGTCTCGGCGACGCGTTCTCGCACGGCGTCGCCGAGCTCGCGGGCCTGGGAGAGCACGTCGTCGCGCTGCTGGGTCCACGCGGCGTGCATCGCGCCCAGCACCTGCGGAAACGTCGGCATGCCCGCGAACTTGGCCGTCGCCGGAAAGTACGTACCGGCCCAGAAGGGCTTGAGCGTCTCGGGCTCGAGAAAGAGGCTCATGGGCCAGCCGCCGCGCTCGGTGAAAGCCTGCACGGCGGCCATGTACACCTCGTCGACGTCGGGACGCTCCTCGCGGTCGACCTTGATGCACACGAAGTGCTTGCTCATCAGCTCGCCGATGTCGGCGTTCTCGAAGCTCTCCCGCTCCATGACGTGGCACCAATAGCACGTCGAATAGCCGACGGAGAGAAAGATCGGCACGTTGCGGGTCCGGGCCGACTCGAACGCCTCGGGGCCCCACTCGTGCCAGTCCACGGGGTTGAACCGGTGCTGCAGAAGGTACGGGCTGGTGGCCTTGGCCAAGCGGTTGGGAACCTGCGGGGTAGAGCTGAGTGGGGCGGCCATGCACGAGGCTAGCGTGCGGGGCACACGTCGCAACGGGCGGCAGCCCTAGGCGGGAAACCGGGAATCTCCGCCGCGCCGATGCGGCGGCGATCCGTCCGGCATGACCGGCTCCGGCGGAGTTCCAACTTTCCCCGATTGAACCGGGCTCCCCGCATCGTTCAAGTCCGCCGCGATGCGAACACCAGCGGCCCATATCGCTGGCCCGACGGCCCGGATGTGCAACACTGTGTATCTATGCCGACCCGCGCGATCGCCCTGGCCACTTTGCTCGTGTCCGTCCTGGCTTCCACCGCGGTCGCCGGGCCCGAACCGCGGCAGAACGTTCTGTTTGCAACGACGCAGACAACCAGCCCGGGGCAGTCGATTTTCCTGCTGGGCGACCTGCCGGAGCTTGGCGCGGGCGACGTGACCAGGGCCGTAAAGCTCGATCCTTCGGCATACCCGAACTGGCGAATCACGATCTCGCTGCCAGCGGACCGAACGTACACCTACCGCTTTCTCCGGCGGAATGACGCCCCGGGTCAGACCTCGCTGGCCAGCAATGCGACGTTCCTGACGCCGGTGCAGAACGGCTCCACGGCGAGCATTCCGCGCACACCCGCGAGCAAGACACTCATGCTCACCTGGGACATTCCGAACCCCGTTCTCCGCTGGCGCGAGGCATCGGTGCAGAGCGAGGCCGCCGCGCCGTTTGCGGCGCGGCCGATGCAGCGTTACGGCCCGTCCCTCAATGGCCGCTCGCAGGAAACGACGTGGCTGGCCTGGGGCTTTTTCACCGGCGGGCGGACATACGACTTCTACTTCACCGACGCCGCGGGGGCGTCGCGGTATCCGCAGACCGGGTGGTACACGACCAGCCTCGATGGCGCGTTCGTGCAGGAGGGCCAGATCTACAGCTACGTTCCCGCCGCCGCCGTCACGGCGGCGCGTCGGGATTACAGCGCCGCGAGCGTGCCCACGCTCCTCTCGCCCCAGCTCAACGAGACCCGCGGCTACCGCGTCTATCTCCCCCGCGGCTACGACCAGCACCCTGCGCGGCGCTATCCCGTGCTCTACATGCACGACGGGCAGAACGTCTTCGAGTCCGGCGCGTTCGGCTCGTGGAACGCCGCCCCGACCGTCGCGGCCCTGCAGGCCCAGGGGCTGCTCCGCGAGGTCATCGTCGTCGGCCTCGACAACGGGCCCGACCGCCTCCAGGACTACACGCCCCCAAGCGATCTGGGCGACGGCGGGCGGTACGTCGCGTACATCCGCGACACCGTGATGCCGCTGATCAACGCCCAGTATCGCACGCTCACGGGGCCAAGCAACACCGGGGCCTTGGGCTCGTCCATGGGTGGGCTGATCTCGCTCTACATGGGCTTCGACCACGCCGCGGCGTTCGGTCGAGTCGGCGCCATGAGCGGAGCTTGGCAGAGGGCCCCGATCTTTCTCAACGCCGTGAGCACCGGTGCCGCCCGGAGCATCCGCATCTATCTCGATTCGGGCGATAGCGGCACGGCGAGCGACAACTACTGGCCAACATACAACCTCCGCGACGCCTTGGCCGGCTCGCTCACGCCGCGGTACCCGATCGAGGGCACGCTCCGCTATCGCCTGGGGTATGGCCAGCAGCACAACGAGGCCGCCTGGGCGGCCCGGTTGCCCGAATGTCTGACGTTCCTGTTCCCGGCTCAGGAGGAGCCGAGCCAGCTGCTCGCGGGCCTATTCAATCCGGCGCTCGATGTCGACGCGGACGGGCTGGTGACGATCGAGGACCTGTATGCCCAGGGCGAGGACCCGCGCGACCTGAACCTCGACGGGGTTGTCACCCAGGCCGACTCGGAGTTCCTCGAGCGATACCTTCGGCGAAACGAGCCGCGGGACATGGTCGGCCCCCAGCGACCGTGATCACGGCGCCTTCTCTCCCCGTTCGGTGTTCGGGTCGTAGCAGATATGCTTGATGCGTGTTGCTCATCGAGTACATCCTGGTCGGCTCGGTTCTCGCAACGCTCTGGTTTGTGACCGAGCGACGGCACCGACGGACGCGGCGGAGGCTCCAGGCCCTCGAGCGCCGTCTTCAAGACTCCGCGGCCCGCACCGATCGCGTCGAGCGGCACGTCTACGCCGATCTCGCCGCCCGGGCCCGATCGGGTGTCATCCCGCCCGCCCCTGCGCCCATCCGCTTTCTCAGCCAGTTCGGCGAGGACGCGCTGCTCTTCGATCTCTTCGAGGGCAAGCGCGACGGCTTCTTCATCGAGGCCGGCGCCTACGACGGCACAAGCCTCAGCACAACGTTCGCGCTCGAGTCGCTCGGGTGGTCCGGCCTCCTCGTCGAGCCCATGCCCGGTCGCTTCGCCCAGTGTCGGGCCGCGCGACCCGGCAGCCGGGTCGTCCATGCGGCTCTCGGCCCGCGCGGCAGCAGCGGGACAACAGCCTTCGAAGTTCCCGAGGCGGCCGAGGGGGCCATGGCCGACCTGGCCGCGTCGATCCGGCTTTCGCCAGCGCTCGCGCGGCAGGTTGGCGGCGATCACGGGGCCGTGGTGCGGTCGATCCGCGTGCCGCTCACAAGCCTCGCCGCCCTGCTCAACCAAGCGCCGCCGACGAGCGGGATCGATGTCGCGGTCATCGACGTCGAGGGTTTCGAGGCGCAGGTGCTCGACGGGCTCGAGCTCGACCGCTATCGCCCGCGGGTGCTCCTCATAGAGGATCTGACCCACGGCCAAGACGCCCGCACGCGGGACCTGCTGATGCGCCATTCGTACGAGTGGGTCCTATGGCTCGGGCACAACGGCCTCTGGGTCGACGCTCGTGACGATGCGCTGCTCGCCCGGGCAAAGATGCTCGCCGACGGGGGCGCTATCCGCGGTGGACGGTCCTGAAATCACCCCCCCACCCGTCCGGGAGCCGACCGCTATCATGCGGCCCTCGTGCCGATCCATCGCGTATTGACGAGAAGGAGTCCACACCGATGCTCTCTGCCGCCCTCCGCCGTCCGATCGCCCTCGCGCTGGCCACCGCCTTTGCCCTCAGCGCCGCCGCCGGCGCGATGGCTCAGGGCGGCGCACCCGCCGCGCCGACCGCACCAGCCGCCCAGCCGGCGACCCCCGCCAAGCCCGACGCCAAGCCCGACGCCAAGCCGGATGAGAAGTCCCAACCGGCCCAGACCCCCCAAGCCCAGTCCCCCTCGGAGAAGCCCGTGTCCAGCCAGCCCAAGCTCTTGTACGTCAAGATGTCCACCAACAAGGGCGACATCTACATCGAGCTCAACAACGAGAAGGCCCCGATCTCGACGCAGAACTTTCTGTCCTACGTCGACAAGAAGTACTACGACGGCACGATCTTCCACCGCGTCATGAAAGACTTCATGATCCAAGGCGGCGCCTTCTCCCCCGGCAACCTCGACGCCGAGAAGTCCGGCCTCGACAAGGCCATCAAGAACGAGTGGCAGAACGGCCTGAAGAACACCCGCGGCACGCTCGCCATGGCCCGCACCGGCGATCCCGACTCGGCCCGCTCGCAGTTCTTCGTCAACGTCGTCGACAACCCCTTCCTCGACACCCCCCGCAATAACCCCGCCGCCTACGCCGTCTTCGGGCGCGTTGTCGCTGGCATGGAGGCGGTTGACGCCATCCGCCAGGTCAAGACCGCGAACCGCGGCTCGCACGGCGACGTGCCCGCCGAGAATGTGGTCATCACCTCCGCCGTCCGCATCGAGGAGAAGGACGTCCCGAAGAAGTGATCCGGCGTCGCCGACGCGCCTCACTCAGCACGCGTCTTGCAGGGCCCGGGTCGTCGACCCGGGCCCTGTTGTTTTTGTGTGAATCCGGCCCCCCCTTCCCCCGTCATCAATCCCCGCGCACCAGCGGCCAGATGCTGATGATGGTCAGCAAGACGATAAGCCACTCCAGCACCTCCATCCGCAGGTTGCTCTGGTGGTCGTGGAGCTTCTCGTACAGATCCTGGATAATCCCGAGCTTCCGCTCGATGGTGGTATCGCGCTCGGGCAGGTGGAAGCGGTCGGACGCGAGCTTGTAGACCCGGGCCAAGTATTGATCGCCGATGAGCTTGAGCGCGTTGTTCACGCTCTCGTAGAGCTGAGCGCTGTCGGCCTGCCAGGCCGCGACCTTGCGGAGCTGCGACGCCCTCGCCGGTAGGAGCGACAGCATCCGCGGCGGCCGCTGCACGGTGGCATACGCCTTCTCGAGATCGGCGTCGAGCCGATCGTCCAGCAGCCGCATCTCCAGCGCCTCGACGTTGGCGAACTCGAGCACCGCCCGCACGTCCTCGCCCTCGCTATCCAGCACAACCGCCGCGTACCAGTCGATCAGAGCCGCGTCCCCGGGCCGGTAGCTGGCCCGGGCCTCCAGAGCCTCGCTCATCTCCTGCCTGCTCATCTCCTCCCGTTCGGCCCGCAGGATCCGGGCCAGCAGCGGCCCGTGCGTCTCCTGCACGTGCCCCGGCGCGGCGTAGCCCTCCAGCGCCTGCACGTGGTGCACCAGATAGTCCTCTACGCCCCCCTCGACGCTCGCCCGCGTGAGCGCCGGACCGATGAGCGCTAGCAGCTGGCGCACCCTCGCCGCGGCATCGGCCACGATCACCGGGTTGTCCACGAGCAGCTCCCCCACCCCCACCAGCCCGCTCAAGGGCCCGCCGATCGGCACCCGGTACGTCAGCGACACGGCCCCGAAATCGAAGATCACCACCTCGACCGGGCCCTCCGTCGCCACGCAGGGCTCGCTGTCGCCCATGCCCAGCCGGATCGGAGCCCCGGGCAGCGTCACCCGCAAGGGCGCAGGCTTGAACTCGAAGTACGGCGGGCTCTTCCGCCCGTGCGGCAACTGCACCCGCTCGGGCGTCGAGGCCCCGGCGACGGCCTGCCCGGCGCGGTCCGCCCCGTCGACCACGCCCCGAGCGAGGATCGCCTGGGCCAGGTCCAGATCGACCGCGAACGCGACGTCCATGGCGAGCATGAGGTACGACGTGCCGCGGACGATGCACGGGTCGTCGCTGCCCAAGCCGGAGCCGATCTGGGCGGCCGGGACGTGGGCGGGGGGTGAAGGCTCGGGTGTCTGCATGGGGGATGCTCGATGCAGTCTACCGGCGCTCTGGGTGCCGTCGGCGGCCCGGGACGAAATTGGGGGCCGGCTCGGCCATCGGAGCACAGAGTTCCGCGTGGTCGCCCGGTATACTCGATCCGCCGACCGACCACTATGTCCAACCGTCTCCGACTGGCCATCCAGCCCCAACCCGACGATACCACCTGCGGGCCGACGTGCCTCCACGCGGTCTATTCGTTCTTCGGCGACCAGCTCGCGCTGACCGAGCTCATCAAGCAGATCAAGCAGCTCGACGACGGGGGCACCTATTCCGCCGTGCTGGGCACCCATGCGCTCAAGCGCGGCTATCAGTGCGACATCTACTCCTGGAACCTGCAGGTCTTCGACCCGACCTGGTTCCAGCTCTCCAGCGAGGACATGCTCGGGCGGCTCCGCCAGCGGCGGCGCATCAAGACCCAGCACAAGCTGCTCAGCGCGATCGACGCGTATATCGAGTTCCTCGCCGCCGGCGGGACTGTCCACTTCGAGGACCTCACCACCGCCCTGTTGCGGAAGTACCTCACCAAGGGCGTCCCCATTGTCGCCGGGCTCTCGAGCACCTATCTCTACCGCTGCATGCGCGAGCACGGGCCGAAGCTCGAAGACGACGACATCCGCGGCGACCCGCAGGGCCACTTCGTCGTTCTCTGCGGCTACGACCGAGAGAATCGCACCGTGCTGGTCGCCGATCCGATGCACCCGAATCCTGCCTTCCAGGGCCTGACGTACGTCGTCGAGATCGATCGTCTGGTGTGCTCGATCCTCCTGGGCATCCTGACCCACGACGCCGACATGCTCGTCATCAAGCCCGAGGGACACCGGCACGACAGCGTCGACCGCGCCCCCGAGGAGCACTCGGCCGGGCCCGCGGCGGGAGGCACGCCTTGGCGATCCTGATCGTCGTCAACAACCCCGCCAACTGGCCGCTGCGCACAAAGGGCAAGGGCGTCGAGATCGTCTCGGCCCGGGCCTATATCAGCGAGACTCGCTTCAGCGCGATGCGCGGGGCAAAGGTCTTCAACCTCTGCAAGAGCTACCGCTATCAGAGCTTCGGCTACTACGTCTCGCTGCTGGCCGAGGCCCGCGGGCACAAGCCGCTGCCCAGCATCACCACGATCCAGGACCTCAAGAGCCTGTCGATGATGCGGCTGGCGGGCGATGATCTCGAAGAGCAGATCCAGGAGAGTCTCTCGCACCTCTCGGCCGACACGTTCACGCTGTCGATCTATTTCGGCCGCAACGTGGCGAGGCGCTACGACCGTCTGGCCCTCCGCCTCTTCAACATGTTCCCGGCCCCCATGCTCCGGGCCCAGTTCGCCAAGAGCGGCGACGACTGGCAGCTGCAAAGCCTCCAGCCCGTTGCGCTCTCGGACGTCTCGCCCGAGCACTTCGAGTTCGTCGTGCAGTGCGCGGAGGAATACTTCGCCGGCAAGCGTCGCGCCGGGACACGCAAGGCCCCCGCCCGCTACGACCTGGCGATCCTCTACGATCCCGACGCGCGAGAGAAGCCCTCGACCAACCGCACCATCGCCAAGTTCATCAAGGCCGCCCAGCGCATCGGGATGCACGCGGAGATCATCTCGAAGGACGACTACGGCAAGCTCCCCGAGTTCGACGCGCTCTTCATTCGCGAGACGACGGCCGTCAACCACCACACCTATCGCTTCGCCCGGCGGGCCGTCGCCGAGGGGCTGGTGGTCATCGACGACCCCGAGTCGATCGTCCGCTGCTGCAACAAGGTCTTCCTCGCCGAGGCGCTCGAGACCAGCGGCATCCCGACCCCGCGGACACTCATTGTCCACAAGGACAACATCGAGGACATCCCGCTCTACGTCGGCTTCCCCTGCGTGCTCAAGCAGCCCGACAGCGCGTTCTCCATGGGCGTGATCCGCGTAGACGAGCCCGAGCATCTCGAGCCCAAGGCCCGCGAGATCCTCGCCAAGAGCGACCTGGTCATCGCCCAGGAGTATCTCCCCAGCGAGTACGACTGGCGGGTCGGCGTGCTGGACGGCAAGGCGATCTTCGCCTGCAAGTATCACATGGTGAAGGGCCATTGGCAGATCACCCAGCTCGATTCCGCCGGCGAGCGCGACTTCGGCAGGGTCGAGGCCGTTCCGATCGATCAGGCCCCGCCCCGCGTCATTCGCTGCGCCGTCGCCGCCGCCGCCGAGTTCGGCACCTCGCTCTACGGCGTCGATGTCAAGCAGATCGGCAACAAGGTCTACATCATCGAGGTCAACGACAACCCCAACGTCGACACCGGATACGAGGACACGATCCTGGGCGACGCGCTCTACGACCGCATCATGGGTGTGTTCCTCGACCGCATCCGCAAGCTCCGCGAGCCCGCGCCGCGCCGGACCGCCAGCCGCCGGCCCATCCGCCTTGACCTCTCGACCCCCGACGCCTCGCGCCGCCCGGCCAAGGGCATCCCGGGCCTCACCCACGCATCACCGCCCATCGCAGGCCCGGGCGCCATCGCCGGCGTCGGCAGCATTTACCCATACACGAGAATCCTGTGACCCAGCCCAGCGCCCTCTCCCTGTTCGAAGCCTTCGGCGTCGAGCTCGAGTACATGATCGTCGACGCCAAGACTCTCGACGTGCGCCCCATCGCCGACGAGCTGCTCAAATCCGTCTCCTCCACGGGCCTTCCCGAGAGCGAGGTCGAGCGTTCCGGCGGGGCCTCCTGGTCCAACGAACTCGCCACCCATGTCCTGGAGCTCAAGACCACCGAGCCCACGCCCGATCTTTCGGGGGCCCAGATGACCCTGGCGGCCAGTGTCCGCGAACTCAACGCGCTGCTCAAGCCGCTGGGCGCTCGCCTGATGCCCGGAGCGATGCACCCCTGGATGGACCCCGCCGTCGAGACGCGCCTGTGGCCCCACGACTACGCCGACGTCTACGCCGCCTTGGACCGCCTGTTTGACTGCAAGCGGCACGGCTGGTCGAACCTCCAGTCCGTCCACCTCAACCTCCCCTTCGCGAGCGACGAGGAGTTCGGCAAGCTCCACGCCGCCGTGCGGCTGATCCTCCCGCTGCTGCCCGCCCTCTGCGCGTCGAGCCCGATCGCGGGCGGCAAGCTCGCCGGCCCGCTGGACAACCGTCTGAGCCTCTACGCCGTGAATCAGGCGAGCACGCCCAGCCTCACCGGCCGCGTCATCCCCGAGCAGGCCTTCACGCGGGCCGACTATCAGCGTCTCATCCTGGACCCGATCGCCCGCGACGTGGCGCGGCTGGACCCCTCCGGCACGCTCAAGCCCGAGTGGATGAACAGCCGAGGCGCGATCGCTCGCTTTGATCGGGGCTCGATCGAGATCCGGCTCATGGACGTGCAGGAGTGTCCGGCCGCGGACCTGGCGATCTGTTCCGCCGTCACCAGCGTGCTCCAATGGCTGGTCGCCGAGGGCCCGTGCTCGACGGCCGAGCAGATGGCGATGCCCGTCGAACCGTTGCGGGCGATCCTGGACTCGACGATCGCACACGCCGACCAGGCCCCGATCGCCGACGAGGTGTACCTCGACCTGCTCGCCGTCGACCCACGCTCGGGCGACGAGCCCGTCAAGGCTTGGGAAGTCTGGAGCGAGATCCTTGAACTGGCGGAAGTGGACCTGAGCGACCCGCTGCACGAGCCGCTCCAGACGATTCTCGACGAGGGCCCGCTGTCGCAGCGCATCCTCGCCGGGCTGGCCGGCAAAGCCGACCGGGCCTCCATCGCCCGCGTCTACGCCCGGCTCTGCGACTGCCTCGATAGCGGGACGCAGTTCCGTGTCGGCTGAGCGTCCGCGGCCCGGGTCGGTGGTCATCACCTGCGAGCACGGGGGAAACCGCGTCCCGCCCGAGTGGGCCGCGGCGATGGCCCCCGATCAACGCCTGCTCGCCACGCATCGCGGATACGACCCCGGCGCGCTCGACCTGGCCTTCCTGCTCGCAGCCGCCCTGCGTGCGCCTCTACACCTCGCGACCACCACCCGCCTGCTGGTCGATCTTAACCGCTCGCTCGACCATCCTGTGCTGCACGGCCCGTCGGCCTGGGCGCTCGAGCCACGGGCCAGGTCCCGGATCATCCGCGAGCACTACGCCCCATATCGACGGGCCGTCGAGCAGGAGGTTGCCCGGATGGCCCGGCGCGACCCCGGCTGCTACCACATCTCGGTCCACACCTTCACACCCGTGCTCCGCGGCCAAGTCCGCCGGATCGATATCGGCCTGCTCTTCGATCCCGCCCGCGCGCGCGAGGCCGCCCTGGCGCGCCGCTGGGCCGCCGCGATCAGGCGTTCCGAGCCACGGCTGCGGGTCCGCCTGAATCAGCCGTACAACGGCACCGACGACGGCCTGACCACCCACCTGCGGACGCTGCACCCCGACGAGGGTTACGCGGGAATCGAACTCGAGGTGAACCAGCGCTTCGTGCGTGCCGGGGGGCCGCGATGGCTACGGCTCGAGCGGTCGCTCGCGCAGGCCCTGCTCTTGGCCCTTGCTCAAACCTCCGCTACGACAAGCGGCTGAGCGCCACTGAATCTGAACAACCGAGCGTGCCCGCACTCCGGACACCGAACCGTGCCCTTGATCGCCGGAATTCCGCCCAGCGAGCACGCGCACTGAACGCAGGAGCCGTTTGTTGAGGCGAGCAGTTGGCAAGCTCGGTCTTTAGACGTCGACCAGCCGAGGACCTGAACGACAGTGCCGCGCCGACCATTGCGAGCGTCGGTCCCAGTTGTGCCGCAAGGAGCGAGATCGCGTCGGAGTTGCCGCCAGGACCCCAACCGAACGAAACTCCCATCCCGGGCATAAGCAGCGTGATCATGCAGAACGAAAGGAAGCCCGAGAGGGATCCCCAGACGAACACGCTCCACCGTTGCCGCTGGATAGCCCGGCTCTGCAACCGCCCGCACACCGGCACCGCCAGACCCGCCAACTGCAAGATAACCGATAGATGCGGGGGATGAAGATTGACACCGCCGGCGCCTCCGCGAAGAGGCTCACTTCACCGGCGGGAACAGAAACTCGAGAGCCGGCCCGAACCGCTCGGCCCACGCTGATTCGGTGTGCGTCGCCTGCTCGTCGACAACGAACTTGACGTCCGAGTCCTTGAGCCCCTTGCCGCGGGCCGTTTCGGTCAGGGCCCGCAGGCCCTCGACAAACTGCTCGTTGGTCGCGTCGGTGCCCGAGGGCCCGCCCTCCTTGCCGCCCACGCCGACATACATCTGCTTGGGCCAGCTCTTCATCGCGCCGAAGTGGCGAAACAAGACGCCCTGACCCGGGCGCGTCGGCATGCTCTCCAGCAGCACCTTGCCGAACACCTGCGGATAGCGGCACGCCGCCTCCATGCTGATGACCGCGCCCAGCGACGAACCGCCGATCGCCGTGTTCTCCGGGCCAGCCTTCACGCGATACGCCCGCTCGATCCGCGGCCGAAGTTCGTTTGCCAGGAAGTCCACATACTGCCCGCCGCTGGCGTTCTCGAAGCCCGGGATCGGGATCGGCAGATACTCCTGCCCGCGGAGGTCGCCCGAGTTGGGCACGCCCACGATGATCAGCGGCTCGATCTTCCCTTCGCCGATCAGCCGCGACGCCGTCTCATCGGCCTGCCAGTCGCCCGGCACCGTCGGAAGCTTCTCGAAGAGGTTCTGACCGTCCTGCAGATACAGCACCGGGTATGCGCGCGACTTGTTGGCAGCCTCGTCGTAGCCCGGGGGCAGCCACACCAGCACGTCGCGGCTGCGGTCGGGCCAGGCCCCGCCACCGACCGCCTCGACGCGCTCCAGTCGCCCGGCGCCGACCTCGATCTTCCGGTACCGGTTGCTCGCGGCGAACGCCGGGTTGCCCGGCATCTGGTCCTTCCACGTCTCGATGCTCAGCTCGATCACCGGCTTCTCGCCCGGCTTGAGCTTGGAGACGTCGATCTTGGGAAGCATGCGGTTGTCCACGTCCTTGAAGTCCGGCGTGGTCTCGACGGCCTCCCACGAGCCGCGGGCAAACTTGAAGGCGATCCGCGAGTCGAGCTTGGGCTTGTCCCACACGATTCGCCACTTCATGTCGCTCTGGGCCGTCAACTGCATCCTGGTGTCGGCAGGGTTCCAGCCGTTGTGGCTCGAGGCCATGTGGATGGGCGACGAGCTGCTGGCGACCTTGCTCTTGTCGGTCACCACCACGATGAACCCCTGCTCGAGCTCCTCGGGCTGCACCATGCTCGGGTTCACCGCGTCGGCAACGTCCATCGCCGCCTGCTTGGCCGCTTCCGCGCCCTTCTTCGCCTGCTCCGCCGCGTCTTGGGCCGCCTTCTTGGCGTCGTCGGCGGCCTTTTTCAGGCCCTCAAGCCCGCCCTGCTCGGCCGCGGCCATCAACGCCGGGCTCGGCCTGCCGCGCGAGCGATCAAACATCACCAGCTGCATGTACGACAGCGTGCCCACGACACCGACAACCCACAGCAGGACGAACCACTTACCCATCCGATTTCCTTTCATGCGCGGTCCCCGGCTAAGAGTAGTCGCCGCCCGGGGTTGGCCGGGCCCATACGCACGAACGCCCGGCGGCCGTCGCCCCCGGGCGTGTGTCCGTCACAGATCGCTCGAACGATTCACTTCCCCGCGTACAACTGGGCCACGCGGTCCCAGTTCACCACGTTCCACCACGCACCGACATAGTCCGCGCGGCGGTTCTGGTAGTTCAAGTAGTACGCGTGCTCCCAGACGTCCAGGCCCAGGATCGGACGCCCCTCGACGCCCGCGATCGACTTGCCCATCAGCGGGTTATCCTGGTTCGCCGTCGAACCGATCATCACGCCCGAGTTGTCCGGCTTGACGATCAGCCAGGCCCAGCCCGAACCGAAACGACCCGCGGCGGCCTTGGCAAACTCCTCCTTGAAGTGGTCGAAGGTCCCGAACGCCGCGTTGATCGCCTTGGCCAACTCGCCCCCCGGCTGCCCGCCGCCGCCCTTGCCCGCCGGGGCCATGAGCTCCCAGAACATGCTGTGGTTGACGTGGCCGCCGGCGTTGTTCCGCACCGCGCTGCGCTTGTCGTCCGGAAACTCGGCAAGGCTCTTGATCACCGCCACCGGGTCCATGTCGGCGAACTTCGTGCCCTCGAGCGCCTTGTTGCTGTTATCCACATACCCCTTATGGTGCTTGCCGTGATGGATCTCCATCGTTTTGGCATCGATGTGCGGCATCAAGGCATCAAACGCGTACGGCAGGTTGGGCAGGGTGAACGGCATGGACCGGCTCCTCAATCAGGTGCGGGGACTGTGGATGACTTTGTGGATCGATTAACCGTGATTACCCCCAGATCAGGCGGCGATCTGCGGTGAACGGTCGGAAGTTGCGCAAGGGGAAACTTGGGACTTGCAGCATGGCAGCCCCGCACGACACGCCGGGTTGCACACCTAAGAGTCATGCAGTATGGTGCGGACCCGAAGAGCCGGAGCGGCGGGACGACCAGCCCCGCCCGCCCGGACCTGTCGAGGTTAGACCCGGCCCGATAAGTCGTCAACGAGGAGTTTGCCCCGTCTGTGTCGGGCTGCCGCCGGAACTGTCGGCCGGGCACGCCGAGCGCCAGGTGGGCAACGACTTGCCAGACACACGCCGCGGCCTTCGCTTCTCGGCATGGAAGCCGAACTGCCTCCAAGCGTCTCCCTCCACGTTTGCCATTACCGGCCGATCCCTGGTTGCTTGCATGAATTTGCTCGAAAAGGACGAATAAAAGGGAATTTACGGGTGATCGTGCCGTCCGACCGGCCGGGACGGCTGGTTGGGACCAATCTCGTAGCTGACGCAGGGAAATTTGACGAGACCATGGAGCGGACCGAGAGTATTAGATACATTGGGCAAAAAGCTCGTCGGTGCGAAGGGGCGAGCGCCACTCAGGGATACGGAGACAGGATCAGATTGTCGCGGTGCATCGACGCCGCGGATGTCAACGAATCGTTCAGCCGGTGGTAGACTCTCCGTTGGCCCTCGTCGAGACGCGCATCCGGCCTCATCGGTTGCCCGGTGAGTTTGCTCTCGGATAACGGATAGCCGGGTCGATCGGTTGTAACGGCAAATGGGTCGCGCGGCGACGTGACAGACGGATGATCCGAGGCGAAAAGCGAACGCCGAATTGCCTTGGATCGTAGAGAAATACAGGACGCGGCTTGGCGGTGAAACAGGTCCCCAAGACTCCGACGATTGAATGTTTGACAGGTTCTTGTTCGGGTATGGCGGGGACAATAGCCCGCGGCCCGGTTCAGGCAAGTTGGGCCCCTTGTTTCCGGCGCTTGCCGGGGGGCGAGAGTTCGAGAAGAAGCCATTAGAAACAGACGCAGCTGGGTGTTGGAGCAGTTTGGGGCGTGTCCGCGGCACTGAAGCCGGGACCGAGTCGGCCCAGGACGGCCTTTCGACCAGGTGCGGGAAGTCAGGCGTGACGGTCCAAGGCGACCGACCTGCCGGCTCCGGCGGCGTGATCCGACGGAGACAACAGGGCCAAGCAGCCCGCGAGAACGAGCCATGATCAACATGAAGCCCAATCCAAGCCCGCTCGAGCAGCATCGACGCAAGTCCCGCGTGCAGCTCAACGATGTCGACCCGGCGCGCCCGGGGGTTGCCGCCAAAGCCAAGCGATCGCTCTCTAAAGAGGACGAAAAGCTCCTGGCAACGCTGCTCAATGCCCCCTCGCAGATCGACTACATCGACTCGACGGCCTTCCGCGAGGACGGCGCCGAGCAGGTCATCTACGAGGAGGCCCCCTCGATCGCCAAGCCCGACACGAGCTGGTACCACCCGGTGATGGACGATCTGTCCCCGGGCAAGCACCGCTCCGTCAAGAGCGCTCAGCAGGTCATCCTGACCGGGGCCGAGGAAAAGGTGCTGTTCCACCAGTTCAACTACGCCCGCTTCCGCGTCGCGGCGCTGCAGCAGGAGATCTGGGGCTCCGAGGGCCGCAAGCCCACGCCCGAGCAGGCCGAGCAGATCCTCAAGTGGTATCGCAAGGCCGAGCGGATCCGCGAGCAGATCGCCGAGACCAACCTCGCGCTGGTGCTGGCGATGGCCAAGCGGACCCGCATGAGCGAGGTCGACTTCGCCGACTTGGTCAGCGAGGGCAACATGGCCCTGCTCCGCGCGGTCGACAAGTTCGACGCCGGCCGCGGCTACAAGTTCTCGACCTACGCCTGCCGCGCGATCCTCAAGGCCTTCAGCCGCCAGGGCATGAAACTCAGCAAGTACCGCCAGCGGTTCCCGACGGACTTCGACCCCAAGCTCGAAAAGTCCAACTACCTCGAGACCAAGCGGGCCGACTTCGAGAAGGACGCGGCCGACGAGGTCCGCCGGATCGTCCTGGAGAACCGGGCCGACCTGACGGACGTCGAGCGAACCGTCATCGAGCACCGCTTCGGCCTCGAAACCGGCGACGGCGAGAAGCCCATGACCCTCGAGCAGGTCGGGCAGATCATCGGCGTCACCAAGGAGCGCGTCCGCCAGATCCAGAACAAAGCCATGGAGAAGATCCGCATCGAGCTGGAGAGCAAGTTCCTGGGCACCCGGCCCGTCGAGGAAGCCGCCGCTCAGCAGCAGGGTCAGCCCGGTCAGGGCCAGGCCCAGTCCGGGACGCCGGCTCCCGAGTCGCCGCGCGAGGATCCCAGGTCGCTCATGGCCCTGAACTGAGGCAAGAACTTCGGGCCTGTCGCTGCGGATGACGAACCCGCGGCGGGCCCGAGCAGTAGAAACTCCTGAGAGCTCCTTTCCGACCAGCCCCCGACGTCTTCAGCGGGGGCTGGTTTGTTTTTGCCCCCGCCCCCCCCCTCGCCGCGCGTCGGTCAGAGCAGGCCGTACCTGACGATGCACCACAGGGCCTGCACGCCGTCGCGCCAGCCGATCTTCTTGCCTTCTTCGTAGGTCCGGCCCGAGTACGAGATACCGACCTCGTAGACCCGCGGCGCGGGGCGGAGGCGGGCGAGCTTGCAGGTGATCTCGGGCTCGAAACCGAAGCGGTCTTCCTCGATGACGATCTTCTTGAGCACGTCGTGGCGGAAGAGCTTGTAGCAGGTCTCCATGTCCGTCAGGTTCAGGTTCGTGACGGCGTTGCAGAACGTGGTGAGCATGCGGTTGCCCACCGAGTGCCAGAAATACAGCACGCGGTGGCACTCCCCGCCGACGAACCGTGAGCCGTAGACCACGTCGGCCCGGCCGTCGAGCACGGGGGCAAGCAGGCGGGGATACTCGGCGGGGTCGTATTCAAGGTCGGCGTCCTGGATAATCACCAGATCACCCGTGGCGGCCTGAATCCCGGTGCGGAGTGCGGCGCCCTTGCCGCGGTTGGACTCGTGCCGAAGCACGCGAAGGCCGAACTGCGGCGCAAGGGCTTCCAGGCGCGTGAACGAGCCGTCGCGGGAGCCGTCGTCGACGCAGATAATCTGTTTCTGGACCGGCCCGAGGTCGACGGCGTGAACCCGCCGTATGACCGATTCGATGGTCGGCGCCTCGTTGTAGACCGGGATGATGATCGAGAGGACCATGGGCAGGGCTGACGATACCCGCCGGTGCCCGTGCTTGTCGCTCCGTCGGTCTGCCGGCTGAGCGGCTGTAGGTGATAGTCGATGACGGCCCGGAGACGCCGGCTCGGGGAACCCCGAGCGCTCGGGAGTCGAACAAGGGCGGTGCCCGGGCGTCGGCCCGGGCGTGCGCCCCGAGTGGTCGTCTCGCGCCAGCCGCCGCGGGACCATGGCCCGGACCCGGGGCGGAGTGGTTACGATGGTGTCCGGACGTTTGCCCGTCGGCCGAGCGTTGAACCTTGAGCACGATCGATCCTCCCCGCGTCCCCGCCGCGACTCTCGGCGCCGGGCGCGACCCCGCCCCCATCACCCTCCCCACCGGTACCCCCAGCATGAGCCTGAACACCGACACGCCCAACTCGGTCGCGACCGCCGGCCACGTCTCGCTTTCCAAGCAGGACGAGAAGCACGACCCGCATGCGACGCGGTGGGGCGATTTCCTGAAGGCCTCGATGAAGTTCGAGGCCTCGGACCTGATTCTGAAGACGGGCCAGAAGCCCAAGATCCGCCTCCGCGGCGCGCTCAAGCCGCTGGACACCACGCCGGTGACGTTCGAGGAGTTTCAGGCGATCTGCGATCACATCCTCACCGAGGAGCAGATCAAGGACCTGCACCACTTCGGCTCGGTGGACTTCGCGTACGACTACGACGAGACGACGCGGTTCCGCGTGAACCTGTTCCAGGCCCGCGGGCGGCTCTCCGTCGCGGCCCGGCGCATCAGCGCCAACATCCGCCGCTTCGAGGACCTGTATCTGCCGCCCGCGATGTCCGACATCGCGATGCAGCCCCAGGGCATCGTGCTGCTCTGCGGCGTGACGGGCTCGGGCAAATCGACGACCATCGCGGCGATGCTCGACTATGTCAACGAGCGCAAGCCAGTGCACATCGTGACGATCGAAGACCCGATCGAATACATCTTCACGGATAAGAAGGCCACGATCAATCAGCGCGAGATCGGCATCGACTGCCTGGACTTCAAGATCGCGCTGCGGGCCCTTGTGCGAGAGAACCCCGACATCGTGCTCGTGGGCGAGATGCGCGACAAGGAGACGTTCGAGGCCGCCCTGCACGCCGCCGAGACGGGCCACCTTGTCTACGGCACCATCCACGCCTCGAGCACGACCCAGACGTTCAGCCGTATCTACGGCCTGTTCGAGACCGAAGAGGTCGAGCAGGTGCGCCGGATTCTGGCATACCAGATGCGGGCGTTCGTGTACCAGAAGCTCCTGCCGACGCTGCACACGCACATTCACCGCATCCCGGCGCTCGAGATCATGATCAACAACGCCGTCGTCCGCAAGCACATCCTCGAGGGCCGCGAGGGCGAGCTCCGCGAGTATTTCGATTCGATCGAGGCCCAGCAGGCGGGCATGACGGACTTCAACGCGTCGCTCGTGAAGCTCGTCGAGGGCGAGTACATCCACATGCGGGTGGCGCTCGAGAACAGCCCGAACGTCGACGACCTGCAGATGCGGCTCAAGAAGCTGGGCTGAGAGCAACGCCGGATTCTCCGCGGATACGGCGGCGTATCCGGGTCTGCATTGCGCCCATGAACCGGCCGCGCCCCGCGTACCCCAGTCCAGCGGCGACCGGCTGTGGAAAACGCCCTCGACAAAGCACCACCGCCCGACGGGTTGGGCCGTTCCCGGGTACCCTATTGATCCCCATCCGCCGGGCGTCCGTTTTCGGGCTCCCCGGCCATGGTGCCGACCGATTGATCACCACCCCTCCACCCGAGGGACGCCGGAGTGACTACGCCGATGCAACCCACCCTCGTGCTCGCCGAGCAGTCGCTCATCCTCATGAGCATCTATAAGCCGCTGCTGGCGCTGGCCCTGTTCATCCCCTGGGGGATCATCATCTCCCGGGTGTACGACAAGCACGCGGCCCGGTTTTTCCTGCCGCGCGAGACGTGGAACTTTGTCCACATCGGGGCGGGCATTCTCGCCCTGGTCGCCCTGCTCTCGATGGGGCTCGTCATCCCGCGGTCGGAGGGCGCGTTCTGGGCCGGGCTGGGCGTGGCCTTGGTGATCTTGGCGGTCGACCTCTACGCCTACATGCATGTCGCCAACCGCGACGACCGCGTGCCCGAGCGATTCCGCATCCGGCTGAAGATGGAGAAGCCCGACGACAAGGCCGAGAAGAAGCGAGACGCGGCCGCCGTCAAGGTTCGCTATGCCTTCAAGACCGCCGACGAAAAGGGCAAGTACACCCGCGTCCTGCTCGTCGCGCCCCAGGCCCAGACGCCCGACGCCGAGCTGCGTCTGGCGGGCGAGAAGCTGGTATCCGACGCGATCGGGATGCGGGCCTCGCAGTTCGAGCTCGCGCCGACCGGCAAGGACAACACGTTCCAGGTCCGCAACCTCATCGACGGGGTGTACTCGGCGGGCGAGACCATCGCGGGCGTCAACGCGGCCCGGCTGGTGGCGATGTTCAAGTCCGCCGCGGGGCTTGATGCCAACGACCGGCGGAAGAAGCAGCAGGCATTGGTGAGCATCGAGGAGCCGAGCTTCAAGCGGATCGCCCGCGTTTCGACCATCGGCATCCAGGGCGGCGAGCGGCTCACCGTGCTGTTTGATCCCGAGTCGAGCGTGCTCAAGAAGGCCGACACGCTGGGCTTCCTGGAGATGCAGTTCGCCGAGCTGCGAACGGTTGTCAGCGAGGGCAAGGGCGTGGTGCTCGTGACCGCGCCGCCCGACGGCGGACGCACCACCCTGCTCTACAGCCTCCTGCAGATGCACGACGCCTACACCTCGAACGTCCAGACCGTCGAGATCGACCAGCAGGCGACCCTCGAGGGCGTTCGGCACAACGTGTTCGACTCGACCTCCGACGGGCCGGCATCGGGCGCGGTGGCCGGCGGTGGCGGCGGGCCGGAGTTCTCAACGCTCGTTCGATCGATCCTGCGGCGTGACCCGCAGATCGTCGGCGTGTCCGAGCTGCCCGACGCCAACACCGCCAAGGAGATCGCCAAGGCCGACCACGACCGCTGCCGAACCTACATCTGCTTCCGCTCATCGGACGCCTTGGTGAGCGTGCAGCAGTGGGTCAAGACCGTGGGCGACACAAAGCTCGGCTCCGAGTGCGTGCACGGGGTGGTGAACGGGCGCCTGCTCCGCAAGCTCTGCACCAACTGCCGCGTGAGCTACCCGCCCTCGGGCGACATGCTCAAGAAGCTGGGCATCCCCGAGGGGAAGGTGCAGCAGCTCTTCAAGAAGGGCGGGCAGGTGCTCATCAAGAACAAGCCCGAGGTGTGCCCCGTGTGCCAGGGCGTCGGCTACATCGGCCAGGAGGGCGTCTTCGAGGTCGCGATGGTGACCCCCGAGGAGCGGGCCATGATCAGCCAGGGCAACCTGCAGGCCGTCAAGGCCAGCTTCCGCAAGCGGCAGATCCCGACGCTGCAGCAGGCCGCGATCCGGAAGGCGGTCGACGGCACGACCAGCGTCGAGGAGGTCATGCGTGTGACCACCGCCGAGAAGCCGCCCGAAGCCGCCAAGCCCATCGCCCCTTCGTCTCCGACCCAGCCCGCCTAAGCCCACGCAAGCCTTTGTCTAGCCCGACGACGCGTTTGACGAACCGCCGACCTCGCCCGCTCAGGACCACCGACCCATGTACATCGCCGTAGCCATCCTGCTGATCGTGTTTATCGCCCTCGCGTGGCTTCGCTACGGCTTCTGGTCCGCGTTCCTGCACATGGTCTGCGTGATCGTGGCCGGGGCCCTGGCGTTCGCTGCGTGGGAGCCGGTGGCCATGCTGCTGCTGGGCGCCGGGCAGGAGTGGCTGGCGGACATGGCCTGGTCCGTCGGGCTGGTCATGCCGTTCATCATCATCCTGCTGCTGCTCCGCGTCGCGTGCGACAAGCTCGTCCCGGCCAACCTTAAGTTCCCCTCCACCGCCGACATCGTCGGCGGGCTGTCCTGCGGCGTGGTCTCGGGCGTCGTTTCCTCGGGCATCCTGACCATCGGCATGGGCTATCTCCGCTTCGGGCCAGAGTTTCTGGGCTATCAGCCGATCGTCTACAACAATGCCGGCGGTTCGCTCATCCGGGGCAGCAACCTGCTGCTGCCCGTCGATCGCATCACCGCGGGGCTCTACGCCGGGCTCTCCGAGGGATCCTTCCGCCCCGTCAGCGGCGAGTCGCTGGCCAAGTGGCGCCCCGACCCGGTCAGCTTCGGCGGCCTGCTCCGCACCAACTTCGAGGATGGCTCGGCCAAGCACATCGTCACCGCGGAGGGCGTCAAGCTGCTCCGCCGCTACCAGTTCACCTCCGACAAGCTCGAGGACCTCCTGACGGACACGATCGATCCGCTGGACCCCGCCGCCAGGACCCGGCGGCACGAGTTCAGCTATCTCGACGGCACCAAGCCGGCCGCCGGGCAATCGCAGATCGAGGGCTATGTCGTCAACTTCGAAGCCGCCGCAAAGGAGGCCTCGGGCCAGATCATCGTCGGCGCGGGCCAGGTTCAGCTGGTCGTGCTGGCCAATCCCGAGGACGCGACGAGCGCAACGCCGATCCAGCCGCTGGCCGTCATCAGCCAGGCGACCGGCGACAAGGCGACGCTCGGGCGGTGGCGTTTCGACTCGGCCAACGTGTTCATCGCGTCCAACTCGGCCCAGGCGTCGGCAACGATGGCCTTCGAGTTCGTCGTGCCCAAGGCCGCCAAGCCCCTCGCGCTCTACGTCAAGGGCGTCCGTTTTAACGTCTCGGCGATGGAGCCGGCGGCCAAGTATTCCAGCCAGTCCGAGCGCGACTCTGCGGTGCGGAACCGCTCGATCCTGTCGGCGACCAACACCGCAAGGCTCAACCGGACCGGGGCCGTGCAGTTCCGCATGAACACGCCCAACCAGAGCGGCACCAGCGAGCCGCTGATCCAGCTCCGCGACAGCCTGCCGTTCAACATGAGCCTGCAGAAGGACATCCTCAAGGGACTCTTGACGCCCGACGGCGGCAACGCCGTCTCGGGCGGCGGGCTGGCGAAGTTCAGCCGCGAGGACCTCAAGACCCAGGGCCTTGACGCCAAGCTCGTGGTCCGCAAGTTCGAGCAGTCCGACGATTCCCGCATCGTCCAGGTGATCGTCGACAAGCGGAACGCGACCTGGGGCCTGCTGTCGGACATCGCGGCCAACGTCGACCGCGCCAAGCCCCCGCAGCTCATCGACGCCAACGGCGCGGCGTACCAAGCCGTGGGCTACGCCTACCAGCTCGGCAACGAGACCTGGCTCTACTTCAACCCCGCCGGCCCGCTGCAGTCGCAGTTTGATCAGGAGATGCCCGCGCTCTCCCGCTCGCAGCCCGACCAGCAGCTCATCCTGGTCTTCCGCGTCGCCCGCGGCATCAAGATCACCTCGTTCGCGCTGGGCGAACAGGTCATCGCCGACTTCCTCCCGCCAATGGACATCGGCCGCTGAGCCCAATCGGGGCCGTCTGCGGCCGTGCCGGTCACGCCGGCGACGGGCCGCTCACGGCCCAAGAAGATCCGGCGAGGGGCCGACGAACGCCTCCACACGTGACCGGGCGGCCATAAAACGACCGCTCAGGCCCGGCCCGAGCGCCGAGCCGTCGTCGCCCCAACGGCCCTGCATCTGGCGGACAAGCTCGCCGGCGTGCACCAGCCCGATGGATCGCTCGAGCCCCTCGAGATAGCTCCCCGGCGCAGCCCCGGCACGCTGCGCCTCATCAAGCTTGCCCAGGCACAGCAGGGCGACGGCCCGGAGCGTCGCGGCGTCGCCAACGGCCCCGCTCGCGCCAGCGTCGGCCGTCCCAATCGCGTCGAGGGCCTTGAGCGCTTCGCCCGGGCGGCGCAGGTCCAGCCGGGCCCGCGCCAGCAGCGTGAGCCCGTTAGCGAGTTCCATGTCTGCCGCCCCGCCGCGCCGCGGCTCGCCGGTGAGGCGAGAGAGCAGGCTCTCCCGCAGTCCCGGGTCGTCGACCGTATCGGCCACCCCGACCAGCTCGCCCACGCTCAACCGCGAGGCGAGGGCGAGGACCTGCTGCCGGCCGGCGTCCGAGCCGGGATCGACCAAGCCCAGCAGCTCGCGGAAGCCCGCCGCCGTGGGCCGAAAACGCTGCACGGCCCGGGCGGCGAAGGAGCGGAGCTGGGGATCGGCGCTCGCGGCGCTGATGAGCGTGTCGACGCTGGGGCCGTGCATGGCGAGGCCCTCGGCCGCCGCGGCCCGCTGGGGACCGGAGCCCGAATCGAGCATCGAAGCGACGCGCTGGCGGTCGGAGGCGTCACCAAGAGCGAGCAGCAGCCGCACGCCCGGGACGGGGAGGTCGTCGGCGCGGGTGGCGCGCAGGAGGTTGAGCACCGTTGAGCGGGCCGAAGCGTCGTCGAACAGCCCCTGTTCGTCGAGCACCAGAGCGCACGAGAGGGCCGCCGACCGGGCCGGCTCGCCCGCGACGACCCAGCGCAGCAGGGGCCGGCGTGACGATGCCTCCGGGGCGCGTGCCGCGGCCCGCAGCAGCTCGGTCGCCACCAGCGGGTCGGTTTCGAGTTCCAGTGCCTTCGCCACCGCCGGGCCCGCCCCAGGGGAACCGATAAGTCCCAGGAGCTCGGCCGCAAGTCGCCGGATGGTGGCCGAAGCGTGCACAAGCAGCGCGGCGGCGTCGCTCGCGATCGGCTCGCCCAGCGGGCGGGCGTTGGCAAGTTCCTGCAGGCAGAGCGTCAAGCCCAGTTGCTGCACCGGCGGATAGGCATCCCGCAGCAGGCTCCGAAGCGCGGCCTCCCGGGCCGGGGCGTCCGAGCCCTGCGCGACCCGTTCGCCCAGCACGGCCGATAGGCGTCCGATGGCCACATCGCGCTCGGCCGCCGCGGCGTCGACCCCGCGGGCGAGCCACTCGGCGAGCGTCAGCCGCCATTCGGCCTCGGGGATCCACGACACCTGGCCCAGCAGACGCTCCCACGCGACCACATCCGAGCCGAGGTCGCGCCGACCAGTCAGGCGGGCCAGAGCTTCGAGCGCCGCCGCCCGCACGGGCGGCTGGGCGTCACCACGGGCGGCGGCCACGAGCAGACGCAGACTCTCGCGGGTTCGCACCGAAGCCAGGGCCTTGGCGGCGGCGGGACGGACCGGCACAGGGCCGTCGGTCAACAGTTTGCCAAGGGGCCCGCCGAGCCACGCCGGAGCGCTCGCAATACCCGCGATACGTTCCAGCGCTGCCGCCTGCGCGGCCGCCCGCGGGTCGCCCGGAGCGATCGCCGGGTCCAGAACCGCCTCGACCGCCCCTCGACCGGCATGCTCAGGGGTCAAAACGTCGACGCCGTTCGACTCTGGAGCCGCGGCGGCAGGTCTGGCGGCCGCCCCCACTCCAAGCCCGAAAGCAAGCCAAAGCGCACCGGCGACAAACGTCGCCGACCCCGGGCCCGACCTTGGCCGAAAGTTGTCCGCGCCCGATGTCCGCACTGGCTGAGCCTCCCGGAGATCCGGCGACAACACCGAACGGGCGACGATAGGTACCGGGCACGAGCGTTCCTCGCCCGTCTGCACCGGCGAGGCACGGTTTTACCGGACCGCCGCCCCACATTTGCGTAGATCGTAAAGTCGTTTTCGTCTATCATCGGCGGCGTCGCAGCGCCCCGCCCGTCTAGGCCTTCCCCCCGAGCCCCGCCCATGAACGAGTGGTACGACGCCGAGAGCCACGAGCAGCGTGCCCGCGAGCTGTACGAGGACGGGCGCTGGACCGAGGCGGAAACCGAACTCCGCGAGGCGATCTCGCTGGACCCCTCGCGTCCCGACCTGCATTTTAACCTCGGACTGACGCTCGAGGCCGCCGGGCGACACGAGGAGGCCATCGCCGCATTCCTGGACTGCCACGAGCTGGAGTCGACGGACACGCAGGTGATGATGTGTCTGGGGATCAACCAGCTTCGCGCCGGTCGGGCCCGCGAGGCGATCGCGTGGTTCGAGCATGTGGGACGCCTCGACCCGCAGCACGCCGAGTGTCTGGTGCAGCGGATCCAGGCATACGCCTCGCTGGGCGACCACGAGCAGGCGGAGGTCATGTTCTACATGGCCCAGCAGATCAGCCCCAGGGACGCGGGCGCATTTCTGAACTTGGCCGACTCGCTGTTGAGCCGGGGAATGCACGACAAGGCCGTCTGGTGCCTCCGCGAGGCCGCGGCGCACGATCCGAATATGCCCGGCATCCACTCTCGCCTGGCCCAGGGCTACGCGGCGACGGGCCGGCTCGAGCGGGCCCGTCAGCTCTACCTCCGCGAGCTGCGCAACGACCCGGGCGACATCCACACGCTGCTCGACCTGGGCTGCCTGCTGATGGACATGAACCGCCTGCCCGATGCGGGCGAGAAGTTCCGCCGCGTGCTGGAGCAGGAGCCTGATAACCCCGATGCCCACTACCACCTGGGCGAGTTGGCCCAGCGTCAGGGCCAGACCGAGGGGGCCCTCGACGAGTTCAATATCGTGCTACGCCTCGACGCCCGCTTCCCCGGCGCCGGGCGGCGGATCGCGGGCATCCTGCTCTCCCGCCGTCGCGCCGGCGACGCGGAGCAGGCCCGTGCCCTCCTTGCGGCGGAGGTCGCCCGCTTCCGCGAGCTGCCCGTGCAGTTCATGCCCCGCGACATGAGCGAGCTTGGCCAAACGCTGCTGGACGCGGCGATGTTTGACGAGGCTCTGACGGTGCTCGGCGTGCTTTCCCAGAACATGCCCGACGACACGCGGGCCCTGCACCTGCACTCGGTCGCCCTCTTCAACCTCGGGCAGCGGGACGAGGGCGTCGAGGTCTGCCGCCGGGTGCTCAAGCTGGATCCCAAGTTCGTGCCGGCGATGCACAATGTCGCCGTGGCGTATGTGCTCGACCACCAGTGGAACAAGGCGCGATACTGGGTGCGGCAGGCGCTGCTGGTCGACCCGGACGACGCGACGCTCCGCCGCCTGCGATTCAAGCTGCGTCTGCACGCGCTTGCCGAGTGGGGCGCGTTTATCGTCTCGCCGCTCCGCTGGGCTCTTACCCGGCGACGCCCGAGCCCGGCCCCGGTCGGCTGAGCGGCAAAGTGCGTGGTACTTCCCGTCGGCGCTCGGCCCGGCCGAGCGCCCACCGTGCCCGGCCGCACGCACCACAATCGGAGAGCGCCGATGGAGCGGGCTTAGGTTGTCGCTCTACGGAGTGCGAAGCAAGGCCGCTCGCCGGACCCTCGCCAGCTCGTCCGGCAGGCAGGCCAAGTTCCAAACGGGCTGATTGCGGGTGTACCAGGATT
>JBBQRT010000009.1:0-70931 GCA_038214505.1 Phycisphaerales bacterium | reverse complement strand
CGGGGGCCGGTGGGCCGGCCCCCGCCCGCGGATGGATCACGTGATCAGTTCCGGGGCTTGGCGTCGAGGATGGGGCGGAGGTAGCGGCCCGTGTGGCTCTCGGGGACCTGGGCGATGTGCTCGGGGGTGCCCTGAGCGATGACGAGGCCGCCGCGGTCGCCGCCCTCTGGGCCGAGGTCGATGATCCAGTCGGCGCACTTGATGACGTCGAGGTTGTGCTCGATGACCACGAGGGTGTGCCCGGCGTCCGCGAGGCGGTTGAGGACGCCGATGAGGCGGTGGACGTCCTCGAAGTGCAGGCCGGTGGTGGGCTCGTCGAGGATATAGAGCGTGCGCTGGCCCATGGGGTTGGTGAGCGTGGGGGCAACGCCGTCGCGGCGCTCCGGGCGTGCGAAGGAGGAGCCCTTGCGGAGCGACTCCTCGGCCTGAGCGTCGTCGAGTTCGTCGGGTGCGCCCTCGCCGCCCTCGTCCGAGGCGTCGCTCTCGGGGTCGTCGTCGAGCGGGACGCCCGCGCCGGGGATGGAGGCGGGGGGGGCGTCCTCGTCGCCGTCGCGGCGCTTGCCGAGGGGGGTGGTGCCGATCTTGCCGAGCTCGGTGGCGAGCTTGACGCGCTGGGCCTCGCCGCCGGAGAGCTGGGTGGAGGGCTGGCCGAGCTCGACATAGCCCAGGCCGACGTCGCGGAGGCACTCGACGAATCGGCGGATGCGCGGGTGGTTCTCGAAGAAGGCGCAGGACTCCTCGATGGTCATGCCCAGCACGTCGGCGATGGACTTGCCGCGGTAGTGGACCTCGAGGGTCTCGCGGTTGTAGCGGGAGCCCGAGCACACCTCGCAGTTGACATAGACGTCCGGGAGGAAGTGCATCTCGATCTTCTTGAGCCCCTGGCCCTCGCAGGCCTCGCAGCGGCCGCCGCCCTTCTGGGCGCGGACGTTGAAGCTGAAGCGTCCGGGCTGATAGCCGCGGATCTTGGCCTCCTTGGTCGTCGAGAAGATGCGGCGGATCTCGTCGAATATGCCGGTGTAGGTCGCGGGGTTGGAGCGCGGGGTGCGGCCGATGGGGGACTGGTCGACCTCGATGATGCGGTCGACCTTCTTCAGTCCCGTGACCTTGTCGCACAGGCCGACTTTGACTCGGGAGGACATGATCTGCTTCTTGGCCGCGTTTAGGAGGATGTCGTTGACGAGGGTGCTCTTGCCCGAGCCGGAGACGCCGGTGACGCAGATCATGCCGCCGCCCAGGGGGAAGGTGACGTCGACGCCCCTGAGGTTGTTCTCGCGGGCGTTTTTGATCGTGAGGCAGTCCTTGGTCGAGTCCATCAGGCGGCGGGCCCGCGGGATGTCGATGCGGCGGGCGCCGGAGAGATACTGGCCGGTGAGGCTCTCGGACTCGGCGATAATCTCGGGGATCGTGCCCTGAACGATGATGCGGCCGCCGTGGACGCCCGGGCCTGGGCCGACGTCGAGAACATGGTCGGCGGCCCGGATCATGTCCTCGTCGTGCTCGACGACAATAACAGTATTGCCGATATCGGCGAGCTGCCGGAGCGTGTTGATGAGCCGCGTGTTGTCGCGCTGGTGCAGGCCGATGGTGGGCTCGTCGAGGACGTAGCAGGCGCCGACGAGCTTGGAGCCGACCTGCGTGGCCAGGCGGATGCGCTGGGCCTCGCCGCCCGAGAGCGTGCCGGTCTTGCGGTCGAGCGAGAGATATTCGAGGCCGACGCTGGTGAGGAAGCCCAGGCGTCCGGCGAGTTCCTTGAGGATGGGCTCGGCGATCACGCGCTGCTCGGAGGAAAGCTCAAGACCCAGCAGGCTGTCGAGCGCGTCGTTGATGGTGAGGCGTGAGAGTTCGGAGATGTTGAGCGTGCGGCCGTCGGCGGGCTTGCCGCCGCGACCGACGACGGTGCCGGAGAACGCCCGCCTGGTGTCGGCGGCGTGGCTGCCCGAGAGCATGACGCTGAGCGACTCGATCTTGAGGCGGTCGCCCTGGCAGGCGGGACAGTCCTTCTCCTGCATGAACTCGCCGAGCCACTCGCGGATCCAGGCGCTCTCGGTCTTCTCGTACCACTGGCGGAGGCTGGGCCCGACGCCATCGAACTTGGTGCCGTGCTTCTTGGCGTCCTCCGGGGTAGTGCCCTCCAGCAAGATCTTGATCGCCCATGCGGGCAGTGCGCTCACGGGCTTGATCGGGCTGACCTCGAAATCCTTGCAGAACTGCCGCAGGCGCCGACGGTAGAAGCGCCCCATGGGCGGGGGCACCTTCCAGGGCTTGACGGCCCCGTCGCTCAAGCTCAACTGGCGGTCGGGGATCACGAGCTCCGGATCGAACTCCATGATGGAGCCCAGGCCGTGACACTCCGGGCAGGCACCCTGAGGCGAGTTGAAGCTGAACAGCCGCGGGCTCATCTCCTCGAGCGCACACTCGGGATGATCCGGGCAGGCGAACTTCTCGGAGTAGACGCGGTCTGTCCAGCCGCCGTCCTGCTCGACGGAGATCACGACCGATCCGCCCGCGAGGCGGAGCCCGGCCTCGACCGCCTCGGCAATGCGCTGGCGGGCATCCGGGCGGGCGACGATGCGGTCGACGACAACCTCGATCGTGTGCTTCTCGTAGCGGCCCAGCCCCATGGGATTCTCGCCGCCCTTGGCGAGCAGGTCGCGGATCTCGAGGATCTGCGGGTCCTTGCCGCCGGGCGCGACACGGACGCGGCCCCAGCCCTTCTTCTGGACATCCTCCAGCACGTCCTTGTGAAAACCCTTCTGGGCCCGGACGACCGGGGCCAAGACCATCATCCGCACGCCGTCGGCGCTTGGGTTCTGGATACCCCCACGCTCCGCGTGGGGTTCCTGCTTCGCGCCCGACCCCACGCGGAGCGTGCTGGTACCCGACCCCGAACCCGAACCCAGGACCATGACGGCGTCGATAATCTGCGAGGCGCTGGTGGCCGAGATGGCCCGGCCGCAGCGTTCCAGGACGGTGCCGTCTTTCTTAAGCTTGACCGGCGCCCAGCAGCACGGCTTGCCGCAGCGGGCGTAGAGGAGACGCAGATAGTCGAAGATCTCGGTGGTGGTGGCGACGGTGGAGCGCGGGTTGGAGACGCCGGAGCGTTGCTCGATGGCGATGGTGGGCGGAAGGCCCTCGATCTCGTCGACGTCGGGCTTCTTGAGCTGATCGAGGAACTGCCGCGCGTAGGCGGAGAGACTCTCCATGTACTTCCGCTGGCCCTCGGCGAAGATGGTGTCGAAGGCGAGCGAGCTCTTGCCCGAACCAGAGAGGCCCGTGATGACGACCAGCCGGTCGCGGGGGATCCAGACGCTGATGTCCTTGAGGTTGTGCTCGCGGGCCCCGCGGACGCGGATGCACTTGCCAGCCTCGAGCTCGGTGCGGCCGATGGGGCGGGTCGGGGGCGTTGGGGGCGTGGTGGAGGCGCCGGAAGCGGTGGGGGGGGTTGGGGGGGTGGGACGTGTCGGCGTGCTCGCTATGGCGGCGGACTGAGCAGGTGGCACCGCGACTCGTTTGCCCTTTGCGGGGAGCGCATCGACACTCACCGGGCGGGCACGCGAACTGAGTGCCGGCAGGCCGGCGGGGGTGGTCGATCTGGGGGGCATGGTGACTCCGCGCGTGGCCCGGGGGTGTCCGGAGACGTCGTACCGCATGGTAGCGCCCGGCGACCCACGTTCGGGGTTCGTTCACGGCGTCGTGGTGGATGCGGGGGGCGACGGTGCCGTCTGTAACGGGGCGGCGGTCTGCTGCGCTTTGATGGCCCTCTGCTTGCCCATGGTGAGCAGCCCCAGCAGGGCAAAGCCGATGCCGATCCCCATGAGAAACACCGAGAGCCGTTGCCAAAAACTTGTCCGCGAGTCGTTGCGGTGGCCGGGGCTGAGCATCTCGGGAGGTGGGAGCTTGCGGCGGCTCATGGGCGGGCCTCGGCGGGTTGCTGAGTGGTCGGGCCGCGAAGGCCCAGGGAGTCGGGATCGACGCTCGGGGGTGCCAGAGCGGGGGCGAGCCCCGCGGCCACGCGGTGCAGCTGGTCAAAGAAGTGAGAGTGCCAGACGTCCGAGCTTAGATTCCTCGCGGCGTGAGCGAGAGCACCGGCGGCGAGCCGCTGGCGGAGCGGCGGGTCGTCCACGAGCCGCTCGATAGCGCGGATGAACGCCGCGTCGTCGCTGCGTTCGCACAGGAAGCCCGAGACGCCGTCGCGGACGAGCTCCTGAAGGCCGGCCAAGCGCGAGGCAACGACCGGGAGGCCAGCGATCTGGCCCTCTGCGACGGCGATCGCAAACGTGTCGGCGCTGGTGGGCATAACCAGCACATGCATGCTCGGCAGCACCTGGGTGACCAGCTTGTCGTGCGGCGTCGGGCCGTGCCACACGACGTCCTTCAGCGAGGCGTCGACCGGGGCCTTGCCGGAGCAGACGTGGACCTCGGCGCGGCCGATCCAGCGCTGCTGGTGCCAGCGGATGAGCCGCGGCCCGCCCTTGCGCTCCCAGTCGTTGCCGACAAACACGATGCGGAGCTTGCCCGAGGCCTCGGCACGCCCGAGGGCCGGCGCAACACGGGGGCATGGACGGTAAAGGAACAGCTTCTCGGCCGGGATGTGGAGCTCGTCGCGGATCGACTCGAGCGTCCACGCCGACCAGCAAGCGACGGCGTCGGCCGCCGCGAAGACCGCACGCTCCAACCGCATCGATGGGCCGGCAAGCATGCTCGCGTCGCCGAACCAGCGCTGATACAGCGGCATCGTCGCGTCGGCCTGCACGACCCATCGGCAGTCGCCGCGGCCGGCAAACCGCGGCAGGAACGACGCCAGCTGCTGCGTCAGCACGTGCACGACGTCGAAGCGGGAGAGATCGAGCTCGCCCGGGTTCAACCGTCGCGATGCGGCCCGCCCCGCGGCCGCCTGGGCCCGCAGCTTGCGCATGTCCAGGTTCCAGCGGCTCAGCGGCGTCGGCGCCGCCAGGATGCGGTCCGCCCATGTCCGCCCCGGGTACCAGTGCACCGCGTCGACGTCGGCACGCTCGCCGGCGTGGGTCTCCATCAGGGCCGAGGTCGTCTTGAAGCCCAGCGCGCGGTTGCCGATGAACAGCACACGGAGCGGGCCGCCCGCGGAACGCGCTCGCGGGGGGAGCATCTCCGGCGCGATGGTCTGGTCGGCGTTGATGATCGCTCGGTTCACGGGGCGCGATCCTAGCTCAGGGTCCGGCGGCCGCGGGCCGACGCGCCGTGGGGCGGCCGTCGGCCAGCGCGACGAGCTGATCGAGGAGATGGTTGTGCCACACATCGGCGCTGAGCGATTCAGCCGCGTGGGCGCGGGCGGCCCGGCCCATACGCTGGCGGAGGGTCGCATCGTTCAACAGCGACTCGACGGCGCGGACGTAGGCGTCGTCGTCGTGGGCATCGCAGAGAAAGCCCGTCACGCCATCGCGGACAACCTCGGCCACTCCGCCCGTGCGCGTCGTGACGACCGGCACTCCGGCCGCCTGGGCCTCTTGAGCCGCGATCATGAAGGTGTCCCAGCGCGTCGGCACCACGAAGATGTCGGCGGAGGGCAGAAGCTCGCCCACCAGTCGCTCGTGCGGCACACGCCCGTGCCAGACAACGCTGCGGGCGGATGGGTCGGTGGGGGCGGAACCGGAGACGATGTGGAGGACAGCGCGATCGGCCCAGCGTGCCTGGTGCCAGGCCAGGAGGCGAGCACCGCCCTTGTCGCCCCAGACGCCGCCGACGAACAAGAGCTGGAGCTTCCCGTCGGCGCGGGCGGTCGGAGGCTGGGAGGGACCGGCGCGGGCGCAGGGCTTGTGGATCACAATCTTGGCGCGGTCGACACCCACCTCGCTTTCGACCGACGCCGCGCACCACTCCGACGCGCACGCCACCAGGTCCGCGGCGTTCAGCACGCGTCGTTCAAGCCAGTGGTCGAGACGCGGGGCCAGTCGCGAGTGCCCCCGCATCGACTCCCAGTTGGCAAGCGTCGCGTCGAGGTTCACGGCCACCTTGGCGCCGGTGGAGTTGGCACCCGGACGCTTGAGGTCGAGCACGGCCGTCCCGCGCTGCTGGGTCATGATGTGGATGACGTCGAAGCGCTCGGGCGGGAGCGGGCGGCCGGGGCCCACAATCGAGCGCAGGTGCCAGCGGGCGGCGAGCATGTGGCGGAGGTAGCGGTAGTCGAACCCCCAGAGCCCGCCGCCGCCGGGGGCCTGCTTGCAGAACCAGCGGGACCAGGCGGGGTCGTCGACGCGGACGTGAACAGCGTCTATGTCGGGGCGGAGGCCAGCGTAGTGCTCGAGGTTGGCCGTGGTGGTCGAAAAGCCGACGGCGGTGGAGTGGAGGAAGAGCACACGGGCCGGGGCACCGGGCTCGCGGTGCTCGGGCGGCAGATCGCTCGGGTCGATGGCGTCGGTGCTGTTGCAGACCAGGCGGTTCATGCGGCGTGGGTGCTCATTGGGCCGCGGGGCAAGTGCCCTGCACTTGGGAGGAGCATCACTCGCCGCCCCCGCCGCCGCGGGACCGCTTCTTGGACTTTTTATTGGCGCGGACGCCCGGCATGCCGGCCTTGCGAGCCTTGTCGGCGCCGTCGATCGACCCGCCGCGGCCCGAGGCGTCGGTGTCTCCCCGCCGGACTTTCTTCAGGCCCTTCTCGGCCTGGGACTTGAGCTGCTTGACGCGGTCTCGAAGCCCGGCGGCGCGCTCGAACTGCAGGTTCTGGGCGGCCTCGAGCATCTCCTCCTCCATCTGGCGGATCAGCTCGGAAATCTCGTACTCCTGCTCGCTGCCACCGACGGCGCGGGAGGCGGTGCGGCGGGCCTTGAGCTCCGTCTCCAAACCGCGGCGGATGCCCTTGATGATCGTCTGCGGCGTGATCCCGTGCTCGGCGTTGTAGGCCAGCTGCTTGACGCGGCGGCGCTCGGTCTCGCGGATGGCCCCGTCCATGGCCGGGGTGACCTTGTCGGCGTACATGACCACGGTGGAGTTGGCGTTCCGCGCCGCGCGGCCCATCTGCTGGATAAGGCTGGTCGTCGAGCGGAGGAAGCCCTCCTTGTCCGCGTCGAGGATGCAGACGAGCGAGACCTCTGGCAGGTCGAGGCCCTCGCGGAGGAGGTTGACGCCCACCAGCACGTCGAACTCGCCGGTGCGGAGGTCGGTGAGGATCTCCAGGCGTTCCAGCGTCTCGATCTCGCTGTGGAGGTAGCGGACCCGGACGCCCTGCTGGTCGAGGTAGGTCGTCAGGTCCTCGCACAGGCGCTTGGTGAGCGCGGTGACCAGCACGCGCTCGCCGCCGGCGGCCCGCTCCTTGCAGCGGGCGACGAGGTCGGCGACCTGGCCCTGCGCCGGCTTGATCTCGATGACGGGGTCGATGAGGCCGGTGGGGCGGATGACCTGCTCGGCGACGACGCCGCCGGTGCGTTCGAGCTCGTACTTGGCGGGCGTCGCGCTGACGTAGATCACGCGCGGGACCATGCTCTGGAACTCTTCGAAGCGGAGCGGGCGGTTGTCCATGGCGCTGGGCAGGCGGAAGCCGTGCTCGACGAGCACCTGCTTGCGGTTGCGGTCGCCGTGGAACATCGCGTTGATCTGCGGGATCGTGACGTGGCTCTCGTCGATGATCAGCAGCCAGTCCTTGTAGTTTGGGCGCTGCGCGGCCTGGGCGAGGGCGGCGGGTATCGGGGCGTGCTCGCCGCCGTGTGCATCAAGCGCGGCGTCGCGCCCGGTGGCGGCGGGAGGCGCGAAATCGAAATAGTCCATGAGCGTGTAGGGCCGCTCGCCGGGCATCCGGCCGTCGAAGAAGCGGGAGTAGTTCTCGATCCCGTTACAGAAGCCGACCTCCTCAATCATCTCGAGGTCGTACTTGGTCCGGGCCAGCAGCCGCTGGGCCTCCAGGAGCTTGCCCTCGGAGCGCAGCTGCATCACGCGGGCGTCCATCTCGGCCCGGATGCTGGCGATCACGGCCGCCAGGGTGTCCTCGCGCGTCACGTAGTGCACGGCGGGGAACAGGAAGAACTGCTTCTCCTCGGCCAGAAGCTCGCCGGAGATGGGGTTGATGAGCTCGATCCGCTCGATCTGGTCGCCGAAGAGCTCGACGCGGACGGCGTACTTCTCGTACGCGGGCCAGATCTCGAGGCTGTCGCCGCGGACGCGGTACTGCCCACGCTTGAACTCGATCTCGCTCCGCTGGTACTGCATCCCGTTGAGCGCCAGCAGGAACGCCCGGCGCCCGTTCCCGCCCCCCGCCCCACCCTCGCCCCCGCCCCCCGCGGCGGCCGAACCGAGGGTCGAGCCTTTGGTGATCGTGAGAACCTTCGAGCCGTACGCCTGCGGCGAGCCCAGGCCGAAGATGCACGAGACGCTGGCGACCACGATCGTGTCTCGCCGGCTGAGGATGTTGCTGGTTGCGGCCAGCCGCAGCTGGTCCAGCTCGTCGTTGCGCGACGAGTCCTTCTCGATGTAGATATCGCGCTGGGGGATGTACGCCTCGGGCTGGTAGTAGTCGTAGTAGCTCACGAAGTAGTTCACGCTGTTCTCAGGAAACAGCTCCTTCATCTCCTCGTACAGCTGGGCCGCGAGCGTCTTGTTGTGGCTGATGATCAGCGTCGGCTTGTTGAGCCGGGCGATCACGTTGGCCATCGTGAACGTCTTCCCCGTGCCGGTCGCGCCAAGCAGGCAGACCGCCGGGGCACCGGCGGCAAGGTCCCGCGTGAGCTGCTCGATCGCCTGCGGCTGGTCGCCGGTGGGCTTGAACGGGCTCCGGACCTCGAAAGGCTTCTGGACGGGGTAGTGCTGCAGCAGCGAGGCCATGGCGGAGTCTACGAACCGCGGGGCGGGCGGGTTTGCCGATGCGCCGGGCTATCGACGCAAGCAGGGCCGGGGCGGTTTGGCCCCGGCCCCGTGCCGAAAGAACTCGGAATGATCCGCGGCTCGCTGGCTCAGCAGCCCTGGAACCAGAGGGTCAGGAAGTTGAAGATGTCGTCGACGGCGACCGTGCCGTTGCCGTTGCTGTCGGCCCGGGCGCTCGAGTTGAACCAGGCGGCGAGATAGGCGAACAGGTCGTTGACGGTCGTGGCCTGCGAGCCGTCGTAGTCGGCAAAGCAGCGGGGGGGACAGCCCAGGGAGCCGCAGAAGAAGGTGACCCGAGCGACCCCCGAGCGGGCCTCGCCGTTGGGAGCGGTCGGGCTCGGGATGAGCCACTGCAGGAAGACGACCTGGCCCGGGGCGACGCTGCCGGGGGTCAGGGCCCAGGAGACGGTGGCGTTGGCACCATCGACGTGGCCGACGATCGACAAGGTGCCCTTGGTCTCGGTGGGGACGATGCGGCCGTTGACGGGGGGGCTGGTCGAGATCGCCAGGGTGGCGTTGAAACCGGCCAGCACGGCGGGGACGTCCAGGCCCACGCGATAGTCCAGATTGCCGATCAGCGGCGGGCTCTGCACGACAATTAGCGGGTTGGCTTGCCCGGTGGGAGCGACGGCCCCGCCCAGCAGCACGGCCTGATCGGCCGGCCGATCGGCGAACAGGGTGGGCTTATCGAACGGGAACACCTGGTCGCGGACCCGGATGTCGAGCAAGCCGTTGGCGAGGAACTCCGCGATGTCCGCGCCGGCGCCCGTGCCGGGGGGCGAGCCGGGCGGGGGCGGCGGGATGCGGACGGTCTGCATCACCGGGTCGATGTTGTCGCCCACGCGGTTGGGCGCGCCGGCGTAGAAGCCGATGACCTGGGCGAGCGTGTTGAACTGCCCGTTGTGCATGAACGTGCGCTTGAGGCCGACATTGCGGAGGCCCGGGACCTTGAACTTGCCCCGGTCGTCATTGTCGCCGGAGATGAGCGAGCGGCCGAGGTCCTGGGCGGGCGGGCGGAGGCCGATATTCCGGAAGGTGAAGTCGGTGAATAGGCCCGCGGTGGCGGGGCTGTTGGGCCGGTTGAAGGCGTGGCAAGCGACGCAGTTGGACCCCGCGAACGCGTTCATGCCGTTGATCTGCTGCTGGGTCAGGCCGCCGGGCTGGCCGGCCTCGGTGCGGTCCAAGGGCGTCTGGTCGGAAATGAGCGTCCGCTGGTAGGTGGCGATCGCCATGGCGATGCGGGCCGGAGTGATCTCGGCGGTGCCGAAGGCGCGGCGGAAGAGCTCGGGATAGTTGGGCTTGTCGGCCAGGGCGGCGGCAACATCGGCGGGCTGGGCGTTGCCCAGGGCCAGGGGCTGAACGCGTTTGAGGCGGTCGGCGGCGTTGGTCCAGGTCTGGCCCGCGTGGGACATCTCGATCGAGTTGAGGATCGGGCCGATGGCCTGGTTCTCAAGAGCGCCGCCGGTGGGCAGGATGACGGCGTTGGTCATCGGGTCGCGGAACTCGCCCGTGGCCCGGCCGTCCCAGAAGAGCTGCGGGGCGTAGGCGGAGTCGATGTTCGGCTGGGCGGCCCGCCCGGTGACCTGCGGCCGGAGGGCGTAGATCGCGTCGCGGAGAAACTTGTTGTTCGAGTCGGACTTGATGACGCCCGGCGATCCCGTCACGTCGTCGCCATTGCCCAGAATGTTGTCGGCGCCGGGGTGCTGGGCCACGCGCGGATCGCTTCCGGCCCGCCCGGGGATGTGGCAGGTCCCGCAGGAAACAACCATGCTCGTCGACATCTGCTCGTCCCAGAACAGCATCTTGCCCAGGACGCGCTTGGGCTGAGTGATCGGGTTGCCGGCGGGAACGGGAACCGGCGGGACGGCGGCGGACGCCGCGGATGCCAGCAGCGAGAGGAGGATCGCGGTGCTGCCCGCCAGAGTGGCGAGGTTTCGGACGCTGGGTGCAGACAAACCGTTCTTGGGATGAAGAGCCATGAGGCGAACCTCCGCACTGGTGCCCGCCCGCCCCCGGACAACCAGCCCGGACGGTCTCGTTCCTTTTCCTGGGCCCAGGACCATCCCGGCTGGTGCTTCTGCGGGTGAACGCATCCGTTGCAGCAGGATTGCCGAGTTTGGCAACTATTTCGGACCACGAGGTGCGGTGGCCTCGCCTGGCCAAACCGGCGGCCCATTGAGGGCGGGGGCGAGCCAAGGTCGAGGTCAGCCGCGGACGGCGCCGAGCAGTTCGCGGACGCGCTTGCGGTTGAGCCCGATGATCGCTGGGGCGGCCGCGGCGAGCGTGATGAAGATCACGGCGACGCAGCCGAAAACGGTGGGCCAGAGCGGCGGCCAGCCGGTCAGCTTGATACCGATCAGCAGCTCGTTGAGCCGCTGCCCGGCCTTGGCCCCGTGGACGCCCATGGCGACGCCGAGGATGCAGGCGCTCAGGGCGATGATCAGCGCTTCGCCAATGACCAGTCGTGCCAGCAGCCCGCGCTGGGCCCCGACAGCGCGCAGAACGCCGAACTCGAACTGCCGCGCTTGGATGCCGGCGACGATGAGGTTGGCGACGCCAAAGCAGGCGACGAGCATGGCGCCAACGGCGATGAGGCTGAAGACATACAGCGAGCCGGTGAGGTAGCCGCGGATCTCGTCGAGGATCTGCCGGCCGCTGCCGGCGTCGATGATGCCCGCGCCGCCGATCTCCTTGATCGTCCGCATGGCCGCGGCGTCGTCGACCTTGACGCCGTCGACCTCGGTTCTGAGCCCGATCTGCATGAGCCGCACGCTCGAGACGCCGAACAGGCGCCGCATGTCGTCGCGCGTGCCGAACACGGCGTTGACGGCCTGCTCCGCGTAGTCCTCGCCGACCTCGAACCACTTGTTGACGATGTCCAGGCCCGGCGAGCTGACGACGCCCACGACGCGGAAGTCGTAGGGCTTGTCCTCGTAGGTGAGCGTGATGCTGTCGCCCACGCTGATGCCGCGGGTGGCCTGAAACTCGCGAGCGACCAGCACCGAGCCCCCCGCCTTCAGCTTTGGGATCGCGTCCTCGGGCGTGCCCTGGATCCAGGTCAGCGTCGTCATCTTGAAGAAGGGCTCCGGCTCGAAGGCGATGAACGTCGTGGAGGTGTGGTCGAAGGCCTTGAGGCCGAACGCGGTCGTCTTCATCGGCAGCATCTGGATGCTGACGGTGTCGGTGACGAACGGCAGCGCCGCGATCTTGTCGCGGGTCGCCTCGGGAATCGCCACGCCCGCGACAAACGCGTCCGGGAAGCGGAGGTTGTCGAGCCAATCCTCGACGGCGCTGCGGCCGTTGGTCCAGATGGCCACCAGCAGCGCAAGCCCCATCATCATCGCGCCCGCAGTAAAGCCGAAGCGATAGGGCGTTGCGAGGATCGTCCGCGGCAGGATGTCGCCCGGCACGCGGAGCAGGCGGCCCAGCGCCGGCCCGAGCACATATGTCACGACGACCAGCAGCGGCACGCTCAGTAGAAAGTAGCCCACGAACATCGACGGCAGACCGACGGTGATGTCGCCCCAGAACACGGTGTTTGGATCGCTGAGCCCGAAGATGATGGCCAGGTGGACGCCCGCCAAGGCCGCGCCGACGACGCCGCACAGCGCGATGCGGCTCCCGCGTGCGGGGCGAGAGCGGACCGCGAGAGCCTCAAGCGGGCTCGTGCGGGCCGCCCGGATCGCCGGCCAAGCGGCACCCAGCAGGCCGGCCATGATCGAGCCGGCAACGGCGAGGCTCAGGCCGAGGGGGTTGATGGCGAACCCGCCGGGGAGCTGCTCTGGAAAGAGCTTGACGAGTAGAAGTGCCCCGAGCATGCCCAGGGGGACGCCGCCCAGCGCGCCCATCACGCCGACCAGCAGGCCCATGACCAGCTGTCCCTCGCCCATCTGCCAGCGTGTGCCGCCGATGCAGCGGAGCATGGCGAGCTCGCGCTGCCGCTCGTTCACGTTGGTCGTCAGGCCCGTCATGATGATGAACGACGCCGCGAGATAGGCGAGCATCGACACGATGGTCATGCCGACCTGGCTCTGCTGGATGTTGGCGTTCAGGCCGCTGGTGATCTTCTCGCTGGTGCGGAGCGTGATGCCGGTCTCGAACGCCGCGGCGTGCCGCGACGCCAGAGCCGGGGCGTCGCGCGAGTCCTTCAGGATGATGTCGGCGTCGGAGATGAGCTGGCCGCGGCCGGTGATCGCGCGGAGGGCATCGATCGGGAGGACCGCCTCGGGCCGGAGCACCACGCCGATCCCGATCGCCGGCTGCTTGGTGATGCCCGCGACGACGAACGTCGGTGGCGCTTGGGCGGCAACGCCCGTCGCCTGCCCGGCCTTCTTGATCAGTTCGCCGAGCTTGCCCAGCGACCCGGCGGCGCGCTCCAGAGTGCTCTCGGGTCGGACCACTTGAACTCGGTCGCCGACGCCCGCCTTGAGCAGCTGCGCGGCACGCTCGTCGAGCAGGATCTGCCCCGGGGCCGAGAGCGGCTTGCCCGCGATGATGTTCAGCGGCCGCAGCTCGAACTCGCGGTCGAGCATCACGCCGTTGGCGATCAGGCCGACCGGCGGCGTCGGGCCGGCGGCACCATCGCCGCTGGTGATCCGGCGGAGCGTCAGGGCGTCGCGGAGGCGTCCGACGGCCAGCCGCGTCTCGGGCCACGCCTCGACGGCCCTGAGCAGGTCCTGAGGAAACAGGTCCTTGCCGGCCTTGTCGATGCGCATGTCCGACCGCCCCACGGTCGCCTCGACCCGGGCCTTGAGCCCTTGGTGGAGCGAGGCCATGGAGCAACTTACGGCGGCGATCAACCCGCTCGAAAGGAGCACCGTGGCGACCAGGAGGAACGTGCGGCTAGGCCGCGCGGACAAGTTGTTGATAGACAGACGCCACGCCGGCCGCATCCAGGCCCTCCGTCTCGATCTGGCCGAACATTTTTCCGTCGCGCAGGACCAGGATGCGCTCACAGTTGGCCGCCGCGGCCGGCTCGTGGGTGACCATCACCACCGTCATTTCCTGAGTCTGGCTGAGTTCCTTGAGCAGGGTCCAGAGGTTGGCGCTGGAAACCGAGTCGAGGTTGCCGGTGGGCTCGTCGGCGAGCAGGACCCTGGGCGAGTAGAGCAGGCTGCGGGCGATGGCGACCCGCTGCTGCTCGCCGCCGGAGAGGGCGTCGGGGCGATGCCCGGCCCGCTGCAGCACGCCCAGGCGCTCGAGCAGCTCTCCCGAGCGCTTGTGCAGCTTGGCCTTGTCGTCGCCGGCGAGCATGCCGGGCAGCTCGACGTTCTCCCGCGCGGTGAGCGTGGGGATCAGGTTGAACTGCTGGAAGACGATGCCGATCTGCGTCCGGCGGAAGAGCGTCAGGGCGCGCTCGTCAAGGGTGTGCAGGGCGTTGCCGGCAACGAAGATCTCGCCCTGATCGGGCTTGTCGAGACCGCCCAGGAGGTGCATGAGCGTGCTCTTGCCCGAGCCCGAGGCCCCCATGATCGCGTAGAAGCCCGGCGAGTCGATGGTCAGGTCGATGCCGCGGAGCGCCAGGACCTCTCGGTCGGCGGTCTTGTAGGCCTTGTGAACATTGACGCAGCGGATCATCGTGGATAGTTGCCTTCGGTCGCGAGGCGGCGACGGATTCGCCCGCGGGATGCGGGCGCGGGCGGGAGACACCGGACGGCTGCCAGCGCCGAGGCCCGGCAGGTACAGGCGGCGGATACGGGAAGACCTGCGATAAAGCGGCGGGAAATCAAGGGCTCAGGAGTACTTCTTCGCGTATGTCGCCGCGTCCATCAGGCCCTTGAGCCCCGCCTGATCAATGACCTTCAGCTTCACCAGCCAGCCCGCGCCGTAGGGGTCCGAGTTCAGCAGTGCCGGGTTGTCGGCGGCGGCGGCGTTGACCGCCAGCACCTCGCCCGAGGCGGCGGAGTAGATGTCGCTGGTGGTCTTCACGCTCTCGACCTCGCCGACCATCGCGCCGGCCCCGATCTTCGTCCCCGCGGGCTTCATCTGCACGTAAGTCACGTCGGTCAGCTGGTCGACGGCGAACTGCGTGATCCCGAGCGTCAGCGTGTCGCCCTCGAGCTTGTGCCACTCGTGGGACTCTGAATAGGAACGATCGGCGGGGGGCATCGAGGCCATGGCGGAACACTCCGTGAATCGCGGCGGGACCTGACGAGCGTCGTCCATGTGTGTGAGGCGGGCCTCATCCGGACGCGGCCAAGATCGTACCCCCGCGGGCAACGCCCCGGGCGCTGGCTCGCCTCTGCCGGGCACGCAATCTTCCCGCTCGCCCGGGCCCACCGACCACGCTACATTCCCGCCCGGATGCTCCTGACCCTCACGGCCAACTCGCTGCGTTCCCGCCTGGTCGCCAAAAAGAGCCGGGCCGATGCCGGCGGCGCCGAGCGACTGACCCTCACCGACCTCCCGCGGTTCGTACGCAACGAGCTCGGGCTCTTCGGTCTCAACCTCTCGACCAACCTGCTCGTTGGTGCCGACGCCGCCAGGCTCGACGCCATCCGCGATGCGGCGGACAAGGCCCCATGCCCCTGCCTCGTCCTCGTCGAGTCCGAGATCCAGCCTATGGGCACGACCAACGACGCGGCGGGCGACGCGGCGATCGCGCGCCTCCAGAAGGTCGTCCAGGCCGCCAGCCGGCTCGGGTGCAACTCCGTCGGCGTCGCGATCTCCGCCGAGGACTCCGAGGACTCGTACGACTTCACCATCGAGCGCCTCCGCAGGGTCCTGCAGGTCGCCGAGCGGCTCGAGGTCAACATCCTGCTGAGCCCATCCCCGGGCCTGACGGCCGACCCCGACAAGCTCACCGAACTCATCAAGAAGGTCGGCGGCTTCCGCATCGGCACTTTCCCTGATTACTACAGCGCCAGCCGCTCTCCCGACCCCCTGCTCTATCTCCGTCGCCTCACGCCCTACGCCAGCGCCGTCAACGCCTCTGTCGTGGGCTTCAAGCCGAGGAAGGCGGGCGCGACCGGCCAGCCGGTCCACGAGCCGTTCGATCTCGTGGAATACACGAAGGTCGTCCAGGCCGTGGGCTACACCGGTACACTTGCACTGGATTTTCGAGGCGATGTCGGTGGGGGAGGGGCGGGCGCCGACCCGGTCGAGGCCATCCGCCAAGCCAAGGTGGTGCTCGAGTCGGTCATCGCCCCGCAGGTGGCGACGGTCCCGGACGCGGAGGGCCTTCTGGATGCCGACGACGAGGCCGATCCCGAGCCGGGAACCGACGCCGACGAGTGACGGATCCACTCGTGCCGGATTGCTGGCGCCTGCACCTGTGAGAGTGCTCCCGCTCGGCTTGCACCGGGCCACCGAGGACGGACCCATGCCCCAGCGCCTGATCATCACGATCGACGGCCCGGCCGGGACGGGCAAGTCCACCGTCGCGCGGGCCCTGGCCCACTCGCTGGGACTGGAGTTTCTCGACACCGGCGCAATGTACCGTGCGGCAGCCGCCATCGCCCTCGACCAGCACGTCGACCCCTCCGACCACCGCTGCTTCGTCCAAGCCGTCGAACGCGAGGACCTGCACTTCGATTTCGACACCGATCCGCCCACGCTCATGTGCTCGGGGCGCAGCATCGTGCACCGGCTCCGCGACCCGGACGTGACGCGCATCGTCTCGTCGATCGCCAGCGTCTCGGAGCTCCGGCGGGAGATGGTCCGCAAGCAGCGGCAGATCGGCATCGCCCACCCGCGCCTGGTGACGGAGGGCCGCGACCAAGGCTCGGTCGTGTTCCCCGACGCGGATGTGAAGTTCTTCCTCTTTGCCTCGCCGCGCGTTCGCGCAATCCGCCGGGCCGAGCAGCTCGCCCGCGAAGGCCGCCCCGCGGAACTCGACCGCCTGGAGCAGGACATCATCGCCCGCGATCAGTCCGACTCGTCCCGGACCGACGGCCCGCTGACCTGCCCGGCCGATGCGTACCGGCTCGACACCTCGGAGATGGCTTTCGCGCAGGTGGTCGATACCCTCGAGGCCCACGCCCGCCGCCATCTTTTGGAGCGGGAGGCGCAGCGTCACCCTTCCCCCCGCGTGTCCTATCCCCCGATCCCCGGCGCTCTTCCCCGCGGCTGAGCCGGTCCGCACCCCGCCCGACCATGCTCTCCCGCCTTCGCGCCCTTGATCCATCCCGACCGCTCCGCGAGATCCTGTTCTACAGGGTCTGCTACTGGATAGTCGTCGCCGCCTACACGCTGTTCTACCGCGTGCGGTTCGAGGGCGTGAGCAACATCCCGGCAACGGGTGGGCTCTTGGTCATCGCCAACCACCAGTCCCACCTGGACCCGCCGCTGGTGGGCGTGGGCATCCGGCACCGGAATATGGCCGCGATCGCGCGGCAGGGCCTGTTCAAGAACCCCGTCCTCGGCGCGATCCTGCACGGGCTGGGCGTGATACCGATCCGCGAGAGCGAGCCGCGCGGCGGGGGAGGCAGTAGTGGCGATGCCGCCGCCATCCGCACCTCCATCGCCCAGCTCAAGGACGGACGCGTAATCGTCATCTTCCCCGAGGGCTCGCGCTCGCCCGATGGGGCCCTCTATTCCTTCAAACGCGGCGTCTGGCTGCTCTTGGCACGGTCCGGCGTGCCGATTGTTCCCGCCGCGGTCGAGGGGTGCTACGACGCCTGGCCCCGCCATCGGCGGCTGCCCCGGCTCGTCGGGCAGCGGTGCGCCGTGCGGTACGGCGAGCCGATCCAGTTCGCCAGCCTCAAAGCCCTCGGCCCCGACGCCGGGCTCGAACTGCTGGCCCGCCGCGTCGACGCCCTGCGTCTGGAGCTGCGGGCCCAGATGCGGCTGCAGACCCACGGCCGGCTTCCGGAGCCGGGCCCGGCGGACGGGCCATTCGTGCCGCGGGACGTGCCGGCGACATCCGGGTGAGCCGCGGGCCGCGTCGCCCATGTTGCCCAGCTTCCCCTCCGAGGGTGAGATGTGACTCTGCCACCCGGTTATCGGGTGGCGGATATCCGTGAACCATCCCCGATCTCGGCGGTGCAACCGTCCTAGGCCGCAGGGCTTCGTGGTCGGGAGCGAACAGTGAGCGTAGATTCCGGGCCATGTTTTCAAGTGCTCTGTACCTTTCACTCTCCGCGAGGCACTCCCAGCCCGAGTTTGAAGATCCGACGGACCATGCGTGGATGAGCGCCTTGAACGCTCACTCAAGCCCCGCTCGAGCTTCAGCCCAGGCGCAGGAAAAGGGCAGAACAGCTTGAACAACCGAGATTGGACAACCGCCCGGGCGTCGCGTCGTGGTTCCAGCCCCGTGCTGCAGCTGCTGGGCGTCGGTGCGCTGGCGGCGCTGGTCGCGGCTTCCGCGATCGTGACCAAGGAAGCGACGGCCCGGCGGACGCTGGATGCCTTGGCGGCGGTTGACGCGTCGGGTACAGCCCGCGCGGCCGCAGAATCGGGCCTAGTCGACGCCGCTCAGGAAATGCACGATCTGGACGGCGAGCCGACGGCCGACGCGCTGTGGGCCGCCCAGATCCCCGCGCAGTTCATCGAGGAAGCGCCCGCCATGGAGCCGGCGGAGCCGGTTGCCCCCGAGCGGGTCGCGCCCATCGTTCTCGACGGCTACCCGGCGGGCACGCGGTTCTTTAACGGCCGCCCGGTCCGCGCGGCACGCACGATCAAGATGCGGGTGACCGCCTACTCACCCGACGAGCAGTCGTGCGCTGGCTCCGCCGACGGCATCACTTCCAGCATCCACAATGTGTTCACCAACGGCATGCGGCTGGTCGCGGCCGACTCCCGCGTGCTGCCCTTGGGCTCGATCATCAGCGTGCCGGGCTACGACCAGGGTCGCGTGGTCCCCGTGCTCGACCGCGGCGGGGCGATCAAGGGCCGCAGGCTCGACGTGCTCTACGCGACCCACGAGCAGGCGCTCAAGTGGGGCGTCAAGGACCTGGAGATCACCGTCTGGGAGTTCGCCGACGGCAAGCCCGCCGACGACTACCGCCGCTTTCGCGACTCCAAGAACTGAACCGCTCAGGGACCGAGCCGGGAAGCTGGCCCGCGCAGGCCAACCTCAGTGCACGCCGACGGCGGCGAGCCACCGCTCGGCGTCCAGGGCCGCTATGCAGCCCATGCCCGCGGCCGTCACGGCCTGCCGATACGCCGCGTCGGCAACATCGCCCGCCGCGAACACGCCCGGAATGTTCGTGACGCTGGTTCGACCCGGCAGGTGGACATATCCGTTGGGCTCCAGCTCGAGGTGGCGGTTGCCCGGCTGGTGATAGAGATACACCATCCTGGCGTACTTCTCCGACCAGTCCTTGGGGAAGCCTGCGCCGGGTTCGACGCGTTTGGCCATGCCGGCCGCCCCACGTGCGTGCTGCAGCTCCAGGCGCTGGTACCAGCTATGGACATTCTTGAGGTCGACCTTGTCGATTTCGGCCGGCTCGGGCATGAGCACGCGGGTCGCGGGGGTGTGGCCGATGGCGATGAACAGCCCGCGGACCTCCAGCGTGGAACGCTCCCGCGTGACAGTGTCCTCGAGCAGCACTCCGCTGATCCGCTCGGAGAACCCGCCGGGGGCGTGGGCGTCGGCGGACTTCTCGCTGAGCACGTCGACAACGGCCTTGTTCCACAGAACCTTGGCGTTGGGTCGGCTCATGAACCGATCCTGCATGATGCGGCTGGCGCGGAACGAATCGCGTCGGTGGATGATGTAGACCGTCGAACCGAACTTAGTGAGGTAGGACGCCTCTTCCATCGCCGTGTCACCGCCGCCGACGACGGCCAGGGGCTGGTTGCGGAACGCCGGGAGCGCCCCGTCGCACACGGCGCAGGCCGAGACGCCCCCGCCGTTGCGGGCCAAGCGCATTTCGTTCTCGAGGTTGAGCCAGTTGGCGACGGCGCCGGTGGCGACGACGACCGCGTGGGCGTGGACGACCTTGCCCTCGGACGTGTGCAGCACGTGCGGGTGCTTCGCGGGGTCGAGCGAGAACTCGCACTTGACCACGTCCTCCATGTGGACGCGGGTGCCGAAGCGCTCGGCCTGGGCCTGGAACTGGGCCATCATCTCCGGGCCGCTGATGCCCTTGGGGAAGCCGGGGTAGTTCTCAACCTCGGTGGTGAGCATGAGCTGCCCGCCGGGCAGCACCGGGCCCGGGTCCTGCTTGGGGACGCCGATGAAGGCGACGGGCTCAAGGTTTGCGCGGGCGGCGTAGATGGCCGCGGTCCAGCCGGCGGGGCCGGAGCCGATGATGACGAGCTTGTGGGCGGTGGTGGTCATGGGGGTCTGGGGTCTGGGGCTGATTGTTGGGAGGCGGGACGCGCTCGGACCGGGAGGGACGGCGGGTTACTTGAGCTGGTCGATGTCGATGAGCCGCTGGCGATAGAGCGAGAGCAGCGGCGGGAAGAGCAGGTAGTCGCCGCGGACGTTCGCGCGGCCCTGGGTGGACTGCAGCGCAAAGTCGGCCGCGTCGTCGGGGCCGACGGAGAAGACGACGAACTGGTCCGGGCCCAGCGGGACCTCGAAGCTGGAGGCGGGCGCGGGGGGGAAGACCTTGATGACGTGCGGCTTGGGCTGCCCCTGATCATCGTTGGGCGTGTCGCGCTGCGCGACGAAGTAGCGGATGTCGTTGATGCGCTTGCTGAAGGGGTCCTTGTCGATGACGTCGATGTACGCCGGCCGCGTGGCTTCAAGGCCCGGGGGGAGCGACTTCTGGCGGAGGAAGAAGCCATAGGCACCAAGGGCCATGCGCGTGCCGGCCAGCTCGGCCCGGAGCTCCTGCCGCAGCGGGAAGAGCTGGTCCACGTCGCGGTACGACGTGTTGAGCATGGAGAACTTGGGCGAAGTGGCGACACGGCGGCGATAGTCCGTCACCGTCTGCACCAGCCGGTCGAACGGCGAGAGCTGCCAGCGCTTGCCCCAGTCGAGGTGGATGCCCTCGAGCATCGCCTTGGTTTCGCGGCTGTTGGCGTGCTCCGCCGCCGCCGAGTCCCAATAGGCCGAAGAGCTGAACAGGCGGAGGGGACGCTCGGCCGCGCCGGCGCGGGCCATGTACGGCCCGAAGCGGTCGGGGTTCGGGCCGGCACCGGGCGTCATCACAAGACCGACCATCTGCTCGCCGGCGATGAAGTCCGCCTCGGGCAGAGTGATGCGGTCGAGCATCAGGAACCCGCGGCGCTCACGCAGGCGGGTGATGAGCTCGCGCACCTTTGCCGGGTCCGCAGCCCGCTTCTCGGAGCGGGAATCGACATAGGCCATGTCCCGGAGTCGCTCGAGGCCGAGCTTCATGGACTCGATGGCCCACTTCTTCTCTTTCATGAATGGGCGGTCGGCCATCTGTCGCGAGAAGAAGACCCAGTCGGTGATGACCTTGCTCGCGCCCGTCCAGTCGCCGTCCTCCAGCCGGCGAGAAGCTTCGACGTGGGCCAGCACGCCCGCCTGCTCGAGCGCGGGCATGTAGCCGAAGCGGGCCGCGCCCAGAAGCGCCGGCTCGCCAAGCTCGGTGTAGAGCCCCCTTGAAATCAGGTCCAGGGCATCCTTCTGAGCCCCCATCGCCTCGGCGCCGTAGGGCTGGGCGAAGGCGTACGCCTTGAGGCGGTCCTCCTCCTTCGTGACCTTGTCGAGGGCGTCGATGACGGCCTTCTGAGCGGGCTTCTGGGCCCAGGCGGCGGCCTGGCTCCAGCCCGGCCCCTTGTTGGCCAGCAGCGCGGCCCGGGCCTGGGTGTTGACCTCGTCGGGCGCCGGGTCCATCGCGGCCAGCAGCGGGAGCAACACCGTATCCGAACGCTTGTCGTCGGGGATCTGCTTGAACGGCGCGTTGACGCGGTCCACGAACTCGTCGGCACGGGCCGGGCTCGAGGGAAGGCACAGCCCGCTCATCGCGCTGACCACGCTGATCACGCACGCAACGCGCCGCATCGTCATTCTTGTCGGGATCGGCATCGGCATCGGCTCCAGACCCGGCGTGGAGAGGCCGCGACTCGCGGCCGGTCCCGCCGGGCTCCGCGGGGCTTTCATGGTAGCCGATTCTTGTACGTCCCCGGGGGGCGTCGCGGGGCGTCCCACGGACCCGAGCGAGACAAAAAAACGCCCGGGTCGCCGATGCCAAGCATGACGACCCGGGCCCGGGCGCGAGAGAGAGCGTGTTGGAGGCCGGGCCGCCGGATGTGGCCCCGCCGGGGACGATCATGAGGACTCGGGGCTCAGCAGGCCCGCTGGTAATCGGTCGGTTCGTCGGGCCCGTCGAGGGCCACCGGCCCATTCATCGAACCGTTCTGGGAGTGTCCATCCGGCGGGAGCACCGGGGCCGGGCGAGCCGGGCCGTCGCTCCCGTCGGTCCCGCTAACGCCGTTGGCCATGCCCAGATCCGAGAGATCGAGCACCGCCATCGCGTCGGCCTGTTCGAGCGCATCGAGCGATAGACCATCGGGATCGGCAACGCTCCCGCAGCGATCCCCCGACTCGTCCGGGCCGCGGGTTCGGCGCCGGGCGATTGGGGCCGACGGGTCCTGAACCGCCCGCTCGGGGCAGGCCGCTCGGTTCTCCTTGAAGAACCGGCTCGGCTGGTCGTCGGTGATCTGGCTGTTGAGCTTGCGGAGGGCCTCGTCGGCGATCTGCCGGACGCGCTCGCGGCTGATGCCGATCTCGTTGGCGATCTGCTTGAGCGTCAGCGGTTCCTGCCCGTCGAGCCCGAAACGCAGCCGCAGGATCCTCGCCTCGCGCTCGTCGATGGCGTCCAGCAGCTTGCGGATGGTCTTCAGCTCGTCGTCCCGGAACATGTAGTCTTCGGGCAGCGCCGTCCGCTCGTCGGCCAACAGGTCGCCGATGTTCATCACCTCGCCGTTGTCGTCGATCGGGGCCTGGGCCGGGGCCCGGAAGGCCTTGACCGCCCGCTTGATGATCCGGATCTTCTTCAGCGGCAGGTTCATCTCGTCGGCCAGCTCCTGCAGCGAGGGCGGACGACGCAGCTCGTGCTCGAGCTTCTGGCTGGCCTGCTTCCAACGGGCGATAAGCTCGACCATGTACGCGGGGACGTGGATCGGCTGGACCGCGTTGATCAGGGCCCGCTTGATCGCCTGCTTGATCCACCAGCTGGCGTACGTGCTGAAGCGGGCACCCTGGGCCGGGTCGAAGCCCTCGACGGCCCGCAGCAGCCCGACGTTGCCTTCCTCGATCAGGTCCGGCAGGCTCAGCCCGCGACCGGAGTAGTTTTTGGCGATCGAAACCACCAGCCGCAGGTTCGCCCGCACCATCCGCTCGCGGCTGGCCGGGCAGTTGTCGTTGATGATCGACCACCCGAGGAGCTTCTCCTCGTCGGCGGTGAGCAGCGCCGTCTCGTTGATCTGCTTCAAATACAGATGCAGACCCGAGTGCAGCTCGGCCCGAGCAGGCTTGGGAATTTGCACGCCTCGCACTATGGTCCAACCTCTCGCCGGCGAGAACCGCCTGAGCTGACGCTGCGCAGGCGACCGAATGGCCCGCCGCTGGACGCCGGATACATCCTTCGCGGGCCGCAAACCGCCGGTTGCATCGACGACCCCAGTTTCCGGCTTGACCCGCGGTCAGGCCGCGCACTTCTCGGGACGCGTCGGGGCGACGGGTGTGCCGATGGGGGGGTTTGGCTAGGCGGCTTATGGGTCACGAGGGTGCGATTGGCTCCCGTTGGCCAATGGGGTAATCCAAGGCAGAAGGTAGAGAGGGAGTTCCCGGACTTTCGTGCCCCGAACGTCCCAGAACCGCAGATGCCCTCACTCTGGCCCGGGCTGGCCGAACTCGGACGGCAAGTGCCCGTGGTCCGGGAACGTACAGTGTGGCGTGGTCGTATCACTCGAACATGCCTCGTTCGCCGTCCGCCGGGCCCGCCCCCGGCTCAACCTGCAACCCCCGCCTCGTGTGTTGACGGGCGAGTGTTTCCACCGCACGCGAGTTTGCCAGCCCGCAGTCTTACCCGATTGACTATGCACCCCAGCGGAGCCGCCTGCACCCCATGGGCTTTGACCTGACCCAGATGCTCGACCAGTGGCCCTACGAGCCGGGCAAAATCAACGTCCGCCTCATCGAGGGCGACGACGGGGAGCCCCTCGTCCAGCTCCGCCTCGACCTGGGCATCATGCAGCTCAAAACCTCCGGCCGCCCCGACGGGCTCAGCCCCTTCGGTCACGACAGCCTCCTGGAGTTCCACGAGTCGCGGCTCGACCAGCACGAGGAGCGTCAGGGCTCCGCGGCCGGGTTCGTGCTCTCCGAGGACGAATGCCGCGAGCTGCGCGAGGAGGCCGTGCAGTACTACCACCGCTATGTGTGCATGATGGTGCTCGACGAATACGACGCCGTCATCCGGGACACAGCTCGCAACCTCCGCGTGCTGGACGTGTGCGCCAAGTTCGCCGAGACCGAGGCAGACCGGGCGGTCCTCGAACAGTTCCGTCCGTATATCACCATGATGAAGGCCCGGGCCCTGGCCAGCCAGCACCTCAAGGACAACGAGCCCAAGGCCGCGGTGCTGGCGATCGACGACGGGCTCGACACCCTCAAGCAGCACTTCTCCGAGCTCGGGGAGGCCGACGGGTTCGACGAGTCCAGCGAGGTGCAGATCCTCCGGGGCATGCGAGAGGCCCTCACCCCGAAGCTGCCGCTCAGCCAGCGCGGCGAGCTCCGGGCCCGCTTGCAGAAGGCCCTCGAGCAGGAGAACTACGAGCTGGCGGCCATCCTGCGCGACGAGCTGAAGAACCTCAAGGATTGAGCCGTCGCCCCGGGGCCAGTCGATCAGGCCCGGCGGGCCCACCTCAGCTTGGCCGAGCGGGCCCTTGGGTTGGCCAAACGCTCGGCCTCGTCCGCGATGATCGGGTCCGGGCACGCCTCGGCGTAAACCCCGGCGCGGAGCCCCTCGCGGAACGCGGCCTTGACGCGACGGTCCTCGCCCGAATGAAAGCTGATGATCGCAGCAACGCCCCCGGGCGCAAGCACCTCGGGAAGCACCGCCAGCAGGCGGTCGAGGTTGGCCAGCTCCCGGTTGACCAGAATCCGCAGAGCTTGGAACGTCCGGGCCGCGGGGTGGAGCTTGGCCCCAGCCCCGCGCTCGATGGTGAAGTCCCGGGCCTCGCACACCAGCGCCATCAGGTCCTGCGTGGTAAGGATCGGGCTTCCGGCCCGCCGCTCGACGATCAGCCGGGCGATCTTCGGCGCATCCGTCTCGTCGCCAAGCTCCAGCAGCGCCGCGGCGATCTCCGACTCGCTCATCCGCGCCAGGAGCGCCGACGCCGGCTCGCCCCGGCGCGGGTCCATCCGCATGTCCAGCGGGCCCGGGCGGCGATAGGAAAAACCGCGCTCTGGATCGTCGATCTGCGTGCTGGCCACGCCCACATCCGCAAGGATCCCGTCAACCCGCCCGCTCTCCACCTCGGCCCGGGCCAGCACCCCCGGGAGCCCCGCGAAGTTGGTGTTGAACACGTCCACCCGTCCGCCCGTGCGCCGGGCGACGGCGTCGAGCCGTGCCCGCGCCCTCGCCAGGTTGGACGGGTCCAGGTCGATGGCGATGAGCCGCCCGCCGTGCTCGCGCGGGCCCAGGTGCTCGAGGATGGCGGCCGAGTGCCCCCCCAGCCCGAGTGTGCAGTCGACGATTACCCGACCCGGCGCAGGCTCGAGCGTGCCGAGCACCGCGTCCATGAGGACCGGCACATGGGCCTGGGCGTTGTCTCTGGACTTCTTCACGCCTGCGGTCCCCCGGCGGCTCAGAGGTGGGGCGTCACGGACGATTTAGTGGCCTTGGCCATGCGGCGCTCCAGCTGGTCCAGCACGCGCAGGGCCATGTCCTGCGCGGTGGCAACCTCCTCGATGGTCACATGGTCGGCCCCCGCCTCGTGGGCCATGATCGCCCGGCTGAGGTAGCTCGCGCGGACGGCGATGAACACGTCGGGCCTCGCCCGCCGGATCGTGCCCACGGCCCGCAGCGTCATGTCGTCGTCGGGGATCGTGATCACGACCGCCTCGGCGTCGTGCAGCCCGGCGGACTCCAGCACGTCGATGTTGGAGATGTCGCCGTAGACCGTCTTGTGCCCCAGCTGGTTCTGGCGGAGCACCGTGCCGGTGTTCAGATCGACGATCGTGAAGTCGATGTCGCGGGCCGAGAAGTGCTCGGCGAGGTTGCGCCCCACGACGCCGAAGCCCGCGATAATGATGTGCTTCGCCGCGTCGACCGCGGGCGCGGGCGCCGGGCCGTCGTCGGCCCTCTGAGCCCCGTCGGCGGCCGGGTTGCCGCGGCGGCGGGGCTTGGGACGCGCGGCCGGGGGCCGGTTCTCCCGCAGCGCCGCCGTGGTGATCCAGCCGGCGGGCTTGATCTTCCCCAGCCGATGCATGTGCTTCCTCCCAAGGTCCGCCAGCGGCGTCGCGCCGATGAGCGAGATGACGACAATCCCGATGACGACGCTGTTGACCTCGTCGGTGATGATTCCCTTGCGCAACCCCTCCGCGAGGATCACCAGGCTGAACTCGCCGACCTGCCCCAGCACAAGCCCCACCAGCAGCGAGATCGGCGCCGTCGCCCCACCCCCCCACGTGCACACGCCGATGACGGCGACTTTGATCACCAGCACCACGACCACCCCAAGCAGGATCACCCACCAGAAAGGGAGCACCGCCATCACGTCCAGCTGCACGCCCACGGCGGTGAAAAACACCGCCATGAACAGGTCCCGCATCGGCGAGAGCTGGCCCGCGAGCTGGAACCGGAAGGGGGTGTTGCTGAGCATGAACCCCGCCAGAAACGCGCCCAGTGCCGGCCCGAAGCCCAGCCAGCCCGTGATGACCGCCGCCGTAAGGCCCGCCCCGGCCGAGGCCACCAGCAGGCCCTCGGTGTTCCCGCCCCAGCTCGCCTCGCTCAGAAGCTTGGGCAGAACGAACTTGGCGAACGCGAGCATGACGATGATGCCGCCCAGGGCCTTCAGCCCCGCCGCCACCGCGCTCCACGAGCCCGAGAGCGCCGCGGACTCAACTGGAAGGTCACCGGTCGCGGCCTTGGCCCCGGCCCAGAGCGCGATCGCGGGCATCATGGCCAGGACGGGGATGCTCATCAGGTCCTGCACGATCGACACGCCCACACAGATCCGCCCGTGGATGAGGTGGACCTCCTTGTACTTCTGAAGAATGCCGATCGCAACCGCCGTCGACGACATCGACAGCGCAAAGCCCACAAGCAGCGCCGCCGGTGCCGACAGCCCGAACGCCATCCCCGCGGGCCAGAGCGCCAAGGCGCCCAGCGTCGTCGAGAAAAGGCCCACCATCAGGATCGGCACCATCCCCGTCTTGATAGATTCAAGGTCCAGGTGCAGCCCGATGGTGAACATCAGCAGGATCACCGCGATCTCGGAGATCTGGTCGACGTTCTCCGGGCTCGACAGCAGGCCCCACTCCCGCGGGAGGCTGCCCAGCAACGCCCCCACGATCAGATAGCCCGGGATCGCGGCCAGGTGCAGCCGCCGCAGCATCACGCTCATCAACGCGGCCGCCCCCAAAATCACCAGAAGGTCGATGACCAGCTTGCCCCCGGGGGCCGAGGTCTGGTTGGCGAGCGTCAGCAGTTCGAGCATGCGGGCGATGATAGTGCCTTCGGGGGCGCGCTCCGGATCCGAGCTGAAGCGCGGTCGGGAATGGTCACGAACGTGCCGGCTTGAGAGACCGCGCCGGAGCTCGACCGTGTGTCGGGCCGTGTCCTGCCGCGTACCCTCCGCCCATGCCCGAGAAACTCTTTGAGACCCCCCAGGCCGCCTTCGCAGACCTTGCCCACAAAGGCGTGCTCCGCGACGGGATGACCGTCATGGTCGGCGGCTTCGGGCTCTGCGGCATCCCCGAGCACCTCATCCTCGCCCTCCGCGAGTCCGGCGTCAAACACCTCACCTGCATCTCCAACAACGCCGGCGTCGATGACTTCGGCCTGGGCCTCCTGCTCCAGACGCGGCAGATCAGCAAGATGATCTCGTCCTACGTCGGTGAGAACGCCAGCTTTGAGCGCCAGTATCTGTCCGGCGAGCTCGAAGTCGAGTTCAATCCGCAGGGGACGCTCGCCGAACGCATCCGTGCCGGCGGGGCGGGCATCCCAGCCTTCTATACAGCCACCGGGGCCGGCACTCTCGTCGCCGACGGCAAGGACTCCCGCGAGTTCTTCCGCCCCGCCGACGCCCGCTGCGGCGCCACTGTCCCCGGCCGCGGATTCGCGGGCCGGCCCGGCTCCGCCCCCCAGTCCGGAACGCCACGCCCCTACGTCCTCGAGACCGGCCTGTACGCCGACCTCGCCCTCGTCAAGGCCCACACCGCCGACCACTTCGGAAACCTGGTCTACCGCAAGACGGCCCGGAACTTCAACCCCATGATGGCCCAGGCCGCGGCCTATGTCATCGCCGAGGTCGAGCGGGTCGTCGACACGGGACACATCGACGCCGATCAGATCCACACCCCGGGGTCGTATGTCGACCGGTTCATCGTGGGCGCGCCCGAGAAGCGGATCGAGCAGCGGACCGTCAGCAAGGCCTAGACCGCCGCGCGGGCAATGGAGCACGAATCAATGCGCACGCTCATCGCCCTGACGCTGTTCCTCGTCGGACTGGGCCTAAGTGTCTACGGCCTTCTCGGCGCCATCGCGCCCATCGCCGGGCTCTACGCCGCGGCCCTCGACGACCCGCTCGCCGAGCCACCGCCGGGAACCGACGAGAAGGCCGCGGCCAACGCCGCATGGAACTCCGCGATGCTCGGGCTGCTCGGTGTGCCGCCCTTGGTCATCGGCTCGTCCATGCTCTCGATGGGCATCCTGCGCCGCATTCGCAAGGGCGTGCCTCGGTGAGCCGCGGGCTTGTCGAGCTCGTCCGAACCTTTGCACGCATTGGCGTGCTCTCCTTCGGCGGCCCGGCGGGCCAGATCGCCCTCCTACACCAGACCGTGGTCGAGCAGAAGCGATGGCTCACCGACCGCGAGTTCCTCGCCGCGCTCAACCTCTGCACGCTCCTGCCCGGCCCCGAGGCGACCCAGCTCGCGGCATACATCGGCTTCCGCCGCGCCGGCACCCTGGGCGGCGTGATCGCGGCGGCCCTCTTCGTGCTGCCCGGCGCGGCCTGTCTGCTGGCATTAAGCATGGCCTACGCCGCCGCGGGAAACCTCGCGCCAGTCCGGGGCGTTCTGCTTGGCCTCGGCGCCGCTGTCCTGGGCTTGATCGCCCAGGCCCTGTGGCGCATCGCGTCGTGCACGCTCGTAACGCCCGCCCGTGTGGTGATCGCCATGGCCGCCCTGGCAGCGATCGCGGTGCTCGGGCTGCCGTTCCCGCTTGTGGTCGCCGCGGCCGGGCTCCTCGGGCTCTCGGCCCCGCGCGTGTTTGGCGAGCCCGCCCCGCCGCCGCCGGGCACCCTGGTCGAACGACCGGCGACGATGGGCACGCTCCTGACGCTGCTCGTCGGCACCCTGCTCTGGCTGACGCCGCTGCTGACGCTGCGTGCCGCGCTCGGCCCGACGCACATGCTGGCCCAGCAGAGCGTGGTGTTCGCCAAGGCCGCGCTGGTCACGTTCGGCGGGGCCTACTCGGTCCTCGCCTATTTGCGCCAGCAGTTCGTCGAGGTCCACGACTGGCTCACCCCGGCCCAGATGCTCGCGGGCCTGTCTCTCGCCGAGACCACGCCGGGCCCGCTCATCCTGGTCGGCCAGTTCCTGGCGTTCACCGCCGCGTCGCGAGAATCGACCTCGATGGCCGTTGCCGCCTCGGCCGTGTTCCTCTGGGCCACGTTCGTCCCCGCCGTCACGCTGGTCCTGGCGCTCGCGCCGTGGGTCGGCTGGATCGGTTCAAGGCCGCGCCTCAGCGCCGCGATGGCGGCGATCACCAGCGCCGTGGTCGGCGTGATCGCCGCCCTAGGCCTCTGGCTCGCCACGCACACGCTCTTCGCCGATGTCTCGCCGCGGCGGCTGCTGGGCCTCGACGTGCCGGTATGGAGCTCGCTCCGGCCCGCGTCGCTTCTGATCGCGGTCACCATCGGCGTGCTGTTGATCGGCCTGAGGTGGGGCGTCGGCCGGGCCCTGCTGCTCGCCGTCGTGCTGGGCCTGCTCGCGCAGTGGGCTACAGCCCGGTCAGGCTGACGATCGCCCGGGCCAGGTCGGCGGGCACGAGCATCACGCTCAGACGCGACTGCTTGACAAGGGGGAAATCTGCAAACCTCGCGTCGGCCTTGATCGTTGCGAGCGTCAGCGGCGTCCCGGCCCGCCGAAGCGGCCTGACGTCCGCGACGGCGAACTTCGGCAGTCCGTCGGGCGTCTCGCCGGGCCGGGCCGGGTCCGAATACGCGGCGCTCGAGAACTCGGCCAGGCCGACAACCGCCTTCTCGTCCCCCGTGTGATAGATGAACGCGCGGTCGCCGCTGCGCACGGTCCGGAGGATGGCTAAGGCTTGGTTATTGGCCACGCCGTCCCACCGGGCGGCTTTGCGCCTCACCAGGTCGTCGAAACTGAACTCGCCCGGCTCGGTCTTGAGCAGAAACGTCGTCATCGCGGCAGTCTACGCCGGTGCCGCCGGGCCACCACTCCTGGGCGGCGTGCGCCCGCGGCGGCGCGGGGTGTCATGGGCAACATGAAGGGGCCCGTTTGTGGGGCCGATAGACGCGTGTTGCAACAACCGAGAATTGCCGACCACGCGCCCGCCGCGCACTGGATCATGGAGCCCGCATGAGCACGCCCAACAGCCCGACCGGCTCCACCACCCAGCCCTCCCTGGCGACCCCCGGCGACCGTGTCGGCGACGGCTTCCTCTCGACGCTCGCCGACCTCGAATCGCGCCTCGGCGCGCTCAAAAGCATGCACGAGCAGGCCTCTCACAACAGCTCGGCGCTCGAGCAGCGCGAGCAGACCCTCGCGGTCCGCGAGGCCCAGGCCGAGGCCCGCGTCCGCGAGGCCGAGCAGCGCCAGGCCCAGGCCCAGCAGCTCGCCGAGCAGGCCCAGGGGGCGCGGACTCGCCTCGAGGAGTTCAAGGCCAAGATCGAAGCCGCACTGGAGCAGTCCCGCGCGGAGAACCAGCGCCGCGGCGAAGAACTCGCGCGATCCGTCGCCGAGCTGACTCGTCGGCAGCAGGAGTTCGACGCCGCCCGCGCGACGGCCGAGCGTGAGGCCGAGAAGGCCCGTCAGGAAGCCCAGTCCGCCACGCTCGCCGCGGAGCAAGAGCACAGCCGCCTGCGCGAGGCCCAGGCCGTCCGCGAGAGAGAGCAGATGCAGCGCGAGGCGGCCCTGCTCAAGCGGGCCCAGGAGCTCGAGCAGGGCGAGCGCCAGGCCAGGCAGCGCCTGGAGGATGCCACGGACCTCGAGCGCCGGGCGGCCGCCGAGCGCGTGAAGGCCGAATCGCTGGTCGCTCAGGCTGGAGGCCGCGAGGCCCAGGCCCAGCGGGCGACCCAGGAGCTCTCGGCCAAGGAAGCCGCGGCCGCGGCCCGGGCCCAGGAACTCGCCAATCGCGAGGCCGAGCTCACCGAACAGGCCCGGCAGATCGAGGCCGTGCGCCGGCAGGAGGTCTCGGCGGGCGAGCAGCGAGAGCGTGCGCTCCGCGATCTCGAGCACGAGCTGCACGAGCGCGAGGTGAACGTCTCCCAATCGCGCGACGAGCTCGAACGCGAGCGGGCCAGTGTCGCCGAGCACGCCCGCACGCTCGCCGAGCAGATGAAGCGCTCAGACGACGAGTCCGCCGCCGCGATCTATGCCAACCGGCTCGAGGCGGTCCAGCTCCAGCTCGGCGAGGTCAGCGCGGCCCGCGCGGGGCTCGAGACCGAGGTCGCCCACGCCCGCGAGGACATCGAGTCCCTCACCACCGAGCTGCTGGAAGCCACCAGGCACCGCGGCGTGCCCAAGGAAGAGCTCGACAAGCGCGACGAACTCATCGCGCAGCTGACCGCCCAGCACGAGGAGGCCCATGCGGCCCTGCAGATGCTCCAGGCCCAGGTCGATAGCGGCCAGAACGACGCGCAGCAGCGGCTGTCCGAGGCACAGGACCGCTTGACGCAGTCCGAGGCCCGCTGGGCGAAGACCGAATCCCGCCTCTCCGAGACCGACGGCCACCGCTCGCAGGCCGAGTCCCAGCTCTCCCAGGCCAAGGCCGAGCTCGCCGAGTCACGTTCGCGGGCCGACGGAGCGGAGTCCAGAATCGGCGAGCTCGAAGCCCGACTCTCCTCGCTCGGCCAGCAGGCCAGCGCGGCCGAGCAGGCCGCCGGCGGGCTGCGCCACGACGCCCAGGCCGCGGCCGAGCTTCTGGCCGAATCCGAGCGGCACAGCGCCGAGCTCCGGACCCGCGTCGCCGAGATCGAGGCGTCCCTTGCCGAGGCTTCGGCCCGGGCCGAGGCAGCCCGCGCGATGGAGTCCACCATCGCTGAACACGATGCCACCCTCGAGTCCGAGCGTGCCTCGCACGCCGAGCAACGCGCCCGGCTTGACGCGACGGTCGAATCACTCCGCGGCGAACTCGCGTCGCTGAGCACCGCTGGCGAGCAGGCCGCCTCGGTCCAGCAGGCCTCCTTCATGGAGCAGGCACGGCTCCAGAACCGCATCTCGGAGATGGAAGCCGAGGTGGCCGCGGCCCTCATGGCCGCCGCCGCGGCCGAGGCGCTCTCGGCAGGCGGTGTCCACGCCGCGCCGGACGCGGCGAGCGAGTCGATGCGCGACGAGCTCGAACGCCGACAGAACACCATCAACGAACTCCGCGATCAGCTCCGTGCCGCGGGCAGCGACGCGGAGACCGCCGTGACCCAGGCCATGGCCACCCGCGAGCGAGAGATCGCCGAGCTTCGCCAGCGGGCCGCCGATCTCGCACTACGCCCGCAGCCCGCCGAGCTCGACGCGGCCCGGGCCCGCGCCGCCGAGCTCGAAGCCCAGGTCGCGCAGATTCAGGGCGGCACGCCCGAGCAGCTCGAAGAGCTCGAAAAACGCGAGCACGCCATCGAGCTGCTCCGCGAACGCCTCGAGCAGGCCCAAGCCCAAGCCGACGACGCCACCCGGCGCGCCGAAACCCTCGCGGCCCGCGCCCCGGGCGACGGTCCTCTCAACGACGAGAACACCCTCGCCCGGCGCGGCCGCCTCCGCCGCTACAAGGGCCTCCTGCAGGGCCAGGCCCGCAAGATCCTCGCGGCACAGGCCGCCCTCCAGAAGCGCCACACCGAGTGCGAGATGGTCCTTACCCACCGCCAGAAGCTGCTGGCCCTCGCCCAGGACCTGGCCCGCGTTGAGAAGCGCGTCGGCTCCTCTCGAGCCCGCTCCGGGGCCGCTGCGGCAACGCTCTACCTCGTCGCGACCGTCTCCGTGCTGGGCATCATGAGCTGGGAGATCTCCAAACGCGTCTGGCCCGGCACATACGTCGCCCGCGCCGCGCTCGACGCCGACCTCGGCCGCCGCACCCCGGGCGCCGAAGAGATGGCGGCCTGGCAGAAGGACCACACCCAGCTGCTCACCGACCCACGCCTGCTCGAGGTCGTCGCCGAGCGCATGGGCCGCCGCGGGCTCGACCAGCTCTCCACCGCCGTCGACCTCAAGTCGCGCCTCGACAAGGATCTGTACGTTCAGTCCGGCAAGCCCGGTCAGCTCACCGTCGAGCTTCGCGGCGAGGGTGCCGAGAAGACCGCCATGATCCTCGACACCCTGGTCACCGGCTACAAGTCGGTCGCCGACCAGATGCGCGCCGAACGCAGCAACGACATCGGCGTCGTCATCGCCCAGGCCGCCACCGCCGGCACCGAGCCCCTGATGGACAAACGCCTCGAGAAAGCCGCCAGCGTCTTCGGCGGCGGCCTCCTGGCCGTCGGCCTGGCCGGGCTGGTCATCTGGAGCCGTCTGGTCCGAGCCAAACGCCAGTTCGAGCAGGCCCAGGCCGTCGAATCCGCCCTGAGCGAGGTCGAGTGGAACCAGCTCGAAGCCAGCATCAAGCGTCCCGAGCGCGGCCAAAAGGATTGAGGCCGAGCCGCGCGGTGCCCAGACCTAGCCGCGCGTACATGCCCTGGACGACTTCCCGCAGGGGCAACACTCGCCGCCGGGCAAGGGCGCGGATCCCCCGCCGGTCGATGCTGCGGCTCCTTGGGCTGAAAACCTCGACTGCACCCGCACAAACCTCCGGCCGAGGCCCTTTGGGTCGTCGACCGGCTTGTCCGCCTCGGCCATCGGGCGAAGCAGCTCGATCCGATCGTTGTCGGTCGCGGAGACATACTCGTACAGCGGCATGGGAAATGCTATAGAGGCTCATGTCCGCCCGACGCCTGCCTGTCGCCAGCGCATGTATCGTCGGCGACCCCAAAACCTGGGCTCCCGCCCGCCCGCCGACCGAAATACCCTCGACACCGATGCCCGAGCCCACGCCCACCGATATCCCCGCGCCCACGCCGGCCACAGCGCACGAGCCCGAGGTTTCTCGGGGCTTGATCGCTCGCCTCTTGGCCGATCGTTCCCGCACCATCGCCCTGGTTTCCACGGCGACCAGCGTGCTGCTGCTCGGAACAGTCGTCGCGACGCTCGCCGTGGGTCTCCCCCAGCTCCGTTCCCGGGCCTCGGAAATCCGCAAGGCCGGGCGTCCCGTCCAGGTCGCCTTCGCTTGGCCCCCGCTCGCCGGCCAGGGCCCGCTCCGGCCCCCCGCATCCGCCCAGCACGCCACCGACCATCAGACATGGGTCAACGCCGAGATCCGGCGCGACGTCGAAGCCATCGGCAAACGCCTGCTCTCCGAAGATCCCCTCGATAAGGCTTCTCTCGTCGTCGCCCGCGACGCCCTCTTGGGTACTGGCTGGTTCAACGCCGACCTCCGCCTCATCCGCGGCGACGACAACGTTGTCCGCGTCAGCGGGTCTTGGAAGGTCCCCGTCGCCGCCGTCCGCATCGACGGGTCCGGCGGCCTCATGGACCAGCTCGTGTCGTCGAGCGGCGAGCTCCTCCCGCCCCGATATCCGCCTGATCGCTCCGGCATGAAGGTCGTCCTGGGCGTCTCGGCCAAGCCGCCGGCCCTCGGCCAGCCGTTCCCGGGGCCCGAAGTCCAGGCCGGACTGCGGCTGCTCACCTACATCGCTCCGCTGCGGCAGTCGGACCAGATCGTCGGCGTCGAGGTCGGCGAGTATGCCCCGGGCCGCACGCTCACCCTCGTCAGCGAGCTGGGCAACAAGATCGTCTGGGGCGGCGGGGTCGACGAGTTTTCGCCCGGCCAGCCCCCGGCCCGCGTCAAGCTCGCCCGGCTTGCCGAGGTCGCCCTCAAGCACGGCCGCCTCGACGCCGGAAGGCCGCTCATCGACGTCCGCATGACCGACGGCGTCTATGTCCGCGACATCGACGGCCTGCTCTCGGCCGCCGAGGCCGCCGCCCAGCAGGCCCAGGCCGACGACGCCAAGAATCACCGGTGAACCAGGACGCCCCGCCGCCGCAGCCCGATCCCGCCCAGCCAGCGGGTGGCGTTAACCCGCTTGACGGCTCCGCGAGCCTCGAGCTCCCTCTTCCAGCCCCCGCCGAGCCCGTCCCCGAGCCCGATCAACCGCCGCGCGTCGACCCCTGGGCCCACCGCCGCGGCGAGCCGCGCGTCATCGCGTTCTTCTGGACTCTCTATGTCCTGCTCGCCGTCGCGGGCTCGGTGACATGGGTCGCGAGGTTCGCCACCGTCACGCCCGATTCCTATGCCCCCGGGGCCCGCATCATGATCATCGTGCTCGCCGTGGGCGCGACGATGCTCTGGCCCATGGTCCGCCTGAGCCAGGCCGTTCCCGACGGCTCGTCGACGCAGGGCGGGGCCGTGTCGAGCGTCGCGGTGGATCTGGTTGTGGTGCTTGTGCCGCTGCACATGACGATCTGGCCGATGCTCCCGCTCGCCAACTGGCCGCTGAACATCGTGAGTGCCGTGGCGGCCTGCCTCTCGGGCTGGGTGCTGCTGGTCGGGGGTGTTCTTGCGCTCACGCAGGCGGTGCTGGCGTCCAAGGTCGACCGAACACCCGAGCATCAGGGAATACTCCGCTCGCTGGCCATGGTTCTGGTCGTCGTGCTGGTTCTCGCCGGCCCGGTGGCGATGCTGCTGGGGCCGCCCGGGGGCCAGAAGCCGTGGCTGGGCATGTTGTCGCCGCTGACCGCCATCGCCGACATCACTGGCCGCGGGCTGATCGGACCGCAGAACGCCGTGACCGCCGTTCAGTGGCGTCTCATCGGCCTCGCCTGGATCTGTGCGGCGTCCGTCTGGATGCTCGCCCTGGTCCGGGCCGCCTTTGTCAAACCGTCCAAGCAAGCCTAGATTTCCCCGTACAGAAACCCCTTCAGCACGGGGATGACTGACCATCGCGGGCCGAGCACGGCTTGGCACGCGGGGGGTGTGCGTTTCTGCCAATCACTTTGTGGGCGAGAGGGACGGAGCTTTGCCATGGAACTCGTGACCCGCCAAGAAAAGGAAGTGCTCAAGGCGCGGCTGGAGGGACTGGTCGAGAACCGCCCGAAGATCTCCGCCCGAATCGCCGAGGCCCGCGAGCTCGGCGACCTCAAGGAGAACGCCGAGTATCACTCCACCCGCGAGCTGCAGGGCATGGAAGAGGCCGAGATCAAGCGCCTCGAGAAGCGGCTGGCCGAGGTGCAGGTCATCGACGGCAACATGAAGTCGACCGACGTCGTCTTCATCGGCGCGACCGTCAAGATCCGCGAGGTCGGCTCCGACGAGGACGAGGTTGTCCGATTGGTCGGCGAGTCCACCGGCATCGTCAACGCCGAGTTTTTCGAGGCCACCGTCAACAGCCCGTTCGGCGAAGCGCTCATCAAGGCCCGCGTCGGCGAAACTGTTGCCGTCCGCGGCCCGCGCGGCATGAAGCGTTTCGAGATCAAAGAGATTCTGTAGGCCCGAAGGCTCAGCCACGAGCGGCCCGGACAATGGACGCAAACTCGTCGGCCTTCAGCGACGCCCCGCCGATGAGCCCTCCGTCGATGTCCGGCTGCGCCAGCAGCTCGGCGGCGTTGGCTCCCTTCATCGAGCCGCCGTACTGGATGCGAGTGGCATCCGCGACGGCTTGGCCGTAGAGGCCGGTGAGCACGTTGCGCAGTTTCGCGTGCGCGTCCTGCGCGTCGGCGGGCGTCGCCGTCTTCCCGGTCCCGATCGCCCATACCGGCTCGTAGGCGATGACGACGCGGGCCATCTGGTCGGCCGTCAGTCCCCGGAGGCCCTCGACGGTCTGCCGCTCATTGACCTCGTGCGTCCGCCCCGCCTCGCGCTCCTCGAGCCTCTCGCCGATGCACAGAATCACCCGAAGGCCCGCGTCGAGCACGGCCCGCGTCTTCCGGTTGACGATGGCATCCGTCTCGCCAATGACGTGGCGACGCTCGGAGTGTCCCGTCAGCACGATCTGCACGCCTACATCTTTGAGCATCGCCGCCGACACCTCGCCCGTGAACGCGCCATCGGGCTCGAAGTAAACGTCCTGCGCCCCCAGCAGCACGCCCGAATCGCCCAGCGTCTGGCCCACCGCCTGCAAATACACGAACGGCGGGAACACCGCCGCCTCGACCGAGCCCAGAAGTCCATCACGGCGGCACGGACCGGCGACGCCCTCGGCCAGTCCCTTGGCCGAGGCGAGCGTGGTGTTCATCTTCCAGTTGCCGCCGATGATCGGCGTGCGGGCGGGGGCGGAGCGGGTGGGGGTGTGCATGTGGACAAGGGTAGATCGCTCATCCGCATCGCCTACCGCCAAGCGCCGGGCTTCCATCCCGCCGCGTCGTAGTCCCCCAGGCACTCGTCGACGAGCCCCTCCATCGCCGCCAGCCGTCCCGACCGCTGGGCCTCGCCCATCGCTTGCAGCCGCACGCCCTCGGCGCTGCCCGCGTAGTTCCGCTCGTACAGCTCGTGACGCCCGGCAAACTCGCTCCCCACCGCGTCCCACAAGAGCTTCATGACCTTGATCCGCTCCGCGTGCCCCACGCCGCGAGAGCCGCGGCAGTAGACCGCCAGCAGCCGGTCGATCTCCGGGTTCGCCAGATCCGCCGCCGACGACGGCAGATAGATGAGCCCGGACGCCACGCTGGTCTGGACGATCTCCCGCACCCGGCTCCAGGCCTGCGGGGCCAGCACGCTGTAGGCCAGCGCTGCGCGCCGGTTTGGAAGCACGTGCGGCGTGTCTCCGTAGCGGTCGTGGCCGCCAGCGTCCGGGCTCGACGCCATCGCCGTCGAGAGCGACCAGAACGTGTGGGCATACGCCACGACCTCGCCAAGCATCGCCTGATTGCCCCGGTGCTCATCGCCGCCGGTCAATCGAAGAGCCTTGGCCAGCAGCCCCGCCATGAACTCCATCTTGACGGCCAACCGAGTGCAGCCGTGGAACAGAAAGTTGTTTACAAACCCCGTGCCGGTGAAGAACGACCGCACCCGCTTCGGGTCGCGGTGGACCAGCACATTCTCCCACGGCACGAGCACGTCCTCGAACACGAGCATCGCGTCGTTCTCGTCGAAGCGCGATGAGAGCGGATAGTCCGTCGGCCCGCCGTGCCGCGCTGCGGCCTGCTCGTACGACGCCCGGCAGATGATCTTCACCCCCTCGGCGGCGACGGGCGCAAGAAACATCATCGCCATCGAGTCGTCGTCGCTCGCCGTCGCCGGCGTCTGGCCCACGAACACCCAGTTGCCAAGCGCGGCCGATGTCGCCACCACCTTCGCGCCGCGAACGCGGATCCCCGCCGACGACTCGGACACGACCCGCACCGCGACATCGCCGGTGTCCTCGACGGGCAGGTGGCGATCGATGGGCGGGTTGACGATCGCGTGGGCGATGAACGGCAGCTCGCGCTGGGCCTTGGTGTACCAGCGCCGCGCGTTCGCCTCGAACGGGCCGTACCAACCGGGGCACGCGCCGAAGGTGCTCGTGAGCGAGGCCTTGTAGTCCGGCGTGCGGCCCATCCATCCGTAGGTGAGCCGGGCCCAGCAGGCGATGGCGCTCTGGGCCTGCATCAGCCCGTCGCGATCGCGCTTGACCGGGAAGAACGCGTGCGTCCGCCCCGGCGGGCCAGCGTCGTCGATCGGGGCGAGCAGGTCGGCGGCGTGGGCCGGGTCGTGCAGCGCATCGTACAGCCGGGCGATCGAGCGGGCGCTGCCGCGTGTGGCGGGATGCTCGGAGACATCGTCGATGCGCCGGCCGTGGATGTAGACGTGGCGATCATCGCGCAGCGAGGCGAGAAAGTCGTCCCCGGTTGGCAGCGTGCCACGCGTTTGGATGTGGACGGTGCTGCTGCTCGTCGCCGTGGTCATGCCGCGCTCCGGTGGGGGGACGATTCAGGCGAAGCGGCCCGAGCGGTGCTCCGGGCGAAAGAACTCCAGCAGCAGCCGGTCGACCTGAAGAAGGCCCGCGCGGGTCATGCCCAGCCGATCGCACTCGGTGAACATCAGCCCGCGGTCGGTGAGCACCTCGATGGCCCCCGCGAAGCGGTCGCGCGGGTCGGCCCCGAAGCGTGCCGTGAAATCGGCGATCGAGACACTGCCGCCCTTGAGCTGGAGCGCAAGCTCGCGGATGTAGCGTTCCTCGTCCGACAGCGGGTACGCGCGGAACGTGGGCATCCTTCCCGAGCCGGCGGCGTCGACATACGGGCTGAAATCGTGCTGGTTCTGGTAGTTTACGCCCTGGATATAGCCAAAGCTCGATACTCCGATGGAGAGGATGTCGGTGCCGTCAAAGAGCCCCTGCCGGTACAGAAACCGCGTGTCCGGCCGCTTGACGACCGTGGTCGCGGTGGCGACGGTGTAGCCCGCTTTCACAAACTCTCCGAACGCGAAATCAACCCACGCCCGCTTTGTGGCCCAGTCCGCGACAGGTGCGACGAGCGTTCCCTCGGCCTTCATGCGCTGATAGATCGTCGTGTTGTACGGGACCTCCATCTGGTACATCGTGACCGAGTCCGGCCCGAGCTCGATCGTGCGACGGACCGTGTCGGCCCACTTCTCGGGCGTTTCCTCGACCATGCCGGCGATCAGGTCCACGTTCACCTGCGGGAAGCCCACGCGGCGGGCGTGCTCGAAGGCGGCAAAGGCTTCCTTCGAACGGTGGGCCCGGCCGTTGATCTCCAGGATGTGGTCGTCAAGGTGCTCGATGCCCAGGCTCAGCCGCGTGATGCCCAGGCCCCGCAGCGCGTCGAGCTTGCCCGGAGTGAGCGTGCCCGGCTCGGCCTCGAAGGCGATCTCGCGGGCGTTGTCCCAGGGCAGGATGCGCTTCATCTCGCCGAAGAGAAACGTGAGCTGGTCGACGGAGAGATAGCTGGGCGTCCCGCCGCCGAAGTAGATGAACGCTGGCCGGCGCCCCGCGATCGCCGGACGCGCGGCGACCATCCGAAGCTCGGCGATCATGGCATCAAGATACGCGCGGATGTCGCGGGAGTTCTTGTCGGTATAGACACGGAAGTAGCAGAAGTGGCAGCGCTTGCGGCAGAAGGGGATGTGGGCGTAGAGGCCAAGATCGAGCGCGGTTCGAAGGGTGGGTGGACGGCTCAGAACGTCGTCGAGAGCGCCGACGTGCTCGGGCTTCCAGAAGCCGAAGGGCGGGTAGTTAGCCACGAAATAGTTGCCGACGGTCGTCTCCGTCTGGATCGGCGCAGGGGCGGGCACGGGCTGGACCACGGGTAGCGAGATGGTCGTCATGGATCGGGTTATCGCCCCGGTCGGGCCCCGGCTGAAACGGGAACGGCCCCGAGTCGCGCTCGCCGTGCAACATCCCCTTGCGCGGCGTCCCGGTTCGGGCGGTCGGGTCGGCGTGACGTCAGAGGGCTGGGGTTCATTCTGGAACAGGGGTGGCCTTGGGCGAGGATGTCCGCAAAGCCCGCGGCGCGGGCCCCGGCGGGGCCGCCGCCCCCTACACTGGCCGCCGAACGGACCCTCCGCATCTCCCCCCCAAGCCCGGGAGCCCGCCCGATGCCCAAGCGCACCGTCTACTCCGCGACCATCGAGCACATCCAGTGCCTCGACGAGAGCGGAAAGCTCGACACCAAGCTCGTGCCCGAGGGCGACCCGTCGCGGCTCACCGACGAGCAGGTCGTGTTCCTGTACGAGCGGATGGTCGAGTATCGCCACCTTGATGAAACCGCTTTCAAGCTGCAGCGGTCGGGGCGCATGTACACCTATCCGCAGAACAAGGGCCAGGAGGCCGCGGCCCTGGGCTCGGGCTACGCGATGAAGAAGGGTGTTGATTACCTCGTGCCCTGCTATCGCGAGAACGCGGCGCTGTTCCTGCACGGGCTTGATCCCAGGTACATCCTGCTGCACTGGGCGGGCGACGAGCGGGGCAACGCGATCCCGCAGGACGGCACGGATGGCGGGGCCCGCTGCACGCCCATCGCGATCCCCATCGGCACGCAGATGCTGCACGCGACGGGCATGGCCTGGGCGTTCAAGATGCAGAAGAAGGAGGCCGCGGTCATCACATACTTCGGCGACGGGGCGACCAGCGAGGGCGACTTCCACGAGGCGATGAACTTCGCGACGGTGTACAACGTGCCGGTGATCTTCTTCTGCCAGAACAACCAGTGGGCGATCTCCGTGCCGCGAGATCAGCAGATGAACTCCGAGACGGTCTGCCAGAAGGGCCTGGCGTACGGGGCCCACTGCATCCAGGTCGACGGCAACGACCTCTTCGCGGTCTACAAGGCGACGGCAGAGGCGCGGCACCGGGCCCTGAGCGGGGCGGGCGTGACGATGATCGAGGCCCTGACCTACCGCCTTGCCGACCACACGACGGCCGACGATGCGCGGCGGTACCGCTCGAGCGAAGAGGTCGCCTCGTGGCAGGCCAAGGACCCGATGATCCGCACGCGGAAGTATCTCGAGAACCAGGGCCTGTGGGACGACGCGAAGCAGGCGACGGTGATGGAGCGGGCGGAGGTCTGGACCAAGCGGATCGTCGACGAGGTGCTGAACTATCCGGCGCCGCACCGCGACGAGATGTTCGAGCACCTGTTCGCGGAGATCCCGGCCGAGCAGCGGCGGCAGCGGGAGACGTGGGCGACGCACTCGCTGGGGCAGTTTCCGGAGCAGGCGGGGCTGAGCGCCGGCGCTCGCGACGCGTAATGACCAGGTATGACCGCCCGCAACTACATATGGGATGAGCGCAAGGCGACGGCCAACCTGGCCAAACACGGCGTCGAGTTCGAGGAGGCGCGTCAGGCTTTCGAGGACCCGCAGGGCGTGCTGGAGTTCGACCCCGGGCACTCCGACACCGAAGACCGATTCGTGCTCATCGGGATCTCGCCCCGGCTTCGGCTACTCTTCGTGGTGCATGCTGAAGAGGACGAAGGATTCACCCGCATCATCTCGGCCCGTCGGGCGACGAGACAAGAACACCTGAGGTATGAACAAGCGAACTCCTAGCCGGCGAAAGTCCTTGGCCGACCGCATCCGCGAGGCGGGCGGCACGATGCCGAACCCCCACGCCGCGTATCTGGCGAACCGGCGCTGGATGCTGGTGCTCGACCCCGACCTGGTCGAGCTGCTCAGCGCCGAGGGCAACGTCTCCGATCGGCTCTTCGGGCTTGCCGCCCTCCGGTCCCGGGTCAAACGCGAGCGGATGGTCGTCACCGTGCCGTTGACCGAGGCGGAGTTCCGCGAGCTGCGCCCGCTGATCGATCGGCTGGGCGCGGAGGTGCGGTACGTCCCACCGCACCCGAACACCAAGCGGCAGCCGATCGCGGACCGGCCCCGCCGGAAGGCCGGATGACAGCCTCCCGATCGGAAGATGTTGCATGAGACACAGCGTGGCGACTGCGGCGATGACACTCCTGGCTCTTGCCGGCTTCTCAGTGTGGACCGCTCTTGCTGCGGCACCAACTAATCCCGGTGCGGACGGTGCGTTGCGCCGATACTCCTCGGAGACCACGTTCGTGGCGGTTGTCAGCCAGGATCCCGGCGCATCTGGCGAGGCGGCGCTTGCGGAGGTGCTCGATCGGGGCACAACCGTGCTGTCGGCGGAAAAGCTGACCGTCAAGCGAGAGGGCACCGGGCTGGTCGCGGAGCGAGTCTCTGATGCGGTGGCCGCAGCGAAGCAGCCGGGCCGGCTCGTCGTCAGGGTGTCGGGAAAGCCCGCATCGCTTCGCGACGCGTCGCCCGCGGCGGCGTGGACCGTCGCGCTTGAGTCGCACGCCGGCGAGGCGATCGCCGAGCACCCTGATGCCGGCGTGCCGAACGCCCATTTGGAAGCCAAGGCCTTGCGATCCAAGATCGTCGCGGCGCTGATGACGCATCTGCCAGTCGGCGAGCAGCCTCGTGACGGTGTCGTGTATTGGACCGCCGGTGGTCCGACGCTGCTCGCCGTGTCCTGGGGTCGAGCGACCAGCGGGCCGCTGAGGTCCTCGATCGCCTCGTCGAACGAGCCGCTGGACTGAACAAGCGAGTCGGCGCCGCGGCCGTGGTCGTGGAGAACAGAGGACCGACCCGCTTGGCGCTCCGCTTTGATGTTGATGCCATCTTCAAGGGTGCTCCGGCCCGGGTTCAGAAGGCCAACAAGCCAGTGCTGATCCGCTTGCTCATCGACATCAAGCCGCCCAACGGGGATGAGAAGAACGTGCACGCCTCGGTCATCGACCTAAGCGGCGGCGCACTCGACAAACTCCCGCATTACAGGAAATGGGCGACCTCGACCATCCTAGGGTTCATTACCGGTGGCCCCTGACCGCCCGTGTCTTGCCTTCACCCCCCGAGATACACCATGCCACGCACGCCGCAGATGATTGAGAAGGGTTTGACGCTTGTTGATGCCATCAACGAGGGGCTCGCGCAGGAGATGCAGCGGGATCCGCGGGTGGTGTGCCTAGGGGAGGACGTGGGGCTGAACGGGGGCGTGTTCCGGGTCACGGAGGGCCTGCAGAAGATGTTCGGGGCCGAGCGGGTGATCGACACGCCGCTGAGCGAGTCGGGGATCATGGGGACGTCGATCGGGCTGGCGATGGCGGGGATGCGGCCGATCCCGGAGATCCAGTTCGAGGGGTTCCTCGGGCCGGCGCACGACCAGCTTGTGAACCACGCGGCCCGGTTCCGGAACCGGACGCGGTCGGCGATCACGATCCCGCTGACGGTGCGTGTGCCGTGGGGCGGCGGGATCCATGCGCCGGAGTTTCACTCGGACTCGCCGGAGGCGATCTATATCCACAACCCGGGGATGAAGGTGGTGTGCGCGGCGACGCCGCGGGACGCGAAGGGGCTTCTGTTGTCGGCGATCCGCGACCCGGACCCGGTGATCTTCTTCGAGCCCAAGCGGGTGTATCGGTCGTACCGCGAGCAGGTGCCGGAGGAGGAGTACACGATCGAGATCGGCAAGGCGAAGGTGGTGCAGGAGGGGACGGACCTGACGGTGGTGACGTGGGGGGCGCAGCTGTTCCAGTGCCTGGAAGCGCTCGACAACCTGCCCGAGGACGTGAGCATCGAGCTGATCGATCTGCGGACGCTGAACCCGCTCGACACGGACACGATCGTGCAGAGCGTGGAAAAGACGGGGCGGTGCGTGGTCGTGCAGGAAGCGCCCAAGACCTGCTCGCTCGGGAGCGAGATCTCGAGCATTGTGCAGGAGCGGTGTTTCCTGCACCTGAAAGCGCCGGTGCAGCGTGTGGCGGGCTTTGACACGATCATGCCGTACGCAAAGCTGGAGCTTGACTATCTGCCGGACGCGAAGCGGATCGCGGAGGCGGTTGGGCAGACGCTGGCCTATTGAGCAAGGGCGTCTCCCTTGGCCCGAGCCGACGGCCCGCCGGCCGTGCCCGATGGCCGGTGGTGCGCGGGGATGGGCTGGCCGAGCATGTTCAGCAGGTGCGAGGCGATGTCGAGGGCGGCCCGCGGGCGGCCGTGGAGCCGGGCAGTGGACCGGAGGCCGGCGAGGCGGCGCTCATCGTCGAGCAGTTGTCCGAGCTTGTAGGGCAGGACGTGGGTGGAGCCGATCTTGACGGCGGCGCCGAGTTCGAGCAGGTAGTCGCTGTTGCGGCTCTCCTGGCCGGGTATCGGGTTGATGATGGCCATGGCACCCCCGCAGGCGAGGATCTCGGCGGTGGTGAGCCCGCCGGGCTTGGTGACGACGATGTCGGCGGCGGCGGCGTACTCGTCGATGCGGTCGGTGAAGCCCAGGATCGTGGTGCGGTGGACGCCGACGAGCTTGGGCGTGTTGCAAGCCTCGACCCGGTCCTTGAGCGCGGCGTTCTTGCCGCAGATGACGACGAAGTGCGCAGGGCGCTTGACCTTCAGCGCCGCTTTAAAAACGAGCTCGACGGGGCCTGTGCCGGCGCCGCCGGCGAGGATGAGCACGACGGGTCGCTCGGTGGAAAGGTTCAGGGCGGCGCGGGCCTCCGGGCCGCTCTTGGGCTGGTAGAACGAGGGGTGGATCGGGATGCCGGTGAGGGTGATCTGCTCGGGCGCGACGCCCCAGCTCTCCAGCGCGATGCCGGCCTCGGCGGTGGCGGTAAAGTAACGCTCGGTAGGCGAGTTGACCCAGGCACCGTGGGCGTCGAAATCGGTGACGACGGTGGCGTGGGGGATGTCGATGACGCGTTTGCGTTTGAGGCGTGCGACAAGCTCGGCGGGGAGGAAGTGGGTGTGGACGACCAGGTCCCACGACCCTCGCGAGGAGCGTGGGGGCGCGTCGGGTGCCTGGCCCCGTTTCTCCGAACCGGTCACGAGCAGTCGGGCGAGGCGGCGGGCGTTAAGATGCTCGACGAGCATGCGCAGGCGGTCGAGGGCCTTGTCGGGCGAGGGGGCCTTGTCGGTGAGGGCGTAGAACGCGCCGGCGAGATTGGGCGTCTTGGAGACGAACTTGAGATACGCACTTGAATAGAGCTGGCGGAAGAGCGGATTGGTGAGCGCCATTGCATCGACGGTTCGTACATGGGCATCGGGCGAGATGTGGCGGAGCGCCAGGTCGACCGCCTGTGCGGCGCGGGAGTGGCCAGCGCCGACGGAGGCGGTCAGAACTAGGATGCGTGGACCGGGCGGGGCGGGCTTGCTCATGCTGCAAATGAGCCTATTGGGGAGCGGGCCGCCGCCCCGTCAAGCCTCCGCGAAGAAGCAGGGGGTTCACTCGTCGCCGGTCGAGTTTACTTGGGTCTCGGCCTTGGCGCGCTCCGCCTTGTTCTTGTGGTGGGTTTTGGGCGTGACGTGGAAGGTCACGGCGCAGCGGCCGACGCGTTTTTCTTTGTCCGGGCCGCCGGCAATGGCGGGGGTGTTGACGGCCTGGCAGACGTCAATATCGATGACGATGTTGAACTCGCCGCCGTGGGAGATGTGGGTCTGGATGTCTTCACGCGGGGTGATGCGGTAGACGGCGGGGCCGAAGCAGGGGCGAAGAAACTTGTATTCGAGGTGCTTGCAGACGACGGTGTAGTCGGCGCCGCAGACGCCGAAGACGTACATGCCGCCGGCGATCTCGGCGTTGCCCAGGAGGGCGGCGCCGGCCATAGCGTTGTACCAGTTCCGGTTGAAGCGGCGGAAGGGGAGGATGGCGCTGAAGGTGTTGTCGCCCAGGCGCTTCATCTTGATGCCCGAGCGGAAGGCGAAGGGGAGCCAAATGAGTGAGCAGACGCGGTGCCAGAAGTTGTTCTTCGTGCTCAGGACGGAGACGTAGGCCTCTATGCGGTCCATGAGGGAGCGTTTCCGCTGCCGGCGTTTAGTGGTGACGGGCGTGGGGGCGCGGGCGGGCCCGCCAGCGGTACCGGGGTTGCCCCGGGGGGTGTCGGAGGCCGGGATAGGTGCCAGCGTGCTCACGTGCGAGAGGGTTCCCAAGGGTGCCTCCAGATGATAGCGGCAAGGCTCTGACGCGGGCGCTCAAGACCGGGCGCGGGGGGCGGATCAGGCGGGTTCGGGAACGAGATCGAACCACCGCGCCTTCCTCAATACGCGATAAAGCGGGGCGGCGGGCTCATGATCCAGATGGAGAATCCAGCCGCGTTCTGCGGCCTCGTGAAGGAGCCATGTGCGGCTGATCATGCTGGTGTAGGGCTCGACGTCGTAGGCGAGGGAGTAGGCGGCGCCGAGGTGGGCGGCGGTGGGCATGACGTCTGGGCAGAAGACGATGGTGCGGCCGGTCTTGCCGGGGGCGTCGGGCTCGCGGAAGAGGGCGGCCTGCTGGCCCCAGGTGTGGCCCGGGACGAGGAAGACGAAGAGGCCCGGGGCGATGGGCGTCATTCTGAGATCGACGCCGGTGGTGGGGAGCTCATCGCGGCCGGGGGAATAGCCAGTCGGGAACGGGCGGGGGGAATCGGTGAGGACGAGTCGCCGGGCGACGGGGTGAAGGTGGTCTGGATAGTAGGTTTTGGTCATCACCGAGCGGTTGGCGAGGGCGTCGGACCACTCGCGGGTCTGGACGTGAACACGGGCGTTCGGGAAGGTGAGGACGCAGCCGCCGGACTGAGAGGAGCCGCCGCCGCCGTCGTCGTTGGGCGGGCAGGGCCAGTCGGGGGTTTGGCCGGGATGGGCGAGGCGGGTGAGGCCGCCGGCGTGGTCGAAGTGGAGGTGGGAGACGACGACGGCGTCGATGGACTCGGGAGCGATGCCGAAATCGGCAAGGCAGTCGTGGATCGCGCGGGGGCGGCCAGCGTTGGGGCCGGCGGTGTTCTTCTCGAGGGCGAAGATGTCCTGCATCTTTGCATCAAGCTTGTCGCCGGAGCCGGCTTCGAGGAGGACGCGGCGCGGGCCGGGGCCGTCGTCGACGCGGTCGAGCAGCAGGCAGTTGTGGGCGACGGTGATGCGGCCCTTGTCGTCGGCGGCGACGGAACGCGACCAGACGGAGCGGGGGATGAGCCCGAACATGGAGCCGCCTTCGAGCTTGAAGGTGCCGGCACGGAGGAGGGTGCAGCGGTAGCGGGTGTCGTCGGCGGCGAGGGGAGGGTGGGCGGGCATGGCCCGAGGGTATGGGGCGGGCGGCGGGGGCTCAGGCCGCGAAGAGTTCGCGGAGCCACTGGGCGTCGGCGGGGGTCATGGGCTGGTCGAGTGTGGCGCGGAGGTTGCACTTGGCCTGACGCTCGTTGCGGAAGCCGGGGATGGCGGAGCAGACGCGGTCATGGCTGAGCACCCAGCGGGTGGCGACGCTGGACAGGCTTTCGATGTCGGAGATGTCTGGCGAGCCGAAGCGCTGCTTGACGGCGTGGAGCTTGCGGCGGACGGCGCTGAGGGTGCCGGGGTTGAAGTCCTTGCGGCTGGCGCGATAGTCGCCCTCGTCGAACTTCGGGGGGTTCTCGGGGTCAAACTTGTCGAGCAGGATGCCCTGGTCGAGCGGGCCGAAGGCGACGTATGTGCAGTCGTGCTTGGCCATGAGCTCCTGCATGCGGCTGCCGGCGTGGATGAAGTCGTCGTAGCGGAGGTTGGCCTTGTTCTGGATGACGGCGGGCTTGACGACGGCAAGGCAGCGCTCGAACTCGGCGAGGTTGTAGCCGGACTGGCCGACGGCGCGGACCTTGCCCTGCTTGACGAGATCGTGCATGACGCGGGCGGCCTCGTGGAGGTAGTCGTGCTCGCGGCCGTCGTAGCCGGGGCCGACGAAGGTGGCGTGATGGAAGTAGTAAATGTCGATGTAGTCGGTCTGGAGGTTTCGGAGGCTCTGCTCGCACTGGGCGCGGATGTTGGCGGGTTCGTAGGCGCAGGCGGCTGTGCCGCGGAAGTGGCCGACCTTGGTGGCGATGATCTGAGAGTTGCGGTCGATGCCCAGGGCCTTGAAGGCGTTGGCGAGGGTGCGTTCGGCGCGGCCGTTGCCGTAGACGTCGGCGTTGTCCCAGTGGTTGACGCCCTCTTCTAGCCCGGCGCGGACGCCGGCGATCATGTCGGCTTCCTGGACGTCGCCCCAGCCGATGGGCTGGCCATTGGAGGTGGACCAGTTGGGCCCGCCCATCGTCCAGCAGCCGAAGCCGATCTCGGAGACGCGGATGTCGGGGTGTCTTGGGGAGATGGTGCGATAGCGCATGGGGGGAGGGTAGAGGGGCGGGGGCCGGGGATGCCAGCCCGAACCTACCATGGTCCCCCATGCTCCGACCCGTGCTGCACTCGAAGATCCACATGGCCCGCGTGACGGCGGCCAAGCCCGACTACATCGGCTCGATCACGATCGATGCGGACTTGCTGGGCGAGTGCGGGATGCGGGTCAACGACCGGGTGCTGATCGCCAACTGCCGCAATGGCGAGCGGTTTGAAACGTACGTTTTCCGGGGAGCGCCGGGGTCGGGGTGTATCGAGCTCAACGGGGCGGCGGCACACCTGGTCGAGCCTGGGGACAAGGTTATCATCATGCACTTTGCGATGATGAGCGACGAGGAGTATGCGGGGCACTCGCCCAGGGTGCTCATCATGCGGGACGACAACAGTGTCGAGCGGCTCATGCGGTATCACGCCGATGAGATCAACGGCTGAGCCGGGGCGGAGTTCAGTGCGCGTGCGGCGGCGGGGCCGGAGCATGCGTGGCCGCGGGGGATGGCGGAGGGGTTGCTGGGGCGGCGGCCGCGGCCATGATCTCCATGAGCTTCTCGGAGACGACCTCGCGGCTGGTGCGGGCGTTGACGGCCTGATTCAGCTCGACGCAGAGGTTGGCCAGCGTGTCCCACCATGGGTCGCCGGTGTGGACGGCTGGTGACGGATCGAGCGATGGCGGGGACCCGTCGGGCGTGGCGGGCGTGGCGGCCGCGGTCTGGGCCTGCGGGGCCGAGATACCGAAGGCGCCCTCGCCCAAAAAGATCTCGGGATCGACCTCCATCTCGAACTTGATGCTCGCGGTGTGGACGGTCCCGGAGACGTGCTCGCAGCGGGCGACCTCGCCCTTGAGGGTGACGGGCTGCTGGTCGGTGGTCATGGCGTTGATGGTGCAGCGGGTGCCGGGGTGGACGTAGGCGCGGTGGAAGAAGCCAAGGCCGGAGCTGGAGAGGTCCCATGGGTAGACGCGGAAGCTGCCGGTCGAGCCGCCGACGTACTCGATCTGGAGCAGGACGCTGAACTTGCCCTCGAGCATCATGCGGGGGAACTTGCGCTTCTCGAAGTTTTTGTCGCGCTCCATGGCGCGGATGAGGGCCGCGCGTTCACGCTCGGTGGGCCTGAGGCCTTCGCTGTATCCGGCGGTGAGTGTCGCGATGGCGGTCATTGGGAACTCCTTGCCAAGCGCTCATCGGCACGCAGGCCCGGGTTTTGTTGCCGGAGGGCGTAACCGAGCCTGAAAGTATCCATAGGGGTGGCCCACTTTCCCGGGATCCCCCGCGGGCGCGTGGGTCGGGGCCCGGTCCGGGAACTCGTGGGTCAGGAACTCTCGGAGAGCCTCTGCACGGTCGCGGACGAGCTCGCGGCAGGCCTGGGCGTCGACGGCGGACTCGACGCGCTTGCACAGCTCGCGGGCCTGCTCGAACCAGGGATCGACGGTGCGTGGGTGGCGGGCGGTACGTGCGGGCAGGAGTGAGGCGATGGGCTCGTCATGGACGCCCAGATCGCCCAGGAGCTTGGCGGGCTCGACGGGGACCTCGAACTGGACGCCGACAAAGTGGGCCGCGCCCGAGAGGTAGACGCAGCGGGCAACGACGGCCTGGATGCGGACGATCTGTCGGGCGGCGTTGCAGAGGTCGAAGGTGCAGCGGCTGCCGGGGTGAACGTAGCCGCGGTGGAAGAAGCCGAGGCCCCCGGCGGAGAGGTCGAAGGGGAAGACGCGGAACCTGCCGACCGAGCCGCCGGGGTGCTCGATGCACATGAGCATGGGGACCCGGCCGCAAATGATGAGTCGCTCGTGGGCGCGGCGAGCGTCGCCGCGTTCCTCGTTAAGGATGCGGACGAACTCCTCAATCTGGCCGTGGAGGGGGCGGAGCCCTTCGACATACGCGCTGGCGTGCAGGGTTGCGGTCATGTTCGACCTCCTTGCCTGGGCCCGGGTGGGCGGGGGGTGCAGGCATGAGTGAAGCTTGTGTTCTGGGCCGGGAGAACCCACCGCGGCCGAGAGGATCTCTGGGCATCGGGGGTGTGTTCCCGCGCCGGTTTGGGCGGCGGGCCGGAGGGTTTGGCTATCTTGCCGCGCGGGGTGAGGAGCGGGGCGGGATTACCGGGCTGGGGGAAGGGCTGGAGGATGGGCGGGGCGGCGACCGGGGTGTTCGGCCGGGGTGTTCGAGTGGGGCAAGCGTCCCTAGCATGGCGAGCAATGACTCCACGCAGACCCACCCGTCAGATCCGTCTGGGCGATGCCCGCATTGGCTATACGTACATCGGGGGCGGGGTCCCGAACCGCGACGGCACTCCGACGACTCCCGCGCCGGTGAGCGTTCAGACGATGACCGCCGGGTACACCTACGAGGTGGACAAGTGCGTTGCGGAGATCAACCGCCTTGCGGCGGCCGGGGCCGATGTGGTGCGGGTGGCGGTACCGGAGAAGAAGGACACCGATGCGCTGCGGGAGATCCTGCCGCAGGTGCGGGTGCCGATCGTGGCGGACGTGCACTTCCACTTCCAGCGGGCCCTTGAGGCGGTGGAGGCGGGCGCGCACAAGATCCGGCTCAACCCCGGGAACATCAACGACCGGGCCCAGGTGATCGATGTGATCCAGGCGTGCAAGGCCAAGGGGTTGCCGATCCGCGTCGGGGTCAACGAGGGGTCGATCATCGAGCGGAAGGACAAGCAGAAGCGGATGAAGGAGCTTGGCGCCGTGTTCGGCGAGCACAAGCACGGGTACCTCCTGGCCATCATGATCACCAAGCTCGAAGAGTATCTGGACATCTTTTACGAGCAGGATTTCTACGACATCGCGATCTCGGCCAAGAGCATGGACGCAACGATCGTGGTGGACGCCTACACGGAGATCAGCAAGCGGTTCGACCACCCGCTGCACCTTGGCGTGACGCACGCGGGGCCGAAGGAGACGGGGGCCATCCGATCAATCGCGGCGCTGTCGGGGCTGTTGTGCAACGGGATCGGCGACACGGTGCGCATCTCGTACGCGTCGGACCCGATCTACGAGGTCAAGGACGGGCTTGAGCTGATGTACGCACTGGCGCTGCGGACGCGGAAGGGCGTGGACCTGATCGCGTGCCCGACGTGCGGGCGGATCCAGGTCGACCTGTTCACGCTGGTGCAGGACGTGCGGAAGCAGCTCGAGGTGATCGAGCTGCCGATCAAGGTGGCGGTGATGGGGTGCATCGTGAACGGGCCGGGCGAGGCCGAGGGCGCGGACGTGGCGGTGTTCGCGGGGGACCGTCGCGGGATCATCTATGTGCAGGGCGAGAAGGTCGCCAATGTGCCCGAGGAGCAGATCCTGGAGAAGCTGATGGCCGAGTGCCGCGGCTTCGAGGAGCGGGTCAAGCGGGGCGAGGCGAAGCTGGGGGAGAAGAAGGTGGAGATCCTGCCGCCGGACCCGATCGGTGAGCTTGGGTCGGGGTTCGAGAAGATCGCGGCGGGGAACGTGGAGAAGCGGGGTGGTGGCGGCGGGGTGGCGTTGACGGTCGGGCGGAGCTAGGGCGCTTGAGGGGGCAGGAGGACGACGGCATGGACGAGGCGCCGGAGAAATCCGGATTGTCGGGCCGGCTTCCCGACGAGATCCTTGTGGACCCGGCTCGGATGCACGGGACGCCGGTGTTTGTGGAGACGCGGGTGCCGGTGAGCCATCTGTTCGATTACCTCGCGGGCGGCGACTCGATTCTGACGTTTCTGGATGACTTCCCGGGTGTCAGCAGAGCGCAGGTGGAGGCGGTGCTGCGCTGGGTCGGACACCGGCTGCAGGACGCGCCAGCGGCGGCATGAACATCCTGCTGGATCAATGCGTTCCGGCTCGTTTGGGGGCGCTGCTTGGCGGGCATGGCGTCCGCACGGCTCGCTTGGAGGGGTCGGACGATCTCGGGAATGGTCGGCCGCTGAGTGCCACGGCGGAAGCGGGCTTCGGGGCGCTCATTACGCTGGATCGAGGGATCCGGCATCAGCAGAATGTGAAAGTTCTGCCGGTGCTGGTCGTGCTCGTTCTGACGCGGGTGCGAGGTTTGACCTGCTGAGGCAGTGGGTGCCGGGCGTTCTGAGTGCGCTCGAACTGCTGCGGGCGGATGGTCGGCCACGGGTGATCGTGGTCGCCGCGGCGGGTGTGCTTGATCCGGGTGGATAGTTTGACGCAGGTGGATCTGCAATGGACCCCGGCTTAACGATGCACATGTGGACACGGGCTTTCAAACTTGTCGTGCTGATATGTGCGATGGCGGCGGTGATTGGCTGCGCGACAGATGTGCCGCGGAATCCGTCGTTCGACGTTTCAGTGGTGGACGGGCGGGCGATCGTGCGGGAGCTTGGGGCGGAGCGGCCGCGGGCGGTGCGGGGGGTGGTGGTGATTGGGGGTTTGTACGACCCGCTAAACATCTCGACTTCGGGCCTCGCGAAGCGGGTGGGGGGGATGCTTGACGAGCGGGATGGGCCGCTGTCGATCAACGTGTTTGGGGCGGCGACGACCGACGAGCTGCGGGAGCGGGTGATCGATCGGGTGGAGGCATGGCGGGCATCGGAGGAGCCGGGGCATACGGTGGAGGTGGATGTGGTGGGGTACTCGCTGGGCGCGGTGGTGGCGCGGGACGCGGCGATTGCCCGGCCCGGAGCGCGTCGGCTGAATGTGCGGCGCGTCTTCTCGATCGTGGGGCCGCATCGCGGGGCGGCGCTGGCGGAGCTGCCGGACTTTGATCAGCGGGTGTGGGCGATCCGTGCGGGGTCGGCGTTCATCGGGCGGATAAACGAAACGCTGTGGCCGGGGGAGGGGTACGAGCTGTTCTGCTATACGCGGCTGGGGGACTCGGTCGTCGGCGAGGCGAACGCGGCGCCGCCGGGGCGCAACCCGTGGTGGGTACCGACGGGGGCGCTGGAGCGTCAGCACGGGGACGCGTATAAGGACCCGCGGATCCTGGCCGACATCGGGCTGCGGCTGGCAGGGCGGGACGGCATAGGCACGCGGCCGGAGTCGCCGCTGCCGGGGAATTGAGGGGCGTCACGCGGACGCGTGTCAGGGCTGGGAGGCCTGATCGGGACGTGCCAGGCCCGCGACGCGCTTGGCCATCGCGACAATGGCTTCGGCCTGGGCGCGGAGGTCTGACATGGCGGCATCGAGGCGGGCAGATTCGGCGCCGGCGGTGTCGATCTTGGCCGAGAGCGAGACGGCGGCGTCGCGGGCGCGGGTCACGTGGTGTTCGCTGGCTGCGGCGATGGCCTCGAGGTCGTCGCGCTGGCGGGCCAGACGGGTCGAGGTTTCCTGGCTCTGGAGCAGCGCCGCCGCTTGGGCCTCGACGGCCCGGTCGAGCGATTGGCCCGCGGACGCGGCGCGGTCGAGGGCCGCGTCGATGCGGGTCTGGAGTTCGAGTCGCGTGGGCTCGGCCCGCTGGACCGTGCCGGCGGCCTTAGATTCCAGTTCGCGGAGCTCCTCGATCATGGCGCGGGCGCCGTTCTGTAGTGCGCCGATGCGGAGGCCGGCTTGGTTGGCGTCGTCAATGATCTCCGAGGCGGCGCGGACAGCATGACTGAGACTGCCGGTAGCGGGGCTGGGGCTCGGGCCGGCGGTGCGTGGGTCATAGCCGAGCACGTCGATGGCTTGGCGGCAGAGGGTTTCGAGCTGATCGAACGACCGGCCGCCGAGGGAGCGGGCCTGCTGCTCCATGACGCTTAGGCGGTCCGAGGCGCCGTCGAGGATGAGCGATACGCGGGCCTGGGCCTGGGCGGCGTGGCGGTCGACGGTGGCGACGAGCTGGTCGGCGCGGGCTTCCAGCGTCTTCTCGGAAGCGTCGAGCGTGGAATCGAGCTTCTCCTGAACGCGAGTGGCGGCGTGGTCGGCGCGGGAGATCAGCTCGGCGTGGCGGGCTTCGAGCTCGGTGAAGCGGCGCTCGACGCGCTGGTCCGTCTCGGCGAGGCGCTGGGCGAAGGTTTCGGATTGCTGGGCGAGGCGGGCGTCGATCTGGTCGTTGAGGCGGGTCTGCGATGATCGGATCTGCTCGACGACCTGTTCGAGGCCACGGAGGGTGAGGGCGGCCTTCTCGAGAATGCCGGCGGCGATGCCCGCGGCCTGGATGCGCTGGTCGATCTCGGCGCTGAAGCGGTGGCCCTGCTGGATGCGCTGGACGAGCTCGGAGACGTGCTGTCGGACGACGCGGTCGCTCGCGGCGGCCTCGTCGAGAGTTTTGCGGAGCACGACGAGCTGGGCTTGGGCCTGGTCGACGAGGTCGCCCAGTTGCTGGTCGGCCAGCGAGCGGGAGGCGGGGGTGTGGTCGATGTCGACGCCCCAGGGGGCGTTCGGGGCCAGCGGGTCCGACCCGAGGTCGATGCGGAGGGGGCGGGCGGGCCGAGGGCCGGTGGAGCGCGGGCCGGGGGGTGTGCGGGGGCTGGAGGGGCGGCCGGGCACCGAGATCGGGGGCATGAGGCGTCTCCGGAAGGGATCAGGCTGGGCGTTTGGGTCCGGCGGCGGACGGAGAGATCGTCCGAAAACCGGCCCGCCTCCAGCGGCGTACATGGAATGTGTGTCCGGATCCTCCGGCGGGAGTGGATCGGTTGGATGATCCATGCTGCCCCAGTCGCTGCCGGGCGGGGCGGCGTGGGGGAGCGGAAGCGCAAGAGCTGCGGGGTCCAAGCGGGCTTGGCCGGGCCAGCGGGGGAAGGAAGACACGTATTGGCAAGAGCCTGGAGGATCCGTCCGGCGTGCTTACCCACTATCATCGCATGATGACCCAGATTTCCTCGTCGCTTCATCTCTCCGGCGTTTACGTGCGCTGTCCGCGTGTCGTGCTCAGGCTGGCGGGCTCCGCGAGCCTGGCCGCCGTGATGGCGGCGGGGGGCGGGTTGGCGCAGGGGTCCGATAACACGGCGAAGCCGGGCTCGATGCTTGAGGGGAAGGCGGAGCAGGCGACGGGCGCATCGGCGTGGGAGGCGGCGGCGGAGCGGTTTGGGGGGTACAAGGCGGACACGAAGCCCAGCCGCGACGCGACGATGCAGTTCTCGCTGTCGACGGAGGTCAAGGACGTGCTCGTGCAGGGTGGGCAGCGGGTGAAGCGCGGGGACGTGCTGATGCGGGCGCGGGACGCGGAGATCCTGGCGGCGAAGGAGCGGCAGAGGATCATCGCCGAGAGCACGACGGAGGTGGAGAACGCGACCAAGCAGCTGGAGCTCGCGAAGTTCAAGTTCCAGAAGCTCAAGGAGGGCGGGACGTTCAGCCAGTCGGAGTTCGAGGAGCTTCGGATCCAGTCCGAGTCGGCTGGGCTGCAGCTTGAGCAGGCGAAGATCAACCGAATCACCCAGCAGATTGCGCTGCAGCAGATCGTGGGGCAGGCGGAGCGATTTTACCTGGAAGCGCCGTTCGACGGGGTGATCGAAGAGGTGATGGTGGAGGTGGGGCAGGGCGTGACGGAGCAGGAGAAGATCCTGCGGATCGTGAACACCGACCGCCTGTGGATCGATGCGTACGCGGACACGTCGGAGACGATCCGGGTGGGTCTGAAGGCGGAGGCTCCGGCGTGGGTGCTTGTGCACCTGGCCGACGCGCCTCGGCTGGCGCGCGGGCGGGTGATGTATGTCTCGCCGGTGGCGGACAGCGTGAGCCAGACGCGGCGGGTGCGGGTGGAGATTGAGAACCCCGACGGCTGGCCGGCGGGGACGCTGGCGAGGGTGCGGTTCACCGATCCGGGGAGCGCGTGGCAGAAGTTTGAGACCAAGCCGCGGGGCGGGGCGGGGCAGGTGTCGAGTACGGGGGACGGGGTGGGCGGGGTGGGCGGGGTGGGCGGGGTGGGCATGGGAGGCCAGCGCCAGTGATCGACCTTTCATCGCTCAAGGCGCCGGGCTGGCAGCGTGTGGTGGCGGAGCTGAACGCGCCGGCGCCCGACGACCGCGTGTACTTTGATCGGCTGCTGCGGGTGCTTGCGCAGGTGAGCGCGGCCCGGCAGGCGGTGCTGTACGTGCCCGACAAGATGGATGGGGAAGATGTTGAGCCGCGGGTGGAGTTGGTTTGGCCATCGACGCGGCTGGATAGCGATGCCGAGGCGGCGGCGGCGGCGGCTGGGGCGACGGGCGGGGCGCCTGGCGGGGCGGAGATTTTGTTCCCGAACGAGGCCAGGACGGCGGCGCGGGCGGCGTTCGGCTCGCGGCAGGCGCGGGCGTTCGGGATGGACGAGAAGGAGCCGCTCTACTACGGCGACACAACGGCGTCGCAGGAGGGGTTCATCCTCTCGGTGCCGCTGGCGAGGTGGACCGGCGGGCAGCCGCGGCCCACGCTGGGGGCGGAGCCGGAGGTTCCGGCGGCGGTGGCGACGCTCTTGATCGAGCCCCGGAGCAAGGACGCGATCCGCTCGACCTTGGCGATGGCGGAGGTGCTGGCGGGGTATGTCGCGGGGCACGAGGCGCGGCAGGCGCTGCGGAAGACGCAGGCGGCGGGGTTCAGCCTCGACCTTGCGACACGGCTGATCGGCTCGATCAACAACGCGCCGAGCTTCAAGGGTTCGTGCATCCAGCTGTGCAACGACCTGGCAAAGCAGTTCGCCGTGGATCGGGTGGCGCTGGGCTGGGTGAAGAACGACCGGTGCTTCGTCGAGTCGATCAGCGACATCGAGCACTTTGATCGTCGGACCGCGATGGTGCAGAAGCTTGCCGGGGCGATGGACGAGTGTCTCGATCAGGAGCAGCCGGTTCTGTTTCCCCCGCCGCCGGCGGAGGGGGCGGGGTCGGACGTGCTCTTGAGCCAGGCGATCGTGCACGCGCACCGGGAGCTTGCGGCTGGAAGCGCGAAGCTGAAGGTGTGCTCGCTGCCCTTGCGGGTGGACGATGATGTGATCGGGGTGGTGACAATTGAGTCGGCGGGGGCCGACGGCGACGCGCGGATGGACCTGTCCACGGTGGAGCTCTTGCAGGCGGCGATGGACCTGATCGCGCCGGTGCTGCGGATCCGGCGGTCGGACGACCGGTGGGTGACGCGGCGTGCGTGGGACTCTTCGATCAAGGGCGCGGCCTGGCTGGTGGGCCCGAAGCAGACGGTGTGGAAGCTTGTCGGGCTGGCGGCGCTGGTCGGGCTGTGCGTGCTGGTGTTTGTGCGGACGACCTATGCCCCGAGCGCGGAGGCGGTGTTGGAACCCCGGGAGCGGAGGATTGTCTCGGCGCCCTTCGACGGGCTGATCCGGGCGCTTGGGCCGGGGATCGATGTGGGGGCGGCGGTGAAGGCCGGGGACGTGATCGTGGAGCTGGATACCAGGGAGTATGAGCTGGGCTTGGCCGACGCGATCGGCAAGGTGCAGCAGGCCGAGACGCAGGCGGCGGCGGCCCGAAAGGCCAGGGAGGCCGGCAAGGTCGCGCAGGCGGACCAGCAGGCCGACCGGGCCCGGGCGGAGGCGGACCTTTATCGCTACCGGCTGGCGCGGGCACGGATCGTGTCGCCGATCGACGGGGTGATCATCGCGGGGGAGCTGAAGGACCGGGTGGGCTCGACGATCAAGGTGGGCGAGCTGCTGGTGCAGGTGGCGAGGCTCGACGACATCGTCGTGACAGCCAAGGTGGACGAGCGGGACATCTCGCTGGTGAAGAGGGCGTTCGACGAGGGTCGCGGGAAGGGGCGGGTGGCGACCAGGGGCGACCCGAACGATGTGATGACGTTCGACGTCGAGCGGATCGTGCCGCTGGCCCAGCCGGTTGACGGGAAGAACGTCTTCGAGGTGCGCGGGCGGCTGAACGCGACCGACGGGCAGAAATCCCGGCTGCGGCCGGGCATCGAGGGCGTGGCGAAGCTGGACACGGTGAACGCGAGTCTGCTGTGGATCGGGACGCGGCGGATCGTCGACCAGGCGAGGTTGTGGCTGTGGTGGTGGTGAGGGGGGAGAGAAGGCACGACGCATCGGGCACCCGGCACCGGGGAGCCGGGGTTTGGGGCGTGCGTGTCGGAGCGAGCGACGGATCGGATCGCCTGGTGCCCGGTGCCTGGTGCATAGTGCCTACTTATGAATGAACGTCCGACATTCTCGCCCTTCTGGCACCGCGTTCGGACGATGAAGCCGCGGCTGCGGCCGCATGTGCAGATCACGCGGCAGCACTACCGGTCCCGGCGGTGGCACGTGGTGCACGACCCGACGAGCAACCAGTTCTACCGGCTCAACCCGATCGCGCACGACTTTGTGGGGATGCTGGACGGTCGGCGGGACGTGGAGACGGCGTGGAAGGCGTCGCTGTCGAAGTTCGGGGACGCCGCGCCGACGCAGAACGAGGTGATCCAGCTCATCAGCCAGCTTTACCAGTCGAACCTGCTGTCGGCGGATTCATCGCCCGAGACGGAGCAGCTGCTTCGTCGCGGGCGGGAGCGGCGGAAGAAGAAGGCGGTGGCGCAGGCGATCGGGATCATGTATTTCAAGATTCGGCTGTTCAATCCGGACGCGATTCTGACCGCGTGCGAGCCGGTGCTGAGGCCGGTGCTGAATCGGTGGGGCCTGCTGGGGTGGGCGGCGATGCTGGTGTGGGCGTTCTCGGCGGTGCTGCCGTACTTCAAGGAGCTGTCGGCGAACTTCAACGCGCAGCACCTGTTCGAGGCGCGGAACATCTGGCTTGTGCCGGTGGCGTTCATCCTGACCAAGGCGGTGCACGAGCTCGGGCACGGGATCGTGTGCAAGCGGCTGGGCGGGCAGGTGCCGGAGTTCGGCTTCATGCTGCTGGTGCTTCTGCCCTCGCCGTATGTCGATGCGTCGGCGGCGTGGGCGTTTGCGAGCAAGTGGAAGCGGATGGCGGTGGGCGCGGCGGGGATGATCTTCGAGCTGTTTGTCGCGGCGATCGCCGGGCTGGTGTGGGTGTCGTACCACAGGCAGGGGATGGGCGACGACACGGTCGCGCGGCTGTGCTACAACGTGATGATCACCGCGAGCATCTCGACGGTGCTGTTCAACGCCAACCCGCTGATGCGGTTCGACGGGTACTACATCCTGGCGGACCTGCTGGAGACACCCAACCTCGCGCAGCGCAGCAACAAGATGATGATGCACCTGTTCCAGCAGCATCTGTACCGCATGAAGAATCTCACGCCGCCCTCGACCCTGCCGGGGGAGAAGGCGACGCTGCTGGTGTACGGGGTGCTCGCGTTCTTCTACAGGATCTTCCTGTTCATCACCATCACGCTGTTCGTGATGGGGCAGTTCTTCGCTATCGGGCTGTTCCTGGCCGTGTGGACCTCGGCGGCGTGGTTCATCATGCCGGTGGGCAAGTTCGTGCACTGGCTGGCGACGGCGCCGGGGCTCTCGGACCGGCGGGCGGCGGCGGTGTGGACGACCGTGGCGCTGCTGGTCGCGTCGGCGCTGCTCGTGGGCGCGGTGCCAGTGCCGGACCGGCGGAAGGGCACGGGCGTGGTTCAGGGTGTTCTGAAAACGCCGGTCCACTTCGATACCGACGGGTTCGTGGTGCGGGTCCACAAGCGTCCGGGCGACCGCGTGGAGGCCGGCGAGCCGATCGTGACGCTCGAGAACGACGACCTGCTGAGCCGGCGCTTGAGCATGGTCAGCCAGCTCGAAGAGTTCGCGATCCAGCAGCGGGCCGGGACTTCCGGGGGCGACCCGGCGACGGCGATGCTCGCCGACGAGCGGATCCGCGTGACGCGGGAGAACCTGGCCGAGGTCGACCGGCGGATCGAGGCGCTGGTCGTCAAGGCACCGCACGACGGGTTCCTGGTGTCGACGGACCCGGAGAAGCGGCTTGGGGGCTACGTCAAGCGCGGCGAGCCGGTGTGCGAGGTGGTGGACAGCTCCGGGGTGAAGGTGACGGCGACGCTCGACCAGCGACAGGCGGCGTGGCTGTTCCGCGACGACGGGACGGCGGCGGTGCCGCTGGTGTGCAAGGTCCGGCTGCTCTCGGACGTGGACGTGATTTTGCGGGCCCAGAGCTTCGAGACGATCCAGGCGGGACAGCGGGTGCTGCCGAGCCCGGCGATGGGGCTGGTCGGGGGCGGTCAGTTTGAGACCGAGGCCAAGGACGAGTCTGGCCGCGTCTCCAAGCGGCCGCAGTTCACGGTGCGGATCGCGTTCGAGGACCCGGCGGCGGTGGCGCTCCTGGCGACACCGGGGGAGCGGGTGCGGGTGAAGTTCGACCTGCCGCCCCGGCCGCTGCTGAGCCAGTGGTTCGAGCGGCTGAGCAAGGAGATGCAGGGCCGCGTGCAGCTGTAGATCCCAGGACTAACGATTTGGTTCCCTCTCTCGGCCCCTCGGCCCCTCGGCACCTTCCCCAATGTCCTCCGTCACCCGCTACCACGCCCTGTTCGAATCGCTCCGGTCGCGGCGTCGCCGGCCGGAGCAGCCCAAGGGGCTTGATGTCCTGTCGACGTATGCCGCGCTCAAGGTGAAACACGGGCGGATCAGCCTGTCGTGGCTGCGGCGGCAGGCGGAGATGATCGACGGGCTTGCGCCGGAGATCCGGCACCATTCGGAGGCGGCGCTCGGGGAGGTGGTGCGGGAGTGCCGCGAGTCGTTCGTTCGCGGGCGGGAGGACGAGGCGGGGGTTCGGCGGGCGTTCGCCGCGGTGCGTGAGGTTGCGCGGCGTGAGACGGGGGAGGAGGCGTATGTCGTCCAGCTGATGGGGGCGATGGCGCTGTATCAGGGGCGGATCGTGGAGATGGTTACGGGCGAGGGGAAGACGCTGACGGGCTCGCTGGCGGCACCCCTGATCGCATGGCGGCGGCGGTCCCTGCACATCTTCACGGTGAACGACTATTTGGCGAAGCGAGACGCGGAGAGCCGGGCGTCGATCTATCGGCGGTGCTTGTGCGACGTCGGGGCGATCGTTCAGGCGATGGACGAGGGCGAGCGGTTCGCCGTATATGCCAGGCCGATTGTGTACGGAACGCCCAAGCAGATCACCGCCGACTGGCTGCGGGACCAGCTTCGGCTTGGGCAGCTCTCGTCGGCGTGGGCCGGGCGGCGCGGGCTGGGTGGGGGTGGCGCGGGTGGTGGAAGTGGGGGTGGGGGGCCGATGATCCCCGGGCTCAAGGCGTGCATGGTGGACGAGGCGGACGCCGTGCTCATCGACGAGGGGGTGGTGCCGCTGATCATCGCGCGGGCGCGGCGCGAGGACGAGATGTCGCAGGTCTACAAGGACGCGCAGTGGATCGGTAAGCGGCTGGACGAAAAGGTGGATTACACCGTGGATCACCTTCGGCGGAAGGCGGAACTCACGCGGCGCGGGCGGCACCGCGTGCACGAGATGGCCGGGGGGCTGGAGGAGGCGATCTGGCGGGCCGAGCGGCGGGCGGAGGAGCTGGTGCGGACGGCGCTCGTGGCGCGGCATTGCTATCTGAGCGGGCACCAGTACCAGGTCGTCGACGGGCAGATCGTGATCGTCGACGAGTACACCGGGCGGTTTTTGCAGGACCGGTCGTGGGAGCACGGGCTGCACCAGGCGGTGGAAGCCAAGGAGGGGCTGGAGGTCACGGCGGACCGCGAGACGCTGGCGCGGATGAGTTTTCAGCGGTTCTTCCGGTCGTATCCGTTTCTGGCGGGCATGACCGGGACGGCGGCGGACGCGTCGGTGGAGATGCAGAAGGTGTATCAGCGGCCGATCTCGGTGATCCCGACCAATCGGCCGATCGCGAGGAAGCGCTTCCCGGACCGCGTGTTCGGCGGGGCGGACGCGAAGTGGGACGCGATCGTGCAGAGCATCGAGACGCTGCACCGGGCCCGGCGGCCAATACTGGTGGGGACCAAGTCGATCCAGGCCAGCGAGCTTTTGAGCCAGCGATTGCTCGCGCGCGGGCTGCCGCACCGGGTGCTGAACGCCAACTTCGACAAGGACGAGGCGGATCTGGTGTCGCTGGCGGGCAACCACTCGGCGCTGACGGTGGCGACGAACATGGCCGGCCGCGGCACGGACATCAAGCTGGATCGCGAGGCGCTCGAGTCGGGCGGGCTGCACGTGATTCTCAGCGAGATGCACACGGCGCGGCGCGTGGACCGGCAGTTCATCGGGCGGGCCGGACGCCAAGGAGACCCGGGGTCGGCTCAGGTGTTCGTGAGCGTGGACGACGAGCTGATCCGGCTCTATGCGAGAAAGCTGGGCGGCGTGGTCGCGAGGCTTTGCGGCGGGTCGGGCGAGCTGGCCGGTGCGGCGGCGCCGCGGGCGATGGCTGTATTCAAGCTTGCGCAGCGGCGTGCGGAGGCGCGGGCCCGGCGGTCGCGGGCGGACGTGCTGCGGCAGGACGACTGGATCGAGAAGCACATGCCTGGGATGTGATCCCGGCGTGGGGCGGCTGGTGCGTGAGGCGTGAGGCTGGTCATCACGGAATGAGACAGGCCCCGGACGCGGGTGCGTTCGGGGCCTGAGTACTTCTCTTGAGTGGGAGCTTGGAGGTTCCCCGCTGGAGGGTCGGTGCGCGGCTTAGGCGGCGCGGCGACGGCGGGCGATCAGCAGGCCGCCCATGCCCAGGAGGGCGACGGAGCCGGGGGCGGGGATGGTGGGGAAGAAGTTGCCATCGAGGTAGCCTTCGCTTTGGCCCTTGTTGAAGGCGGTGATGCCGCCGCGCCCGCCGCCGTAGGTGTACGAGACCCCGTTGGCGAGGGTGTGCAGCCAGATGCCGAGCTTATCGCCGTAGCCGGTGCCTTCGTACGCGGAGGCGTCGGGGGCGGCGAAGGCGGGCACGTGGGCGATGATGGGGGCGGCGTTGATGTTGAACTGGAAGCGGCGCTTGCCGGAGGAGTCGCCGGCCGAGATCGAGTTGAGGAAGCCGGCGGTCTCGTTGACGCCGCGGATCAGGTCGCCGGCGGGGGTGCCGGGGGCGGCACCGTTGCCGTCCTGCCAGCTGGTGCCGTCGTTACGCCCGTTGTAGACGTAGGCGGTGAGCTTGGGGTTGGCGAACGAGGTGCCGTCGAAGTAGAAGAGGGCGTAGTTGCCGGGCTGGTTCTTGGGGTCCGGGCCGTTGTTGAGGGCGAGCCAGAAGCCGCGGGTGGCGAGGGTGCCCTGGAACTGAATGTCGAAGGTGAGCTGCTTGGTGGCAGTGTTGAAGGTGGTGTTGATGAACTCGATGGAGCCGCCGGCGGCGTTGTAGCCATAGCCGCCGCCCACGGGCTGCGGGGACGAGGGTGTCCAGTTCCAGGAGAGGAGCGAGGCATTCGCGACGGTGGCGGCAGAGGCGGAGAGGGCCACAGCAGCGGCGAACCGCAGCACAGACGAAGACTTCATGATAAACACCCTTTGAGAGAGAACGAAAAGAGAACACGCTCTCCGAAGGTAGTGGTCACACCACTCCGGAGGGACGACGACACAGCTTACTTCAAAAATTCGGGGAGGAAAAGTCATAACCGCAAAAACCCGTATGATTTGCGCAGGACTCACTGTTCCGGCTGAAAACATAGAGAGTTTGCGGAACTTGGGGGACTTGACGGTTGACGAGTTGGACGTTTTCGGGTCGAGGTGAGGAGTCGTCGGCTTGAACCGCGTGGGCGCTCATGGCACAGCGGCCCAGTGTGGGCCGGGCGAGTGACGCGAGATGGGGGTGAATTCCGGACCGCGTGATCAGGCCGCGAGGCCGCGGCGTGCCATGATGGCATGACTCAGAAGAGCCCAAGCGCCGAAGAGCGTGAGCGTGAAGGCGACATCGCCCAGGAGCGTGAGGCGGTAGAACGGGACTGCGGCGGCGTAGCAGGCGATCAGGCCATCGAGAGAGCGTGGGGCACCGACGCCGGTGCCGGAGAACCAGACGGCGAGGTTGGTAAGCAGGAAGAAGGCGGTCGAGCAGCCGACGGCGGTGGAGAGAAGCCGGGCGGGACCCGAGCGGACGTGCAGCCATCTCCCGACGAGAGCGGGCAGCGTGAGACCGGAGTAGACGGCGGCCATGACCAGCGGGGCGTAGCTGCCGATGAACACGTCGCTGAGCAGCATGGCGCAGATCGGGACGCAGACGGCGAGCGTGCGCGAGCGAAAGAGGGCACCTGCGAGCAGGCCGGCGGCCGCGACGGCGGCGACGTTGGGGGCGATGTTGATCAGCCGGCTTGAGGCGGCGAGCGCGACGAGGCCCACGAAGACCGCGGAGGTCAGCAGCGGGCGGTCGAAGTCCAGAGGCGTGGAAGCGCGAGTGGATGTCGCGGGAGTGGAGCGGGCGGTGAGGGGCATTCGGACGGGGCTCCGCGGGGTTCGAGTACACCGGCGGGCATGGCCGGGAGGGACGATCAGGATAGCACATTCCGCGGCGAGGAATCGTCACTTTGACGGGTTGGGGGCGGTGGCTGCTGGAGCGGATTCGCCGGTGGGCGAGGGCGCGTAGGCGGCGAGGGTCCAGGTGATGGCGTCGCCGGGCTTGATGGGCGTAACGCCGGCGCCGCGGGAGCCGAGAGCGCCATTGACAAGGAACTGCCAGTAGCGGCCCGCCGGGCCGGAGCCTTGGTTGCCGACGCCGTCGAAGCCGCGGATGAACGCCGTTTCGCCGGAGCCGGTGAGGTCGACGGTCAGGGCGTGGGGACGGGTCGGGTCGGCGGCGGCTTGCAGCACGGAGACGACGGTTGCGTCGGGCGGGGTGGGGAGGTCGCGGTAGGTTTTGCTGAAACCATCACCGAAGTCGATTGTGAGCGTGACTCTGGCAGCGGCCGGGGCGAGGGCGGCGGGGAGTGGGGGGGTGGGGGCGGGTAGGAAGCGTTTGAGAAGTGTCACGCCGCCAACGGTGACGATGAGGAGAACGACGGCGATAACGATGGCGCGGCGGACGAGGAACTCGGCGAAGTTCATGGACGTGGCTTGGGAAGATCCTCGCATGGAGCGAGTCTAGAAGCAAGCGTGGGCCAACGATCGGAGACTATGGCCACCCAGCGCACGCGCGTGAAGATCTGCGGAATCACTGATGAGGAAGGGCTGTTCGCCGCGGCGGAGGCGGGGGCGGACGCGTTGGGCTTCAACTTCCACCCCAAGAGCCGGCGGTTCATCGAGCCGGACGAGGCCTTTGAGTTGATCGCGCTGCTGCCGCCGTTTGTGTCGACCGTGGGGCTGTTTGTGGACGCGTCGGTGGATCGCTTCACCGACATCGAGGAGGTTTGTCCGACGGACATGACGCAGCTTCACGGGGCCGAGAGCGAGGCGACGGTGCGGGCGTGCGGGCCGAGCCTGATCAAGGCGGTGCGGTTCGAGGCGGGGAGCATCGAGCGGGAGCTGAAGCGGTGGGAGGCGGTGGAGGAGGTCGACGCGATTCTTGTGGACGGGTCGGCGGGGGGCGCTGGGGAGACGTTCGACTGGGCGGCGCTCGGGGCGCTGCGGGCGGGAATGAAGAAGCCGCTGCTCCTGGCGGGGGGGCTGACGCCGGCGAACGTGCGCGAGGCGATCCGGGTGGTGCGGCCGTGGGCGGTGGATGTGTCGAGCGGGGTGGAGAGCGAGCCGGGGGTGAAGGACCGCGGACTGATCGCGGCGTTCTGCGCCGCGGTGCGGGAGGCGGACCGGGGGTGAGCGGGGCGTTACCGCTGGCTCTGCATAAGCAGGAGCACGACGATCGCGAGGGCCACCATGCACATGATGATAAAGAGTGTGATTTTGGCGGTGGAGTAGGGGCGTTCGCCGACCACCTCGCCGGTGCGGGCATTGACCATGAAGCGGTAGACCTTCTCGTGGAACCTGTAGGCGCTGAGCCAGACAGGCAGGAGCAGATGCTTGAAGGTGATGTCGGCGTAGGAGGTTGAAAGGGCGTCGATGCGCTGCTCGTCGCCGCCGATGTTGGACCGGATGGAGGCCTCGATGAGCGGGCGCATTTTGTCCTTGGCGATCTCGAAGCCGTCCTTGAGGGTGACCTGGTATACCTCGGCGCGGAAGCCGGCGAGGTAGGCGTCGTCGTAGGGGACGCACTCTTTGGTGTTCCAGGGGTCGAGCTCTTCGAGCTGCTTCGGGCTCAGGGACTTGCTGGCCAGGACCAGGACGTCGTCGAAGCGGTTGGCAACGGAGCCCGAGACGCTGGTCCAGTTGATGCGGCGCTGGCGGGTGGGGGTTTTGTTGATGATGACGGTGACGTAGTAGGCGTCGCCGCGCTGGCCCGCGTAACGGGTGCGGGCGGCGCAGTCGTAGGTCCAGCTCGGCACGTACGTGCCGGTGAAGGTGGCGTCGATGAAGCTCTCTCGCCTGAGGCGTGTGGGGGCGAACCAGCGGGAGTGGACCCAGCGGGCGTACATATCGCGGGCCTGGGCCGCCGTCATTTTGAAGGGGAGGATCGCGCCGGGCTTGATATGGGTGGCGGCGCGTGCGGTGGCGACGATGTTGCTGCTGCAGAACGGGCAGGGGAAGGAGGAGACGTTGGCGGGTGCCTCGATCTCCGCGCCGCAGGAGTCGCACTTGACGGTGAGGTGCTCGTAGCGATCGGCGTGGGTTTCGAGGTCTTCGAGTGTGGCGAGGAAGTCGAGTTCCTGACCGGCCCCGTCGGCTTGGGCGATCTCGTTGCTGACGCCGCAGTAGGGGCAGACGAGGGCCTGGGTGCCGGGGGCGAACTCGAGCCTGGCGCCGCACTGCTTGCAGGGGAAGCGGGTGAGGCCGTCGGAGGTGGCCGGGGCGTTTGGTTGTGGGGAGGCGGGAGGTTCGGTCATCGCGCGGCGGCCCCGGGGGGTGAGAACCTTGGCGTGAAGGTGCGGGCGTAAGCCTTACCGCGGCACGGGGGGCGGGGCGATGCCGCCGGAGCCGAAGATGGCCGCGACTTCGGAGACGTCCTTGGCCTGGGCCCAGTTGGCCATGCCTGCCCGCCAGACGAGGGTTTCGGGGCGGAGCTCGCCGGAGGCGATTTTGGCGCGGAGGAGGGCGGGTTCGAAGGGCCCGGCTTGGCGGCCGTCGATGGCGAGGAAGAAGGGGGAGGGCTGGGTGAGGGGGGGGGGAGCCCCGGGGCCGCCCATCTGGGCGCCGCCCGAGGCGCCGGCGGAGCCGGCCATCTGTCCGGCGAACATCTGGCCCATGCCCATGCCGACGAAGGTGCCAACAGCACCGGGGTTCTTGGCGGCGTCTCGGATGGCCTCGGCGGTCTGGAACTTGGTGTAGGCGTCGAGATTGCCGACGACGGCCATGCTGGAGCGCTTGTCGAGGGCCGTCTCGACCTCGGGCGGGAGCGAGATGTTCTCGACCAGGAGCTTGGGGAGGTCGAGGCCGAGCTTCTCGAACTCGGGCTTCATCTTCTCGGTGACGATGGCCGAGACCTTGGGGTAGTTGCCGGCCAGGTCGAGCATGGGGATGTTCGACGAGCCCAGAACGCCGGCAATCTCGCTGACGATGAGGTTGCGGAGCTGATTGACGATCTCTTCGGTGGTGAAGCGGGAGTCGGTGCCGACGATGGTCCTGAGAAAGACGCCGGGGTCCTTGACGCGCATGGTGTAGGTGCCGAAGGCGCGGAGACGGACGGGCCCGAACTCGGGGTCGCGGAGCATGATGGGGTTCATTGTGCCCCACTTCAGATCCGTGAAGGTGCGCATCGAGACGAAGTAGACCTCGGCCTTGAAGGGGGACTCGAAGCCGTACTTCCAGCCAAGGAGGGTGGCGAGAATGGGGAGGTTTTTGGTGTCGAGGGTGTAGGTGCCCGGGCCGAAGACGTCGGCGAGCTTGCCCTCGTTGACGAACACGGCGGCCTGGCCCTCGCGGACGACGAGCTTGGCGCCGTGCTTGATCTCGTTCTGAAACCGCTCGAAGCGATAGACGAGGGTGTTGCTCGAGTCGTCCAGGAACTGGACGATGTCGATCAGCTCGTGACGGAGGCGGTCCCAGATGCCCATGTGGCGAAGCTCCCTTTCGGCGGCGGGGGTGGGGGGGTGAGGGGGTGAGGGGAGGGGCCCGCCGGACGGATCGTTGATCGGAAGAGTGTACCGGCGGTTTCGCCGACGACGCCGCGGGGCGGGACGGAAGGGCGGCGGCGGGGCGTCCCGAGGAGTTCATCCGTGCTTGCCGAAGGATCTTTCGCGTGAGCGGCAGGCTGGGTCAGCCCATGCAGGAGCGCAGAAGGAAGAAGCCGATGATCAGGGGGATCGGGACGCCCAGCAGCCACAGCAAGATGCCAGTGCGGGCCTTGCCTTGGCGGGCGGGGATGTGGGCGATGAGTCGGTCGATGTAAGACATGGGGCGATCTCCGGGAGAGCGGGAGGTTGCTGGACGCTCTGTACGGTCTGCAACGTCGTCCGTGACGCATGCTCTGCCATGCGGCGAATATGAGGCATTGCTCACCCGCCGCGGCTCCTGGGCTTGAATCGCGGGCAGACCTATCGATCACACGGGCCGCAGATCGGGCCCGAAGGAGATCGCCATGACCCGTTCAGACGGCAAGTCACGACCCGCCGAGATGCGTCGCAATGACACGAACCGAAACCCCGCCGGGACCGGCGCGGAGCGGTTCCAGAACTCCGACTCGTCGGGGACGTCGTCGTCCCGCGGCCGGTCGACCAAATCGGGGGCCGAGCGGAAGGGGTCCAAGTCTGCCGGGCGGAACTCGGGAGGCGGGCCGACGGGGACGTCGTCAAACTCCGACGCTGCGCGGTGACGGCAAGGCGGAAACGGTGCGGCTCGCAGCGGGTCTAGGCCCGGGGATTCTCGTACAACCGAGGATCTTTGTGAACCGGTTGACCGGTGGATAGCCTGAGCCATGAAGCCCGAGTGCCTCGGCGTGGCAGACATCCCGCTGTACTTGGTGATTCGGCGACGGATGCTCGACGACTCGCCGTGGTCGTTCTCGTCGAGCCCCGAGGAGGATCGAGGGCTTGATCTCGATCAGCTTGAACAGACGCTTCGGAGCCCGGACGCGGCCGTGCTAGAGATTCGGAGCCCTATCGACGCGAGTGTGCCCGGGACTGCGGAAGCGCTTGTGGCGGTAGCGACCACGAGCCGCGAGCCTCGGGCGAAGCGGCGACAAATCGCGTGAATTATGGGGGTGATTGTTGCGCCCGAGTGGCGGGGGCGGGGTCTGGGCGAAGCGGTCGTGCGTGCGTTGCTCGTACCCCAGGCTGGCCCGGGGTGACTCAGGCGCAGCTTGGCGTCAGCGTGAGCAGCCCCGCGGTCCTCCGGCTCTACGAACGGATCGGCTTTAGGGCGTGGGGGCACGAGCGGGCGGCTCTGCGGGTGGGGGATACGTGGCGCGACAAAGTGCACATGGCGCTCCACCTGTAGTCGCAGAGATTCATCCGGCCCTCACGGCGGTTTCATCCGTCGCCGGGGATCATGAGGGGTCAAACACCCCTCACTGGAGACGCCCTGATGAGCCGCTATGAGATCGCCGTGCTGGTCACCGCCACGGCCGTGAACTTGGCCCGCGTGGCCTGCTTTGATCCCGCCGCGAGCGGGCTTTCGCTGAGCCAGGGCTCGCAGAGCACCCAGGGCGGTGTCCCGTCGCCAAGCCAGCCGATTCAGCCCGGCCAGCATCCGCAGCAGCAGCCCGACCAGCCCAGCACAACGCCCAACGGCAATCCGAACCCGATCGGGCAGGAGGGGAACGCGGCGAACGGGACCGGCGGGACATCTGCCCCGCGGACGGCGAGCGGCGACCGGTGGGACCGACCGTTCACGCTGCAGTCGCCGCAGACGGAAGCAAGGCTCGCAGAGGTCGGTCGCCGCTTGCAGACGATGGAGCAGCGGATGGCCCGCGAGAACGCGGATCTGCTGCGGCGGATCGGCGAGGCGCGGCAGCTGACTGGCGAGCGGCAGGCCAAGGCGACGCTCGACATTCTGCAGCAGATGGCCCAGGATCAAGCGGAGCTCCAGAGGTACCTTGTGGCTACGCGGACGGCGTGGGCGGGGGATACGGAAGCGGCCGGTGCCGCGCCGGCTGTCGGTACTTCCGGGCGAATCGCTTCGCCCGGGGGCGCTGGCCCGCGTGGCGACATTGAGCCGTCGGCACCGACTACGGCGCCCAGTGGAAACCCTGGGGGCGCGGCGGGGGGTGCTGATGGCGGCCCCGGGAATCCGCCGCGGTGAGGCTGAGCGACGTTCGAAGACGCTTGGGGGTTGCGAAGAAGACGCGATGCCAGGCGGCGGAGTGGTCTGGAGGGCTCGCGCAGGCTTCGTCGGCCCCCGAGTGGGCGCGGAAATGGCGAGCGTGTTGACGCTGGCCCGAGTGGGGACTATCGTCTTGGAATAGATTGCGGGGTAGAGCAGCCTGGTAGCTCGTCGGGCTCATAACCCGGAGGTCGTAGGTTCAAATCCTGCCCCCGCTATTGCCGGGCCGGTTGCGAAAGCAGCCGGCCCTTTGGTTTTCAGGGAACGCCGCCGAGAGACCTCGGCGGCGTTTTCGCGTTTTGGCCCACGTCCCGCGAGGTTTGGCGACGTGGCCCAACGCGGGCCAGGTCT
>JBBQRT010000008.1:0-72616 GCA_038214505.1 Phycisphaerales bacterium | reverse complement strand
GCCCCCCACCTCCCCAACACTCCCCACGCCGCCAACACCTTCCCCGTCGCCCGCCGCCGAGCACATCCTCGTCGCCGCCTGGCCCGGCATGGGCAACGTGGGCGTCATCGCGGCGGCCTACCTGGTCCAGCGAGCCAACATCCCGCTGCTGGGCGAGCTGCCCTCGTCGCTCGACATCCTGCCCACCGGCGGCATCGGCTGGCGGTTCGAGCCCCAGGCCGTCGAGATCCGCCAGGGCGTGATCCAGGTGCCGCGGATGCCCCGGAACCTGCTGTATTACGCGCCCGAGGGGCACATTCTGCACAACCGCCTGACGGTCTTCATCGCCGAGGCCCAGCCGACCTTCGGCGGGCCCGCCCTCGCCCAGGCCCTGCTCGACAAGGCCAAGCAGCTCGGCTGCACCCGCGTGCTCACCCTCGCGGCCATGGCCTCGCAGATCCACCCCATGAGCGAGCCCCGCGTCCACGGCGCCGTCACCAGCGTCGACCTCGTCGGCGAGCTCGAAAAGGTCGACGCACGCCCCATCCCCGCCGGCCAGATCGGCGGACTCAACGGCGTGCTGCTTGGTGCCGCCGCCCTCCGCGGCTGGCCGGGCCTGTGCCTGATGGGCGAGATCCCGTTCTTCGCCCCCGGCGTCCCCAATCCCAAGGCCGCCCGGGCCGTGCTCGAAACCTTCTCGACGATGACCGGCCTGCCGATCCAGGTCGACGAGCTCACCGAGCAGGCCCGGGCCATCGACCAGATGCTCACCGATATGCACGAGCGCATGCAGTCGGGCGGCGGTGGCGGCGAGCCCAGCGAGGGCAGCGGCGGCCTCGAGCCCTGGCAGATGGGCCAGGCCTCCGAACCCGACACCGACGAGGCCACGGGCGATCCCTCCGCCGCAGCGGCCTCGCCGCCGCCCCCCGCGCTCGACAAGGCGACCACCGACCGCATCGAGATGCTCTTCATCTCGGCACGGACCGACAAGACCGCGGCCCGGGCCCTGAAGGCCGAACTCGACCGCCTCGGCGTGTTCAAGCAGTACGAGAACCGCTTCCTCGACCTCTTCCGCCGGGCCGAGTGACTCGCGTCGACATTCCCCGCGGTTCACTCGCGGCCCGCGACAACCACCGTCGCGTCGTCCTTCAGCCCGCCCGGTCCCGAGTGCTTCCGGGCCTCTTCCAAAAGGGTGTCGACGATCGATCGGGCCTTCGCGCTTCCGACCGCCTTCAGGCGTTCGGCGAGCCGCGACACGCCCATCTGCGTCCCTCCGGCGTCGATGGCCTCGAACACGCCGTCTGAAACCAGCACCAGCGCATCGCCGGTCCCAAGCCGCACCTGCGCCGGCGCCTCCGGCACGCCGGGGCTGACGCCCAGCGGCGGCATCTGGGCACCCAGGCGCTCAACCGTCTGTCCCGCCCCGCGGAGCACCAGCAGCGGCCCGTGCCCGGCGCTGAGCACCTGGGCCGTGTACGCCTTGGTGTCGATAGACGCCGCGGCGAAGGTCACAAACCGGCCGTCGGTCAGGTCCTCCGCGAGCAGCGTCCCGAGCCGCTCGAACGCCTTGGGCAGCTCGAACTGCTCGAGCAGCACCCGGGCCAGCGCGCGACACTCGGCCGCCAGCATCGCCGGCCCGACCCCGTGCCCCGTCACGTCGCCGATAGAGACGATCAGCCGCCCGTCGGGGGTCGTGAACCAGTCGTAGAAGTCGCCCCCGGCATAGGCCGCCGGCTCGGAGTCGCCCGCGACGCGCAGGCTCGAGCCGCGGATGACCGGCTCGGCGCTGGGCCGGAGATTCTGCTGGATCTGCCGCGCGATCTCCATCTCGCGCTCGAGCCCTGCACGGCGTTCCTGCTCGGCCTGCAGCTCGCGCTCCACGGTCACATCGCGAGAGATCCCCAGCAGCATCGGCTCGCCCGTCCTCGCGTCGATGAACGGGAAGTCGTGCTGCCGCAGGAAGCCCTTGGTCCCGTCGCGCCGCGTATACGGCAGCGCGTCGGTGATCCGCGGCCGGCCGTCCCGCATCACGTCGCGGCACACCTCGGCGAAGAACTTTCCCTGCTTCGGGTCGTGGTCGACGTCTTCGAGCCGCTGGCCGAGCAGTCGCTCCCGCGGCATGCCGAAATACTCCGCGGCCGCCTTGTTGACGTACTGAAACCGCGTGTCGAACGTGTGGACGTAGAAGAAATCGGGGATCAGGTCCAGCACCATGCTCATGAGCCGGAGCCGCTCCTCGGCGCCGGCCTCGTGGAGCATGTCGGGCCCGCGCGCGGGGCCATCGCCCGGGGCGATCCCGTCGGGCCAGCGATCGGGAAATTGCTGCTGGGGCGACTCGGCAGGGTGGTCCATTCTCAAGCCCGAGTGTGATCCACCGCGCCCCTGCCCGGATTCGTCCGGCATGAAAATGCCCTAGCGCGACCGCGTCCGCGTAGACCGTCCCGAGCCGGACAGAATGCTCTCGATCTCGTCGGGGTCCTTGGGGATCCCGGCCGTCAGGTTCTCGTTGCCCTTGCCCTTGCCGCCGATGACGATGTCGTCCTCGATGCGGATCCCGATGGGTCCGGAACCCTTGTACCCGCCCGGGAGATAGATGCCCGGCTCGATCGTGACCACCATGCCCGCCTTCAGCGGCCCATCGGGCGACGCATCATGCACGTCGAGCCCGAGCTGGTGCCCGATCCCGTGCATAAACGCATCGCCCAACCCCGCCCGCTCGATCACGTCCCGCGCGGCCTTGTTGGCCTGCCACATATACGCCCCGGGCCGAAGCACCTTGATCGCCGCCTCCATCGCACGGAGCACGAGCGTGTACAGCTCGCGCTGAGGCCCGGTGAATCGTCCGGAGACCGGGTACGTCCGCGTCACGTCGCAGCAATACCCCTTGAATCTTGCCCCCGAGTCGATCAGCAACAGGTCCCCGTCCCCGCACGGCCGGTCGTTATCGTTGTAGTGCAGCAGCGTCGCGTTCAGCCCCGAGCCAACGATCGGGCTATACGCGTGCCCGCCCGGCAGCACCGTCGCGTCGGCGCCCGCATCCATATAACGAGCCTCGAGCGCCCGCTCGACCTCCCGCTCCGAAACGCCCGGACGTAGCCTCGAAAGCGCCGCGCGATACGCCCCGGTCGTGATCTCCGCCGCTCCTCGCATGAGCTCGAGCTCCGCCCGGCTCTTCACGCTCCGCATCTGCGAGAGCATCTGCGTGTGATCCTCGATACTCACCCCGCTCGTCCGCTCCCCAACCTTGCGATAGAGCGCCAGGTCCGCCGGAACGCTCGCGTTCGTCGACGACACAGGGTGCAGGCACGCGAGCCGCCCGCACCGCCGCGCCGCCGTCATAATGTGCATCGCCAGGTCGTCGGTCCGGAACACGCTCTCAAAGCCCGTGTCCCGCCTGAGCCCCTCGGAGATCATCCCGCGATACCGCTCCCACCGCTCCCGCTCCGGGTTCATCGGCTTCAGAAACAGGCACACCCGCCGCGTCGGATCCTCCGCGCCGGGGTTGAACAGCACGGCCGCCCCGGGCTCGGTCGCGATCCCCGTCAGGTATCGGAAGTGCGAATCGGGCGCGAACCGGTCGTGCCCCCCGCCCTCGCCCGCGAACACCACCGCGGCCCGCCCGGCGAGCGCTTCAAGCACCCGCTCCCGCCGCGTCTGATACTCGCCCAGCCCGAGCCCGGGCACAATCAGCGACCCGGCCGGGGGCAACGTCACGCTTGTCATCGTCATGCACCCAGCGTAGCCGGGCCCGGGCCGGATCAGGCCTCGACCGCTGCCCGCAGCATCGCCGCCGTCGCGCTCGATCCCGCCGCGGCCTTCCCGAAGCCGCGCATCGCCCCCGCCGTCTCCGCCAGTGTCTGCGCATCCTCGTGGTTGCTCACCAGCATCAGCCGCCCGCTCGCCTTCGTCTCGTCCCGGGCGCCGAGCAGTTCGCGGATGATCTCGAGGCCCGAATCACTGGGAAACTCCCCGTCCAGCACGCGGTTGATCAAGAGCAGACGGGCCTTGCCCATCTCCGCACGGGCATCCCGCATCGAATGCACCATCACCACCTCCGACCCCGGCACCGCCCTTCCCACCGCGCTGCGAAGCATGTACGAATCCGGGCCGCAGTGGCCCACCAGCGCGATCCGCGTCGGCTCCAGCCCCCCCGCCCCTGCCTGCCCGCCCGCTCGTGCTTCGCTCATGTCGTTCCCTTTCGGCTCGCCGTAACGGTCCGTTCATCGATACGGATGTCAACCCCGCGCAGCGTGAAGATGCGCACACCCGGCCGCCCCTCGCGAATCGCTCGGACGACCGGCCCCATCGCCCGCCGTCCCCACGCATCGGCACCAACCCCGCCCGACGCCTCCATGCACAACCGCCGCACGACCTCGCCGACAACGGCCGCGGTCTCGCCCGCCAGCCGCGATCGGAGCACCCCGCCGCGCACGACCCGGCCGGCCCGCCGGTCGATAAGCCGCTGGGCGTCGCGGAGCACGCTCGCCGCCTCGACGGCCCGTGCCGCCGCGGCGGGACGAATGGCCAACAGCTCAGGCAAGATCCGATGCCGAATCGCGCTCCGCAGTTTCGACGTGTCGCCGTTGCTCGCGTCTTCTCGCCACGCGACACCCGCATCGCCGCAGATCTGCTGGCAGACCGCCTTGCCGATCCCCGCCGCCCGCAGCATCGGCCGCACTAATAGCACTCCGCCCCGCCCATCGCCCCCGACGCCCATCGCCCGTCGCTCGGGCATCCCCGAGAGCCCGCGTGCCCCGGCCCCGCGAACCAGCGCCATGAGCATCGTCTCAAGCTGGTCCTCGGCGTGGTGGGCCGTCGCGACGTGGCCCAGCCCGTGCCGCCGCGCCAGTTCGCCAAGCGCGCGATAGCGCGCCTTCCGCGCCGCGGCCTCCAGATTCTCTCCCGCATCCCGCACGAACACCGACGCCTCGACAAACGCAAGCTCGACGATCGCCGCCAGAGCCCGCACCGCATCGCGATCTGCGAACGCCTCGACCTCCGAGCGCAGATCATGCACCACATGCCCCACGACCAACCCCGCCCGCTCGCGCTCTCCCGCCCGCGACAACGCGACGACAAGCGCCATCGAGTCGGCACCGCCCGAGCACGCGATGAGCGTCCCCGTGCCCGGTCCGCCGCGAGCGGCCGACGTGAGCTCTCGCCACGCCCGGACGATCGCCCGCACCGCGGTCCGGCTGGAGGCTGTCGGTTGCGCTCTGGGCATCGTGCGGGATTCTAGGGACCGCGGTACACTCTGCCGGTTGGGCCCCAGGGGCGGGCGGTGGGTTGCACGCACAAGGGCTAGGGCCGGTGCGGTGATGATCACCAAGGATGCGCGTCGTGCAGATCCTCGCCCAAGCCACGCAGTCCGCGACCCAGGCCGCGCCCGGCATCGCGACGTACATCGCCCACGCGTGCATCGCCGGGGCCGTTGCCATCATCCTGCTGGTGATGTTCACCTTCTACCGGCGTGCCCGCGCCGGCAAGGCCCCCACCGCCGACATGCCCGAGCCGCCTCTCTCCACCGGCACCGTGCAGGAGGCCGAGCGTCTGTTCAAGCTCATGGGCGAGGCCGAGGAGCAGGCCGCGCGGCTGTCGGCCGAGTTGTCCGACCGGACCGCCCGGCTCGAGCGACTGATCCAGGCCGCCGACCAGCGGCTGGCCGCCCTTCAAGCCCCGCAGTCGCCATCACCCCGCCCGGCCACCCCCGCGCCGGTGCCGCAGCCCCAGCCCTCGATGCGAGTCGTCACCCGCCCGATCGAGTTCGCGTTGTCGCCGGCCAATGCGCCCCAGCCCGCGCCCTCCCCCGATGCCCGCCTCGCCGCCGACGCCCGTGCCCTCCGCGATCAGCTCATGGCCATCGAGGCGCGGCTCGAGGCCGCAAGCGCCGAGGCCCAACCGGCCGTCGACGTGCCCGCCCGGCAGACCATGACTCCGGCCCGTGCAGTGCAGGTCGAGGGCTCGTCAGAGTCGCTCGCGAACGCGATCTACCGCTTCTCGGATCAGGGGCTCACGCCGCCCCAGATCGCCCAGCACCTGGGCCAGCAGACCGGCACCATCGAGCTCTTCCTCGCGCTCCGGCAGAGCTGAGCCCGGCCCGACCAGCCGCTCAGCCGCCGACCTTCTCGCCCGGATCGTTCGCCGGTGCCGAGCGGGACTGGGCCGCGACCCAGTCGTCAACGATCTCGACGATCTTCTCGTGCAGGTCCTTGGCCCGCTGGTCGGCCCCGCTGGGCACCCCGTTGATGAGGATGCTGAACGCGGCCTGCCGTCCCGAGCCGGGGCTGGTCACATAGCCCGAGAGCGTCCGGACTTCGCGGATGTACCCGCTCTTGCCACGGACCTCGTTCTTGATCTTGGCGTTCTTGAAACGCTTCTTGAGCGTGCCCTCCTCCCCCGCCAGGGCCAGCGAGGAGACAAACGCTTCGCCGCACGCCTTGTCGAGCGCCATCGCCCGGAGCCACCGCGCCAGTGTCCCCGCCGTCACTCGGTTGTTGCGGCTCAGCCCGCACCCGTCCGCCAGCGTCATCCCCGCGGCCGCCTCCGGCCCCAGCCGGTCACGCACCTTCATGCGGACCAGCGCCGTCCCGTTGGCCCACGATCCCGGCTGCCCCGTCGCCTCGTGCCCGGCCAGCTTGCACAGGCTCTCGGCATAGAGATTGTCCGAGTCCACATTGCACCGCTCCAGCACGACGGCGATCGGCGTCCGCACAACCGTCACCAGCGTCCCGCCCTCGAAGCGCTCATCGCTTTTGGCCAGCCGCCCGATCACGCTCTCCGACGTGTTCTTCCCGCCCATACCGCCCATGCCCAGCCCCGCCTTGCGGACCCGGTCGGCAAGCACCCGGGCGAAGAACAGTCCCGGGTCGTTGACGGTCACCTGCACCGGGCCCGGGGCCGTTCGCACCGTGCCGTGGAGCCGGAAGCTGTAGGGCTCCTTGTCCCGCTCGAGCCAGACTTCCGTGTTGCCCTCCTTCACGGTCTTCGCGAGTCGGCGGACCGTGATCCAGTTTCCCGAGGGCTCCGGACGTGCGTTCACTTCAACCCCGGGAGCCGCCCCCGGGGACACGAAGACGTTGAGCACGTTGCCGTGGAAGTTCATCCCCGCAACCTGGGCGCAGTAGCTCAGGTGGAGCTGGCCTGCGGGCCAATCCGGGTGCACGAACTCGCGGTCGAAGACGCGGTCGTCGACGATCACCTCGCCGATCCTCGCGTCGGGCGCCTTCTTCTTGATCGACTCGACCAGCCGGTCGACGAACTGGTCCACGCTGACCTTCATCTTGTCGAGCAGCTCCGGGTCGCCGAACGCCGGGTCGCCCGCGCCCTTGACGATCAGCCGAGGCCCGTCGAGCACGATCTCGGTGCGGTACTCGTGCTTGGGCCCGAGCGCGAGCAGCGCGGCGCCGCTGGTGAGCAGCTTGAGGTTCGACGCGGGGATCAGCCCCTTGTCGGCCCCGTTGATGCTCACATCGGCGATCTCGCGCCCGCTCTGGGTGTCGATGACGCTCACGCCGACTTTGGCATTGCCAAGCCGCGCGTTGCCGATCGCCGCCTTGATGCGGTTCTCGACCGACTGACCGAACGCCCCCGCGCTAATCGCCAGCGCGGCGGCCCCCGCCGCGACCATACGGACCACCGAGCGGACCTTCCGGGCGTGAACGTGCTGCATCCAATCCTCCAGACCCCGGACCCCGAGAAACGCACCCGAGTATCGGCACACCGGGGCCCGCCTCGACACCCGTCGGATGGGTTCTTCGACGGCTCGTCGATCAGGCCTGAACGCCCGCCGCCGTCAGGAGAAACTTGTGCTTGCGGGCCGCCACTTCCAAAACCTCTTCCGCCGCCCCCTGGCTCGAAACGTCCCACGTCGGCCACCATACCCCCGCGACCGACCGCGCATGGGCGATCCCGTCGCGCACCGGCTTCTTCATCCTCTTCATCGGCATCGCCTCGATCTGCGGCCCCGTCAAGGGCACACAGATCTGCAGGCGACTCGGATCGGGGATCACATACGCGAACGCCCGCAAAAGCCCCAGGCCGCTGGGGGTCGCGATCGGCGTCGGCCCGCTGACCAGCGGCAGAGCATGCTCCGCCAAATCGCCCGTTCCGCGATAGACGAACGTCCAGCGCCAGGGAACGCCCTGCCAATCCAGTGATTCCTGGATCCCGGGCAACTCAGTGAGCGCCGCGCGGGCCTCGTCAAGGACGGTCTGGACCGGTTTGACATATAGCAGCCGAAGCGCCTGGGCGTCGGGCCGTGAAAACTTGTCGTTCCAAGCTGTTCGAAGCTCGCTGAGCGCCATGGATGTTGCGCTTTCCCTTTCGGCCCTGGGCTCGCCAGCCCGTGGGCGTATGGTCAAGAAGCAGTCATCGGCGGCCTTGGCCGAATCCCGGAAGCCGGGCCCGGAAGCAGGGCCCGAAAGCAGGGGAAGACTGCCTCCAAGTCGAGCAATGCCAAGCGACTTGATCCGGTTGAGTACCATAGGCCGCAGGTTTTTGTCCGCAGTCAGCCCGAACGATTGTCCGGTGAAAGGTGCCCCCATGACCCCCCCGGCCCCGCATTCTCCCCAGCCCTCCCCCGTCGCCGAAAACCTCCCACCCGAGAGCGACACGCATGTGCTGATCGTCGACGACAACCTGCAGAATCTAGAGCTGCTTCAGGCGTATCTGGAGGCGACAGACAGCTCCATCGCCCTCGCCCGAGATGGCATGGAAGCGCTTGCAGAGGTCGAGAAGCGTCAGCCGGATCTCATCCTTCTCGACGTCATGATGCCCAAAATGAGCGGGTATCAGGTCTGCTCCAAGCTCAAGGCCGACCCGGCGACCCGCGATATCCCCATCATCATGGTGACGGCCCTGAACGAGATCTCCGACGTCGAGCGGGCCATCGTCGATTCCGGGGCCGACGACTTTCTGACCAAGCCGGTCAACAAGCTCGAACTCATCACCCGCGTCCGGTCGCTGATGCGGGTCCGCCTGCTCAAAAAGCAGCTCGATCGGACGCTCGAACAGGTCCGCCGCCTGCAAAGCCGCGGCGGCAACAGCGGCTCGGGCGAGTAAATCCCGTCACCGCAGCCTCGCCCCTCTTCATCCGTCTATCCGGATGAACGGGTATAGTCCAGGGCCTTCTTCTCCGCATCGGTGTGGACCGCTAGGCCCATTTCGCCGATCCGGTTTCTCGCCCGATCCCCGCCCCGGCAAGCCCCCCACCTCCATGCACGCCCGCGACCTCTTTGACCGGTACTCAACGACGTTCTCGTTCGAGTTCTTTCCCCCCAAAACCCCCGACGCGGCGGACCAGTTGTTCGCCGCCATCACCGAGCTCGAGCCGCTGAAGCCGAGCTTTGTATCGATCACCTACGGGGCCGGCGGTTCGACGCGCGATCTGACCCACGAGCTGGTCGTCCGGCTCAAGCAGCGGGGTGTCTTGGACCCGGTGCCGCACCTGACCTGCGTGTGCCATTCCGAGCCCGAGGTCCGCGCGATCCTCGAGCGGTATGCCCAGGCCGGAATCGGCAACGTGCTGGCGCTCGGCGGCGACGTGCCCAAGGAACGGCCGGGGTACGACCGGGCCCAAGACGCGTTTCAGAACGCCTGCGGGCTCGCGGGCTACGTCAAGGCTTTCAACGACCAGAACGCCCGCGCCGCGGGCCACCCCGACGAGCGCGGCTTCGGCATCGGCGTCGCCGGCTATCCCGAGGGTCACCCCGGAACGCCCAACCGCGTGAAGGAAATGGACTTCCTCAAGGCCAAGGTCGACGCCGGGGCCGATTACATCGTCACGCAGCTGTTCTTCAGCAACGACGACTTTTACGACTTCCGCGACCGCTGCGGCCTGGCCGGGATCCGGGTGCCGATCGTCGCTGGAATCATGCCCATCACCTCCGCCTCGGGCATGATGCGGATGGCCGACATGGCGGCGGGAACCCGGTTTCCCGCACCCCTGCTCCGTTCCATCAACCGCGCCAGCGGAGACGCCGAGGGCGTTCGACGGGTCGGGATCCACTGGGCGACGGAGCAGTGCCGCGACCTTCTGGACCACAACGTCCGGGGGATCCACTTCTACACCCTCAACCGCTCGACGGCGACGCGGGAGATCTACCAGAATCTGGGCGTAAAGGACTCGACGCAGCTCCAGCCGGTCCGGCGGGCGACGCACTGAGCGAGGGAAGGACGATCGCGGAGCGGCCAGCCCGCCACACCCGATAACCTTTGGCGCTAGATGGCTCTCCGCGTCGATCCAAGAACCGCGTGCCCAAGCTCCGCACACTCATCCCGAGCATGTACCAGCGGCGATTGCTGCTGGTGAGCCTGGCCATGGCCGCGGGAGGGCTGTTGCCCGTGCTGCAGATGGCGAGGCTGACGCTGGCACGCGGCGAAGAACTGCGGGCAGACGCGGAGAAGCGGCTGGTCAGCGAGAGCTGGCTCGAGACGGTCCGCGGCCGGATCGTCGACGCCAAGGGGCGTGTCCTGGCGATGGACCGGGCGAGCTTCGATATCGCCGTCGACTACTCGGTGATCACCGGCGAGTGGGTGCAGGAGGCGGCTCGCGAGCGTGCCCGCCGCGCGGCGGGGTACCGCTGGTCGCAGATGTCGCGCGAGGACCGACGCCGCGCGACCGACGAGCAGGTGCCGCAGATGGAGGCGCACCTGAGGGAGGGATGGAAGACGCTGTGCGCCGTGGCGGGCGTGAGCCAGGAGGAGATCGCGCGGCGGACGGCCGAGATCCGGCAACAGGTCGAGTATCTCGCGGCCCGATATCGGGAGCGCGAGCGAACCCGGCTAGAGGAGAGGGCCCGTGCCAGGGGCGTCTCGGACGCGGAGGTGCGCAGCGCCGAGGTGCGGACACAGATCGCCGAAGAGACCAGCGCGCACGTGGTCCTGCGGAACGTGCCCGACAAGGTTGGCTTCGCGCTCGACACGCTCCGCGGGGCGGTGGGGACGCCCGACGCCGACCGCGCCGGCTCGCGGGCACTTCCGATCATGCCGGGCCTGCGCGTGCGGGACTCGATGCGGCGGGAGTATCCGCTCAGCGAGGTGGACGTCGGGGTGGACCTGTCCACGTTCCCCGTGCCGCTGCGACGCGATGGAGAGAGCGAGAGGTTTGTCACCGTTCGGGCCAAGGGCGTGGCGGTCCACGCGATCGGGTGGTTGCGGCCGCGGATCGAGCGGGAGGACCTGGACCGGCGGCCGCGGCTGCGACCCGATGGAACGGTCGATCCCGGGCACTATCGCACCGGCGATGCCGTCGGGCAGGGTGGGGTCGAGCTGGCGCAAGAGGACGCCCTGCGCGGGCTCCGCGGCGTGGAGGTCAAGCACCTGGACACCGGCGAGGTGGAGCGGACGCCCGCGACGCCCGGGGGCGATGTCCGGCTGACGATCGACGCGATGCTGCAGGCCCGCGTGCAGGCATTATTTGATCCGGCGCTCGGGCTTGCGGTCGTGCAGACCTGGCAGAAGCCCAAGCGGGCCGACGACGAGCCGCCGCCGGTCAAGGAACTGCCGCCGGGGACGGCCCTCAATGGTGCGGTGGTGGTGATGGACGTTGCGACCGGCGAGGTGCTCTCGATGGTGAGCGTGCCGACGTTCACCTACGAGCAGCTCGACGGTGACGCCAAGAGCATCCCCACCGACGAGTACAACCTGGCGTACACCGATCGAACAGTGGCGCGGATCTACACTCCCGGCTCGGTCGTCAAGCCCCTGGTCATGTGCGCCGCCGCGGCGGCCGGTCGGCTCGACCTCGACGAGCGGATCCGCTGCACCGGGCACTTCTTCCCCGGCATGCCGCTGCTGTACCGCTGCTGGATCTACAAGCTCACCAAGGGGCAGCAGACCCACTCGGGCCAGCTCGGCCACGACCTCACCGCCGCCGAGGCGATCGGCGTCTCGTGCAATATCTTCTTCTTCGAGATGGGTCGGCGGCTGGGCACTCGGGGCATGCACGAGCTCTACACCTCGCTCGGCGTCGGCGGCGACGCCACCGCGTTCAACCTCTACGGTCTGCCGGCGCTGCCGACAGAGCCCGCGGCTCGCAAGGCCGAGCTCAACCGCCGACGCTTCGCCATCGAGACCCGGGGGAGCGTCATCAACCCCGACAGGGCCGAGCTCAACGAGGCGATCCTCATGGGAATCGGGCAGGGACCCGTGGCCTGGACGCCCCTGCAGGCCGCCGCGGCGTACGCGGCGCTCGGACGCGGCGGAGAGCTGGTGTTCCCCCGGATCTACGAGGACGCCGAGCCCGTCTCGGTGAGCCTGGGGTTCCCGAAGCTCGCGGTAGACGAGGCCCTGAAGGGGCTGCGGAAGTCGGCCAACGAGGACCACGGGACGACATACACAATCAACTACGACCTGCCCGACGGGCGACGGATCAAGGAACGCGTCTTCAACGCGCCTGGAATCGACATCTGGGCCAAGAGTGGCACGGCGGACACCAACCCGTTCCGCGCCGACCTCGACCTGTCGGGGGGCACAGAGGAGTACGACGGCGACCACGCCTGGTGCGTGCTCCTGGCGGGAACCAACGGGACGCCGCGATACTCGATCGCCGTGGTGGTCGATCACGGCGGCTCGGGCGGTCGGGTGGCCGGGCCGATCGCCAACCAGGTCGTCCACGCACTCATCGCCGAGGGCTACCTGCCGGATCAAGCCCCGGCCTCGCGCGCCGGGGCCGCGAACCAAGAGGGGCGGTGAGGCGTGCGTGAGGGCGGACTGCGGCGGCTGATCGGCTCGGACCTGACGCTCATCAACCCGGCGTGGCTGTGCGTCGCCGCGGGCCTGGTGCTCTCGGTGCTCGGGCTCTACGCGATCGACGTGGGGCAGAACGATGCTCCGGAGCGTGGGCTGATCAACATCACGGGGCTGGTGCGGACGCAGGGGGCATACCTCGGCGTCGCGCTGGTCGCGATGCTGGCGGTCGCAGCGCCGCACTTCAAGTTTTTGCGACTGCTGACCTGGCCGCTGCTGGCGGTGTGCGTCGGGCTCCTGGTGTTCCTGCTCATCCCGTGGGTGCCCTCTTCGGTCGTGCGGCCGCGGAACGGGGCCCGGGCGTGGATCGACCTCGGGTTCATTGACTTTCAGCCCGGGGAGCTGGCGAAGATCGCCGTGATCCTGGCGCTCTCGGAGTATCTGCGGTTCCGGTCCAACCATCGCACCTGGGCGGGGCTCATCCCGCCGGCGGTGATCGCGGGCGTTCCGATGCTCCTGATCGCCAGGCAGCCGGACCTGGGCATGGCGCTGAACTTCGCGCCGGCACTGCTAGCGATGCTGCTGGTCGCCGGCGCGAAGATGAAGCACCTGATCCTGGTCATCCTCATCGCGATGCTCGGCGCGCCGGTGGCGTATCCGATGCTCAAGCCGCACCAGAAGGCTCGGATCGAGGGACTGGTGCGGTCGTACCAAGACCCGACGGTCGGTGCCGAGGGGATCATGTTCCAGAGCCTGCGGAGCCAGGCCCTCGCGGGGGCCGGGCAGTTGGCGGGCGTGAGCGACGCCAAGGCCCGGGCCCTGCACAAGTACAACGCGTTGCCCGAGCGGCACAACGACATGATCATCGCCGTCGTGCTCACGCGGTTCGGGCTGATCGGTGGGCTCGCGATGTTCTTCCTCTACGCGCTGTGGTTCGCGGGCGCGTATCTCACGGCGGCCACGTCTAAAGACGCGTTCGGACAGCTCGTGGTTGTCGGCTGCATGGCGATGCTGTTCGCCCAGGCGTTCATCAACGCGGCGATGGCCCTGGGGCTGCTCCCGATCATCGGTATCACGCTGCCGTTCGTCTCCTACGGCGGAACGAGCCTGGTGACCAACTGGGTCATGACGGGCCTGGTGCTCTCTGTCGCGCTGCGGCGGCCGTCGCGCCTGAGCCGGCCGACGTTCGAGTTTGATTCTGCCCCCTACGACCCGAAGCGGAGCGACGCGGGGCAGCGGGTGTCGCCGAGCTTCAGCCGCCGGGCATGAGCGCGCCGTGCCGACACGGGGATCGCGGCGTCGCCCTGCTCATCGACGACGTCAACCTCCAACTCGTACGAATCGGCGGTGAAACTCGGGCGTCGTGGGTACCCCGCCGGTCCCCGGCGGGTTAATCTGCTTCGCTCAACTCTGGAAGTCTCGTCCGAGGTTCAACGTCGATTCGTATCACGAACTGCTGCGCCTCGACCAATACCCACGGCTCACACGGATCTGCGCTTGATCTCGTGCCTCCGGACGTTCCACACTCCGCTTGCGGCCGAGCTCTCTCGCCGTTCAGACACTTCGCGAGCACACGCCTGCGTGCGAATCGGCATCACCCGTCTAAGTCGCCAACTCCGACCCCTCGGGTGCGATGGGCGTCAACGAAGTCTTGCAGTTCCTGACGGCGTCCCGCATCCGCTGCGGCGGCCAAGGCGGTCTCAGGACTCGCCGCGGCGCTCCGCGAGCTTCCGGGCCCACTCGGCCCGCGGGCGCTTGCCGCCGAGGTTCCTGCACTCGCAGCCGGTGCCGAACTCGCCGCAAATCTGGTGCTCGGAGCAGAGCACGCCGCGGGCCTTGCAGGCCCGCCGGCCATGCCAGATGATCTGGTGCGAGAGGTCGCACCAGCGCTCCCGCGGAAAAAGAGCCATGAGCCGCTTCTCGATCTGCGCGACGTTCGCAGACGCGGGCACGAGCGAGAACCGCTTGCTCAGCCGATCGATGTGGGTATCGACGACGAACCCGACGTTGATCGCGTACGCGTTGCCAAGGACGACGTTGGCCGTCTTCCTCGCCACGCCGCGGAGCGTCAGGAGCTCGGCCATCGTGCTCGGAACCCGATCGGCGTACCGCTCGTGGACGTTCTTCATCGCTTCGTAAACGGCCCTGGCCTTGTTGCGGAACAGGCCGATGGTGCGGATAAATGGCTCGATGTCGGCCGGGGTCGCCCGGCAATAGTCGACCGGACCCGGGAACCGGGCGAACAGCGCCGGCGTCGCCTTGTTGACGCCCACGTCCGTCGCCTGGGCCGAAAGAATCGTGGCGACCAGCAGCTCGTGCGGCGAGGTGAACTCCAGCTCGCACCGTGCGTCAGGGTACTCGGCTCCCAGCGCGTCGGCCAGACGCAGCGCACGGGCCTTCTCGGCGGGCGAGACGCGGGGCAGGTCCATCGGGATGTCGTCGTACACACGCTTGGCGAACCGCGGGCGAGGCGCGGTCATAGGCGGCGGCCCTTGAGCAGCGCCGGAGCCGGCAACCGGGCCGGCATCGCGATCGCCGCGGGGTCCCCGTCGGGCCCCGCCCGCCGCGAGACGGACCAGAGACCTCCGACCAGCGCGACGAAGACACCGGCGGCCTGGGCCGCGATCAGCCGACTCGCGAGCGGGTGCAGGTCGTCGACCGCCTCGGCGTGCGTGCCTGCCGCGGCGACATCGCCCGCCCGCGCGGCGGCCAGGTGCCGCTTGCTGGCGGCGTTGATCCCGGGCGTCACGATGAGCAGGAGCGACGCGAACGCGGCGAGGGCAACGCCTAGCGAGAGCGCCCGCACGATCGTTCCGATCCGCCGGGGCGACCAGGCCCCCATCGCCAGGAGCGCACCCATCGAAACGGCCGCCAGCATCGCGCAGCCGAAGCCGACCGTGTCGCCGAAGAGGAACACCCGCTCGGCGATCGCGCCGGCGACGAACCGGTGCTGCATCGCCGCGGCTTCGGGCAGATCGAGCACGCGCACCCCAAGGTCGCGGGCCGTGGGGAACGCGATCGCCGCCGTGGCGGCCACGCCCGCCGTGACGCCCAGCCAGATGCCAAGGGCCGAGAGGTGTACGGTGATAAAGAGCGACCGCCAGGGGGACATGCCTGAGGATACGCGGCGGGCCCGGTTCCCGCGCCCGGTTGCTCTTGCCGCCCGGGCCGTCTACAACGCTGACCGATGCCCGCTGGAAGCGACATCTCGACAGCTCTGCCCCCGATCGCGATCGCGCTCGCCGGAATCGACCCGGCCTGGCCCGAGCTCGCCCGCGCGTCGCCCGGGACGGCCGCGGGGCTCAAAGACACGCTGCGCACAGTCTCGATGCTGGACGTTCGCTGGGTGCAGCTCGACGCGACGCATCCGGCGATGCGGCCACGCGATCTAGACCGCTCAGCCCGGCGAGACCTGGCCGCCACGCTCCGGCGACTCGAGCTTTCCTGCTGCGGGCTCGACATGTTTGTGCCTCCCGAGCACTTCGCGTCGACCCAGAACGTCGACCGGGCGGCCGCGGCGGTCATCAACGCGATCGAGCTCGCGGCCGATCTGGCGGCGCTCTCCGGCGGCGCGGTCGTGGCCCGTCGGGCCGAGGGCGATACCTGCGTGAGTCTGACGCTGCCCCCCAACCCTCCGTCGGACGTGCTGGCGAGCCTCGCTTCCGCCGCCCAGCGGCACGGCGTGCGGCTGGCCGACCACGGGCTGCCTATCGGCGAGCACGCGCAGGCTCCCGGGCCGATCGGCGTCGGGCTCGATCCTGCGGGGTGCCAGGGTGCGGGCCTCGATCCCGTTGCTCTGGCGTCATCGCTCGGCGACCGGCTCGTGAGCGCCCGGCTCAGCGATACTTCCCGAACGCTCGGCGCTCTACGCGTGGCACCGGCGTCGGCGCAGGGACGCCTGGATGTTCTCGCCTACCGGGTCGCGCTGATGACCAGCGCCAGCGCGGCGCGGCTGCGGGCCGTGGTGCTCGACCTGCGGGGCGTATCGCCCCGGGAGTCCGGGCTCGCTGGCGTAGTCGCGGGCGTCCTCGACGCGGCCGTGACCGGACGGTGAAGGCGGGCCTGCGCGGCTCGCTCCGCTGGCGGGCTCGGGCATCACTTGTCCGCGGCGCTCAAGCCGTCATACTCCGCGTCCATGAAACTGCAGAGTTTCTGGGCCCGCACGGGGTGCTGGAGCTTGCGGATGGCCTTGGCCTCGACCTGGCGGACACGCTCGCGGGTGACCTTGAAGATGCGGCCGACCTCCTCGAGCGTGTACGTGTAGCCGTCGCCGATGCCGTAGCGGAGCTTGATGATCTCGCGCTCGCGATAGGTCAGGCCCTTGAGCACCTGCTCGATACGGTTCTTGAGCATGTCCTGGGCCGCGGTGTCCGCCGGGGCCTCGGTCTTCTCGTCCTGAAGGAAGTCGCCAAGCGACGAATCCTCGGTCTCGCCGACGGGTCTATCGAGCGAAACAGGGTTCTTGGAGATCTTCATGACCCGGCGCGTCTCGGCGACACTCATGCCGGCCTTCTCGGCGAGCTCCTCCATCGTCGGCTCCTGCCCGGTCTGCTGGAGCATGAGCTTGGCGATGTTGCGCAGGCGGCTCATCGTCTCGATCATGTGAACGGGGATGCGGATGGTTCGGGAGTGGTCCGCTATCGCGCGGGTGATGGCCTGGCGGATCCACCACGTGGCGTAGGTCGAAAACTTGTAGCCCCGCTTGTACTCGTACTTGTCGACGGCGCGCATGAGCCCGGTGTTCCCCTCCTGGATCACGTCGAGGAAGGGCAGGCCGCGGTTGCGGTACTTCTTGGCGATCGAGACCACCAGCCGCAGGTTGCCGCCCGAGAGGTCGCGCTTGGCCTGCTCGTACTCCCAGAACACCGTCGCCACCTCGCGGACGCGGCGGAGCAGCTCGTCGGGCTCTTCGAGCACCAGATTGCGCAGGCCGCCGAGCTCCTCGCGGCGGACCGCGACGTCGTCGGCCTCGTACAGCCGCGGGTTCCGCTCGGCCTTGCGGAGGTCGGCCGACAGCTCGTGCATCTTCTTCGCAATGGACCGCAACTTCTTGAACAAAGGGATGATCTTCCCGGTCCGCAGGCTCAGCTCCTCGGTCAGCGCGGCCATCCGCCGCCGACGCGTCGCGATCCGCTCGACGACCTCGGCGATCGCCTCCGTCGCGCCCTGGGCCTTGGCCGCCTGCAGCGTTTCCCAGTCCCGCCGATTGAGCTCGAGCAGCTTGTCCAGTGTCGCGAGATTGGCCGGGATCCGGCGGGAGATCTTGTCCTTGGCGTTCTCCTCCGCCGTCGAGACGCGCATGGTGCGGTCGAACGGCAGCTCGCCGGCGGCGACCAACCGGAGCAGCGCCATGGCGTGCGTCACCACGTAATCGCTCTCGAGCGCCCTCCGCCGGAAGATCATCCGCGTGGTCTCGATCTTCTTGGCCAGCCGAATCTCTTCCTCCCGGGTCAGCAGCGGGATCGAGCCCATCTGCGACAGGTACATCCGCACCGGGTCGTCGATCCGCTTGTGCCCGGACTCGCTGAGCGCTTCGGCGAGGTCCTTGTGCAGCTCCGCCGCTTCCTCGTCCTGCGGCTCTTCGCCGTCGGCTCCGTCGAGCATCTCGGCGAAGCCCAGCGACAACGCCCGGTCGCCACCCGCGACCGACATCGCCCGCAGCGGCATGGCCAGACCCTTCGCCGAGGCGGAGCCCGGCTCGTCGCGGCTCTCGCGCCAGCAGCGGGCCTTGAACTCCTGCTCGTCGATGAGCTCGATGCCCAGCGTGTCGAGGTATACCAGCATCTCGTGGAGCCGGTCCGGATCGACCCACTCGTCGGGCAGCGTGTTGTTGAGCTCCTCGTAGCTGAGCCAGCCACGACGACAGCTGTGATCGATCAGGTCCGAGAGCGCCGGGTGCAGGTCAAGAATCACGCAAGCCTCCTGCCGAGTGCGGGCCAGATCGCCGGGGTTCCGGCGGCCAGGCCGCGAGTCATTCGCTTCCGCCAAGTCCGCCGCAGATCGCGCCGGGCCCGGCTCCACTCTCCCGCCCCCCCACCAACACTCGGGCCCACCACGAGCCCGCACCCATCCCCTCTTGAACGATCATCTCTAGCTCGGACGGCCGACAACGGTCACGACGGCGGCCTGGGAATAGCCCGAGGATCATTGCCGCGACCGGCGCGAGCTTCGCGCAGACGCGCGACGTTGTCGAGCCAAGATTCTGTTGCCTTCCCGATCGTCGAACTCCGCTCGGCCCGGGCGGACCGACCCTGCGCCCGCGCGTCGGCGAGCCGCTCGCGCCAGTGCCGCTTGAGCAGCTCGGGGTCCGACTGTGTGAGCCGGTCGACCTCGCTGGAGATCCAGACCGCAGCGCGGGAGAGCTCCGGGTCGTCGGTGTGCGCGAGGATGTTCTGGATGCTCGGCGACTCCTCGCCTATCTGGAGGTCGGCGATCGCCTGCGCAACCGCGCGGGCGGTCCCTTCAGTGAACGCCAAGGGCTCGATGAGTTCCCAGTCGGACTCTTCGAGCGAAAGCACCAGGCTCGGATCGTTGAGGATGCAGCCCAGCAGATGCTCGGCCGCCGAAAGCCCCCGCGTCTGCGGACGCGCGGGCTCCTCGCGTGCTTGAGGACCGGTCCGGCCGCGGGCCCGGGCCCTGTGCCGCCCGACGGCCTCGGCGATGGCGTCCCAATCAACACCCGCGATCTGCGAGAGCCGCTTGACGATGAGCTGGTACCGCACCTTGTCGACGCGATCCAGCCCGAGGTCGACCAGCCTCGCGATGAACTCGTCGACGGCCCGGCTGCGGGCCGAGAGCCCCAGGCTCCCCATCTGCGAACGGATACGGGTGAACAGCAGCTCGAGCGGGTCGATCGCCTGCGCGATTACCCGATCAAAGACGGCCCGCCCGCCGTCGCGCTTCAGCAGCTCGTCGGGGTCCTTCGCGTCCGTCACGCTCGAGAGGCGGGCGATCCGCACGTCGATAGGCTCGGCGAAGAACACCTCGACCCCACGCTCGGCGGCCCGCTGCCCCGCCTCGTCGCCATCAAAGAGCAGCACAACGGTGTCGCACTGCCGGCGGAGCACGCGGGCGTTGCCGGCCGTCAGGGCCGTGCCCAGCGTCGCAACAGCGTTGCGGATCCCGGCCTGGTGGCAGGCGATAGTGTCCATGTACCCCTCGGTCACGATCGCGATCCTCGATTGCCGGATCGCCTGACCGGCCTGGTAGAGCCCGTAAAGCGTGCTCGACTTGTCGAACAGCGGCGACTCGGGCGAGTTGATGTACTTGGGCTCGTCCTCGTCGTTGAGGCGTCGCCCGCCGAACCCGATGATCCGCCCGGTCGGATCATGAATCGGAAACATCAGCCGGTTGCGGAACGCGTCGTAGCAGCCCGAAGAGCCCTCCCGCTGCTTAAGAAGGCCCGCGGCGAGAAAGGGCTCGAGCGGCAGCTGTTTGCTCGAGATCGTCAGGGCCAGCCCGTCCCACTTGTCTGGCGCCGCTCCCACGCCGAACGCCTCGATCATCTCCGGCGAGATCGCGCGGCGTTCGATGGCCGATCGGGCCGCGCGGCCGTGCTCGGGGTGGTTGAGGATCGCGAGAAAGAAGGTTTGCGCCGTGGCCGCCGCGGAGGCAAGCACGGCCCGCGTCGGGCGCGGGGAGCCATCGCCCGAGTCATCGCCGAACGAAGACGTCGCGCCCGGAAACTCCTGCCCGCGCCGCGGCGGGGGCGAGAGCGCGAGCCCCGCCCGCTCGGCGAGGTACTCAAGAGACTCGCGGAAAGACATCTTGTGGTAGTTCATCGCGAACGTGATCGCGTTGCCGCCCGCGCCGCAGGAAAAGCAGTGATAGATCTGCTTGTGCGGCACCACGCACATCGACGGCGAGTGGTCGTCGTGGAACGGGCATAGACAGACGTACTCGCGGCCCTTCTGCTTGAGGGCCATCTGCTCGCCGATGAGGCGCACGATGTCCGTCGCGTCCAAGACGCGCTGGCGGTCGTCGCCGCGGGAGGAAAAATCGAGGCTTGAGGATCGACTCACCGGCGTCATGCCATCTCCGCGACGCAGCCGCCGCAACAGACCCGACACGCCATGCGGGAGTCTCCCCACGAGACCGCCGCCCACACTCTATCTGAGCCGATCGTCCCAGGGAACTTTCCCCGCTCGACGACCCTCAATCAGCCCGATCATGCTGGCACTCGAAATCGGTAGCCGTTCGGACAGTCCAAACTCTGAAAACGCTCAATCAGAACACCCTTCGTCGCACCAAACCGGCGTTCGGGCCTCGAAGCCCGGCGGCGTAGGAGACAACTCCATCGCCCGAGAACCCATCGTCACTGTCAGCACATGCACAGCGTCAGGGCTGTCTGGTCCGCGGCTCGGTACGAGCCGGAGACACGGGGGGTGGGCGTTGCTCGCGGTCCGGGTGGATAGCCCACGTGGTGTTCCGGAAACAGGTCCGGCACGAACGGGCGGGGGTGGAAGCCGCGGGACGTCCTCAAGAACAACATAGCCCAGAAGCCCTGATGGTCAAACAACTTGCACAAAATGGGCAAACTTGCAGCGTAGGGCCGAATAGCTTGATTGGGGGCTATGGTGAACCCATGCGGCAACGCGTCATCTTCTCCGGGCGGGTCCAGGGCGTGGGCTTCCGCGCCACCGCCGCGTCCATCGCGCGCCGGCACAACGTCGCGGGCTTCGTCCGCAACCAGGCCGACAACACGGTGCTGCTGGAGGTCCAGGGCGACGCGGCGGTCATCGCCGCGACGCTCGCCGACCTTCGCGCGGCGATGAGCCGAAACATCGAGCGCGAAGACCGAACATCGATCGCCGACGACCCGACCGAGCCGAGATTTGCCATCCGCTGAAGCGGCTCATTTCTCAGGCTTTGCGTGGCCCGAAGGCATCCCTGATTCGAGCGCCAAAGTCTCGCGAAGCAGCGCCTCCCGCCGGCTCTCGGACATCTGGTCCCACGCCCGAACGCACTCGGCATCGCAAAACCCCACCAGCCGGTTGCCCAGCCTGCGAGTCATCGACCGCTCGCACCGCTTCCCAGCGCCGACCGACTGGCCAACCAGAAGCGGGCAGGTGGCGTTGACGACTTCAACGACATCCGAGCGTGGGCCGAAAACACCCGGACCCGCGAGCGCGTTCTCGGAATCATCAGCAGGCACGGGGCCCGGCGCGGCCATCCGGGCCGGCTCGTGCTGATGCTGGTGCTCGTGCTGGTGCTCATCCTCCGGCGCCGCCCGCTCGCAGCCGACCAGAGCAAGCAGAAGCACCGCCGCACCGACCAGCATCGCTCCGGTCCGTCCAAATCGTTCAATCGCAGCCATGGATCGCAAGCATCGGGGATTCACAGGAGATTCATAGGCGAGCGTGGACACCCAGGACCAACGAACGACACCGACCTCCAATTGCCGAGTCGCCGACGAGCTTCAAGACCGCGAACCGTCCTTGTCCTTCGCGTTCTTCAGGGCCGCGGCCTTCTTCTGATCGGACATCTTGTCCCAGATCGGCGGGCAGTTGGGGCAGCAGAAGCCGATCGTCTGGCCCTTGTACGGCCGGGTCAGCTCGGCGTCGACCATCCCGTTGTCGCCAACCTCGTCATCGGGGGCGATCGGGCACCGCATGTTGCCGACCTTGACGAGAGTGGTCTCGCCCGCCGCGGCCTTGGCCGCGGCGACGGGCTCGTGATTGTCCGGGCAGCCCGGCGAGGCCGACGCCGATGAGCCGGACCGGCAGCCGCCCATGGCGAGAACAAGGCAGCAAGCGACGCCGGCGGCGGTGCTTCGGATCATGCGGAATACTCCCGGTTCGGCGATTGCCGACCAACTTCCGCCCCCGACTCCCGCTCACAGGGCCACTATACACTCGCATCCACGATCGATCGGGCCGAGTGCGGGGAGCCCCATGGCGAGCGACTACGCGGCGTTTGCGTCCGACTTCTACATCAACATGCGGATGAACCTCAAGATGGACCTGGCCATGCGCCGGGACACCGTCCTGAGCATGTTCGACCGCATCCGGCGCGAGGTGCCGGGGATGGAGCGCTTCAAGCGCTACACCGACGAGCTCTCCCTCGAGTCCCGCCCCGACGCCGACGCGGCGTCGCAGCACCAGCAGTGGATCGCCGTGCGCAAAACCAGCCTCCGCTCGGGGAGCGTCAATCCCGACAGCAACCAGGCGGGCTACACCCTGCACAAACTGCTCGTCGAATCGGCCCCCTACTACCTGGACATCTCCGCATTGGACATCGAGAACGTCGAGCTGCTCTGGGGTTTCGACCTCCCCGCGGCGGGCAACCACGACTCGCTCGTGTGCGCCGCGCTGCTGGCCGGTTCCCCGCTCGCCGGCCTCCTCGACGGCGCCGGGCGTTCGGGTGTGAGCGCCAAGGCCGTCGACTGCCAGCCGACGTTCGGCGTGGCGCTCAGCGACGACGGGCGGCGGCACGCCATCGTCGAGGTCAAGACCCGGAATCACGCCGTGACGGCGGTCGAGGCCCGGGAGCAAGCCATCAGTCTCTATCTGATCATCCGCCAGCACGGCCCGTTCACGGATGTCAAGGAACTGCTCAAGGAACTCGCCTCGATTGCCACTCAGGGCGAAGAGCTTCTTGACGCGTGGGTCATCCCCAAACTGCTCAACCCGCTCCGCGAGGCGATCGCCTCGGGATTATGAGCCGGTTCGCCGCCGCCGGTATCATCCGGCCGGATGACGCTCGGCCACTCGCTCTTCACTTCCGTCGCCCAGGCCGCCATCCCCAGGGCGACTTCGGGCGCGCTGCTGTGGTCGACGATCCTGATCGTCGTCGTCATGGTGCTGGGCGCGGCCCTGATGGTCCTCCGACGCAAGATGTTCGAGCCCGAAGAGACCCAGTCCGAGGCGGGTCTGCTGGAGACGCTGCGAGAGATGAATCGCCGGGGCCAGCTCAGCGACGAGGAGTTCCAAGCCGCGCGGCGCAAGATGCAGGACAGCATCAAGCGGCAGGTCGAGCAGCGAGCTGCCGAGCTTGCGGCGCAACGTCCGAAAACCAAACCCCCCAAAGGCCCCGCTCGGAGGCCGCCGAATCCCCGGTCGCACGGCAACCGCCGCGAGGCCGATAACGGATCAAGAGATCCTTCCGATTAGCACGAACCATTGATGTCTTTGCTCGGTTTGGAAGTGACAAACCTGCACGGTTGGTGGAAGTGCGGGGGTAGGATTGCGTGGTTTGCGGACATTGGGCGATCTGGCCGCCGAGGGCTTTCACCTTCATGCCTAGACCGGGCCGCCAAGTGTGCAGCACGCCGGACGCTTGGTCGATACACACGCCCGCGCACATTCGTTTTCTCACAGCATCAGGCGCCGGCTCATCCGGCGAGCGAAGGACGGCAGATTTATGGCAAGCGGACCCGGCCGGCAGGATCAATCCTCGAGCAACGCCGGCGGCGGACAGGGAGGATCGGGCGGCAATGGCAATGGCGGCGGCAGCGGCACCGGCGGAGGCTTCCGCCCCCGCAAGGTCACCACCTGCTCGTTCTGCGGCAAGACCAGCCGCGACGTCGGCCCGATGGTCGAAGGGCCCAGCGAGGTCTACATCTGCAACAACTGCACCGAGCTCTGCCAGAACATCTTCAAGCAGGAAAAACGCAAGGTCTCGAGCGCCAGCTCGCTGTTCACCGAGATCCCCAGCCCCCGCACTATCAAGGAGTTCCTTGATCAGTACGTCATCGGACAGGACATGGCCAAGAAGGCCCTCTCCGTCGCGGTGCACAACCACTACAAGCGACTGCTCCACGCCGAGAAGTCCGAGACCGAGATCGAGCTCGACAAGAGCAACATCCTGATGATCGGGCCGACCGGCTCGGGCAAGACGCTGCTGGCACGCACCCTCGCCCGAATCCTCAACGTCCCCTTCGCCATCGGCGACGCCACGACCCTGACCGAGGCCGGCTACGTCGGCGAGGACGTCGAGAACCTCCTGCTCAAGCTTCTCCAGAGCGCCGACTTCGACGTCGAGGCCTGCCAGCGCGGCATCATCTATATCGACGAGGTCGACAAGATCGGCAAGACCTCCCACAACGTCTCGATCACCCGCGACGTCTCGGGCGAGGGCGTCCAGCAGAGCCTGCTCAAGATGCTCGAGGGCAGCGTCGCCAACGTCCCGCCCCAAGGCGGCCGAAAGCACCCCGAGCAGCAGTACATCCAGATCGACACGTCCCACATCCTCTTCATCTGCGGCGGCACCTTCGTCGGTGTCGAGGACATCATCCGCCGCCGCCTCGGCAAGAAGCGCATCGGCTTCAACGTCGAGCTCCGCACCGCCGACGCCGCCGAGCACGAGCGACAGGCCATGCTCGGCCAGGTCACCGCCGACGACCTGATCGAGTACGGCATGATCCCCGAGTTCGTCGGGCGCCTGCCCGTGCTCGCCCCCCTCATGCCCCTGACCGTCGACGCGATGATGAACATCCTCCGCGAGCCCAAGAACGCGCTCGTCCGGCAGTACCAGCACCTCTTCGCGCTCGAGAACGCCAAGCTCAGCTTCACCGAGGACGCCCTCCGGGCCATCGCCGAGAAGGCCATGAGCCGCGAGACCGGGGCCCGCGGCCTGCGGGCCGTGCTCGAAGAGCTCATGCTCGGAATGATGTACGAGCTGCCCGATCTGGACAACACCGGCGCGGAATACGTCATCGACTCCGTCGACGTCGCCCGCCCCCGCCGCCTGTCGGAGATCCGCGTCGGCCGCCGCGCCTCGGCGTGATCGACCCCCGCACACCCCGATTTCTCTCCAGCCCCGGGACACCGTCCCGGGGCTTTTTCGTGCCGACCACCCGCGGCACGCCCCGTACCCTTCGCCCACATGAACCTCCAGCTCAAGCACGCCTCGCTGAAGAACGGGCCTAGCGACCTCATCAACGGCGAGTGGCTCCCGCTCACCAAGGGCACCCCCACCGTCACCTCGTTCAACCCCGCGCGGCCCGACCAGATGGTCTGGAGCGGCGCGGAAAACCCCGCCCACGTCGACGCCGCCGTGGCCGCGGCCCGACATGCCCTGCCGGCCTGGAGCGCCTGGGGCCGCGACAACCGCTTCCGCGTGCTCAAGCGGTTCGCCGAGCTGTGCAAGGCCCGCGCCGCGGCCGTCGCCGAGCTGATCTGCGACGAGACCGGCAAGGCGATGTGGGAGGCCAAGGGCGAGGCCTCCGCCCTCGCGGCCAAGGTCGACATCACCCTCGACGCCTCGCCCATCGGCGGGCTCCAGCGCGTCAACGGCTTCGACTTCGAGATGGGCCCCCAGAAGCTCGGCCGCTGCTGGTACAAGCCCCACGGCGTCATGGCCGTGCTGGGCCCGTTCAACTTCCCCGCCCACCTGCCAAACGGCCACATCGTGCCAGCGCTCGCGATGGGCAACACGATCGTCTTCAAGCCCAGCGACAAGACCCCCGGTGTGGGCCAGATCCTCGCCGAGCTGTTCCACGAGGCCCTGCTCGCAGAGGGCGCCCCAGGTAAGGGCGCGGGCGTATTCAATCTCGTGCAGGGCGGGGCCGCGACGGCCGCGGCCCTCTCGAGCCACGACGGGCTCGACGGCATCCTGTTCACCGGCTCCTGGCCCGTTGGCCGGAAGATCACGCACGCCAACCTCGACCGCCCGGGCCGGGTCCTGGCGCTCGAGCTCGGCGGGAACAATCCCGCGGTCGTGATGCACGACGCGGACGTCCGTCAGGCCGCGATCGAGATCGTGCGCTGCGCTTTCAACACGACCGGCCAGCGCTGCACGTCGACGCGCCGGGCGATCGTGCACTACGCCGTCAGGGACAAGCTCGTCACCGCGATCGTCGAGGCGGCACGCGCCCTGAACTTCAACGATCCGCGAAGCAACTCGCCGGTGTTCGCGGGCCCGATCATCACCCAGCAGGCCCGCCAGGCCGTCCTCGACGCCCAGACCGCCTGGGCCAGGAAGGGCGGCCGGACGCTGCTCGAGGCCCGCCCGATCGACCGCCTCGGCAAGGGCTTCTACGTCTCGGCCGGCATCACCGAGGTCCAAGAGTTCGTCGCCGCCGGCGACGACACCCCAGGCGGTGGCGGCAGCGGGGCCGACATCGAGATCTTCGGACCCCTGCTCCGCATCAGCGAGATCGCCGACATCGACGAGGCGATCCAGCAGGCCAACGCCACCCGCTACGGCCTGGCCGCCTCGATCTTCACCGCCACCCAGCCCCACGCCGAGCAGTTCCTCCACGAGTGCCGCGCCGGCTGCATCAACATCAACACCGGCACCGCCGGGGCCAGCAGCAAGCTCCCCTTCGGCGGCCTCGGGCTCAGCGGCAACCACCGCCCCGCCGGCTCGTTCTCGCTGGACTATTGCGCTTATCCGGTCGCCGGAATGATCGAGAAGGGCACCGCCGCCCAGGTTGCCGAGGGCATGAAGTGGGACGACAAGTGGCTCGGCTGACGCGGATTCGTTGAAACTGACCGCCCCGGCCCTGCATCGATACAGACCTATCCTCCGAAAGCCATGGCGAAGAAACGCGAATCGGTTCGGGCGAAAACTCCCCCTCTTCGAAAGGGTAGCCGCGTGATCTCCGCCAGCCGTATGCCCAATGATGACACCGCCACCGAACCGGGGAACCCCCCCGCGTTGAACGGTCGGCACAAGCCCACCGCCAAGCAGCAGATGGTCGACATCCAGTCCTCGCAAGACCCGCGCAACGTCGCGATCGACCGTGTGGGCGTCAAAGACGTCCGCTACCCCATGCGCATGAAGGTCCCCGCCTTCGCGAAGTGGTCCGGCGAGGAGGTCGCCGGCGAGCAGACCACCACGGCGACGATCAATATGTACGTCTCCCTGCCCCACTACCAGAAGGGCACGCACATGAGCCGGTTTCTCGAGGTGCTCAACGCCCACACCGAGGCCTTCTCGCCGCAGGACATCCCGAGTATCACCGAGAAGATCCGCCTGCGTCTCTCCGCCGAGGAGGCCCACTTCGAGGCCAGCTTCGTCTACTTCGTCCGCAAGCCCGCCCCCGTCACGGGAACGCCCGGTCTGATGGACTACAAGGTCAAGTTCGAGTGCACCGCCAGCCGCGACCCGAAGAAGAACGACCTTCTGATCTCCGTCGCCGCCCCAGCGACGAGCCTCTGCCCATGCTCGAAGGAGATCTCCGATTACGGAGCGCATAACCAGCGCTGCGAGATCGAGGCCCGCGTCCGCACCAAGGGCCTGATGTGGATCGAGGAGATCGTCACCATCGCCGAGGGGGCGGCCAGCTGCCCGGTCTTCGCCGTCCTCAAGCGGCCCGACGAGAAGTGGGTGACCGAGCAGGCGTACGACAACCCGAAGTTCGTCGAGGACATCATCCGCGACCTGGCCGTCGCGCTCGAACGCGACGAACGGATCTTGAGCTACGAGATTTCCAGCGAGAACTTCGAGAGCATCCACAGCCACAACGCCTACGCCCAGATCGCCCGCGACAAGCGCCGCTGAGCCCGGGTGCTTCCGGGCCCCGCTCCCGGCCCCTACACTCTCCCTGCAATGGTCGCCAAGCGTCCCTCCAAGCCCGCGCCGGTCGAATCCGATCATCATGCGGACATGCTCCGACGGTCCGCGCTCCGCGTGACCGACGTCCGCCTTGCCATTCTCGCCGCGATGGAGCACGCGGGCCAGGCCCTCAACGCCCAGCAGGTGTACGACGCCGTCATCTCGGCCCCGACGCCGGCCCGGGCCGCGAAGCCGCGGAAACCCGACCGTGTCACGGTCTACCGCACGCTCAACTCGCTGGTCGACGCCGGCCTCGCCCACCGCGTTGATCCCGGCGACCGGGTCTTCCGCTTCTCGCTCACCGACCATGCCCGCTGCTCCGAGCACCACCACGTCCACGAGCACCCCCACTTCGTCTGCGACTCCTGCGGCAAGGTCGAGTGCCTCGAGGGCGCCGAGGTCGTGATCAAGTCTAAGGACAAGCCCGCCGACGCACGCACCCTTAGCCAGCGCGACGCCGTCCTCCACGGAACCTGCGGCACGTGCGACCAGACCTAATCGCCCGCCCGATCCCTCCTCCGCCCCCCACTCATCGCCCCGCCAACGTCCCGAGCGCTTCGCCGCCGACGCGATAGATCGTCCACTCCTCCATCGCCTTCGCGCCAAGCCCCGTGTAGAACTCGATCGCCGGCGTGTTCCAGTCCAGCACCGTCCACTCGAACCGCCCGCACCCGCGCGCAACGGCGATCCCCGCCAGGTGGACCAGCAGCGCCTTGCCAAGCCCCACGCCCCGGGCCTCGGGCTCGACGAACAGGTCCTCGAGATACAGGCCGCTGCGCCCCTTCCAAGTCGAATAGTTGTGGAAGAACACCGCGAACCCCCGCGGCACCCCATCGACCTCGCCGACGACACACTCGGCGCTCGGACCCCGGTCCCCATTGCCCACGCCCCGGCCGAACAGCCCGTCGCGGAGCATCGCCTCGGTCGTCTCCACCGCCTGCGGCTCGCGCTCATACTCAGCCAGGGCGCGGATGAGCCTGAGGATCAGGGCGATATCGGCCGGGGTCGCAGGTCGGATGGTGACGTTGGGCATACCCCTGACAATACCCGCCGCCGCTTTGCCGAGGCCCCACAAATCTCCTGCGCACGCGGGCACGCTCGATGAAACATCCGTGCCTCCGCGATCACGGCCGGCCGCCGGCCCGCTCCAGCACGCTCCTAACCGCCGCGGCCCGGCGCTGCAGCCCAGCGAACGTGTCGGCGCACAGCGTCACGTGCCCCAGCTTCCGCCCGGCCCGCTCGGCCTTCCCATACATGTGCAGCCGGGCCCCCGGGATCGCGAGGATCTCCCGCGACGCCGGCGCCCGGCCGACGATGTTGAACATCATGCTCACGCCCCCGGGCCCGTCGGTCTCCGAGCCGGCCATCCGCGTCGAGCCCAGCGGCAGGCCGCAGACCGCCCGGAGGTGGTTCTCGAACTGCGAGCACTCGGCCCCCTCGATGCTCCAGTGCCCCGAGTTGTGCACCCGCGGGGCCATCTCGTTGGCCAGAAGGCCGCCGCCGGCGAGCTCGAAGAACTCGATCGTGAGCACGCCGACGTAGTCGAGGTGTTCCATCACCCGTCCACAGGCCCGCTCGAGCTCTTGCTGGCGGGCCTCGCCCAGCCCCGGCGCCGGGGCCACCGAGAACGACAGGATCCCGCCCGAGTGCGAGTTCTCGATCGCAGGATAGAAGGCCATCCGCCCGTCGCGCCCGCGAACGCCGATGATCGAGAGCTCGCGGTCGAACTCCACCATCGCCTCGAGCTCGAGGTCCGCATCTTCCGTCCGCGTCCCGACCACCGCGTCCCACGCGGCGCGAACATCCGAAGGCGTGCGGATCACCGCCTGCCCCTTGCCGTCGTAGCCGAACCGTCGAGTCTTGAGCACACAGGGCGTCCCGAGCTTGCCGACCGCCGCTTCAAGCCCGCCCAGCGTATCGACCTCCTCGAACTCCGCCGTGCCGATCCCAAGAGAGCGGAAGCACCGCTTCTCCAGCACCCGGTCCTGCGCAACGGCCAACGCGTTCTGCGGCGGAAAGACCGCCACATGCTCGGTCAACCACCGCGCCGCCGCGGCCGGCACGTTCTCGAACTCGTAGGTCGCGACGCCGACGCCCCGGACAAACCGCTCCAGCGCCGCCGGCTCGTCGTACCGCCCGACGATCAGCTCGCCCGCCTCCGCCGCCGGGCAGCCGGGATCGGGGTCGAGAAACCTCAGCCGCAGCCCGAGCGGCAGCCCGGCAAGCGCCATCATGCGCCCGAGCTGCCCGCCGCCAAGCACGCCCACGATCATCGTGTCCTCATCGACGCCGACGGGCATGCCTAGTGCCCCCCGGGGCCGACGCGCGGGTCGGGTCGCTCCAGCACGGCCGCCGTCTGCCGGGCCCGGAACTCGTGCACCGACTTGCGAATACCCGCATCGGTCGCCGCCAGAATGCCGGCCGCAAGAAGCGCCGCGTTGATCGCCCCCGCACGCCCGATCGCCATCGTCCCCACCGGCACCCCCGCGGGCATCTGCACCATCGAGAGCAGCGAGTCCATCCCGTGCAGCGTCTTGCTCTCCACCGGCACGCCCAGGACCGGCACGGCCGTCTTGCTCGCGCACATGCCCGGCAGGTGGGCCGCACCGCCCGCGCCCGCGATGATGACCCTCAGCCCCCGCTCCTCGGCCGAGCCGGCGTACTCGAACAGCAAGTCGGGCGTCCGATGCGCCGAAACCACCCGAACCTCGTGGGCCACGCCAAGGGCCGCCAGCGTGTCCGCCGCATGCCGCATGGTCTCCCAGTCCGAGCTCGAACCCATGATGACGCCCACCAGCGGCGAAATGATCGACGGGCCGGGCGGGTGGCTTGGTGTCACGGGGGAACTCTCCTAAGCGATCGGGGCGGAGTCTAGCGGAACTTCCCTGCGGCTTCCGGGCGGGCGATCCGTGCTTCAAGCCGCCCGTCCCCGCGCCCTACAGCCGGCCGACGGCATCCAGACACAGAATCTCGAACATCACGTGCGCCGCCAGGAGTGCCGTGATCCCAGCCACATCGCGGTCGGGCAGGACCTCGACAACATCGGCCCCCGCGACCGTCATCCCCCGCAGCGCCCGCAGCAGCCCGAGCGCCTCCGCCGAGCTCAACCCCCCCACGCTCGGCGTCCCCGTGCCGGGCGCATACGCCGGGTCGACGCAATCAATATCGAAGGTGATGTACGCCGCGCGGCCCCTGAGCCGGCCGACAAATGCCTTCAGCAGGCTCTCGCCCTCGCGCCGGGCCCGGTCCGACATGACCAGCTCGACACCCAGCCCCCTCGCATACTCGAGATCCTTGGCCGAGTTCAAGGGGCCCTTGACGCCCACCGAGATCATCGCCGCCGGATCGACCACGCCGTCCTCGATCGCTCGCCGAAACACCGATGCGTGCCCCCACCGCTCGCCCCAGACGGCGTCGATCGTGTCCAGATGCGAATCAAAGTGCACGAGCGCGAGGCCGCCCTTGGGCGAGCCCATCCGCTCCCACGTCGCGCGCAAGTTGCCATACGCGATCGTGTGGTCGCCCCCGACGGCCATCAGCCTCGTCACCCCCGGCGTCCCCAGCCCCTTTGCGAACTCGAGCTGGGCCGTCGCGCTGGCCCGCAGGTCGTAGGGCTCTACCGGCGCGTCCCCAGCATCCGCCAGGCTCAACGCCTCGCACACATCCACATCCTGCTCGATCGAGTACCGCTTGACATACTGGCTTTCGGCCCGCACCGCCCGCGGCCCGAACCTCGCCCCCGGTCGATACGTCACCCCCGCATCCACCGGCACGCCATAGATCGCCCAGTCGACCGGCGCATGCTCGGGAAGCACATCCTCCAGTCGCGGATAGCGACAGAACGTCGAAATACCCGCAAAGCGTGGCGACCGTCGGGCATCTGGCAGTATCGTGCGCTTCATGCCCGCCAGTGTACCGCCGGGCAAAGACCAGTCGATAAAGCCCGCCGCGGCGGCTTCAGAACTCCACCAGCCGCGAAGCGAAATCTCGAATATGGTCGGCAGGAGTCGAACCTGCAACCTCTGCCTTCGGAGGGCAGCGCTCTATCCAGTTGAGCTACGACCACGACAGCGTTTTCCAGCGCGATGCTACCATCGGCCCCCGCCAGAGGCAACCACGCTCGCGACGGATCGCGAGTGCCGCCCGTACCGCTCGGGCACGCCCGTGCCGGCACCGCTCGCCTCCTCGCCGCCCCGGCTGATCGCTCTCCATCATGACCGCCGCCCCGCACGCCGCCCGCACGCCCACGAACCCCGGACCGCGCGACGCCCCCGCCCGCCAGATCACGCCGTTGTGGGCCATATTGCTGTTCACCTTCCTGAACTCCGCCGGCTCGGCGATCGTCTACTCCGGCCTGTTCTTCATCGCCAAGAGCCAGTACGGCTTCGACGACTTCCAGCGCTTCGGCCTCGGCCTGCTCTACGGCGTCGTCTACATCCCCGCCGCGTTCTACGTCGGCCCCGCCCTCCGCCGCCTCCAGCGGTCGGGCGTAAGTCCCCGCTCGCTCCTTGTGGGCCTGATGCTCGGCATGGGGGCCGTATGTGCCCTGCCGTGGCTTGCTGATCGGGCCGGGCTGCCGGGTGCCTGGCCGCTCTGGGTCGCCGTGGCCGTCTACAGCCCGCTCTCGGGCATGCTTTGGGCCAACGTCGAGTCGTACCTCGCCGGCGGCCGCTCCGGGGCCGGCCTGCGATCCGCAACAGGCAAGTTCAACATCACCTGGTCATCGTCGATCGTCGTCACGCTCGTGCTCATGGGGCCCGCGGTCGAAGGGCACTCGCTGCTGGTGCTGCTCTTCCTCTCGTTCCTCCACGCGGGCTGCGCGGGCCTGCTGCTGCTGAGCTTCCGACCCTCGCCGGGCCAACACGCCCACGAGGACCACTCCGCCGCCCCGCCCATCTATGCCCGGCTGTTGACTGTCTGCCGCCTGCTCCTGCCCACCTCGTTCATGCTGATGTCGGTCATCTCCCCCATCCTCCCCACGACGCTCGCGAGCCTCAAAATCCCTGAGGGCTGGAAGCTGCCCGTCGCCGCCGTCTGGCCCGCCGCCCGCGTGGCGGCGTTCTTCCTGATGGAACGCTGGCACGGCTGGCACGGCCGCTGGTGGCCCATCGCCGCCGGCGGCGGCGTGCTCGTGCTCTCCTTCGCTGGCGTCGTTCTCGCCCCGCAGCTTCCCGCCGGCCTCGCCCTACCAACACTGATCGCTTCCCTGCTGGCGTTCGGCGTGGGCATGGGCGTGATCTACTGCGCGGCCCTCTACTACGCGATGGAGGTCTCCGACTCGGGCGTCGATGCCGGCGGCATGCACGAGGCCGCGATCGGCACCGGCTACGCCGTCGGACCCATGCTGGGTCTGCTCGCGGCCGGGCTCGCATCCGCGGGAACGATTCCCTCGGGCTCCCGCGATATCACCATGATCGCCCTGGCCTTCTTGCTGGCCGGGCTCGTGGTGCTGGTTGCGGTGTTCCGGGCCCGCCGGCGCATATGACGGAAACGCGTTTCTCAACCGTCTACGGGTTTGATGCGAGTCGTCGGTTTGCCCCCGGAACCGCAACGCCGTGTCAGGGAATCGGTAGGATACGACGACGTCTTCCCAAGCGTCAGAGCCGGTACAGTGGCCCGCCCTGATCTTGGATTTTCGGTGTCTGATCCGTCCCCTGAGTGGATCGGACCGACCTGCTGAGCACGAACTGAGTACCGACCGCATCGCCCGAATGTCGACCATGACTGTCCGGCAGGAGCGTGGAATGAAGAATCGTTCGATCCGTCCGACGCTGATCGCCCTGATGCTCTCCGCGGGCCTGTTCCCGGCCCATGCTGCGCTCGGGCAGGCGGCCGCCGTCGCCCCGCCGGTTATCGCTCAATCCACGACCCTCGCCGACGCCTCGACTCGTGCCTGGGCCGATGCCCGGCTCGGCAAGGCAGACGCCGCGATCGCCGCCCTCAAGGGCCTGCCCGTCGATAGCACGGCCAGCGAGGTCAGCGACCTCCGCGCCTCGGTCGACCTGCTTGAACGGAATCTGGCCAAGCGCGAGGCGACGCGGGCCGAGAAGATCACCGAAACAAGCAAGAAGCTCGACGAGCTTCTGACCAAACCGGACGCGGAATCGCTGTCCGAAGCGCTCAAGGAGGCCGTTGGTCTCCACTGGCTCCGCACCGACAAGGCCGCATTCAAGGCCGAGCCCCGCACCCGCGATCTCATCTCCCGCGCCGACACCGCGGCCAAGGCGGCCGAGGCCAAGGGTCGATGGTTCACGGCCAACGAGCTGTTCTTCCGACTCAACGCCCTGCTCGAGGAAGAGGGCATCTACAAGGCCGACGTCCGCCGCCTGGGCCTCCGGCTGTCGATGATCCGCCTATACGCCCCGCAGGAGTTCTGGAAACTCCGCAACGACGAGCGCGTCAAGGCCGGCAAGTCGCCCCTGCCGCCGTACAACAACCTCGGCGAGAACTACGTCAAGAAGATCGAGTTCATCTCGAGCGGAATGGTCCGCACCGCGATCGTCAACGCGGCCAACCAGCAGATCGACCGCAAGCCGCTCAAGGACGTCCTCGCCGGCGGTATCGAGAGCCTCCGAACCTTCGCAACAACCACCGACCTCCAGGCCGTCTTCCCGGGCCTCGCCAATCAGGCCAAGCTCGACGCGTTCCTGGCCTATCTCTCCACCTGGGACACCCGGCTCGCCGACCCCGCCTTCACCGCCACCCGCGGCACCGCCGACGAGCTATTCACCGGACTGCTCGCGACCAACACCAAGACCATCAACGTTCCCGACAACGCTTTGCTCCACGAGCTCGGCAACGGTTCGATGTCCCGCCTCGACGAGTTCACGGCCATCATCTGGCCCGACGAGCTCCGCCGCTTCGACCGCATGACCCAGGGCAACTTCGTCGGGGTCGGCGTGCAGATCCAGATCGACGAGGCCACCCAGCTCATCAAGATCGTCACACCCCTCGAGGGCACACCCGCCCAGCGTGCCGGCATCAAGGCCGGCGACCTGATCAAGAGGATCGACGGCCAGTCCGCCGACGGGATCAGCCTCAACCAGGCCGTCGACCTCATCACCGGCGAGGCCAACAGCCGCGTGACCGTCACCATGCAGCGTGATACCGAGCAGGCCGACAAGGACGGCAAGACCGTCACCCAGGACATCGACTTCAACCTCGTTCGTGCCATCATCCCCGTCACCTCCGTCAAGGGCTGGAAGCGCACCGGAGCCCGCGAGGATGCCTGGGACTGGTACATAGACCCCGACAACCGCATCGGCTATATCCGCCTCACCCAGTTCACCGAGGACACCACCGCCGATCTCCGCGCCGCCATCAAGCAGATGCAGGCCGACAAGGGTCTCGCGGGGCTCATCCTGGACCTCCGCTTTAACCCCGGCGGCCTGCTCACCGAGGCCGTCTCGGTCAGCAATACCTTCATCGACAAGGGCGTGATCGTCTCCACCGAGGGCACGATGCAGGGCGAGAAGCGCGAGGCCAGTCCCGAGGGCGCACTGGCCAAGGGCATCCCGCTGGCCGTGCTCATCAACGAGGGCTCGGCCTCGGCGAGCGAGATCGTCTCGGGCGCGATCCGGCACTACGCCGACATCGGACAGATCAACGCCATCGTCGTGGGCGAGCGCTCCTTCGGCAAGGGGTCGGTTCAGAACGTCTGGCCGCTGACCAACAAGGCCAAGATCAAGATCACCACGCAGTACTACAAGCTGCCCGACGGCCGGATCCTTCACCGCAAGCCCGGCGCATCGGTCTGGGGTGTCGACCCGCACATGAAGGTCGAGATGCTGCCGGAGGTGATGGCCGATGCGCTCAAGCTCCGTCAGGACGCGGACGTGCTCCCCATCGATCAGAACGGCAGGGTCATCGTGGATCCCAGGACGCCCGCGCCCAGCCCCGACAAGCTCATCACCGACGGGCTGGACGTTCAGCTTCAGACGGCGCTGGTGCTGCTCAAGGCCAAGGCCGTGGCCCAGAGCCCCAAGGCCCAGGCGCGGCAGTAAAGAGGCGTCGCGGCCCGTCGCGGCTCACCTCGGCGCAATGACCACGGCGGTGCCGTAGCAGAGCACTTCTACGGCGCCGCTGGCCTTGCCGCCCACCTCGCTGGACTCGTATCGCAGGCCGACGATGGCGTTGGCCCCGATGCTGACGGCGTGGTCGACGAGCAGTTCGTACGCCTGCTGCCTGGCCTGCTCGCACATCTGGGTGTACGCGCCGATGTTGCCACCGATGATGGACTTCAGGCCGCCCAGGATTCCCTGGGAGATTGTCGGCGCGCGGACAATGATGCCGCGGACGACGCCGCAGTAGCGGGTGATGCGGTAGCCGTCGATGTCGAACGTCGTGGTGGCCGGGATGGACATGGGGGCGCTCTTGCGTGTGGGGTGGGGTGTGGCGGGGGGATGACGGCCGCGGATACTACCATCGGCCGACTTGGGCATGGGAGCGGGACGTGTTCCGGAGCGTGGGCGTGAGTGACGACGGCGATGGCGGGCGACGGCGGCACGGGATCTCGGTCGTGCCGCCGTTGGTACACGCTTCGCCCGCGTCTCTGCCGCCAGAGGAACTCGCGGCCCTCGGTCGGTTGAGCGGCGAGACGATCTCCGGCCTGCGGATCATCGCGGGCTTGCCGGAGGTGCGGTTCTGGCGGCCGGGGCTCGGGCAGGTCGCGGCCGCGATCGGATGGCGTTGGTTCGTGCTCGGGCCCGCGCTGTTGCTGGTCGCCTCGCCGCTGCTGCTCTTGTTCTACACCGGCTGGGGCGGCATGATGCTGTCGATCTCTCTGATCAATGCATGGCTCCTGGCCTTGGGCGCGGCGATCACGCTCTACATCCGCGGCGTCCGGCTCGCCGTGCGCGTCCGCACCGACACGTTCTGCATCCACTGCGGCTACAGCCTCCTCGACATGGCGGCCGACCGCTGCCCGGAGTGCGGCGCCGCCTTCACGCCGGGCATCTGCGAGGAGTACCGCAAAGACCCGGCCTTCTTCCGGGCCCGCGTTGCCGCCCTGCGCCGGCCGCCGCGGGATATCGGGGCGGTGCGGTGAGAGGGGACCGGGGGGGGCGGGGGGACCGGGGGGCTCGGGGGCGTGGAGAGGGTTGGGTGGCGGGTCGTCGCCGGGAGGGGGCGATGGGTTGGCAGGTGGACGGGGTGGGGCGGGTGGGGCGACGGCGTGACGCAGGATTGTGGCGGCGGCGCGGCGGGCGGATTCGACGCGGGCGCTGCGGGCGGCGGGGCGGGTGGTCGGGTCGAACATGTCCTTGTCGAAGAGCAGGGTGAGGCAGTGGTCGAGGGTGCGGACGGCCTGCGAGGCCCGCTCTGCGCAGAGGATGCGGGCGCGGTAGGTGGCGAGGGCGGCGATGGAATCGAGGCGGCGGCGGATGTGGGGCTGGTCGTGCCAGGCGGCGAGGGCCGTCACGGAGAGGCCGTGGTCGCGGGCGACTTCGACGAGCTTTTCGTTGGGGTCGAAGAAGGCCTGGATGAGGCGGTCGTCGAGGTCGGATGGGTCGGGCGTGGGCGGGTCGGGCGTGGGCGGGCCGGCTTGGGCACTTGGCCCGGTGGGCGGACGGTCGGATGGCATGGCGTGTCACTCCCCCTGGCGGCCTCGGGCGCTGCCATGGGGAGTATGCCAGCTTGTTTGGCGTTTGTCAAGGGGATAAATGGGCGGGATTCGAGGTCAGGCCGGATCGTGAAGCGGCTTGCGATCGATGAGCGCGGGTGCCGAGTGCCTGGGAGGTGTTTCAGGCGAATGAAGATTGAATCTCGGGCGAGTATCCGGTAGCTCGAAGCAGAGGAAGCCCGCCGGGGACCGGCGGGGTACGCAAGAGAATCCCTCCGGGGCCCGAGCTTGCCCGAGGCACGGTTCCTGCTCGGTTGAGAAGCGTGGGTGTACGGATGGAACGCGAAGGGAACGAAGAGAACGCCGGAAGTTCTCGAAGGAGAGCCATTCTGTGGAGGCTCGCTGGCGTTTCTCGCCATCGGCATCTTCGGCACGGGGCGGCGATGCGGTGGGTGCTCGGCGGAGGGTGACCGCAGTTTGCGGTGCGGGCCGCCGAGGCCGAGAGGACTGTGTGCGAGAGGCTCAAGGCGGGGGGGACAGGGACCATCACCATGCGCGGAGCGGTTTGAGTGCACCCCAGGCTTCTTCGCGGAGCGTCTTCAGACTCGGCATCGAGTATCGGGTGTCGGGTGTCGGACCGCGTAGATCATGCACCGATTGCGATTCAGGCTGGGGGACGGAAGCGATAGCGGGGCGGGAGGGGCGGGGGGGCTGGGGGGCGGTGTGCAGAGGTTGGCCGCACGTGCCCTCAGCTGCTTGAGGCTGCGCCTCGAGCGGTCGTCTCCCGCTCGCGGCAGAAGGGGCAAAAGTTCGGTCAGGCCATGTGCTTGATGACGGCGTCGGCGAACTCGGAGCACTTGACCTTCTTGACCTGCGTGTCGCCCTCGGCCTTCATCAGCCGCTCGAAGTCGTAAGTTACGGTCTTCGCGACGATCGCGCCGTCCATGCCCTTGATGATCATGTCCGCGGCCTCGGTCCAGCCCATGTAGCGGAGCATCATCTCGCCGGAGAGGATGACCGAGCCGGGGTTGACCTGGTCGAGGTTGGCGTACTTGGGGGCCGTGCCGTGGGTGGCCTCGAAGATGGCGTGGCCGGTGATGTAGTTGATGTTTGCGCCGGGCGCGATGCCGATGCCGCCGACCTGAGCTGCGAGGGCGTCGGAGAGATAGTCGCCGTTGAGGTTGAGCGTGGCGATGACGTCGAAGTCCTTCGGGCGAGTGAGGATCTGCTGGAGCGTGATGTCGGCGATGGAGTCCTTGACCATGAGCTTGGACTTCCACTTGCCGCCGCCGTGGGTGGGCCAGATGGCGGCGAGGACGGAGTCGACCTCCTTGACGAGCTTGCCCTGCTGGTCGGGGGTCATCATGTCGAAGCCGGGGTCGATCATGCGGGCGTTCTGCTCGGCGGAGAGGTCGGCGGCGGACTCCTTGTTGCCCAGGATCCAGGATTCGCGCTCGGTGACGATCTGATCACGGAAGTGCTCGCGGGCCAGGTCGTAGCCCCAGTCCTTGAAGGCGCCTTCGGTAAACTTCATGATGTTGCCCTTGTGCACGAGCGTCAGCGAGCGGCGCTTCTCGCGCAGGGCGTGCTCGATGGCGGCCCAGACCAGGCGCTGGGAGCCGAAGCGGCTCACGGGCTTTATGCCGATGCCTACGAGGACCTTCTTGTCGTCCTCGCTGACTCGGTCGGCCCCGCCCATCGCCGCGGCGGCGAACTCGGCGATGGCCGGCGAGGTGCCGAAGCGGATCTTCTTGAACTCCTTGGGGAGTTTGTCGGCCAAGAGGTCGAGAATCAGCTTGCTCTCGGGCGAGCCGGCGGCGAAGTCGATGCCGGCATAGATGTCCTCGGTGTTCTCGCGGAAGATGACCATGTCGCAGTCGCCGGGGCGCTTGACGGGGCTGGGGACGCCCTTGAACCAGCGGACGGGGCGGAGGCAGACATAGAGGTCCAAGATCTGGCGGAGGGCGACGTTGAGCGAGCGGATGCCGCCGCCGACGGGGGTGGAGAGGGGGCCCTTGATGCCCACGAGGAACTCACGGAAGGCGGCGAGCGTCTCGTCGGGGAGCCAGTTGCCGGTTTTGTTGAAGGACTTTTCGCCGGCGAGGACTTCGCGCCAGTGGAGCTGGCGCTTGCCGCCGTAGGCCTTCGCGACGGCGGCGTCGAAGACGCGGACGGAGGCCCGCCAGATGTCCGGCCCGGTGCCGTCGCCCTCGATAAATGGGATCACCGGGTGGTCGGGAACGTTGAGCTTGCCGGACTGCATCGAGATGGCGGCGGGGGTGGGCATGGCGGGGGTTCCGTGAAGGTTCGTAGCGCCGGGCGGCCGGACTTAGGGCGCGGGCGGGAGCATAGGAGGCGGGGTCCGAACCGAGGTGACGACGCGGCGGGGCCGCCGCGCGGTATAGTCGTCGCGTCGAGGGGGCGGCCGGAGCGAACGGGCCGTGCGAGAAGTCGTCAAGACGCTGTGGGTGGGCGGCCAACTGCCCCCGGCGCAGCAGGGCTGCCTCCGTTCGTTCGTGCTGTGCGGGCACGGGGTGGAGCTGTTCACCTATGGACCTGTGACCGGCGTGCCGAAGGGCGTCCGCATCCGGGACGCGGAAACCATCTTGGGGCGCGAGTCGATCTTCGTGTATGGGCCGCGGGCGGGCGTGAACGCGGGGGGGCTGGCGGGGTTCAGCAACCTGTTCCGATACTCGATGCTGGTGCGCGAGGGTGGGTGCTGGATCGATGCCGACGTGTTCTGCGTGGGGGAGATGCCCGATGCCGAGGTGTACTTGGGCACCGAGCGCGAGAAGGACGGGCGGGTCCACGCGACCAACTGCGTGATGAAGTGTCCGGCGGCTCATCGGCTTGCGGTGCGGTGCCTGGCCGAGGCGACGGGGATCAACGGGGGCGACATGGAGTTTGGGACGACCGGCCCGTTGCTTGTGGAGCGGGCGACGCGGGAGCTTGGGTTGCGGTCGGTGCTGCTTGAGCCGGAAGTGTTCTGCCCGGTGGGCTGGTACCGGCACGAGCAGCTTGACGCCGCCGGGGGAATGGACGCGTGGCTGGCGGCCGGGGGCGGCCTGCCGGCGGCGACGCGGTGCGTGCATCTTTGGAATGAAATGTACCGGCTGAGCCACGGGTCGATCCCGTGGCCGGGGGCCGAGGGCAGCGTGATCGCGTCGCTTGCGGGGCGTCTGGCGGAGTGGGAGCAGCGGGCGGCGATCGAGAACGCCGCGGCGGCAGGTCGCTCGGGCTTCGGACGGGGGCTGGCGTCCGGCGTCCGCCGATGCCGTGCGCTCATGTCGGCCTTGGTCGGGGCGCGGTCGGCGGGGGCCTAGAACTCGATCGATCAAGAAGCTTTGGAGCGATCAGGGTCGGTTGTTGACGCCTCGGGGGCGGCGGGCTTTGACTTGGGGCTGGGCTTCACTGAGGCGGGGAACCACCGGCGGCGGAGGTAGGCGAAGGCCCAGGCCAGGAGCGGGAAGAACGGGCTGCCGGCGATGATGGCCGTGTGGTACCACTTCGGGTGAACGGAGAATGGTTTGAGCTCGAACCATCCGGCGATGAGGGCGGCCTTGGCGTTGATGAGCCAGGCGCCGCCGTAGATGACTGTGAGAGCGACCACCCAGAACGCGACGAAGATCGCCGGGATGAACCAGAGGCCGAAGCGGTCGGTCAGGGCGCTGAGACGATCCGAGAGGCTGAAGGCCCCTTCTTTGGCCTTGTTGAGGAGGCGGCGGGCCCAGAGGAACTCGCTGGCGAGGATCGCCAAGCCCAGCGGGAGCATGATCGTGAAGCCCGGGCCGGGGAGCGGGGAGATGATGATGCCGAAGATGATGACCGACGTGCCCGCGATGAGGATCCAGATCTTCCGGAGGTTCCGGCGCGCGATATCGACGGCGGTCGAGAGGTCTTCGAGCGGCGTGGGGAGGCCGGGGTCTTCGACGAACTCGGAGAGCGGGCCGCGGGCGATGGGCACGGAAGACCGGCGTGCGGCGAGCACCGAGAGGCCGACGCCGACGGTCATGATCCCCCCCACCACCGCGAGGCTGAGCAGCGGCGAGATCGCCTTGACGTCCAGCAGGAAGAGCGTCGCGGCGATATAGGCAAGGATGAGCACCAGCGCGGGCTTGAGGTAGCGGAAGCGTCCGATGATCCCCGAGACGGCGAAGTAGGCCGAGCGGAGCGCGAGCATGGCCAGGGCGCTGGCGCTGAAGGCCAGAAGCGGGTCCTTGGTGACGCTGAAGAGGGCCGGGACGGTCTCGAGGGCGGACGTCACGTCCAGCAGCGACGCGACCAGAACGGCGAGCGCCAGCGGTGTCAGCGCGAGACGGCCGGATGCCGGATCTCGATCGAAGAGACGATGGCCGACGTGGGCGGTTGTGAACGGAAAGACGCGTCGGACGAGGCGGACGTACCAGGATCGATCAAAGCTCTTGCTGGCGTCGGGGAGCACGAGCACGCGGATCATTGCCAGCACGAGGATCGCCCCCAGCGTCCACTTGAACGCCGGGTGGTGGAACAGGAGGGCCGCGGTGCCCTGGATCATGAGCCAGCGGGTCGAGAGCGCGATGAGCAGCGACCAGAACAGGGCCCGGGGCAGCACGGCGGCGGGCACGCGGAAGTAGCGGAACAGCAGGGCCAGGATCGCGATGTTGTCCAGGCTCAGCGCGAGCTCGAGCACGTAGCAGGTGATGAACTGGGTCCAGGCGGCGTGGCCGTCGAGCGGCATCTTGTCGAGGGGCGCGGAGAGCAGGTCTTCGAGACGGAGGAAGTTGGACTGGTAGGTGTGGAAGAGGGCGAAGCTGAATCCCGCCGCGGCGAGGATCCAGAGCGCGAGTGCTGCTCGGCCTTCGGCGGGGCTGACCGCGCGCGGGCGGCGGGTGACCATCAGCAGGTCGATGGCGACAACGGCGAGAACGAGGCCGGAGAAGAGGATCCAGAGCCAGGGTGTCATGGGGGCCAAGAGGGTAGAGGCCCGATCGAGCCGGGAGAGCTTGCCGGGACGCTCAGGGCGTGGAATCGGGCGGCTTGGGATGCCGGCTCGCGTAGGCCAACGACGCGACGATCCCCAGCGTGAGGCAGCCGGCGATCACACCCAAGGTGACGCCGGTGGGGACGTGGACGGGGTGCTCCGGGAGCCAGGAGAGCCAGCCGGGAACACCCCCGAAGGCCCATGCGAAGAGCGAACGGACGAGCTGGACGCCCTCGAGCAGCATCTTGACACCGACGAAGACCAGGATGGCGGCCAGCGCGTACTTGAGGTGCATGAACTTGTCCATCAGGGCCGAGAGCGCGAAGAACATGGAGCGCAGGCCAAGGATGGCGAAGACGTTGGAGGTGAAGACGAGGAACGGGTCTCTGGTGATGCCGATGATCGCGGGGATCGAGTCGACGGCGAAGATGACGTCGGTGCTCTCGACGACGACCAGGACCAGCAGCAGAGGGGTGGCGGCGAGGCGGTTGTCGATCCGGGTGAAGAAGCGCTGGCCGTCGTAGGCGGGGCTGACGGGGATGAGGCGTTTGACCAGCCGGACGGGGAGGGAGTGGTTGAAGTCCTTCTGGTCGTTCTCGCTTGTGAGCGCCATCTTGATGCCGGTGAAGACCAGGAAGGCACCAAACAGGTACATCGTCCAGCCGAACCGCTCGACGAGCTCGACGCCCACAAGGATCATGGCGGCCCGGGCGACAAGGGCGCCGATGATGCCCCAGAAGAGCACGCGGTGCTGGTAGGCGGCGGGAACTCGGAAATAGGTGAAGATGAGCGCGATGACGAAGAGGTTGTCGACGCTGAGGGAGTATTCGGTGAGCCAGCCGGCGAGGAACTGGGTGGCGGCCGTCATGCCCAGGGTGTGGGGGCTGTGCGGCGTGGCCTGGTCCATGGCGAGCTGGGCGAACCTGGTGCCGATGCCCATCCAGTCGTGCTTGTAGATAAAGTAGACGGCCCCGTTGAAGGCGGCGCCCATGGCGATGAAGAGCGCGACGAAGGCGAGTGCCCGGCGGACGGGGATCTTGTGGGCGCCGCGGTTGAAGACGAACAAGTCCAGCGCGAGGACGCCGAGCACGAAGACGACGAAGCCGACCCAGAGCCAGATCATGTGAAGCCCCTGGATGAAGCGGGAGAGAGTACGGACGCGCGGGGCTGGAATAGGGAGGGGGCGGGTGCTTGATCGGGGTTTGTCGTTCGGGCTGGCGTTCGGGCCCGGCTGGAATGAAACAGGCCGGCCCGTGATCGGGCCGGCCTGGAAGTGCTGTCGGGACCGCGGACGGTCGACTTAGTGCTTTGCTTGGCCGGGCTTGGCCGGGATGAATATAGAGGCAACGACCGCGCCACCGAGCAGGGTGAGGACGACGATCAGCGACATGGTGGTGTCGATCTTGATGGCCTTCTGGGCCTGGAGGCCGATCACGCCGAGATAGGGCGGGACGCTGAGCAGCAGGAGCTTTACGCCCACGAACGCGAGGATGAGGATGAGGGCGGGCTTGAGGAAGCGGAACTTGGGGATGAGCGAGGCGAGGCAGAAGTACAGCGCCCGGAGACCCAGGATCGCGAAGATGTTGCTCGTGAAGACGATGAAGGGATCGGGCGTGATGGCGAAGATGGCCGGGATCGAGTCGACGGCGAAGACCAGGTCGGTGATCTCGACCATGATCAGGGCGAGGAAGAGCGGCGTGATCGCCCGGCGGCCGAGCGAGCCGGCGGGGGCGGGGTCCATGACGACCTTGCCGGTGCTGGGGTTCTTCGAGTAGGTCGGCGTGAGCGTGCGGCGGGTGAAGAACTTCTGGCCGTCGTAGAACTCGGTAACGGGGTAGAGCTTTTTGATCAGCCGGACGACGATGTTCTGGGAGACGTCGTCGTTGGCCTTGATGAGGGCCATCTTGAGGGAGGTCAGGACCAGGAACCCGCCGAAGATGATGAGGATCCACTGGTACTGCATGATGAGCTGCCCGCCCACGAGGATCATCGCGCCGCGCATGACCACGGCCCCGATGATTCCCCAGAACAGCACGCGGTGCTGGTACTTGCTGGGGATGGCGAAGAAGGCGAAGATGAGGGCGATGACGAAGATGTTGTCCATCGCCAGCGACTTCTCGACGACGTAGCCGACGAGGTACTGCTTGGCGGCGTCGAACCCGCCGACGGTTCCCGTGATGATCAGCGGGGCCGAGGCGTCGAGCTTGATGGCCGGGTTGTACATGGGGGTTGAGTAGCCCAGGCCCAGCCAGTGGTTCTCGTAGGAGTAGTAGACGACGCCCGAGAAGAGCACGCCGCAGGTGACCCAGATGATCGACCAGATGACGGACTCTTTGAAAGAGACCTCGTGGGCCTCGCGGTGGAAGACGCCGAGATCGAGGGCGAGGGCGGCGATGACCAGCGCGATAAAGGCGACGTAGGCCCAGACCTTGTACTTGGCGTCGGGGTGGACCGAGGCGGCTTGGTCCGCCAACGCCCCGGCGGCGGTCGCCGCGTCGGCGACGTTGGTCTGGGCGAGGGTGAGCAAGGCATCGAGCATGAGCGGACTCCCGCCCCGGCCGGCGCCCGGGCGCGGGGACAGACAACTGTGCTGGTCTTGCGCTCACGCCCGCGGGCGTTTTGCCGGGGCCGGATCGATGCTCGGGCGAGCAGGATCGTTTTGACGGCCTTCGGCACCCGCGACATGCGGGCGGCTACTCCCCAACGGTGAGGGACGAGGGTAGGTAGGCCGGCATGCACAGCCAAGCCGCGGCCAGGGTTGAATGTGGAAACGGGCGTCGCGGGCGCGGGTAAGGCGGACCGGTCTGTCGCGTGCCCGAGTGCGAACGCAGAGAACTCTTCGGGGATCAGTCCTCGGCCCGCTCGCCCTCGGGGGCCATTTTCACGAGCCTTGGGTCGAAACGGGCGACGGGCTCGACGAGGTCGTGCTGCTGGGCCATGACCTGATGGATGTCCTTGTAGACGCCGGGCGACTCGTCGATGCCCGCGGAGATCAGATGGACGTTTCGGTCTTCGAGCTCTCGCTTGACGTTGCCCCAGGCGAAGCGTTCGCGGGCCTTGGTTCGGGACATCAGCCGACCGGCCCCGTGGCTGGCGCTGCGGAGCGAGGCGGAGGAGCCGAGGCCCCTGACGACAAAGCCCGGGGCCGCCATCGAGCCGGGGATGACGCCCAGGACGTTGTGGCCGGCGGGGGTGGCGCCCTTGCGGTGGACGATCAGTTCCCGGGGTCCGCGGCCGTCGCCGAGGTCGTGGTTTTCCTTCCAGGCGAAGTTGTGGTGGTTCTCGACGTAGGCGAGGGCGTCCACCCCGAGGTTTCGGGCGATGGAGCGGTGGATGAGCTCGTGGTTGGCGGCGGCGTACTCGCCCATGAGGTTCATGGCCGCGAAATACTCCTGACCTTCCTGGGAATCCAGGTCGAGCCAGGCGAGGTTGGAGAGGTCTTTGGGCAGTTCCGGGTGTTTGCTGATGGCGAGCTTGGAATAGCGATCGCAGACCGCGGCGCCCGTGCCGCGGGAGCCGGAGTGGGAGAGCAGAGCCAGGTACATGCCCGCGGGGAGATCGAACGACCAGCCCGAGCCGGGGCCGGAGCCGGAGCGTTCGGGCACGCCGGCCCGGGCGGCGGCGTGCTCGGGCGTGATCGTCAGGGTGCCGAACTCGACGAAGTGGTTGCCGGAGCCGGAGGTGCCGAGCTGGTTTCTCGCGCGGTCTTTGTTGGCTGCCGTCACGGGCGAGACGAGCCAGTCGGCGTCCATGACGGCGTGCTCGCGTGGCTTCTTGAAGCTGCCGCCGACGCCGAAGCAGGTCTCTCGCTCGATCGAGGTGGTCAGGCGTTGGCGGCCGTGGTCGGTTTCCAACTCGGAGGCGGGCAGGTCCAGCACGGAGAGCCGCATTCGGCAGGCGATATCGACGCCGACGGCGTAGGGGATGATGGCGTTTTCGGTGGCGAGCACGCCGCCGATGGGCAGGCCGTAGCCGACGTGGGCGTCGGGCATGAGTGCGCCGGCGACGGCGACGGGGAGCCGGCAGGCCCGGTTCATCTGTTTGATGGACTCGGGCTCGAGGTCCAGACCCCAGTTGCGGAAGGGGGCGGGAGCCGAGCGCTTTGCGAACTGGACGGGACGATCGGCGCGGGAGAGCTCGGCGGCGAGGCGGTCGAACACGGGGTCGTTCAGGTAGTCGACCGGTGCGGCGATGACCCCTTGGATCGCGGCCCGGAGGGACTCGCGGGAGAGGCCGGCCTCGGCGGCGCGGGCGCAGGCTTGGATCGCGAGGCGGAGGGAGTCACCCGGCGGGATGCCGAGGTTCTGTAGTTCACGGGGTTTCATGGGAAAGTCTTGGGGATTTCGGGTCAGCGGAACTGCGGGGCTAGAGCACGACGCCCTGGTGACGGGCGAAGGTGATGCCGCGAGCGGGCGGGAAGCGGCTAAGGCCGTCGGCTCGCAGCGCCGGGGCATGTAGAGCGATGTAGCGGTCGAAGGTGTCGCGGGTCGAGAAGATGTACTGGGTCATTACGCGGGGGTGCGCGGCTGGCGGTTCCGGGTCCAGGCGAACCATGAGCGCCGAGTGAGCCCCGGCGGCGAGCACCTGATCCACGTGGCCGTCTTGCAGCCAGGCGATGTATTCGTGGGCGGTGGGCTCGTCGGGGAGGGTCGCCACGACCTGATAGCAGATGCGCTGCGGCGACGGGTGCGTGCTGGAGGGGGTGTGCGTGGTCATGGGCGAGAGATCGTAGAAACCGCCGCGGGCGGCAGATCGACGCCGGTGCGCGGGCCGATGCGGGCGAAGCGGTCCATGGCGGCGACGACGAGGCGGTCGGCGCGATCGATGCGGGCGGCGTCGAGGATTATCGGGGCGTCGTTGTTGCCGGGGCGGCCGTGGGCGGACAGACGCCAGCCGGCCGAGCTACGGGTCCAGACGAGCAGGGTTGAATCGGGCGGGAGGGTGGCCGCGAGCCGGAGTTCGGTGGCCGAACGCTCCACGATCGGTTTCAACCGCGGCGGGAGCGGGCCCGTCGCGCTCCACCAGAGCGGGGGAACCAGGGCGGGGGACGCGTAGACGCCCTCGCGCAGGGCATCGGCCAGGCCGCGGCGATTCTGCACGAGCGCGACGGCGCTGAAGTGGATGTTGCCGCCGGCTTGCATCTGGCGTGTGCGTAACACCTGATTGACGATCTCGTAGGGCTGCCAGGACTTCTGTTCGTCCTCGGGCTTGGGCGCGGCTTCGGCGCGAATGCGGCTGGCGTAGTTGCCGACATAGACATCGCGGCGTTGCGGATTCTCTCCGAGCCACCAGGCGAGCAGGTCGGCGTAGGGCTGCTTCGGAGCGGAGATCTTCCAGTAGAGCTGGGGTGCGACATAATCGACCCAGCCCTGCCGGAGCCAGAGCCGGGCATCGGCGTACAGCCCCGCGTAGGCGTCGAACCCGGCGACGGACTCGGGGTGGCCCGGACGCCAGATGCCGAAGGGGCTGATGCCCACGCGGACGTGGGGCTTGACGGCCTTGGTCTCTTCGTACATGCGCCGAACGAACGAGTTGATCTGTTCGCGCCGCCAGTCGTCGCGGGCGAGGCCGCCGCCGGACGCGGTGTAGCGGGTCCAGGCGGCGTCGTCGGGGAAGGGGACGTCCTTTTTGGGGTAGGGGTAGAAATAATCGTCGAGGTGGACGCCGTCGATGTTGTAGCGCGTGACGACGTCGAGGATCACCGCGAGCGAGTGCGCTTGCGACTCGGGCTCGGCGGGGTCGAGCCATTGCATGTTGTCGAACGCCCGGACGAGGTCGGGGCGTGTCGAGGCGATGTGGGTGGAAGCTGTGGGCGACCTTGCGCTGCCTTGGCGTGCGCGGAAGGGGTTAAACCAGGCGTGGAGCTGGATGCCGCGGGCGTGGGCGGCGTCGATCCAGGCTTGCAGCGGGTCGAAGCCCTCGGCGGGCGGCTGGCCTTGCACGCCGGTGAGAAACTCGGTCCAGGGTTCGAGCGTCGAGGGGTAGATGGCGTCGCAGGAGGGGCGGACTTGCAGGATGATGGCGTTGAGGTTCAGCGCGGCGGCGGTGTCTATGTGCCGCTGGATCTCGAGCCGGAGGGCCTCGGGGCTCAACCCCGGCTTGCTGGGCCAGTCGATGTTGGCGACGGTGGCGACCCACATGGCGCGGAACTCGCGCTGCGGCTCGGGGGGCGATTCCGTGACGACCGCCGGGTTGCCCCAGTTGGGTACATTGGTGCAGGCCGGGAGGGCGGCGAGCGAGCTGATCATGACGAGTAGAAGGCGAACAACCATCGGCGGGGGTGCTCTCTAGGAATCGCGAAAGTCGAGGGGCAACGGACAACGGAGGCGAACCTGACCACAGGCCCGAGAACATATCGTGGGTTGGACGAGTTTGCCGGGGCCAAGCGTTGTCGGGAGCAATACGGGAGATGGTGGGGCGTTTGGCGGTTGGCAATGAGGTGGCCGTGGACGGCGAAGCGGAATATGGACACCTTGATGCGGTTTCGGAGCCCGACCCCGGGCTGACGTCGCTTCTGACGGCGGCCGGCAAGGGCGACGAGGCGGCATGGCGGTCGATCGTGGACCGATACGCCCGGCGGGTGTATGCCTTGGCGCGTTCGCGCCTTGGCGGGGCTTCGGGCGGCCGCGACGCTTCGACGCTCGGGCCCGACCGCTGGGGTCGGGGGAGCGACGTCGCGGAGGAGATCACGCAGTCGGTGTTCGTGACCGTGGCGGGCAAGCTCTCCAGCGGCCAATACACCGAGCAGGGCCGTTTCGAGTCGTGGCTGTTCCGGGTCGCGATGAACCGGATCCGCGACGAGGCACGGCGCCGGAAGCGGCACGCGGAGGTGATGGACCCCGAAGCGATGGGCGGACTGCGGGACCGGAGAGAGCCGGAAAGGGCGGGCCCGGGCAGTTCAGGATCGGGCCCGGACGAATCGATCAAGGCGCTGCGCGAGGCGATGGCCTCGCTGAGCGATTCGGACCGCGAAGTAATAGAGCTTCGGCACCACGCGTCGCTCTCGTTCAAGCAGATGGCCGACCTGCTCGAGGAACCGCTGGGGACATTGCTGGCCCGGCACCATCGGGCCTTGAGGAAGCTGAAAGACCGAATGACCGGAGACAAACCGGCGGCACAGATGACCGAGGAGCACACATGACCAGCCCGACCCCCCCTACTCCCCCCAACCCCCCCACGCCCGGTTCGCCCGGTTCGCCCGATGACACCCTCGGCGGGATGTTCGATCGCGGGGTTGCGCCCGGACCGATTTCTGGCCTGCTCGACGCGCTTGGCGAGGCCGAGCGCGGCTCGATGCCCGCTGGGCTCGTTGATCGCAGCTGGACGGCGAGTCTCGCGTCGCTGCACGGAGTCGTCGAGACCTCGGCGCGGGCGGCGGAGCTTGGCGGCATGGACCGTGCGGCCGGCGGGCCCGGGCTCGAAGACCGCGTGGAGGCGGCGACGCGGGAGTCACTTCTTGCGCCGACGCTGCGGCTGGTCGGGCACGAGGGCTCTCGGCGCGTGGTGGCGAGGCGGGGCATGTCCTGGCGGTTTGGCCTTGCGGCCGCCGCGGTGCTGGCGCTCGGTGCTGGCGCGGCGGTCATGCTGAGCGGGAACACGGCGGGCGTGCCGGGCAACCTCGTGGACACGGGCGGCATGGTCGAGGTGGCGAGCACCGCATCGATCGAGGCCCAGCTTGATACGAAGATGGACACGCTGCTGCTGGCGATGCAGGACGTGCCTGCGGGGGCGGAGGCTGACTCCATCGGCGAGTTCAAGCCCGAGTGGCTCGATGAACTGACCACGGCTCCTGCGCAGAGGAACGGGCTATGACCGGTCGATCGGTTTTGACTTCGGGGTTGATCGGGCTCGTGTGCCTCGCGGGCGGTTCGTCGCTCCGGGCCCAGCCGGGCGATGCGCCGCCGCCCCCACCACCGCCCGGACCTGGGTCGGCCGAGCCGGGTGCCGCGCCGGGCCGGCAAGGCGGGCCGGGGCGCGAAGAGGCCCGGCAGCGTCTGCGGCGGGCCATGGCCGAACGACTGGCACAGATGAAGAGCGACCAGGCGGATGTCGAGCGGATGATCGGCCTGATGGACGAGGGCAAGACGATCGAGCAGATCCGGGAGGCGATGGGCGCGGGCACGTCGCCGCGGCTGATGGAAATGCTCCGCGGCCGGAGTCGCGAGAGCGGGCCGCGCGGGGGGGGGATGGAGCGGGGTGGGGGCGAGGGCGAAGCGGGCCCCGGGCCCATGGGCGGCGCCGACGCGGATCTGCTTGGCGAGGTGCCCGGAGTGAACCCCGCGGCCCGGCCCGACGGCGGAGAGCGTGGACCCGGCGGCCCCGAGCCGCGCGGGCCAGACGGGCGTGGCCCAGACGGGCGGGGGCCGATGCCGAACGATGGGCAGGCCGACGGCCCGCCAGCCGGCGGACCGGGTCGACGTGGCCAGCGGCCGGGCCGCGATGATGGTCCGATCGTGCTCAGCGACGAGGACCGGCAGGCGATCCGTGAGTTTGTCGGCGCGACGTCGCCCGGCATGGCCAGGGCGTTCGCGGAGCTTGAGAAGCGTGACCCGGAGGCGGCCGAGAAGCGTTTGCGCGAGGTCGCGCCGCGGTTCCGTGAACTGCTGGATCTTCGTAAGCGCGACCAGCGGCTCTATGAGCTGCGGATGATCGACGTGCGTGAGGGCCGCGAGGCGCTCGAGTCCGCGCGGGAGATCGTCAAGCTCGAGGCCGAGGGCGTAGATACCTCGGACGGCAAGCACTCGGCCGCGACGGCGCGGCTGCGGGGCGCGATCGCCAAGCAGATCGAGGCCCGCGGCGAGGCGGTGGCCCACGAGCTCAAGAAGATGCAGGAACGCATCGCCGACGGGCAGGCCGACCTGGCCGAGCGCGGCAAGAAGAAGGACCGGCTTATCGACGAGGCCGCGGCGCGGATACTCCAGCGCGAGCGCGGCCGGAAGCCGGGCGCGGGCGGGCAGAGGCCGCCCCCTGCGCCGCGCGGGGACGACGACCAGCCCGCGGGGCGATAGTTCGGCATCAGGACACGATCGAACCGGGCGCGATATCGACGTCGGGACGGAGCACGACGACCTTTCGCGGCGTGTCGCTCGCGGTCGCGGCGTCCTTGGGCATGTCGCTGGCGGCCAGGAGCATGCCGCGGGATTCCTCGCCGCGGATCTTGCGGGGGGCGAGGTTGGCGACGACGATGATGAGCTTGCCGACCATCTGCTCGGCGGTGTACTGCTCGCGGATGCCGGCGCAGATCTGACGCGGCGTGCCCGAGCCGTCGTCGAGCTGGAGCTTGAGCAGGCGGTCGGCGGAGGGGTGGTTCTCGGCGGCGAGCACGCGGGCGACGCGCAGGTCGACCTTGGCGAACTCGTCGAAGGCGATCTCGGGCTTGGCGATGGTGGGCTGATCGGTCATGGGTGCGTGCGAGGCCTTGGCGTAAGGATGGGTTGAGGGAGACCTTGGGCCAAGAGGCTAGGAGCCGCGGGATTGCTCGGGCAGCGGGGGCGTGGCCGGGCCGGGCCTGCTGGGGCCGGGCTTGGCGGGGGCGGGCTTGGCCGGGGTGGGGTCGGTCCAGGCGTTGTTCCGCCAGATGGTTTTGGCCGGATCGACGCGGAGGGTGGCGGCGACCTCGGCGGGATCTAGGTCGCGCAGCGGCGCGCCCTCGTCGGCGAGGATCTGGGCCGCCCAGGAACGCTGAACGCCCGAGAGCAGCACGCTCTCGGCCCGCAGATGGTTGACGAGCTCGTCGCCGGGGAGATTCGGGCCGGGCAGGCCCTTGCAGGTCGGGCAGACCTGCACGCCGCCCGCGTCCTTGATGCTCCGGCGATTGCGGCACTGCGGGCAGGCGGGGTACAACTCGATCATCCGGCGGACGCGCTGGGCGCCGCCACCGATGCCGGGCACGAGGACCTTGTCGAAGCGCTCGAGCAGGTCGGACACGCCGGGCCGGGCGAGGAGGCGCTCGGCGCGGCGGCCGTCGCCCGTGCGCACGAGGCCGAGCAGCGTGGCGAGATCGAAGGCCGCGGGATCGCGAGCCGCGGCGGAGGCGGCGTCCTGCGGCGAGGCGTCGAGCCCGGTATCGGGCGCGAGCGACGCACCGACCGCGGCGAGCCACCGGGCCGTCGGAGCGTCGTCGGCCAGAGTCGCGAGCGCGAGGCACGCGCTCGAGGCGATGCCGGATCGGGGAGCGTCCGTACCGGCGGCGACATCGGATGGTCGGTGGGGGTTCTCGGGCCCTGGCCGCGTCGCGGTCGTGAGCGCCAGCACGAGCAGCTCGCGGGCAAGCCGGCGGTCGTCGGGCGTGGAGGCTTCTTGCATGACCAGCTCGCCGAGCTCGAGATAGTCGGCGGGCTTATCGGGGGAGAGCGCGGCCAGACGGCCTTCGAGAGCTTCGACTCGGGCGGACAGCGGCGGAGCATTGGCCGCGGACGCGAGCGGAAGAGGGCTGAAGAAAACGCCCCAGGCGAGCACAGTGGCGACACGGCGTGGGTTCATGTTCCCCGGCCTCCCGCTGAGAGGGCCGGATCGGAGAAACGGAGAATCCACAGGAGCGTCATGGCCCGCTCGGTCGCCAGCATTTGCGGCAGCACATGCCCCGCCTCGCGACGCGAGCGGGCGAGGTCGGCCATGATCTCCGCGACCTTGGATGCGTCCAGCGGACGCTCGGCGGCGACGATGTAGCCCAGCAGTTCTGCGACGGCGATCTGCCTGGCGGCGAAGGCCTGGGCGGGGCCGGAGGCGGTCTTGTCTCGGCTATTGCGGCGCCGCTGGATCTGATCGATGGTCGGCGTGGGCGACCGGGGAGCGGGGAGACGCTGGGCGTCGGCGCTCCAGAGCGTGTAGAGGGCCGCGGCGGCGCGGACGGCGCGATCGGCGTCAGAATCGGTTGTGCGGAGCGAGCCGGCGGACATGCTCATGCTGACGTACGCCTCGGCCACGATCCCGGCGGACGCGTTGATCACGCTCTGCTCGCCCGCCACCGCGGTCATCTGCAGCAGGCGCTCGACCAGGGCTCGCCGCGTCGCGAGCTCCCACTCGGCATCGCCCTGCTTGGGCAGGCTGGTCCGGGCCACCCGCTGGTAGAGCGCCGTCACGGAGAAGATCCGCGGCGCGGCGGGGAGCATGTCGAGCATGGCCCGCACCAGAGATGGATCGTCGACAAAGCGGAGTGCCTGCTGCTGGGCCGCGTACCGGACCTGCGACGGGGCCGCGAAGCACGCGGCCTCGGCGAGCACCGCGGCGTCGAGGTGTCCCAGCTGGCCCGAGTATGCCCCGAGCGCGGCGAGACGGTCCAGCCGCACGGGGATGTTCTGTTCGGCCTTGAGATAGCCCGCGGCCCATTCGCCTTCGGCACCGCTCGGCGGCTCGGTCGTAGCGGCGGGGGCAGCGCGGGAGGGCGATCGCGGGCTCCGTGGCGGCGCTGGGCTGGCGGGATTCGCGGGGCCGGGCAGAATGACGGCCGGTCCAATGGCGGCGGTCGGATCACCGGCGGTCGCCACCAGCATCCGCGTCTGGGGCAGGGCGTTGAGGATCGATTCCGCGGCGTCGGCATCGCCGAGGAAGAGCGTGCGGGCGGCCTGATTGATGCGGGTCTGCACGGCGAGCTGGATCGCCGCGTCCAGCGGAGCGGGCTTCGCGTCGGGAATAGAGCTCGGGGCAGCGGCGGCGCGCCAGGCGACTAAGACACGGCCGCGACCCTCGGGCTTCGCGAGCCCCCACGCGGCGGCAAAGCGGGCCCGGAGCAGGGCGCGGTCGTCGGTCGTCGCGCCGATCGAGAGGATCATGGTCGGCTCGATGCCCTCGGCGGCGGACTTGCCGGCGATCGCGCCCGTGACGACGCGGAGGTCGCTGGCGCTGATCCGCCCGTCGTTGAACCACGCGAGCAGCCGCGTGCGGGCCGGGCCCGCGGCGCGCCAGCGGATACGGGCGGCGGCGAGCTCGGCGGCGGCGAAGGCGGCCGCGGACGTGTCGGGCTCGGGGCCGTCGACGAGGATGCGTTCAAGGCCGTCCATCAGCACCGTCTCGCCGGCGAGCGGATCCGGAACGCCGGCGGTGACGGCGTCGGCCCATCGCTTGAACGACTCGATGATGGCGGCCTGGGCCGCCTCGTCGGCGGCTTGGGCGGGGGCGATGAGGCGGGTGGGCATGAGCGAGAGGGCGGCCGCGGCACCGGCGTCGAAGCGGGTGGAGCCGAGCGTTCGACCGATGCCGACGGCCCGGTTGAGCCCTTCGCGCACGGCGGCGGCGATCGGGGTGGGCAGCTCTCGCTCGCCGGAGAGACGCGTCAGGATGCCGGCACCCCACGCCGCGGGCCAGACGGCGTCGGGGTCGACGGGCGCGTCGCCGGGGGGGAGGGCGGCGCGGGCGCTGATCAGCCCGACGGCGGCGGTTGCGCTGTCGGGACTCGACGCGGCGGCGTAGAGAAACTCGACGACCGCGTCGTCGACGGCGCGTCGCTGGGCGGGGTCGTACTTGGGCCACCAATCGGCGACGAGCGGAATGATTGATTCAAGGTCTTTGACGGCGCCGGCGGGCTCGGCCCGGGCCCGCTCGACGGCGGCGCGGAGCTGGCGGAGCACGCCGCCCGGGTCTTTGAACGGGGCGCGGCCGGGGGGCAGGATCTCGGGAGGGACGGACGCAGGCGTGGCGGCGATGCTTGCACCCGGGGCTTGCGCAGGCGATTGTGCGGGCGACTTGGGCGTCGCTGTCGATGCGGCGGTCGCGGTGGGGGCGGTGGGGGCGGTTCGAGTGCGGCTGGGTGTCAGGGCGATGAGCACGGCGACGAGGGCGAAGATGCCGAGCACGACGAATACGCCGCCGCCGACGAGCAGACGCTTGAGCGCTCGGTCGGGATGGGCGTCGGGCGTGCGACGCGAAGATGGCCGGGTGTAGGTGCGCGAAGGGTCGCTCTGCGCCGGGGGGGCGGGCGAGGGGTCGGAGACGAAGAGCGCCACGGACTCCGCTCGTGGCGCTTCGTGGATGAGCAGGGCGCGGACGGCCGGATCGAGCAGCTGGGCCGCCGCGGTGTGGAGCGCCAGACGCACCTCGTCGGCTTCGGGCGTGTCCGATTCGGGGTGCTGGTCGACACGTTCGAGTTGACGCTCGAGTGAAGACTCGATCCGCGCGGCGGTGCACTCGGGCAGCGAGAGGCCCAGGAGTTCGAGCGGGCCCGGGTCGGAGGCGAGGCCGAGGATGCGAGACAGGGCCCGGTTCATGGCTGGCCACTCCCGGAGGCGGGTGGCTGCGCCACCTCGGGGTCGCGAGCGCCGGGCGCGGCAGGTGCGGTGGGGCCGGGCGGTGCAGCTGCAGGCACCGGCGGGAGACGCTCGTCCAGGCCTACGAACTTGTCACGCGAGGCCTCGGGGCCCAGGTCTGGATACAGGACGCGGAACTGCTCGAACGCCTGGCGGGCCCGGGCGGGGTCGATGATGGCCAGCAGACGGATGGACTCGTGCTGCGCCTCGAACCACCCGGGCGATCCGGGCTGGGCGGCGTCGAGCAATGTGCGCCAGGCGCTCAGGGCGGCGGCGGTGTCGCCGGCGGCTTCGGCCGTCTGGCTCAGGCGGCGGAGCGCGGGCTCCAGGCGGGGACTCGAGACAAGCAGCGCCTTGTCGAGGCGGACGGCCAGATCGCGAGCCGGCTGGTCGTTCTGGGACCGCCAGCGGTCCGCGGCGGCGGCGGCCACGTTCGAGTACAGATTCACGGCGGCGGGATCGGCGAGCACCGAGGAACCCGACCCGAGTCGGTCGATGATCCTGAGGCCGAACACAACCATGAGTCGGGCCGCCTCGAACGAGTCGGGCTGGTCGGAGCCCGGCTTGAATCGCGGGGCCGCCGCGCGATAGATGGCGCGTTCCGCGGCGGGCGCAAACGCGGCCGCGTCGGGAAGCGGGATGAGCGTGATCGCGGCCTTTTCTGCGGCGTTCAGGTCGCCGCGGGCGACGGCGATCTGCATTTGACGGAACAGCAGTTCGGGCTGGATCGCCTTGGTGTCGAGACTGTTGTACACGGTGACCGACCGCAGGGAATCGAGCAGCGTTGACGCCCGCTGGGCGTCGGGAGTCGACACACTGAGCATCGCGTCGAGGAGCTGCCGGGCCCGCATCAAGTAGCGTTCGGCGGCCTGCACGGCCTCGGGGCCTTGACCCTCCATAGCCAGCGGGCGCTCGAGGGCGAGGACTTCTTCGCCGACGGCAACAAAGCGCTGGGCGGCGAACTCCCGCTCGGAGGAGGAGGCGGCACGGAAGCGTGAGTAGAGCAGGCGTGCGACCTGTCGGCGGGCCGCCGGGTATACGGGCGAGTCCCTTGGCACCGCGGAGAGAATCTTGATTGCCTCCTCGTCGGGGATGTCGCCGGTCTGGGTCTGCAGCAGCACCAGGCGGGCCCCCTTGTCCGACTCTGGGTAGGTGCTCAGGAACAGCGCGACGGCCTGACTCAGCCGGGTTGTGAGCGCCGCGTTTGGGGCCTCGCGCTGGCCTCGCTCGAGAGAGAGAATCGAGAGCCAGAGGGGCTCCTCGCCCTGGATGCGGCCCGCGAGCTCGAACGCGGAATAGAACGCCTCGGCGGCGGGCGAGAACGCGCTTCCGAAGAACAGGGCCCGGCCACGCATCAGGCGGGCCTTGGTCCGTTCGGCGGCGAACTCCGGGGCGTCGGCCTGCGCGTCGGCGGCGCCGAGGAGGTCGGCCGCGGCGCGGTACTTGTTGATGAGGGCGGCGTCGGTCGTGGGCTCGTCGTCTGCGGCCGAGGGCCCGGCGGCGATCTGGAGCTTGCGGGCTTCCTCATATGCCTGTGCCCCGCGGACGAAGTTCACGATAAATCCGGCCTCGCCGAGCGCGGCGGTGCCGTAGCGGGAGACGAGATCGATGACTTGGGCGGTCTGGCGGGCCGCGACGAGATCGCCCAGGGCCGTGCGGGCCAGCCGCTCGATGAGATCGACGTTGGTGCGTTTGTCCGCTTCAAGCGCCAGGACGGCCAGCAGGCGTGCTGTGGCGGGGTCGAGCGGGGTGAGATTTGGCCCGGCGCCGGTGCGGTCGGCCTTCCGCATGCGGCGGACGAGCAGGTCAACGTCGTACCAGCGGTTCGCCGCGGCGAGCACGATGAGCCGGCGAGAAGGAACCTGCTTCCGCACCGCGTCGGGCGTCTGGGCTTCCTCCTCGACGGCGTCGAGCCAGCGGAGGGCCTCGGCGTCGTTGCCCTTGAGGGCACTTGCCAGGGCGCAGCCGACGGCGGTGCGGGCGATGTGCTCGTACTGGAGCATCGCCGGCTGGAGCCGGTCGACCGATGCCGGACGCACGGCGGCTGCGGACGTTCCGTTTGCCCCCCCGCCGCCGCCGATGAGCCAGCCGAAGCAGCGGAGCGCGTCGGTCGCGGCCTGCTCGCGCGGCGAGAGGGTGGCGAGATAGACATTGGCCCAGCCGGCGTAGTAGTAGGCCAGCGAGCGCAGGCGTCGAGACTCGGCCAGCTCGGTCGCGAGCTTGTCGGGCGAATCGGCCAGCTGCTCGGACCGCTCGAGCGCATCGACGCGGCGGTTAACCTTGAGACCCACCTCGTTGAACTGCTGGGCGAGCGAACGCATGGTCGCGTCGGCCTCGGCGGCCTCCTGGGTGCTCGCGAGCCGGAGGCGGACGCGCTCGGCGAGCTCCTCGGCCCGGAAGTAGACGGCCTTGAGCAGGTTGAGGCGCAGCTCGAACGAATCGACCTCGGGCGCGGAGGCGAGCAGCGCCTCGCCGCGCTGCTGCCAGGCCTTTCGCTGCTCGGCGGTCTGGGCCCGGGAGAGCAGCTCGACATACAGCCGGCCGAGCCGCTCGACGATCGGACCGCGGCGATCCTTGGGCGTTTTGGGCAGACGCTTCTCGAGCTGGTCGGCGAGAAGGCTGCGCAGCTCGAGCCGCTCGAGATACGCCTCGAGCGCGGCGTCGGGGTCGGCGTGTTCCTCGCTCTGCGCGCGGGCCGCGGGCCCGCTGAGCGCGATGGCGGCCACGAGCGTTAGAACCCGAAGCGTCGGGCGATTGACCGGTCGGTCAGTCAGCGGTCTGCTCCTTGCTTTCCTGGTTCGGAGCCGGGTCTTGCAGGTCTGCCGCCGCGGCCCGGGCGGCGGGCCAGCGGGAGAAGCGGTCCTTCAGCTCGGCGCGGATCGATGCGGCGGCCTCGGGCTCGCCGAGAGCCTGCATCGTCTGGGCCGCTTCAAGGAGCGAGAGGCTGGCCAGGTACGGGGCCGATCGCCCCAGGCGTGCGGGGGCCTGGAGCAGATGCAGCACGCCCTGGCGTCGGAGCCCGGGGTCGCTCTCTCGCACGAGCGAGCGGCCGAGGGCGACGTGGCACCAGGCATCGAGCCAGGGAGCAAGGTCGGGCGAGACCAGACGGGAGGTCAGGGCCGCGCGGGCGGCGGCACGCTCGGGCGGCGTGCCCGTCCGAGCCTGAAGAATCTCGGCGAGCACCCGCGCCGACTCGGGGAGGCCCGAAGCCAGCTCGGAAGTCCAGACTGTCGGGCGCCCAGCATCGGCGGCGAGCGCAGCGGTGTACAGCCGTGCCAGGGGCGTGTCGGCGTCCGGCGGGGCATCGGCCGCGGCGATCAGGGCCGCATCGCGGACGAACATCGGCGGCAGGGCCGGGCAGAGCCCTGTGCCAGCATCGATGAGCTGATGACCGGCGACGGCGGGAGCCTTCGGAGGGCCAGCCGGGGGCACCGCGGTCCGGGCAAACACGAGCCACGCGCGTGTGGCCCCCGCCTGCGCGCCACGCTCGAGGCGGCAGCGGAGCAGGCACTCGGCGAGCACGGCGGCGCTTGGGCCGGTCAGTGCGTCGACGGGCGGCAGGGCGGCGAGACGTTCGAGAATCGGCTCCGCGCCCGCGAAATCGGACCGTTCGACCCGCGTCCGGGCCCGCCACAACGCCTGAGCAGAGTCCGCGAATGTTGCGGCCTGGGCCGACGACTCGCCCCTGACAACGCGGACGCGATCCCAGGAGACGACCGTCGGCGTTTCGCCGGCTTGAGCGATGCTGACGCCCGCGCTGGAGACAGCGACGATCTGACCCTGCACGGGCTCGGCCTGTCCACGCAGATAGAGCTGGGCCAGGAGCGACGGTGTCGCCGAGCAGAGCAAGGCCGCGGCGAGGCCGGCGCGGATCAGCATCATTTCCGGCGACCTCCGCCGGGACCGATCCTGGGGTCGGGCACGGAACGCAAGCCCGGGACGTGGGTGTACGTCCCGCCCGAGTCCGCGGCGATCTTCCGCATGATCTCTTCGCCGGACTTGTCCTGCAGCGTGATGCAGTGGATCGGGATCTTTCTTGACCCGACGTTGGCGGCCTGGATGCGGAGCGCGACCTGGGGATCGAAGTTGCCGTCGGTCATGAAGTAGATGGCGTCGGGGAGGGGCTTGAAGACGAAGGCGAACTCGAACGCGGGCCAGGGCTCGGTGCCGCCGAAGGCGCTCAGAGCCGCGACCTTGTCGAGCGCGAACGCTTTGCCCTTGTCGGAGGCCAGGATCCAGCGCTGCGTGTCGGCGATGGGCGTGACGCCCGAAGAGAAGAACAGGACGTAGAAGGACATGTGATCCAGCAGGCCGCGGAGACTCTCGGCGAGTTCGGCCTGCAGCAGCCGGAGTCGCTCGCCGGAGTCTTCGCCGGTTGTGCCGAAGTTCATGGAACCGGAGATGTCGCAGATGTAGAGGAATCGGGCCCCCTTGGCCTCGACGCCGAAGAAGCTGGCCCCGCCGGTACCCGCGCCGCCGGTGCCGAGGCCGGCCCCGTCGCCGATATCGCCGCCGGCTCCACCAAGCCCGTCGGCCACGGCCCCAAGCCCAGCGCCCGAGGCCGGGGCGTCCATACCTCCTGATCCTTCCAGTACGCCCAGCGGGGGCAGTTCGTCCTTGGCGTCGGCGGACGTGGTGGCGGGCGTCTGCGACTCGAGCTCGGCGCCGAGCGAGAGTGCTTCGAGGGAGACGGGAGCCGTGAGGGCGACGTCCATCCCGTATTGGCGGCCCGGTCCGCCCGAGCCCGACCCGACCGGCCCCACGGCCAGAATCGCGGCGACGGACGTGATCACGGCATGCAGAATGACGGACGCGAAGATGGCCGACGACGAGCGGGTCCACCAGGGCTGACGGGGAGGCGGGGGCGCGGCCTCGATGCCGGGAACCGCGGGCGCAGCAGCCGCGCCGAGGTTCTGGCTGAGCTTCGCATCCATCGACCCGCCCAAGCGCGCCATGTCGACTCCTGTGTGCCGGTGGCCGGCGGTTGGGGTTATCGCGTCCAGTTCATTCTACAGGCGGCTGGGCGCTTCGCCGCGGCCACGCCGCAAGACGCGCCGGGGAGGTGTTCCCGTCATTCGGCGGAGGCCGTGGACGCTCGCACGGCGGATCGGACAAACATTCTCTTCGTGCCCGAGAGAGGGTCGGTTCTTGACCCACCCGCGCGACGACCCTTCAATCGGCCGTTCTCTGCACCGGGCACAGTCGCCGGGTGCCGGGTGCGGCTCCCGGTGTGATACGAATGGGGATCAACATGCCTGCCGCCCCGTTCAGATCGGTTTCCCCCCCACTTGCCGCGATCAACCCCGAAATGAAGCCCAATCCCCCCGCCGGCAGTCCATATTCCCGTGTTTTGCTCAAGCTTTCGGGCGAAGCGTTCTGTGCCACGGGCGGGATGGGGATCGATGCCGAAGAGCTGGGCCTGATTGCTCAGGAGGTGCGGGATGCGAGCTCCACGGGCGTTCAGCTTGCTGTCGTCGTCGGTGGCGGCAACTTCGTCCGGGGGGCAAAGTTTGCCAAGGTCGCGCATATCCACCAAGCGACGGCCGACTACATGGGCATGCTCGCCACGATTATGAACGGGCTGGCACTCAAGGAGGCGCTTCTGCACCTCGGCGTCGACTCCCGTGTCATGACGGCGATCGACGTCCGCGCTGTGGCCGAGCCATTCATCCGCAGCCGGGCCCTGCGGCATCTGGAAAAGGGCCGTGTCGTGATCCTCGTTGCCGGGACGGGCAACCCGTTCTGCACGACCGACACGTGCGCCAGCCTCCGGGCGATCGAGCTCGAGTGCGAGCTGCTCATGAAGGCGACAAAGGTGGACGGCGTGTACTCGGCGGACCCGAAGAAGGATCCCTCGGCGAAGAAGTACGACACGCTGACGTTCGCCGAGAGCCTGGCCAAGAATCTCGGGGTCATGGACATGACGGCCCTGGCCATGTGTCAGGAAAACAAGGTCCCGGTGCTCGTGTTCGACTTCAAGAGCCGCGGGAACATCCGCCGGGTCATGGGCGGGGAAAGGCTCGGGACGCTGATCACGCCGCCTTGAGAACACGTTGCGGGCGGTCTTGGCGCCAGCATCCCTAGGATTCGCTCGTGTCCAAGCTGCCAGAAACCAACCTGCGCGTGCATCCCCCCGCCGCGGCGGTCCCGCCGGGAGTCGGCGCTGAGCCGATCGATCCCGCCCGTCCGGGAGCGGAAGACGCCGTAATCGCGCGTGTGCGGATGGTTTTGAACCTGATCCGGCCCGCCGTGCAGGCCGACGGCGGGGACATCGAGCTGGTCGGAATCACCCCGGATAAGACGGTGCAGATCCGCATGCACGGGGCGTGCGTGGATTGCCCGAGTTCGACCGTGACGCTGCAGATGGGCATCGCTCGCAACCTCAAGCAGCACGTGCCGGAGGTCAGGGGGGTCGAGGCGGTAGACTGACCGGCAATGCGGGTGGCCTAGCCGAGTTGGCCAACTTATCCCCAGACGATCCACGGGGCGGGCCGTTCCGGCCTAGGTAATTGCCCTACCACCCTCCGAACCGCTGAGATTCCGACTCGACCCGGGCGGACGATCACCCAACTGGAGCTGGTCCTGGTATGATCTGCTCGCCCGGCACGCTTGTCGGGTGGCCGTCGGCTGATGTGGCGGCGAACGACAGGACTGGAGGTCCGCATGCTGGTCATCACGCGTCGGGAAGGCGAAGAGGTCGTCATCGGCGATCCGGCGAATCCGATCGGGGTGGTGCGGATCGCCAGCATCAAGGGCGATCGGGTCCGCATCGCGTTCGACTTTCCGCGATCTGTCGACGTGCACCGTCGCGAGGTTGCGAATCAGATCGTGGAAGAGAAGCCGCAGGTGATCGCGACCATCAAGCAGGGCGGGCAGGCGGCTCAGGGCTGAGACAAGGATTTCGTCCTTCATTGAGCGACCCACACGGAACTTTACCGGCAGGAATGCCGGTTTTTTCTTGTGCTCGGGGTGCGCTTTGCGACCGGTTTGTTCGGGCGCCGCCGCGGCCGGGAAGCACCGGAGCTTGGGACTTGGGTGTCCAGATGGGTGAACGCATGCGGCAGGCTTTGACAAGGGCGGCGTTGACACGGGCGGCTTGCGCGGCGACGGTGAGCCTGATGCTGGCGGCGGGTGCCTCGGCCCAATCGCCGCAGCGGCCGCCGCAGGACGAGGTTTTTTACCAGATCATACCTATTGCCTGGCGTGATTCGGACAACGACATTCGCTCGGGACAGCCGGCACGCTTCGGTGATTTCAACGGGCTCACGGCCTCGCTGGACTATCTGCAATACCTGGGCGTCACCGCCGTCTACCTTCAGCCGGTCTTTCCCTCGCCCGCGTACGACGGCTACTAGCACGGCGATGCCTCGACGCTCAACTCCTGGTTCGGGACCGAGGCCCAGTTCGTTGCCTTTGTCGCGCAGGCCCATGCCCGGGGCATCAAGGTCATTCTCGACTATGTCGCCTACGGCGTCAGCCACGGCACGGTGTACTACACGAGCGCGTACAGCACGCCCACGAGCGTCTACGACCAGTTTCTGGCCTTCACCAACACGCGGAATACCAGCTACACCGGCTCGACGTATCCGACCAGGAGCGGCGCGAACGTCGGGTTCATCCACTGGAACCTGAACAACGCTGGGGCCGTCGCCCTGATCACCGACTGGACCCGCAAGTGGCTTGACCCCAACAACGACGGCGACACGTCCGACGGCGTCGATGGCTTCCGCCTCGACCATGCCTACTCGAATGCGCCCGAGGGGTGGGGCGCCAGCATCGCCTTCTGGCGGAACTGGTCCACCGCCATGCGGGTCCGCAAGCCCGGCGTGTTCATCTTCGCCGAGCCGGGCGACTGGGGCAACTACGGCGCGGACATGCCTACGCCCAACGGCTTTGACGCGGTGATCACCAAGCCTTTGCAGTTCGCGTCCCGCGACGCGGTCAATCAGGGCAACGCTCAACGGCTTTATGATTCGGTGCTGGCGACGGTTGGCGCGGCGTTGGCGATCTCTTCGCATTCCTCTCGGCGTGGTTCGCGGGGTGAACGTCTGGGAGGTTTAGGAGGCGCGGGCGGGCTTTCGGATGGGGGGATCGGTCGGTGAGCCCGACCGGTGGAGACACTTTTTGTATTCGTGGAGCCGCTCGCCGGGCCGTGCGAAGAGACGGCCCGGACGCTGTGTGCATTTTCAGACAGCCTACTTATCGGGAAGGGCCGAAATGACTCGTTTGATCGCAAACTATTTGGGCATCGCCGGTTTGTGCGTGGGGGCCGCGATCTGCCACGGGCAGGTCACGCGCAACCAGGTCGTTCATTCGATCAAGACCTTCGACGCAGTTCCGGTGTCGACCGCCAAGAGCGTCGTGCCGGGCTCGGTGTTTGAGGCGGGGGTCCGCTTTACAAACTTCTCCGACCTCAACCGCACGCCCAACGGGCAGAGCTGGTATGTGGTCGCCAGCACCGACTTCGCGGCCAGCACCGCGCAGGACCAGGGACTTCTCAGGGGTACCGGCCTAGGCACCGCTATCTTGGCCCGGGAAGGCGTCACCGAGACGGCCCCGGGGGAGTTTCTGAACTTCAGCCTCGTGCCGGCCGTGCGGATGAACAACGCCGGCCAGTGGGCTGTCGCCTATCGCCAGAACGTCACCGGCTCCACGTCGCTCAACGACCGGCTGGTCAAGTTTCTGGACTCGACGCTGCAGACGGTGCTTGCACCGGGGAGCGCGATCCCCGGCGGCGGCGGAAACACTTTCAATACTTCGGGCGGCAACACCTCGAACCTGTCGTTCAACTCCGTGAACGTGTCTGCCGCGGGCGACCTGGGATTCATGGCCTACCAGCCCGGGGCCGCCACCCCGAACGACACGGGCTTCAAGGACAACGGCGCGACGATCGTGGCCGACCCGACCTCCGGGCAGTTCGTCCCCGCCGGCCAGCTGAACGCCGGCTCGTTCGCGGTCACCGACATCGCACCCAACACCTTCCAGCTCAACGAGGCGCACACGAGCTACATTCTCCAAGGCACGCTCAACGGCGCGGCCGCCGCCATCGTGGACGGGCTTGTCCGCGTGCAGATCGGCGCTCCGGTTCCGACGGTTGCGTCGGGGAACGTGACGAACATCGACGTGGTCCGCATGGAGTCGAGCGGCGACTGGTTCGTTGTGGGCCGCATTCTCAGCGGGGCGACGACACTCCGATTCGTCACGCGCAACGGCGCGATCATCGCCGAGAGCGGGCAGCCGATCATCCCTGGGAGCACGGAGCTCTGGGGAACCGCGGCCTTCCGTGACCCCAGCGGCGACAGCGCCGGCAACTGGATCGTCAATGGATCCACGACCAACGCGAGCACGCTGCTCAACGACGTGCTGGTTTACAACTCGGCCAAGGTTGTCGCCCGCGAGAGCGACCCGCTCGACCTCGACGGCAACGGCGTCTATGACGACGGCCTTTTCCTGCACACCTTCCGCAACCGCGGCGTGCTCGCCAGCGATGACTTCTTCTACTGGTCGACCACGCTCAAGGCGACGGCGGCGGGCACGGCGGGCATCGGCGCCTCGCCCAACAACGGCGCCCTGGTCCGCATCCGCGTCTGCAAGGTCGACTTCGACAATAGCGGCGCGACCACGGTTGGAGATATCTTCGCGTTCCTCTCCGCCTGGTTTGCCAGCGATCGCCGCGCCGATTTCGACCTTAGCGGTGACCGCAACGTGACCGACATCTTCGCGTACCTCACCGAGTGGTTCGCCGCCGCCTCGAACGGGTGCTGATACCAATCAACGTTGATAACCGGGCAGAGAACTGGTCTCGGCGAACCAGAGGAAGCCCGCCGGGGACCGGCGGGGTAGCCAAGACGCCCGAGCTTCATCGGCTATTCGAACGCAACCCGCGCGTCTCTGATCTGTCAACGCAAAGGGCCCTGCGTGCAAGACGCGGGGCCCTTCTCGTTGCGCAAAGGTTGCGGGCGTTTGGATCACTCGGGCTTGCCGCTCGAGGTGTCGTAGATCCACGCGTCGCCGGCCCGGCTCCAGTCCTGGATCTCGCCCTTGGCGAAGAACAGCCCGAGCTCGCGCTCGGCGGCCTCGGGCGAGTCGGAGCCGTGGATCAGGTTAAACGAGTTGCTGACGCCGAAGTCGCCGCGGATCGTGCCCGGGGCGGCCTTGGAGCCGAACGTTGCGCCCATCAGATTGCGGGCGATGGTGATCGCGCCGTTGCCGCGCAGGGCGAGGATCAGCACCGGGCTTGCGGTCATGAACTTGACAAGCCCGGGATAGAACGGGCGGGCCTTGTGGGCCTCGTAGTGCGTCTCGGCGGTGGCGACGGGGATCTTCGTGAGCTTGGTGCCGACGATCTGAAGGCCCTTGTCCTCGAATCGGGACAGGATCTTGCCCACGAGGCCGCGCTGGACCGCGTCGGGCTTGAGAATGATGAGGGTGGTTTCCATGCGGGATTCTCCGGTAAAAGGCCTTGTGATTGGGGCCGGAGGGTAGGCGCACGGGCCGCTCGGGCACGGGCCGGGTGACGCTCAGTCGTCGTCCGGAACGACTCCGATGGTTGTGATAATGAGGAAGTGGTCGCTCAGCCGACGCTTGAACTCCCGATCGTCCAGACCCCGCGAACGCTTGAACGCGGTGCTCGCAACGGTGAACGTCGGCCTGGCGAACGCCGGTCGCCCGCCGGGAACAAACGCCCGGTCCATGCCGCCCGAACGCCAGCTGGTCCGTGCTGTGCCGGGGTTCAAATCCGTGAATCCTGCGGCGGCGAACGCCTTCGACGCCCCTTCGATATCGGCAATCTGATTGGTATCGCCGATGAGCAGAATATCGGCGTCGGTAAACTGCTCGCGAACGGCGGGGAGCGCGTCGGCAAGGGCCTGGGCCTCCTGCTGGCGATGGGACGCGAAGTCGCCGTTGTAGTCCGCCTTCATGTGAAGGACGATTACGACGAAGTCGGTCAGGCCCTTGCCAGCGGAGAACTTGATCGCGCTCGGCGGCCGGTGCCAGAGGGCCGAGCCTTGCGCAGACCGGCCGCGCCGGACCGGTACCGCCCACGCCGCGTCGCGCCCCTGCTGCCACGCCCCGCCGGAGGCGTTCATGGCCGTGAGGACCGCCGAGTTCCAGAGCACCCCCGTGAGCTGGTCTCCGACGGAGCGACCGGGGTTGAGCAAGTACTCCCAGCGCTGACCCGTGCGATCGGCGAGCACATCTACGACGGCCTCGAGCTCCCGCGACCGGATCGGCCGCCCCGGCTCCGGGGCGACGATCTCCGCGAGGCCCAGCAGGGACACCTTGCTGTCGATGATGGCATCGGCGATGTCGTCGGGGCTCTGAGCCACGCCCCGCGCGGGGCCGGAACGATTCCCGGGCTTGCCGAGCCACTCGATGTTCCAGAACCCCACCGTCAGGTCTCTTGCGGGCTCGGCGGCTGAGCGGGCAGGGATAGTCGTGGTGGGAACCGCCGGGTGGGTGGTCCGAGCCGGAGCGGGCGGGTCGCCGCAGGCCCCGGCGAGCGAGGATGTCAGCAGCAGCAATGAGGCGAGCAGGCGCGAGAGGCGGAGGTTGGCGGGTGGGTGGGGCATGAGCGATCGTTGACCGGATCGAACGAATCGGCGCGCAGACCGATAAGCCGGGCAAACGACGCCAATGGCCCGTCGGCTGCCCCAAGGGGCAAACTCCGCCGTGCGGGTGTCCGATCTGCTTCGGGGATGCCCACGACCATCGAAGACCAGAACCGCCCCGTTGGCCCTCGGCCGCCGATCGCCGCCTTGGCGACGGTGCTCTCGGCGTCGCTCGCACTGCTGCTGGCCATCGGCTTCACGCTCACCGACGTCCGTCGAGAGATGGGCGGCTCCCGTCATCAGGACGTACGGCTCACCGATCTGGCCGGACGCATTCGCTACCTTGACGAGATCCTGACCTCATCGGCGTACTTGTTTGGGAAGACTGGCGACCCACGCTGGCGTTCTCGCTACCTCGCCCACGACCCGCTGCTTTCGCAGACGCTTCGGGAGCTTGCGCTTGTCTCGCCGGTGATCTACCACCGGCATGGCGGCGAGCTGATCGCCCGGACGAACGACGCGCTGATCGCAATCGAGGAACGGAGCATGGAAGCGGCGACGCGCGGCGACCGCGCTGCAGCGCTGGCGACGCTCGACGCCGAGGAGTATGCGGCGCTGAAGCGCGGTTATGCCGATGGAATGGAACGCGTCATGGGGGCACTCCGCGCGGACCTCACGCTCTCGACCGATGATCAATACCGCGGGCTCTGGTTCCTGGTGAGCCTGTCTGTCGGCGCGGTAGTATTGGCCGGTGCGTGGTGCCTGTGGCTGGTCTTCCAGACGCACAACCGGGCCGTAGGGCTGGCCGACGCCATGATCCAGACGGTCCGAGTCGGCGAGCGGGAAGCGAGAAAGCTCTCGCTGATGGCCAGCAAGACCGATAACGCGGTGTTCTTTACAGACGCAAAGGGCGGCATCGACTGGGTGAACGACGCGTTCACCCGCCTGAGCGGCCGCACTCTTGACGAGGTTCGCGGCGCAGGGTTCCTCCCGATGTATGTCTGCGAGGGCGAGGACCAGCAGCCCGCCGAACAGCTCGCCCTTTGCGTGCGCGACGGCCGGGGCTTCCGGGGCGAGCTGCCGTGCCGAACGCCGGACGGCCGGCGATACTGGGCGTCGCTCGAACTCGAGCCCATCCGCGACGAGGACGGCCGGGTGGTCCAGTTCTTCGCGGTGCATCGGGATATCACCGCCCGCCGCGAGACGGCCGACCGCCTGTCACGCTCTAACGCGCAGGCGCTCGAGGCCAACCGCAAGCTCGAGGCTCAGGCCCGGGAGCTCGAAGTGCAGGCGCTCGAGCTTGACCGGGCGAGGGTCGAGGCCGAGACCGCAAGCCTGACCAAGAGCGAGTTTCTGGCGAACATGAGCCACGAGATCCGCACGCCGCTGAACGGTATTCTCGGCGCGCTCTCGCTGCTCGAACGAACAGGGCTCGAGCCCCGTCAGGCCCGATTCTGCCAGGTGGCTACGACCTCCGGCGGGGCCCTGCTGGCGCTGATCAACGACGTCCTGGACTACTCGAAGCTCGACGCCGGCGCGGTCGAGCTGGAGTGCATCGGCTTCTCGCTCGGCGCCGTCTGCGCCGAGGTCACCGATATGTTCGCGCATCGCGTAGAGGAGAAGGGGATCACGCTGTCGTGCGAGGTTTCTCCCCAGCTCCCGCTGGTGCTCCGGGGCGACCCGACGAGGCTCCGGCAGGTGCTGCTGAACCTAGTCTCCAACGCGATCAAGTTCACCAAGGAAGGGGGCGTGGTCGTTCGCGTCACACCCGAACGACAGCTCGACGACCGCATCGAGATCCGCGTCACCGTCTCGGACTCGGGCATCGGCATCCCGCAGGACCGCGTCGACCGACTGTTCAAGAGCTTTTCGCAGATCGACGCCTCGACGACGCGACGCTACGGCGGCACCGGACTTGGGCTGGCGATCTGCAAGTCGCTCGTCTCGCTGATGGGCGGCGAGATCGGCGTTGCCAGCGAGGAAGGACGCGGTTCGACGTTCTATGCCGTGATCCCGCTGGGCATGGGCGAGAACAACGCGTCCCCGCAGCACGCCGCGAACTGGCGCATCCAGGACATCCGGGTGCTCGCACTCGCGGCCACCGACACCGAGCGCGACGACCTGGGCGCGGTGCTCGACTCCTGGGGCCTCCGGAACGAGCTTGGACAGGCGGACGACTCGGCCGTGCAGACCATCTTGGCCGCCGCCGATACCCGTCGGCCCGTCGACGTGGTCCTGCTCTCGGTCGAATCGGTCGGCGACGCGCTGGAGTTCTCGCTCCGCATCGCGTCGGACCCGGCGCTCTCGCGAACCGCGATCCTTCTGATGGTCGACGAGAGTGCCGAGGCCTCGCTCGACATCAAGCGCGTTAGAGCCGCCGGCGCCGCGGCCTGGATCCGAAAGCCGGTCTCCGACTCGGAACTGCTCGACGCGATCGTTGAGGCCACCGCGGCCTGCCGCCGCGCGGCACCGGCGACCCCGCCGCCCAAGCGGGCGGCCCGTCGGGCCCGGGCGGCCCGGAACATCCGGGTGCTCGTGGCGGAGGACAACGAGATCAACCAGCTTATTGCGACGGAGCTGCTCGCCGAGGCCGGATTCCAGACGACAATCGCGCCCGACGGACGCGTTGCCGTCGAGCAGGCGGCGACGGGCGAATACGACCTGGTACTGATGGACTGCCAGATGCCGGATGTCGATGGCTTCGAGGCCACCCGGCAGATCCGCCGGGCCGAGGGGGAGGGCCGGGTGCTCCGTCGCGGCGGCGGACGCATGCCCATCATCGCACTGACGGCCAACGCGCTCGCCTCGGACCGCGACCGGTGCCTCGTCGCGGGCATGGACGACTACGTCACCAAGCCTCTGGACCCGGACCTGCTTATCGCTGTGATCGAGCGTTTCTGCCCTTTGTCCGATGCAGAGGCGACCCGGGCAGTAGCTCGAACCGCCGAACCATCGGCCGACGCCGCTGGCATCGACGCCGAGCAGCGGGTGCTCGACCTCGACGATCTGCGTCGTCGCTGCCGCGGCAAAGTGTCGCTCATGGTCGGCATCCTGGGCAAGTTCCGCGCGGCTCTGCGGGCGACGCTCGCCGACCTTGATGCTGCGCTTGCCAACTCGGACCTGCCCAGAGGCGCCCGCATGGCCCACTCGCTCAAGGGATCGTCCGCGAGCGTGGGCGCGAAGGGCATCGCCGCCGCGGCGGCCGAGCTCGAGCTCGCCACCGGAGCGGGCGATGCCGAGGGGGCGACCCTCGCGCGCGCAGGCCTGATCCGCGAGGCCGCAGGCTTCGAGCGGGGCTTCGCCGGCGCGGTCGCGACGCTGGAGTCGGATGCACAGACAACGGAGAAGCTGTCATGAACATTGTGGTGGTCGACGACGATCCGATCGCGCTCGAACTTCTCCGCGAGTCGCTTCTGGCCGATGGGCACGAGGTGCACGCCGCGGACGACGGACTGAAGGCCGCGGAGCTTCTCGCGGCCGGCCGGGCCCGCGTGCTGATCTCCGACTGGGAGATGCCTGGCATGAGCGGGCCGGAGCTCTGCCGCGCGATCCGCAGCCGCGACATGGGCCGGTACGTCTACTGCATTCTGCTCACCTCTCGCGGCTCGCGCGAAGACCTGGTCGAGGGTTTGAGGGCCGGCGCCGACGACTTTCTGATCAAGCCGTTCGATCCGCTGGAGCTCTCTGTTCGCCTAAGCGTGGCCGAGCGGATCACCTCGCTGGAGACGCGAGACCTGATGATCTTCGGCATGGCCAAGCTCGCCGAGAGCCGCGACGCCGACACCGGCTCGCACCTGGAGCGGGTGCGGCTGTACTGCCGCGTTCTCGCCGAGCATCTGATGGGCCAGCCCGAGTTCTCGAGCGAGGTCGACGTGGAGTTTGTCCGCAACATCTACATGACCAGCCCCTTGCACGACATCGGCAAGGTGGGCATCCCCGACGCCATCCTGCTCAAGGTCGGCAAGCTCTCGCCGGAGGAGATGCGGGTGATGCAGACGCACACGGAGATCGGCAAGCGCACGCTCGAGGCCGCGCTCGCCGAGTTCCCCGAGGTCCGCTTTCTGGAGATGGCCCGCGACGTTGCGTGGTGCCACCACGAGCGGTGGGACGGCTCGGGCTATCCACGCGGGCTCGCCGGCGAGGACATCCCGCTGGCCGGCAGGATCCTCGCGGTTGCCGACGTCTACGACGCCCTCCGCGTCCGCCGCGTCTACAAGCCCGCCATGACCCACGAGGCCGCCCGCGCGGCGCTGCTCAGCGGCGCCGCAACGCACTTTGACCCGAAGATCGTCGCCACGTTCCTCGCCTGCGAGGAGCGCTTTATGGCCATCGCCCAGAGCCTCGAGGACCAGGAGCAGGCCCTCGAGCTCAACGCGGCGTGACGACTGACTTTGATCCGGCGGGCTGATCCAGCAGCGGCCGCAGAAACTCCCGGTCGTCGTACCTCCGGCCGGCCGCGGTCGCCTCGGCGAATCGCACGACGACCATGTTGTGCTGCGGCAGCACGTACAGCCGCTGCTTCCCGAGCCCCGCGGCCATCCACACCGTCGCCGGCTTACCGTCGAGCTCTGCCACCGGCCGCTTGGGCGTCGCCGCGGCACGCCGCTTGAGCAGCGCGCCCATCGGACCGTCGGCGACCAGCGAGAGCTCCGGGTTGCCCTCGCTTGGCAGCCACCAGGTCAGGCCATAGGCCGGATTGGCCGCTGACGGCTCGAAGCACTGGCCGAGCGCATCCCAGCCGACCACGGCACGCATCTCCCCGCCCGGGCCGGGCCACCGCCCTTGCTGAAGAACCAGCTGCCCGAGCTTGGCCCACTCGCTTGCGACGAGCATCGCGCCGCCCGGCAGGTTCTGCTTGCCTGCCGAGTCCTTCCCTATCCGGAACACCTTCAACCCGATCGGCTCAAAGAGCTTCGTCCGCATGTACGCCTCGAAGGTGTCGAGTGTGAACGACGGGTCCGCGTCGGCCTTGGCCCGCAGCTTCCGCTCCAGCAGTTCGCCGAACGCATAGAAGTGCGACGGTCCGTAGTCGAACTTCGCCCCCGGCTCGCCGATCGTCGGCACCTTGACGGCCTCGGCGAAGTTGTTTTCCGGCCGCCGCCGCTCCGTGCCGCCCAGCCAACGGTCGCGGCTCGAC